>NZ_CDDH01000113.1 GCF_000819725.1 Aeromonas australiensis | reverse complement strand
TGGTGAGTGGTGAGTGGTGAGTGTCATTTTCAACAATGAGCAGATATCACAAGCTGCGCGCGGCGCAAAGCCGAACAAACGCGAGTGCAGCTAATGCCGCGTGCAAGACACAGGCAAATGGGGATTGTGGGGAGCTGCGGGGGATAAATCGGGCCGCACCAGAGCGACCATCCCCGGTGGCAAACAAGCAGGATTGAGACGAGCAGATACCGCACAGGCCGCCCGAAGGTAGCCTGTGGATGGGGTCGGCAACCGCGCCGACCGGGGGAAAACCAAACTGCGGTGTTAGAAGAGCTTCACCTTGCTCTGACCCAGCGCATTGAACAGAGCCGGGGTGAGGCTCTCCATATTGCTGTAGAAACCGAGCTGCTGGCAGAGCAGATAGGTCTGCTCGGTCGCCTCCATCAGGAAGGCCTGACTGTAGGCATCCCCCGCCGCTTCGGGGCGACCGTCCAGCTCCGCCAGCTTGCCCTGCAGTATGTAGTAGAGCACCGAGCGGCCGCGACTCGCCGCCTGCTCCAGCAGATAGTTGGCCTGCTGTTGCTGGCCGTTGAGGATCGCCTGCAGGGTCAACGCCTCCCACACCCGGGCTGGCAGAGCGCCACTGTTTTGCACCACGCGGGCGAGATGGGTGCCAACCCCCTGCAGCCGCTCGCTCTCGGATTTGCCCGCCAGGGTGGCCAGCGCCTCGCCTGCCAGATAGCGCTCCGCCAGCAGCAACGGCTGATCCGGATGGGCAATCAGCGCCTGCTCCAGCAGATCGATGCCGCGCTTGAGGGCGACCGGATCCCGGCTGTTGATGTAGTACTGCGCCTCCATCATCGCCATCAGGGAGGCATCATCGGTGGGCCAGCCCATCCCCGGCTCGGCATCGGGTTGGTCGAGGGCACGCAACAGATCCCGGCTGCTCGCCTGCAACACCCCGTGCACATTGTGACGGCTGAGCTGGTATTGATGGCTAAACAGGATCCGGTTGGTATTGAGATTGCGGTACTCCAGATCGAGATAGGTGCCGCGGGGCTGGCGGGTGACCCGCACGCTCAGCTCCTTGCCGGGCATGATGCCCCCCATCAAAGTGGTGGCGCCATACTGCACCCGCAGCGGCGTGGCCACCGCCACTTCCCCCATCAGGGCTCGGGTAATGCCATCGGCAAGGCGCACGTTCTCGTTGTTGTCATCCATGCCGGAGTGGAAGCGGAACACCAGCAGGTTGGGATCCAGCATGGCATGCACTTGGGGGCTGGTGTGCTGGTAGCTGAGCATGCTGACAATGGCGATCAGCACGATGGCAACGAAGATATCGAAACTCACCATCTTCCAGCGGCTGCGAGCATCCTTGGCATGGGTGGAGATGGCGCGGGTCAGGGGCCCGGCGGGAAAAGGGGCGACATTGGGCTGTGCATCATCATCCTGAAGAGCCACGGGCGGGCTCAGATCGGAGAGAGTCGGGTTGTCGGAGAGAGCGGTATTGACCGCGGGCTGCTCGTCCGCCATCACCACGGAAACCACCTGCAGCGGCCGCACCGGTGCCACCAGCTTGTAGCCGCGCTTGGGTACGGTGACGATATAGTCGGTCGCATCGGTGCGACCATCTTTGAGGATCTTGCGCAGTTCGAAGATGGACTGGGTCACCACCTGATCGGTCACCTCGGCGCCATCCCACACCTCGTTGATCAGGGCATCGCGGCCAAAGACTGTGCCGGCATTATGGGCCAGAAACCGCAACAGGTTGACCAGTCTGGGTTCGAGGTAGACCTCGCGGTCGGGGCGACACAGCATGTTGTCGTCAACGCTCAGGGTCCAGTCGTGGATCTCAAAAACCGATTCGCTCATGATTCACTCGCAGCAGATGGTGACAATGCACGATGAGAGAGACGCAAAACCCGGGCTGACTGAACGGAACAAGGCGCTATCACCACAGGTGACAGATAAAAAGAGAACCGAAGCAATCACATCTCTGAGAGTCAGTCTGGCCAGGCCATCCTGTTTACGTCTGAAGGGCATCCTTGCGGGCATTCCGACCACCGGGATCGGAAGGGGTCACTTTAAGCAAAACGGGAGCTGGATCCCACTTTTTTTGGCTATAAATCGCCGTTGAGTTGATCCGACACCGCACTTTTCGGCAAATAGCGTGCCAACCAGTATTCATACGAATATCCCATATGCCGGAATCAAAAAGCCCTGAACATCAGGGCTTTCACAATTCTTCGACCATCGGGGAGAGGTTACTTCGCCAGCGGGAGCGCATCCTGCTGACGACTGCGGCGCAGATAACGTCGCCACAACGAGAAGCCGCCGTAGCCAAGACTCAGCACCACCGCATAGAGCACCTGAGTGGCGAGCGCCACCAGCACCAGAGCGCAGAGCAGCACGCTCACCCCAGCCAGCCCCTTGCCCACCCCGCCAAGCAGGCGCCAGCCCGCCGCCATGCAGAGCAGATAGACCAGTACGAAGTTGCCGTTGGCGTAGCGGATCAGCTCATCGAGCGGCAGTCGCAGCCAGATGATAAGGGTGATGCAGAGCAGACAGATGGCGAGCACCAGAGTGAGCGCCCGCAGCGGCGCGCCGCGCGCGGTGAGCTGCGCCAGCGAGGGGGGCAACTTGCCTTCCCGCGCCATGCTCCAGATCAGCCGTGCAAAGCCCTGAATGTAGATGTTGATGCTGGCAAAGCAGGAGAGGTAGCCGAGCACCGCCACCAGCCACTTGGCGGTGGGGCCGAACAGCAGCGCCAGCAGGGAGGGGATGGCGGTGGCATTTTTCGCCTCATCGCCGTAGAGGCCATATTTGAGCACCACCAGCGAGTGCACCCAGTAGATGAGCCCCGCCAGCAGCACCCCGCCGAGCAGGGCGATGGGGTAGTCCCGCTGTGGCCGCTTGAACTCCTCCCCCATATGAGCGAAGGCTTCCAGCCCGACGAAACACCAGAACATCACCGCCAGCGCCGTAGCCATGGCGGGCCACTCGTCCGTCGTCGGCAAGGGCCGGGCTGCATCGCGCCAGCTCACCTCCCCCTTGAACCAGATAAGCAGGGTCAGCCCCAGAATAGCCAGAGCTATCAACAGCTGCAGGTTGCCGGAGGAGCGCGCCCCGCGCAGCCCCAGCAGGAATACCCCGAGCAGGGTCAGCAGCTGGATGGCCCAGAGGGTCCACTCCCCCATCTCGAACAGGGCGTGCCAGAAACCGGCGGCAATCATCAGGGCGGCAGGCAGCCCCACCGGCAGCACCGCCAGAAACAGGAAGGCGGAGAAGCGCTCGGCGCCGTTGCCAAAGGCGAGGCCAATCAGGTGCGGCGCGCCGCCCGCATGGGGATAGCGACGGCCGAGGCGAGCGAAGGTAAAGGCGATGGGCAGCACCAGCGCAATCAGCAGCAACCAGGCCCAGAGCGAGGCCTCACCCGCCAGCGAGGCGGCAGTCGCCGGTACCACGAAGATCCCGGTGCCGAGCAGCGAGGTGGCGAGCAGCCCCATCCCCTGCCAGAGCCCGAGATCCTTTTTCAACCCAGACATATCCTTTTGTCCTGACTAAAAAAACATCCCGCCATGTTAGGCCTGCTCCGCCCCTTTGTTAAGTACGATGGTTAAGCACGGTGGCGAGAATATGCAGCCTTTTATTCAGGCTCGGGCTCAGCTTGCAGGGACTCGGCCAGAAAGTCCCCCAACAGGGTGATCTTGAGCACCTGCCGCCGCGCCGCCGGATAGATGAAGTAGAGGGTCTTGGCCGGGATCTGATAGCGGCCAAGCAGCGGCAGCAGACGCCCCGCGGCGATATGGTCACGCACCTGTTCGGCCGGCTGCAAGGTGATGCCAGCCCCGGAAAGTGCCGCTGCCAGCAGCGCCGGCCAGTGGTTGATGCGCAGGCGCGAGGCGACCCGCACCTCCTCGCTCTGGCCATCCTCGCCAACAAACTGCCAACGCTCGTGCTCCCCCCAGTTACCGTGCAGACACTGGTGGCGAGCGAGATCGGCCGGATGACGGGGCACGCCGTGGCGATTGAGGTAGTCGGGCGCCGCGCAGAGGCGGTAGTGCTGGGTCAGCAGCGGTCGGGCAATCAGCGCCTCATCCTGCGGGCGCAGGGTACGGATGGCGGCATCGAACCCCTCCTCCACCAGATCGACCCAGCGGGGGGTGAGCTGCAGATCCAGATCCAGCTTGGGGTAGCGGTCGAGAAAAGCGGGCAGCAGCGGCACCAGCCGGTGGTGGCCAAAGCTGAGGGGGGCGGCGATGCGCAGCCGTCCGGCCGGCTCAGCCAACAGATTCTGGGTGAGCGATTCGGTCAATGCCAGCTCCTCCAGTACCCGCTGGCAGCGAGCCAAAAACAGCTGGCCCAGCTCGGTGAGAGTCTGCTGGCGGGTAGTCTTGTGAAACAGCTTGCCCCCCAGCCACAGCTCCAGCCCCAGCACATGCTTGCCCACCATCTGGGCGCTGATCCCCTCTTCGCTCGCCACCGCGCTGTAGGAGCCGAGATCCACCACCCGGGTGAAGATACGCATGCTGGTCAATCGGTCCACAACCCCTCCTTTTTGCCCATTTCAAGGCCGTTTGGCCCGCGGCAAGGGGCTCTATTCACAACCAAAAGTTTAGTAAGAAATGGATTTTAGCCAATTTATTCAACTTTTAGTTACCAATACAGTGATGCCGTCCCTTCCCCACAGGATAAATTCCCATGAAAAGTACCTATCTAGCCGCCCTGCTGGTCGGTCTGCTGGCCACCGGTATCAGCCAGGCTGCCGAGAGCAGCTTTAACAGCAACTACGATCAGGCCCCTACCTCAGCAACTCAAGCCCGGCCCGATATCTTTCGGGTCAGCCTGCTCGGCACCGGCACTCCGGTGCCCCAGATCAGCCGGGGCGGTTACAGCACCCTGGTCGAAGCGGGCAACCAGAAGCTGGTGTTCGATTTTGGCCGCAACTCCGCCACTCGCCTGTGGCAGCTGCATATCCCTATCGGCCGGGTCAACGCCTTCTTCCTCACCCACTTTCACTCAGACCACACCAACGGGCTGGCGGATCTCTGGCTGACCGGCTGGCTGCAACCGGCCTATGGCCAGCGCCACGCGCCGATGGAACTCTACGGCCCCAAGGGCACCACAGCTCTCGCCCGTGGTTTACAGCAGGCCTACGCCACCGACATCGCCACCCGGGTCAAGGATGAGGGAACGCCGCTGGACGGGGTGGAGATCAACAGCCACGAGGTCACCGCCGGGGTGGTCTACAACCAGAACGGGGTCAAGGTAACCGCCTTTGACAACGACCACGGGGTCAACATAAAGCCATCATTCGGCTATCGCATCGACTACCACGGCCACAGCGTGGTGCTCTCCGGCGATACCCGCTACAGCCCCGAGGTGGTGAAGCAGGCCAAAGGGGCCGATCTGCTGGTGCACTGCGTCTCCATGACCTCTACCGAGCAGATGAAGGCCAACCCCGGCTACAAGGCGATTGCCGGTCACCTCGCCTCCCCAGAGCAGGCTGCCCGGGTAATGAACGAAGCCAAGCCGGCGCTGACCGTGTTCAGCCATATCGGCCTCAACGGCAAGATCAGGGTCAAAGATCTGGCGCAGGATCTGCGCGCCCGCTACACCGGCCCCTTTGTCATCGGCAACGACCTGATGCAGATTGATCTGCCCACCACGGCCTCCGGCAAGGGCTATGCCCTCTGGCAGTCGGAGAATATCGACAATAAATAGATGGCAAGGATGCCGGTCAGCCATGGCTGGCATCCGCAATCGACACCGGGGGCTATCTTTAAGGGGTGTTTGACCACAAGGAGTTATCTCTATGAGCCTGAAATGGAAGCACCTCACCCTGGCCACTCTTCCCTTGTTCGGCATGTCGGCCGTTCAGGCGGCGGTGTTGACCAGCCTTGAATGGCCCCCTTACACCAGCGCCAGCCTCCCTGAACAGGGCAAGAGCAGTCAGGTGGTGACCGCAGCCTTTGCCCTGGCTGGCGACCCGCTGACCATCAAGTTCTATCCCTGGCAGCGGGCCGTGGACGAGGCGACCAACAACCCCGAGGTACTGGGTTATTTCCCCGAGTATCTCGACCCCAAGAGCAGCTGCCTCTTCTCCGACCCCATAGGTAACGGGCCCCTCGGTTTTGCCCAACGAGCCGATCAACCGGTCACCTGGCAGAGCCTTGATGACCTCAAGGGCAAGAAAATTGGTGTCGTCACCGGCTATGTGAATACCACCGAGTTCGACGAAAAAGTGGCCAGCAAGGCGCTCTCGGCCGATGCCACCAGCTCGGATAGCCAGAACCTGCTAAAACTGGGTAACGGTCGACTCGATCTGGCGGTCATCGACCAGAATGTGATGACCTATCTGCTGGAGAGCGATCCCCAACTCAAGGACGTTGCCGCCCAACTCGGCTTCAACGACAAGATCCTCGAGGACAAGTCACTCCACGTCTGCTTTACCAACTCCGCCAAGGGGAAAGAGGCACGGGACAAATTCAACAAGGCGTTGGCCAGCGATGAGGTGAAGAAGCTGATGAAGTAGCGGTGCCACATCCGCTCACCGCCCCGAACAACCATAAAAAAAGCCGCCTCTTGCGAGGCGGCTTTTTTATTCAACTTGGTAACCGGTGTTATCAGGCAATCAGCTTGTAGATGATACCGGACATGGCGATCAGGCCAATCAGGGTCACGAAGCCGTTGCTGATGTTGCCTGCGTATTTGCGCATGGCAGGTACTTTGGCGATGGCGTACATCGGCATCAGGAACAGCAGCATTGCGATGATCGGGCCGCCCAGATCTTCAATCATGCCGAGGATGCTCGGGTTGATGGTAGCGATGGCCCAGGTGGTCAGGATCATGAACACCGCGGTCACTTTGTTCAGCTGCTTGGCATCCACGTTCTTGCCCTTCTCGCGCAGCGCCTTGGCCATCAGGCCGTTCATGCCCTCTTGCGCACCCAGGTAGTGACCCAGGAAGGATTTGCTGATGGCAACCATGGCGATCAGCGGAGCCACAGTACCGATAACCGGGTTGTCGAAGTGGTTGGCCAGGTAAGAGAGGATGGAGATGTTCTGCTCTTTGGCAGCAGCCAGGTCAGCCGGGGAGAGGCTCAGTACGCAGCTGAATACGAAGAACATAACGGTCATTACCATCATGACGTGGGCGCCCAGCAGGATGTTGCTGCACTTCTTCTCGGCACCTTCACCGTAACGACCTTTGTTGTCCACCGCGAAGGAGGAGATGATCGGGGAGTGGTTGAAGGAGAACACCATTACCGGGATAGCCAGCCACAGGGTCTTGATAAAGTCACCGTTGAAGGCATCACCCAGAGCCGGCGCTTCAGTGATGATGGCACCGTTCCAGTGCGGGATCAGGTAGAACGCCAGACCCATCAGGGTGAGCACGAACGGGAATACCAGTACGCTCATCGCTTTGACGATAACCTGGCCGCCCAGACGAACAACCGCCATCAGACCGAGGATCAGGGCCAGTGACAGAACGGCACGGGGAGGTGCAGACATGCCCAGCTGGTGAACAATCACGCTCTCGACGGTGTTGGTGATGGCGACTGAATACATCAGCACGATCGGGTAGATGGCAAAGAAGTAGAGCAGAGTGATGAATTTGCCTGCGGTCTTGCCGAAGTGCTCTTCTACTACTTCAGTGATGTCGCCATCACGGGTAGAGCCGGACAGCACGAAGCGGGTCAGACCACGGTGAGCAAAGAAAGTCAGCGGCAGGGCCAGGATCAACATGGCAACCAGCGGCCACAGGCCACCTACACCGGCGTTGATTGGCAGGAAGAGCACACCGGCACCGATCGCGGTACCGTACAGACCCAGCATCCAGACCACATCGGCCTTGTTGACGCCGCGGGAGGTGTTGCTGGCTAAACGACCATCAGCTGCAATATTCATGTCAGACATACGTTGTTCCTGTCATCTAGGAAAATGGGATTCTTGTTTGGTCGGGCCTTGGCCCGGTTCCATCTCCCTGGAACGCATGCTCTTCATCCTTGCGATTCGCCGCTCAACACCCCGGTACTCTGCCATCACGCCACGCAACAACAAGAAAGTAACAAACAAGGGGATGAACTGGTGTCTTTTGGGATTGACGGAGCGGCCATTAACAAATCATTTACCCTCGTCTCATCCGATGAGCAGACTTTAATTAAATGACCTTACTAATCACAGCGTTTTTTTGAATTAATCAACCAAAGTTTGATTTTGGTCGCCTTTCTGACGACCAAGATCACACTAACAGCGCCTTGTTGTGAGTTTTTTTTAACAATTAAACTTGGCTTCACTGGAATCAATGGCCTGCGAGCGGCTACATATTTGCAACAAGCCACCCATTTAGCGCGGATTGTGTGCAGCACTGCCTTGGCGTACCCTTGTGACTCACGCCTTTTTGTTGATTGATGATGACCATTACCCGTACCGATCTCGCCGAACTGGCGGTGTTTGCCGCCGTCGCCCGTCACCGCAGTTTCAGCAAGGCCGCCCTCGAACTCGGGGTCTCCGCCTCCGCTCTCAGTCATAGCCTGAAGGGGCTGGAAACACGGCTGGGGGTACGGCTGCTCAACCGCAGCACCCGCGCCGTGGTGCCGACCGAAGCAGGCCAGCGGCTGCTCAAGCAGCTGCTCCCCACCCTCAATACCCTGGAAGAGGCGCTCAGCGAGCTGGCCCGCAACAGCGATGAGCCGGTGGGGCGGCTCAAGCTCTGCGCCCCGCGCGGCGCCATCGACAGCCTGCTGGCGCCGGTGCTGATCGACTATCTGGCCCGTTATCCGCGGATGCAGGTGGAGGTAGTGGAGCAGGAGCTGATGCCCCGGCTGATTGAGGATGGCTACGATGCCGGACTCTTTTACGGGGATCTGCTGCCCAAGGAGATGATCGGCATCCCTCTCGGCCCGCCCCAGCGCTATCTGGTGGTGGGCTCCCCGGCCTATCTGGCGGAGCACGGCACGCCGGAACACCCGAGCGAGCTCTGCCGCCACGCCTGCATCGGCTATCGCCTCACCCCGTACCATCACTATCGCTGGGCCTTTGCCGCCGACGGTAACCTGCTGGAGATTGAAGTGACCGGGCCACTCACCACCAGCACCCCGGCCCTCTATCTGGGCGCCGCCGAAGCTGGGCTGGGGCTGGCCTACTGTCTGGAAGAGGAGGTGAGCCAAAAGGTCGCAGAGGGGAAGCTGTGTACCGTGCTGGAGCCCTGGTGCCCAACCTTTGCCGGTTTCTACCTCTTCTACCCCAGTCGGCATCAGTTGGGCAGCGGCCTGCGCATCCTGATCGACATGCTCAAGGCTCACTATCAAAACCCCGGATTAGTGAGTAATACTCAGCAATTCATCAAGTGAAACCCTGATTATCACCAAATAAGTATTAATCTAGACTAGCTGTTCGATAATCGAACTCCCCGAGAGAACAGATATGTCTGCCTATTTAACACTGCGGCAACGGGCCATGACCCGTCGCTTCTGGGCTTACGCCCTCCCCTCAATTCTTGCCATGCTGGTCTCGGGGGCCTACTACCTCATCGACGGCATCTTCGTCGGCCACTATGTCGGTGCCGCTGGCCTCGCCGGGATCAATCTGGTCTATCCGGTCATCATGGTGCTGATCGGCCTGGCCGCCATGATCAGCATGGGGGCGGCCACTGCCATCTCCTTCCAGCAAGGGGCGAAAAACGACACGCTGGCCCGTCAGGCGCTGGTCAACGCCCTCTGGCTACTGGCCGGTCTCGGGGTCATTGCGCCGGTGCTGCTCTATTACACCCACACCGATATCCTGCTGGGACTGGGGATTGAACAGGGCACCGAGACCTGGAAAGAGGCGAGCGACTACCTCACCTGGATTGTCGGCGGCACTCTGTTGCTGGCCAGCAATCTGGCAGTCCCCTATCTGCTGCGCAACGATGGTCGCCCGAAACTGGCCATGGTGCTGGTGAGCAGCGGCGCCGTGCTCAATATCATCCTCAACTACATCATGGTGGGTCGGCTGGGGCTGGGATTGATCGGGACCGCGCAAGCCACCCTGATGGCAGAGGGTGCGGTGAGCCTGATCGGCCTTGGCTACTTCTTTACCCCCTGGGCGCGGCTGCGCCTCAGCTGGCGGGATCTGGTGCCCAACCTCCCCGCCATGCCGCACCTGCTCTTTACCGGTCTGCCGAGCCTGATTGCCCAGTTCAACCTCGGGCTGCTCTTGATGCTGCACAACAGCCAGCTGATGGTGTATGGCAATGTGAAGGATCTGGCGGGCTTTACCGTGGCCGGTTATACCGAAGCGGTCTTTATCGTCATTCTGCAGGGGCTGGCGTTCGGCATTCAGCCGCTCATCAGCAAGGCGGCGGGGGCCAAGCGCCATCGCAACCTCAAGTACCTGATGGAGATGGGGCTCAAGTTCACCTTTATCTACGGCATGCTGGTGTGGCTCACCATCCAGCTGCTGCCGGGACAGGTCGCCATGCTCTATACCGGCGACAAGGATCCCGAACTGCTGGCCGCCGCCATCAGCAGCCTGACCCTCAACCTCGGCGCCATTCCGCTGGAGGGGATCATCATGTTCGGCATCGTGCTGCTGCAATCCATGGCGCGTACCCGTCAGGCGCTGGTCATCTCCATCGCCAAAACCGTGTTGCTGCTGCCGCTCATCTTCCTGCTGCCACAACTGTGGGGGCGTGATGG
Organism: Aeromonas australiensis; assembly: GCF_000819725.1. GTDB lineage: Bacteria > Pseudomonadota > Gammaproteobacteria > Enterobacterales > Aeromonadaceae > Aeromonas > Aeromonas australiensis. Next base: position 12,179 of record NZ_CDDH01000113.1, on the reverse strand, counting down.
GGTGCTGATGGCCCAGCCCGCGACCGTGCTGCTGCTCACCCTGCCGCTCTGCTGGCTGCTGTGGCGCGAGTGGCTGCGCCTGAAGATGGCCTGCGCGCCAAAAGCCAAACAGCGCCCACAACCGGCCCGCGCACGCGCCGCCGTCCAGCTGGCCCGTTAAGGCCACCCATCCAGCAAAACAATAAAAAACCGGCATCCATTGATGCCGGTTTTTGCTATATGGGCGGGTCTGCCTGCTCTTACACAGGGATTCAGGCCAGCACTGCTGCCCACACTTATGCCAATACTTCTGGCCTGAGCTGGGCCATCAGTCCCGGGTTGTCGGAGTAATCCACCGGGATCGCCACCACAGCAGGCCCCTCCACCGCCAGTGCGGCCCGCAGGGTGGCGCGCAGCTCGTCGGCAGAGCGCACCGCAAACCCGGCCGCCCCGAACGATTCGGCATAGCGTTTGAAGTCGATGGGACCAAAAGAGACGCCGGAGGTGCGGCAATACTTCTGCTGCTCCTGCATCGCCACCATGTTGTAGCCGTTATCGACCCAGATGATGTGGACGATATTGCTCTTGAGCCGCACCGCCGTCTCCAGCTCCATGCTCGACTGCATAAAGCTGCCATCCCCCGATACCGAGATCACCTTCTCCCCCGGCCGCACCAGCGCCGCGCCGATAGCCCACGGCAGTGCCACCCCCATGGTCTGCTGACCGTTGGAGATCAACACCTGTCGGGCACGGAAGCTGTAGAGGTAGCGGGCAATCCAGATATGGAAGCTGCCCATGTCGACGCAGAGGGTCATGTCATCGCGCACCAGATCCTGCAGCTCTCGCACGATACGCAAGGGGTGAACCGGATTGCCGTGCAGATCGTCGGCCCGCATCGCCAGTCGCAGCCGCTGCTGACGTACCCCTTGCAGCAGCCGATCCACCTCGGGGGGGCGGATTTTCGGATTGCCCATGATGCGGGTCAGCTGCAACAGGTTGGCGCGGATCGACCCCACCAGCTCGGCGGTCGGGCAGTAGCTGCTGTCGATATCGGCAGGCAGCACGTCGATATGGAGGATGCGCCGCTCCCGGTCGCCATTCCACAGCACGGGGTCGTACTCGATGGGGCTGTAGCCGATGCAGATCACCAGATCGGCCCCTGCCAGCAGCTGATCCCCCGGCTGGTTGTTAAAGAGCCCGACCCGTCCGGCAAAGTCATCGAAGTGGCAGCTGTCCACCACCCCGGCGGCCTGATAGGTACCGGTCACAGGCAGCCGCGCCTTGTCGAGGAAGGCGCGTACCGCTTCGGCATTCTCCGGCCGGCTCGCCATCAGGCCGAGCAGCACCACCGGATTCTCGGCGTTGCGCAGCAGGGTCAATGCCTGCTCCATATTCTGTTCGTCGGCGCAGCCCGGCTCAGGCACCTCGCGGGGCACCAGCACATTCCCCTGCACCGGCTTGTTGATGATATCCATCGGCAGGCTGACAAACGCCGCCCCCGGCCGTCCCAGCTCGGCGGCGCGAAAAGCGTTGGCCATCACTTCCGAGATCGCCGCCCCGCTGTTGACCTGAGCGCTGAACTTGGTGACCGGACGGCAGAGGTTGACCGTATCCATGCTCTGATGAGTGAGCTTGAGGCCGTCGGCACGGCGCACCGCACCGCCCAGCGCCACTATGGGGTCCCCTTCCGAGGTGGCGGTCGCCAGCCCGGTAATAAGGTTGGAGCAACCGGGGCCCGAGGTAACCAGCGCCACCCCCGCCTTGCCGGTAAGGCGCCCCACGGCGGCCGCCATAAAGGCGGCGTTGGCCTCGTGGCGCACCACTATGGTCTCGATGGGAGAGTCCTCCAGCGCATCGAACACCCGGTCAATCTTGGCCCCCGGGATCCCGAACACCTGCTTGACTCCTTGCGCCTCCAGATGACGAACCACCAGCTCGGCACCACACTTCCACTGTCTGTTTTCCATGATATTGCTCCTTGTCTATCAGCCTTCGGCGGCCTGAATGGCGCGATCGAGATCGGTAGGGTTGAGGTCGGCCTGCCGGAAAGCGGGGTCAGATGGCAGGGCCAGATTGAGGTGACGCACCACAGAAAGTCGCAGGGTACCGTGGGCCATGGTGTAGTCGAGCAGATGGCCGCCCCCCTTGCGATCGGCGGTGATCATGTGCTCGTGAAAGCCCGCCACATTGACCCCCTGCACGAACGGCGGGCAACGAAAACCCACCAGGGTTCCTACCACAGCGGCAAAGCGGAACAGCGGTTGCTGCTCGATGGCTTCCAGCATGGGGCGATAGGGGGGCTCCTGACGCGGCACGGTACGTACCTTGGCCGTTTCAAACTGGCCGTCGAGACGCAGGGCAACGAAGACGTTGTCGGAGCCCACTAGCCGATCCACCCACTGGTGGATCTCGTCACGGCTCAGGGGGTGATCGAAGCGACGCTCCAGACAGGGGCGAAAATGGGTCATCACCGCGAAGGGGGTCTTCTGATCGGCGCGGGCGGGACGGGCCGAGCCATCGGAGCGCAACTGGTGGATCTGGCGCTCGAAGGCGATCAGCTCGCCATCGAGGTGGTTGAAGGTGCCAAGGCCAAAGTCACCGTGGCGCAGCAGCTCGCTCATGGTGGTCTCCCCTTCGTAGACCCCCGCCAGCAGGGCGCTCATCAGGGAACTCTGGTAGATCTCGCCACCGTCATGCTGCCTGCGCCAGCGGGAAAACTGCTGGCTCACTTCGAGGGCACAGCTGCACCCGGCACTGTCAGATGTTGCAATATGTTCCATTCGGGTTTCACCTCCACCGTGAATCCTGTTAGCGTTCGGATCCAATGGTGACTTGGTTCACATTTCAACACCAATACGCTGATCCCATGACTTTGAGACTCAATCGATATGGAACTTCGTACGCTCCGCTACTTCATGGCCGTTGTTGAAAAGCAGAATTTCACCCGCGCAGCCGAATCACTCAACATGGCCCAGCCGCCCCTGAGCCAGCAGATCCGCAAGCTGGAGGAGGGTCTCGGCACCCCGCTGCTGCGCCGTTTGACCCGCAGTGTCGAGCTGACCGAGGCGGGCGAGAGCCTCTATCGGGATGCGGCGCAGATCCTGGCACTGGCCGATGCGGCAAAGCAGAAGGTAAAGCGGATTGCCCGGGGCGAGCAGGGGGCACTGCGGATCGGCTTTGCCGGTTCCACCGTGCTCCACCCTGCCGTACTGCGATTACTGCACGACTACCGGGAGCGCTACCCCGAAGTAGTCCTCAGCCCGCAGGAGGGCCCCATGCCGGCACTGGTGGAGGCGCTGCGCAACGATCGGCTGGATGCCGCCATCTTGCGGCTACCCTGCAGCGGCAGCGAGGGGTTTGCCCATCATCTGATCGAGCAGGAGCCGCTGCTGATCGCCCTGCCGACCAGCCACCCCAAGGCCAGGACGGGCCCCTTGCCACTGGCCAGCCTGCAGGACGAGAGTTTTATTTTGTTCCCCCGCGCCATCGGGCCCGGGCTCTATGACGGCATCGTGGGCCTCTGCCGGGAGGCCGGCTTCGAGCCGCTGCTGGGGCCTGAATGCCCGCAGGTGATCTCCACCGTCGGCATGGTGCAGGCGGGCTTTGGCGTGACCCTGGTGCCCAGCTCGGTGGCGGCACTGCGCCCGCTCGGGGTCAGTTATCACCCCATTGAGGGCAACGGCATGATGACCAGCATCAGTCTGGCGACACGGCCACACCCAAGCAGTGCCGTGCTGCGGCACTTCATTGCCCAGATCCGTGCCGCCCAGATACAACAAGGCCTCCCGAAGGAGGCCCTGTTGAACAAGCTTGAACCGGTTTGATGGCCAGCTTGCCTGATGCGACGGCTTATTTGACGGTACTGCTTATTTGACAGTCACGCGGGCAAACTTGCGCTTGCCGACCTGATAGACGGCGGTACCGGCACCGATGAGTGCCTTGCCATCTTCCAGCTTCTCGCCATCCACCTTGACCGCCCCCTGTTTGATCATCCGCAGCGCTTCGGAGGTAGTGGCCACCAGATCGGCCTCTTTGAGCAGGTTGGCGATGGCCAGCCCTTCACCTTCCAGCGCCAGTTCCACTTCCGGCATCTCGTCCGGAATGGCGTTCTTGGAGAAGCGCTGGGTGAAATCTGCGTGGGCCGCTTCGGCCGCCGCTTCATCGTGATAACGGGCGATGATCTCTTTGGCCAGCCAGATCTTCACGTCGCGCGGGTTGAGGGTACCGGCAGCGATACCTGCCTTGAACTCTTCAATTTCAGCCAGCGGACGGAAGGAGAGCAGTTCGTAGTAGTTCCACATCAGATCGTCGGTGATGGACATGATCTTGCCGAACATCTCGCCCGGGGCGTCGTGGACACCGATGTAGTTGCCTGCGGACTTGGACATCTTCTTGACGCCGTCCAGACCCACCAGCAGCGGCATCATCAGCACGCACTGAGTCGCCATGCCGGCATCTTTTTGCAGCTCGCGGCCCATCAGCAGGTTGAACTTCTGGTCGGTACCGCCGAGCTCAACGTCCGCCTTCAGCGCGACCGAGTCATAGCCTTGCAGCAGCGGATAGAGGAATTCGTGAATCGCGATGGATTGGCCACCGGTGTAGCGCTTTTTGAAGTCGTCGCGCTCCATCATGCGGGCCACGGTCTGCTTGGCCGCCAGCTTGATCATGCCGGTTGCACCCAGCTCGCTCAACCAGGTCGAGTTGTACTCGATGCGGGTCTTGGCCGGGTCGAGGATCTTGAACGCCTGCTCGGCATAGGTGAGGGCGTTGTGCTTGATGGCCTCTTCGGAGAGCGGCGGACGGGTGGCGTTCTTGCCGGAGGGATCACCCACCATGGCAGTGAAGTCACCGATCAGCAGGATCACTTCATGGCCCAGATCCTGGAAGGTCTTCAGCTTGTTGAGGATCACGGTATGACCCAGGTGAATGTCGGGGGCGGTCGGGTCCATGCCCAACTTGATGCGCAGCGGGCGCCCTTCCTTCAACTTGGCGACCAGTTCTTCTTCAACCAGAATTTCTTCCGCTCCGCGCTTGATCTCGGCTAGCGCCACCTCGAGCTGGGACATTTTTTGACTCTCCATCACGATTCCACAGGGCCAAACATATTACTGGAATGGCGGGCCAATTGGAAAGGCTGTAAAATCCGCCCATTCTGCCCGACTTCATCTGCTTCTCATGGTTATTTGGCACGCCTTCAACGCACTCCCCCACTGGCACCGCAAGATGGTGCTGATCCTGGGCATCATGATCATGATGCTGGCGGCCTGGCCAAGCGAACAGGCGGTGGCTACCCGGGTTGATGAAAACGGCAACGAGATTGCCTTGCGGGCATCGGCTGACGACCATCTCCTGAGTGACGAGCTGACGGCCCAGCCCGCCACACCGCCCAAACCACGCTATATCACCAGACAGGTGAAGGTGCGAAGTGGCGATAATATGGGGGTGATCTTCCAGCGGCTGGGGCTCAGTACCACTGCGCTGCATCTTATCGATCAACTGGAGGGCACGGCGACCCTGCGCCTGCTCAAACCCGGCGAAGAGCTCACCTTCAAGCTCACCGACCAGGGCACGCTACACAGCCTCTATTACCCCCATAGTCTGGAGCAGGCCCTCAAGGTAAGCCGCAAGGATGAAGGCTTTGTCGCCCGCAACGTCAAGATCGCCCTCGATACCCGCGAACAGGTGACCAGAGGCGAGATCCGCTCCAGCTTCTGGGGCGCCGCCATCGAGGCGGGCATGACCGAAGATCAGATCATGGATCTTGCCGCCATCTTCGGCTGGGACATCGATTTTGCCCAGGACTTGCAGCCAGGGGACAGTTTCAGGGTGGTCTACGAAGAGAAGTTTCGCGATGACGAGCGGGTCGCCTCCGGTGATATTCTGGCGGCGGAGTTCGTCAACCAGGGCACCACCTACCGCGCCGTGCTCCATGAAGATGGCAACTACTACACCCCGGAAGGCAAAGCGATGCGCAAGAGCTTCCTGCGCGCGCCAGTCAACTTCAAATACATCAGCTCCAACTTCAACCCGCGTCGTCTGCATCCGGTCACTGGTCAGGTGCGGCCCCACAATGGCATCGACTACGTGGCGCCGGTGGGCACCCCCATCATGGCGGCGGGCTCAGGCAGCGTGGTGGCTGCCGGTTACAACCAGTTCAACGGCAACTACGTCTTTATCAAGCATGCCGGCAACTATGTGACCAAGTACCTGCACCTCTCCAAGCGCACCGTCAACAAGGGACAGCGGGTGAAGCAGGGGCAGACCATCGGCACCCTGGGTGGCACCGGCCGGGTCACCGGCCCGCACCTGCACTACGAATTCGTGGTGGGCGGCATTCACAAGAACCCGCGCACCCTCACCCTGCCCCAGGCAGAGACTCTGAGCGGACGCGAACTGGCCAACTTCAAGAAGCTGGCGATGCCGCAATTGGCCAAGCTCGACAGCCCCGAGCTGCAACTAGCCCAGAACAAGCGGGATCGTCACGACAACTAAGTCCTCCGGGCTGGTGGGGTAGTGACCCCGTCAGCCCTGTTTATTTTACCGGATCTTGGTTAGCCAGTTGGGGAGAGCGCATGGCTGAGCGCCATATCGGATGAGTGTCGGGAACCGGACTATACCGGCCAGCAAATAAGGAATCGCCATGATTGAGCGCTATATCGGATTGATGTCGGGCACCAGCATGGACGGCATCGATGCCGTGCTGGTGATGATCGACGGGGATACATTGCGGGTCGAGTCGGCCCTCAGCCACCCCTGGCCCACCGCCCACGAACTGCATGCGCTCTGCACCCCGGGCGACAACGAAATCGACCGCATGGGGGTGGCCGACAATCTGGTCGCCCGCGAATTCGCTGTCGCCACTCACGCCCTGCTGGCCAAAACGGGCCTCACGCCCGCCGATATTCGCGCTATCGGCAGCCACGGCCAGACCATCCGCCACCGTCCCCAGCTCGGCTTTACCCTGCAGATCGGCAACGCGGCCCTGCTGGCCGCACTGACCGGCATCGACGTTATCGCCGATTTTCGCACCATGGACATGGCCCTCGGCGGTCAGGGTGCACCGCTGGTGCCCGCCTTCCATCAGGCCTTCTTTGCCCGCCCCGGCGCCCTGCGGGTGGTGCTCAACCTCGGCGGCATCGCCAATATCTCGGTGCTGCCTGGCAATCCGGGCGGGGTCTATGGCTTTGATACCGGCCCGGCCAACACCCTGCTCGATGGCTGGTATCGCCGCCATCACCCCAAGGGTGCCGGTTATGATGCTGGCGGCAAATGGGCCGCCAGTGGCAAGCCAATCCCGACCCTGCTGGAGCAGCTGCTGGCTCACCCCTACTTCAGCGCCCCCCACCCCAAGAGCACCGGACGGGAGATGTTCACCCTCGATTGGCTCGATGGCGAGCTGGCAGACAGTGCCTACGACCCCGTGGATGTGCAGCGCACCCTGCAGGCACTCACCTGCCACAGCATCGCCCGCCAGTTGCCCGCCCGGCCCGAGTCAGTCGGTACCAGCCAGCCGAGCGCCGAGCTGTTTGTCTGCGGCGGCGGCGCCCATAACACTCCTTTGCTGAAGGAGCTGGCCAGCCTGCTGCCTGCATGGCGCATCGCCAGCACCTTTGATTTGGGCCTTGCCCCCGACTGGGTGGAAGGCGCCGCCTTTGCCTGGCTGGCCATGTGCTTTGTCCACCGCAAGCCGGGCAATCTGCCCGCCGTCACCGGCGCCAGCCGTCCGGCTGTGCTGGGTGCCCTCTATCCCGCGAGATAAACCCTGCCAGGCCCGTTCATATCCCCCCACACCACCCCACAGCAGCCCCGCTTGGACTAAGAGCGGGTTGTGGTGTTGGGTAGTGCACGATCTCTTTATCGGCTCGACTCTTTATTGGAGCGACTTGGTGCTCGGATGTGCGCAAGAGCATCCTGGTTGACTCATGTTCTTCTCCACACCTCACCATGATAATCGTCCACCATTTTCTTGCGTTTTCCATCACGAAATATGAGGCCCATATTTTCCGCTGCAATCTTATGGCATATCTCACCATCGGTGATGATAAGAGATAATAAGCCAACACCAATGCCCGCCAGCGACGACCAGATAATGTTCCCCGGTCAACCATGCAAATCGTTGCATTATATTCCAGCCACATCTTTAGCCATGACAACATGGATGACAGCTAGCATATTTTCACGCGGCAAGATAGGCGGTTAAAAAAACACAATATGCATATCCATGCACAGCAATATTATTTACTGGCACTCTGAGACATAGCATTAACCCTTTGTTCACAGCCCTGCCATGTCGAGACTTCTGACCGACACCCGTCCTGACAGGGCTGCCGCTCGATGCAGGGCCATTGGCGGGCAAAAAGGTGACTATTCAGCGTGAATTGAATAGCAATATGATTAAATTTGCACCCATTGAGCCACCTCATAGAAATGCAATCAGCGGTTTGCAACCCCTCAGAGCCACTCATAGAATCGCAGCGTCTGAAATATCTACCCTGTCCTATCCGCCCTTATTCCTCTCAGCGATTGAGTGGATCACAAATAATAACCGGGGATGCCGCCGCTGGCGCAGTGGCCGTGGCGCACAACGAGATGGGGTAAACCTGTACCTGAATAAACAACAAATATTAAAAAGAGGCATATCTATGAGTGGCACCATCATCAAGTCGGCAAGAAATACCCCCCATGCACCCCAGGATCTGGGCCCCTGCACCCAAACGGTGGCGTTTTCTCATTACAACAATATCTCGGCCCAGCTGCCGGTCGATCCCGCCACCGGCAAGATGGTGAGTGGCGATGTCACTGCACAGGCCAGACAGTGCCTGAGCAACCTCAAGGGGATCATCGAGAGCATCGGCCATGTGATGGACGATATGGTCAAAGCGACCATCTTCCTGAAAGATATGGCGGATCTGGAGGCGGTCAACGCCGTCTATCGCGAATTCTTCCCGGGTTATCTGCCGACCCGCACCACCCTCGCCGTTGCCGCCCTGCCGCTGGGCGCGCGGGTGCAGATCGATGCCATCATCTCCAACGGCGAAGGCACCTTCCCGCAAGACCCTTGCCCGCTGGTTAAACTGGCCCGCAACAGTGACAAGGCGCCGCACAACCCGCTCTCCACCCACACAGTCGCTTTCTCCCACTACAACAATATCGGCGCCCAACTGCCGGTCGATGCGGCCTCGGGCCTGCTGGTCGCCGGTGGCATCAAGGAGCAGGCGTGTCAGTGCCTGCGCAATATCAAAGCGGTGCTGGAGAGCATCGATGTGCCGTTTGACGATATCGTCAAGGTGACCGTCTATCTGACCGATCTGGTCGATCTGGAGGCCGTCAACGAGGTCTACACCACCTTCTTCCCCGACTCCGCCATTGCCCGCGCCGTGGCCTATCTGCCCGCCCGCTCGGTAGTCAGTGCCGCCGCTCTGCCCATGGGGGCACGGGTGCAGATGGATGCGGTCATCTCCCACGGTGACGGCACCCCGCCACAACTGGTGGAAGACCGTCACAATCTGGTGATCCGTGCCCGCAATACCGACAAGGCACCGCGCAGCACGCTCCATTGCCAGACTGTCGCCTTCTCCCACTACAACCATCTCTCTGCCCAACTGCCGATTGACCCCGCCACCGGCAAGATCCTGGCTGACTGCATCAAGGAGCAGACCGCCCAGTGCCTGAGCAATATCAAGGCAATTGTGGAGAGCATCGGCCATGTGATGGACGATATCGTCAAGGTCAATATCCAGCTCGGCAATATCGCCGATCTGGATGCGGTCAACGCCATCTACACCAAATACTTCCCGGCCTACCTGCCGGCCCGCACCGTGATCGCGGTGCGCGAGCTGCCCGCTGGCGCCCTGGTGCAAATGGATGCGGTGATGTCCAACGCGGAAAGCACCCCGCCGCAGGCGTAAGGGTTACGCTCAATAAAAAAAGAGACCGGCTGATGGCCGGTCTCTTTTTACATGCCTGACAAAGGAATGGCTCCTCAGCCCTCGATATCGCGGTTCCTGATCGCTACTCTGACCGCCTCCGCCGTGGTGGCCACCCCCAGCCGACGGCGGGCACTGCGCAGATGGTTCTCGACCGTGCGCACCGAAAGTTTCAGGGTGGTGGCGATATCGGCATGGCGCCAACCCCGGGAGACCCACTCCAGCACTTCGCGCTCGCGCCCAGTGAGGCCACGCTCGTGGCCCGCTACCGGCACCTCCATCAGGTGACGAGCTGCATGAAAAGCCGCCACCGCGATCAGCGCAAGGCCAACCCGAGTGTGGGCACTGGCATCGATCTGATCGCCGCCAAAGCTCATCGCCCCTTCCAGTCCCAACGGCCCATAGACGGGTACCTGCAAGCCATGTCGGCCCGGCCCCTCAGGCTGGCGAACGATACGGTACTGCTCGCCAGCGGCACCAACCGTTTTGCTCCAGAAGAAGGGCTGGTCTCGCTCCCTGATATGCATCGCCATCGGGCACTCGCGCATATAGGCATGCAGGTCGACCGCCTCGCCGCTCTCCAGCCACTCCCCCTCCAGCCAATAGAGGTGCTCGACCACCCCCTCCTCGCTGGCATTGATGGAGAAGAGCGCAAAGCGGTGATACCCCAGCGGGGTGGCAAAGGCGCGCACCAGTTGCTGGATCTCCTCCAGCCGCTGGCACCCTTCCAGCGCCACCACGACCTGCAGTGCATTCGCTGGCGAGGACGGCAACCTCATCGCTTGGCAACCGCCTCCAGCAAGGTGGTGGCGGCCAGCTTGCCGAGGTTATTGCCCGCCAGCGGGCTGTCACCGGTCAGCAGATTGCGATCCCGGCACACCTCTCCCGAGATGCCGTTGTTGACGATCTCAAAGCCTATTTCTTTAAGCTTCTCGCCAAACTTCCAGGTGAGGTGGCCCGGCATATAGCCAATTGCCGGGGTCTGGGCATCCAGCTCGTCGGGGAAGGCGCAGATCTTGTAGCCCGCGAAGGTCTTTGGATTGGCCACCGCCAGCAGCGCTGCAGGCCCGTGGCAGAGGGAGATGATGAAGCGATCGTTGGCCATCGCCCACTCCAGCAGCGCTTTCACCTCGGCACTCTCCGGCAATCCCATCAGGGCACCGTGGCCGCCGGGAATAAAGACGCCGATATAGTCGGAGTCGGCGGCCAGCGCCTCTTTCAGCAGATCGGCCAGCTTGGCCGGTTGGCGGAACTGCGCCTGATATTTGCCATAGAGCCCCAGCACGGCTTCGTCTTCGCCGGGCATGGCCCACCACTCGAACTTGACCGGATTGCCGGAGAGGGTGGCCACATCAAAGGCAAAGCCCGCCTTGTCGAGGTGATACATGGGCAGCAGGGTTTCGACCGGATGGTTACCGGTGGAAAACAGGGTGCCGTTGTCGGTGGGCAGATAGCGCTCATCAGCCCCGATCAGCAGGATCTTCCAGCGCCCCTCTCGATAGGGAGCGGGATAGTCAGCTCCGGCAAGGTCAGACTTGCGCGAGGTAAACTGGCTCAGGGAGTAGGGCGACGGGAAGAAGGCATTCTGCTCTGCCGGATCCGGGGTCGGTTGTTTATCGTCAACAAGCATATCGGTCATGGGGCAAGCTCCAGTTGTGTTGAAGTCACGCTCACAATATGGACTGTCAGTGACCAAGTAAATGAGGGTTTTCCCTCAGTCGTCATGAGGATGCCAGGGGGGAGGGGGGGCGGCGACAAAAGCGAAGCAGCAGAGAACTATTGGCAGAGAACTATTGGGACACCCACCATTTTGAGCAAGCCTTGGTGTGGCTGGCGGTGACTGCCGTGATAGCACCATCATTGAGGGCTTCGGTTCAGAGAGGAGGAAAGCTTGCGATTTTGGCTTAAAAAGTGGTTTTTCAGCCAGCTCCTGCCATGGCATCAAAAGCGATGCTGGGGAATCAAAGTGGAGAACTATTGGGACACCCACCATTTTGAGCAAGCCTTGGTATGGCTGGCGGTGGCTACCGTGATAGCACCATCATTGAGGGCTTCGGTTCAGAGAGGAGGAGAGCTTGCGATTTTGGCTTAAAAAGTGGTTTTTCAGCCAGCTCCTGCCATGGCATCAAAGGCGATGCAGAGAAATCAAAGTGGTGTGCAGCTGCTCAAAGTGAAGGTTGGTGACATCGTCGCTGGCCACAATGCGCCGCGTAACGCTGGCACTGCGCCTTGTCACCCACAACCCTGATACCCTGCCGCCGAAACAGTGTCACT
>NZ_CDDH01000112.1 GCF_000819725.1 Aeromonas australiensis | reverse complement strand
ACGGAGCCCGTCGCCAATGATGTTTCTACCCTTTTCCCCCATCACAGCTGACGGAGCCCGGACATGTTAAAGAGCATGCGCAAGAACGGCCTGATCCTGGCGATGTTCGCGCTGGGCTGTACCGCGCTGGTGGTACTGACCAACGAGCTGACCAAGGATAAAATCGCCCACCAGCAGCAGCTGGAGAAGCAACAGACCCTCTCGGTATTGCTGCCAGAGGGGAGCTATGACAACGATCTGGTGGCCAGCTGCAAGCTGGTGACCAGCAGCAAGTATCTGGGCAGCAGTCAGCCACAGGCCCTCTATACCGCCAGCAAGAATGGCGTGGTGACCGGCTATGCATTGGAGGCGGTCGCCCCGGATGGCTATAGCGGGGCAATCCGCATCGTGGCAGGCTTTGATGCCAAGGGCACCATCACTGCCGTGCGCGTGCTCGCTCACAACGAAACACCTGGCCTGGGTGACAAGATCGAGCTGAAAAAGTCGGGCTGGATCAACAGCTTTGCCGGAAAATTTCTGACCCGCGACAACGAGTCACAATGGGCGGTGAAGAAGGATGGCGGCGAGTTCGATGCCTTTACCGGCGCCACCATCACCCCGCGCGCCGTGGTCAAGGCAGTGAAGAACCTGCTGACACTGCAGCAGGAGCAACCCGAGCTGCTCAGCAAGGCCCCGGCTTGTCCGGCGGCGAACTAACGGAGTCGAGCCATCATGAACCAGATGGAACAGATTGAAGCGGGCGCAGCCCCGATTGCCGAGCTGGAAAGCCGCAAGGGCGAGCTCAAGGAGCTGATGGTACAGGGGTTGTGGAAGAACAACCCCTCGCTGGTACAGGTGCTGGGGCTCTGCCCGACCCTCGCCGTCTCCTCCACCTTTACCAATGCGCTGGGGCTGGGCCTTGCCACCATGGTGGTGCTGGTCAGCTCCAACCTTGCGGTCTCGCTGGTGCGCAACTGGGTGCCGAAGGATATTCGTATACCTGTCTATGTGATGATCATCGCCTCGCTGGTGACCAGCGTGCAGTTGCTGATGAACGCCTACACCTATGGCCTCTATCAGGCGCTCGGTATCTTTATCGCCCTTATCGTCACCAACTGCGTCATCATCGGCCGCGCCGAGGCCTATGCCTCCAAAAATCCGCCGCTGCTGGCGGCCCTCGACGGCCTGATGATGGGCCTTGGCTTTACTCTGGTGCTATTGATACTGGGCGGCATGCGCGAGATCATCGGCATGGGCACCCTGTTTGATGGGGCCGAGCTGCTGCTGGGCGAGTGGGCCACATCACTGCGCATCGAGCTGTTCCACGCCGATGCCAGCCTGCTGCTGGCGATACTGCCACCTGGCGGATTTATCGGATTGGGGCTGCTGATCGCCGCCAAGAACGCCATCAACGACTGGCGTGACCGCAAGCAAGCAACCACAGTGGGTCAAGGTCACGTCGCTCCGGCGCGGGTGCGGGCGACCGAGCTATGATCGGACGCAAGGTATGAACAACCAGAAACGCAGAGAGATCCTGGAGCGACTGCGGGAAAACAACCCCCACCCCACCACAGAGCTCAACTTCAACTCACCGTTTGAGCTGCTGATTGCCGTGCTGCTCTCGGCGCAAGCGACCGATGTCAGCGTCAACAAGGCGACCGACAAGCTCTATCCGGTGGCCAACACCCCGCAAGGGATGCTGGAGCTCGGGGTGGAGGGGCTCAAGGAGTACATCAAGACCATTGGCCTGTTCAATACCAAGGCCGAGAATGTCATCAAGACCTGCAACATCCTGCTGGAGCGCCACGGTGGCGAGGTGCCGGAGAACCGCGAAGCGCTGGAAGCCCTGCCCGGCGTCGGCCGCAAGACCGCCAATGTGGTGCTCAACACCGCCTTTGGCTGGCCCACCATCGCCGTCGATACTCATATCTTCCGGGTCTCGAACCGCACCGGCTTTGCGGTAGGCAAGAATGTGGATCAGGTGGAGGAGAAGCTGCTCAAAGTGGTACCCGCCGAGTTCAAGCTGGATGTTCACCACTGGCTGATCCTGCACGGGCGTTACACCTGTCTGGCTCGCAAGCCCCGTTGTGGTTCCTGTATCATCGAGGACCTGTGCGAGTATAAAGAGAAGGTCTATCCAGAGAGCTGAATGACTGGGCGCCACAACCGTCCTACCTGTCTCGCTCGCAAACATCCGCGGCAGCGGCTCCTGTATCATCGAGGACTTGTGCGAGTATAAAGAGAAGGTCTATCCAGAGAGCTGAATGACTGGGCGCCACAACCGTCCTACCTGTCTCGCTCGCAAACATCCGCGGCAGCGGTTCCTGTATCATCGAGGACCTGTGCGAGTATAAAGAGAAGGTCTATCCAGAAAGCTGATAGCCTCGCAACCGAGATTGAAAGCAGTACACATCACCAACCCGGAGAACTGAGCAATGAGAATTCTGCATACCATGCTGCGTGTCGGCGATCTGCAACGCTCCATCGACTTCTACACCCGCGTGCTCGGCATGAAGCTGCTGCGCAAGAGCGAGAACAGCGAGTACAAGTACACCCTGGCCTTCGTTGGCTACGGTGACGAGAAGGATGAAGCGGTAATCGAGCTGACCTACAACTGGGGGGTGAGCGAGTACGAACTGGGCTCCGCCTACGGTCATATCGCGCTGGAAGCGGACGACATCTATGCCACTTGCGACGCCCTGCGTGCCGCCGGTGCCAAGATCACCCGCGAGCCGGGCCCGGTCAAGGGTGGCACCACCGTCATCGCCTTCGTCGAAGATCCGGACGGTTACAAGATTGAACTGATCGCCAAGAAAGATGCCGGTACCGGCCTGGGTGACAGCGTCTAAGCTACCCTCATCCCGCTGCCGAATGGCAGGATCAAAAAAGAGCGCAGATGCGCTCTTTTTTATGTTTGTCTGATTTGACTTTCTGGCTATATCTCGCCGTTGCGCCCCATGCTGATCACCACCCGCCGGTTCTTGCCGCGCCCCTGTTCCGTTTCATTGGAGGTAACATGCCGCCGCTCGCCATGCCCCTCTACCGAGATCTTGCCGGGCTCCAGCCCCAGATCGACAAACACCTTCTTGATGGCATCAGCCCGCCGCTCGGAGAGCTTCTGGTTCGGCCAGCGGCCACCATAGCTATCGCTGTAGGCATTGATCACCACCACATCGATGCTCTTGTCCGCCTTGACGAACTCGCTGATCATCGCCAACCGCCGTTTGGAGGGGATGGAGAGCTGATCGCTGTTCTTGTCATAGGTGAGCACGCTAAAGGCGATATCGTTGAAGCTGTAGGGCAAGAGCCCGCTCAGACAGTCGATAAAGGCCTGATATTTGACCCGAAAGTTAACCGAGGAGAGAGAAACCCGCACAGCCCGGTTCTGGCGATACCAGTCCCGATACTGGAAGGTCGGCATCCGCCCCCCTTCCAGCTCGTCGAGCATGGTCCAGGCGGTCTGGCCATCCACCAGCCCATCAAACTGCTGATAGAAGCGCAGCTGGCTCACTTCTCGCCCGGCGATACCGGGGCGCCACATGGGTGGCATGATGCCAAGGCTTACCGTCTGGGTCTGGGCCTGTGGCCGCTTGCCCTTGAGCTCGAAGTCGAGGTTGATCTTGCGCCCGGCGCGGCTGACAAAGGCCCCGGTACCCCAGTTGGGAATAGGGTGCTCAAGGCGGCACTCAATCTGGCTATCGGAGGTCAAACGCCAGATGGATTGATCCAGACCGGCACCGAATTCGGTTACCCCAGCCTGTAACTGCATACTCACCGATATGCTGACCAACCCCAACACCCAAGCGTTCAATTGCTTGCCCTCCAGACGATCTCACAAGGGGTATCGGCCAAGGAGGGACAAGCTTTAGCGCAAATGGATCAGTGGGAGGATTAGCGGGGTGGGCGCTCTCCAGCAAGGTGCAGCTGGCAAGATGTCAGGCCCGCTCCCGAGCCAACGGCTTAGGTTCAAGACGATTTTGCTGCAGGGTAACCGAGTGTAGACGATGGGTCTGGTGCCACTACAGATCGACAGCCAATACGACCGCAGCGTCAGTCGCCCCGTCTGGTGGCCTTGCTCTGTTCAGCCACAACAGCCATGGTGATACCAGCGGGTTGGCGCCGGCTCTCCAGGCCATGGCTTGATAACCACCACCTGTGGCTATCCCAGCTATCGCACAGCCAACAGCCAACAGCCAACAGCCAACAGCCAACACATGCGATCTTATCGAGCAGCGTTATATCCTGCATCGTTCACCAAACCAGATTGAGACGACAGCCCCTTCCTCCTGTCCAATCACAACCCAGTGCAGTGCCAAAGCCAAAAACAAAAATGGCCGAGAGTTCATCTCGGCCATTCGTAGCTCGGTCAAAGACTCAAGCCAGGGTATTACTCATATGCAACTTATTAGAAGTTGTACTGCAGAGCAACAGTCCACTCGTCGTCTTTGTCATTCAGACCAACGATCTTGTACTCGGTATAAGCTTTCAGCTTGGAAGTGAAGGCATACTGAACACCCAGGTAGGTGTAGTCAGCCAGATCACCGACTTTAACAGCAGAACCAGTGGTCACACTGTCGATTTTGGAGAAGTTGTAACCGGTCAAGAAAGTCCAGGCATCAACGTTGTAGGTAGCTGCCAGCTCATAACCTTTGTAGTCAACTTCTTCATTGCCACGAGTGACCTGACTTTCGTTATACAGACCTGCGAAATAGAAGCCGTTGATGGAGTAAGAAGCAGCCAGGGCCCAATCTTCTTTATCGCTCTTCACACCGGCATTGGATTTGTAATCATTCTTGGCGTAACCAGCGGCCAGCCCCAGACCGAAGTCGAAGTCATAACCGATGCTGGTGGCATAACCTTTGTCCAGCTTGGAGGCCAGAGCAACAGGCTTACCGTTGTTGTCAGAACCGAATTCCAACTCAGCCTTGTCATCGTTGGTCTGATAAGAGGCGTTAGCAAAGAAGCCGCCCCATTTGCCCATGTAAATAACCTGACCTTCTTGACGACCGCCGTAAGCGTTCCCTTCAGAACCCCACTCGTTGAAGATATCGGTCTTTTCAATCAGGCCGGTGTAGTAAGCAGTATCGGTCTGGCCGAACAGCACTTTACCGTACTGGGAACCGTCAAAACCGACGTAGATATGACGCGGGTCGATATCGCTGGTTTTGAAACCGGAGTTTTCAGCAGCAACTTGCCACTCGGTCTTGGCAAAAGCAGACCAGGTGTTGTTCAGAGCAACTTTGCCAGACCAACCCAGACGGGTTTGACCTTGCAATTCACCATCAACTTCATCGTGCTCACCGTAGTAGTTAGCCTGTACACGGCCGTATACGTCGAAAGTGGTACCGTCTTTGTCATAGATCACTGCTGCGTTAGCGGCGGATGCAAACAGAGCCGGAATAGCAATAGCCAGAATTGTCTTTTTCATAGTTTCCAATGCCTACTGTAATTAAACACTAAGTTGTTGTTATTCCCTGTGTTAGCGATGTTCTTTGCATCACTATGTCGGCGAGACTAGCACCGGACTTTTTGAACCGCAATGAAAAAACTTGGAACTTTTTACGCAAACCATAGTCATGGAGGCAAAAATGTGAGCCAGATCTCACCGGCACTCCGGTTGCAACAGAAAACGTTTTCACTCTGTTTCGCTGGTGTTTTAGCCTTAAACAGCATGTTTTACATACGAGCAACGCCAATTACCTGATAAAGCACCAATCAGGTCGAAACAGCGAGAAACTGCGGTGATAATGGCTGCTGCCTCGACCTTAGCAAGGGGTTGCGGGTATCCTTGTCTCTCATTAACCCCCAATTTGGCTCTCTCTTCATGCTCTCTACTCGCCTTAAAGCCACCATTCGTCAAACTTATCGCCAGATTGCCGATGGCTTGCCCGGTTTTGTGCCGCGCAAAGAGCAGAACTTTCTGGTGGCAGAGATAGCCAAAACCCTGACCGGCGAGTACGACAAGCAGCGCCGGATCCTGGTGGCCGAAGCGGGCACAGGGATCGGCAAATCTCTCTCTTATGCGCAGGGCGCCATTCCGGTGGCGCGGCTCACCCAGAAGAAGCTGGTGATCTCCACCGCCACCGTGGCCCTGCAAGAGCAGCTGATCCACAAAGACCTCCCTTTTTACCACCGCCATAGCGAGCTGCCGTTTCGCTTTATGCTGGTCAAGGGGCGTCAGCGTTACTGCTGCGAGCATCTGCTGGAGCAGGCAGCCAGTGGCGCCGAGCTGGCCAACTTCGAGCTCGACTTTTTTCTGCAAAATACGGGCAGTCTGAGCAAATCCAAGCCCTCTGACAGCGACAAGGATCGCTACCGGGCGCTGTGGCAGGCCTACACCGAAGGTAAATGGGACGGGGATCGGGACAACTGGCCAGAGCCCATTCCCGACACTTGCTGGGATCGCATCGCCGCCGACCGCCACACCTGCAACAAGGCGCTGAGCCATCACCAGCACTGTCCCTTTCATCGCGCCCGCAACGACATGGAGAGCGCCGATGTGCTGGTGGTGAACCATGCGCTGCTGCTCTCCGATCTCACCATGGGAGGCGGCATCATTCTGCCGCCCCCCGATGAGTGCATCTATGTGCTGGATGAGGCCCATCATCTGCCCACCATCGCCCGGGATCACGGCGCGGCGTCGGCCAGCGTCAAAGGCTCGCGCCGCTGGCTGGAGAAGCTGGTACAGAGTGCTGGCAAGCTGGCACGCACCCTTAATAAGGAGAGCCTGCTGGACCCCCAGCTCAAACTGCAGGATGCCCTGGCCTCGATCCAGCCGGACCTCAAAGCAGTCGAGCAGTGGCTTGCCGCCAACGATCGGCTGTTTGACGGTGAACCCCACTACCGCTTCGCCGAAGGAGTACTGCCGGATCCCCTGCCGATGCTGGCGGAGAATCTCAAAGAGTCGAGCAAGAAGGCGCTGCGGGCGCTGGATCGGATGCAAGGGGCCATAGGTGAAGCGCTGAAAGATGGCGAGATCCGCCGCAAGGAGGCAGAACCCCTGCTGGCCGAAAGCGGTTTTCATCTGCAGCGGCTGGAGAGCTTCTGCGCCCTGTGGGAGATGCTGGGGCGCCACATTCCGACTGGCAAAACACCGCTCGCCCGCTGGATGGCCAAAAGCGATGACGGCGATATCTGGCTGCATGCTTCACCGATAGAGGTGGGTTATCTGCTGGAGGAGTGGCTCTGGTCGAAATGTCTGGGGGCCGTACTGGTCTCGGCGACCCTCACCGCCCTCTCCTCCTTTAGTTATTTTCGCCATCAGGTGGGGCTCAAAGAGCACGATGGCACCCGCTATCTGCGCCTGCGCTCCCCTTTTGAGTATCAGAAAGCCGAACTCTATCTGCCCAAGATGGCGCACGAACCCAACTCGCCCGACTTTACTAGCGAACTTGTCAGCGTGCTGCCGCGCATGTTGGCGGGCAAGGAGGCAAGCCTGGTGCTCTTCTCCTCCTATCGCCAGATGAATGAGGTGGCGGCGGGCTTGCGCGCCAAGGGGCTGTCACTGCTGGTACAGGGGGAAGCTTCCCGTAATGCCCTGCTCACCCTGCACAAGCAAAAATGCGATGGCGGTCAGGCCAGTATTCTGTTTGGCACCGGCAGCTTCTCGGAGGGGCTGGATCTGCCGGGCCACTATCTGACCAATCTGGTGATCACCAAGCTCCCCTTTGCAGTGCCCAACTCGCCGGTGGAAGAGGCCACAGCCGAGTGGGTCCAGCAACGTGGCGGCAACCCGTTCTTGCAGCTGACGGTGCCGGAAGCCTCTCGCAAACTCATTCAAGCCTGTGGCCGCCTTATCCGCAAAGAGGCCGATCGGGGGCGGGTCACCATTCTGGACCGGCGGCTGCTCACCAAGCGTTATGGCAAGGGGCTACTTGATGCACTCCCACCCTTTACGCGACGGATCGAGTAATCACACCACCCCTTATTGATTTTTATGCAGATAGTAGCCGCGCTATGACCGCCAGAAAGAGCCATTGCCGCTGTAGGCCAAACCTGTAAAAATGAGCCCCTGTTTTCAGTGGGCAATCGCCTGACTGTTCAAGGAGATGAAATGAAACTGACTGTTCTGGTACCGGCGCTGGCTGGTCTGTTGTGGGCCGGTAGCGCCCTGGCCAATGCCCAATTGGAAGTGACCAACCCTTATGTCGTGCAGCTGATCGATGGTCAATCCATTAACCCCAAGCTGCTCGATAAAACCAGCACCTTCCCCCTCTCTGCTGGCAAACACCAGTTGGTCATCGCCTTTGAAGGCAACTACTCCAGCCGTAACGACATCAAGCTGGTCACCGCCGAACCGCTGGTGCTCAACTTTACCGCCGCCGACAATCAGCAGCTGGTGCTGGACTATAAAAAGCCCCGTAACGAAGCCGAAGCCAAGCAGTTTGTCAAAGATCAGAGAGTGGCGCTGAAGGACAAGGTCACCGGCCAGCAAGTGAGCAGCGAACAGTTCGTGATGCCGAAAGTAGAGGGCTTCCAGCTGACCCGTGACTATCAGCAAGAGCTGGTCAATATGGGCAAAGCCTTTAACCAGCCCAAAACTGTTGCTGTCTCCTCCGCCGCCGTAATGGCTGCCGCCAGCGCACCGGTTCAGGTTGCCCCCAGCAAGGCCCAGAGCAACCCGGAAGCCCTGACCCAGCTGCAAAACTGGTACAACAAGGCCGATGCGGAAACCCGTAAAGCCTTCCAGATCTGGGTGATCCAGCAGCAGTAATCTGCAGCGCTCATCCCGACCTTCGGGTATGACCAGGGGAGCCAGGCTCCCCTTTTTCATAGCCGATTTGCTCTCTGGCCTTATGGAGTGATGCGCTGATGTCGCTGCAGATTTTCTATCACCCCCTCTACTCCGCCCTGACCCTGCCCGAACGCCATCGCTTCCCGCTGGCCAAGTATCAGGGGCTGTTTGAGCTGTTGCAGGCCCGGGGTTATCCCCTTGCTGAGGCACAGGCGGCAACATGTGAAGAGATCTGTCGCATTCACGATGCTGATTATGTCGCGGCAGCCCTGAGCGGCCAGCTTGCAGAGCGCGCCATCCGCAAGATCGGTTTTCCCTGGTCACCCATGCTGATAGAGCGCACCCTGCGCTCGGTGGGCGCAACCATTGCCGCCAGCCGCCATGCCCTTGAGCAGGGCTGCGGCTTGCAGATCTCCGGTGGCTATCATCATGCCCATCGGGATCACGGCAGCGGCTTTTGTCTGTTCAACGATCTGGTGATTGCCGCCCAGGCTTGCCTCGACGAATCGCGTTGTGAACAGGTGCTGATCGTCGATCTCGATGTGCATCAAGGGGATGGCAGTGCGGCCCTGTGCTATGGGCGGCGCGATATCATCACCCTCTCCCTCCATGGGGAGCACAACTTCCCCCACCACAAAGCCACTTCTCACCTCGACTTTCCGCTGCCAAGCGGCATGGCAGATGATGCTTATCTCACCACACTGCAACAGGCGCTTTCATTGGCACTGCGGCTCTATTCGCCGGATCTCATCCTCTATCAGGCGGGCGTCGATGTGCATCATGCCGACGAGCTTGGCTATCTCTCCCTGAGCGATGAAGGGGTTCGCCTGCGCGATGCCATGGTGTTTGACTACGCACTGCAGCACGGAGTCCCCATCGCAGCGGTGCCCGGTGGCGGCTATCGCCGCGACTGGCAACAGCTGATCCCGCTGCATATGTCGCTGTTTGCGACGGCACGCCACCGCTTCGGTTGATGGCATGGCTTTGAGGGCATGGCTTTGAAGCACGGGGACGCCATCAGGATCGGGCGTAAAGTTCACCAGATAAAACCGAAGAGGCGACCCCGGGGTCGCCTCTTCTGGTTTCGTCATCTCGGTCACACAAGCTCGCTGGTTGTCAGGCAAGCTTGGGATGCCTGAAGGTAACTATTTCTGCCGCTTGCGGGCGTACTTGCGACGGGCGCGGGCCTGACGCTCCTCTTCCCGCTCGGCTTTTTCTTTGGCTTTTTGCTCGGCCTCGGCAGCCGCTTCGACAATCTCGACGCTCACCATCTCCGGCGTCTCCAGCGAGATGCGCCCCAGCTGTCCTGAGCGGAATTCGTTGATCAGGATCTCGGACGCCTTGTGCAGGTCGGCCAGCCCCCCTTTGCGCATAAACGCCCGCTGGCGGGCGATCATCTCCAGCAGCTCGATCTCGGTCTCGGGCAACTCGTCAATCTGGTAGCGCGCCTTGATCCGCTCCGGATAGGCCTTGATGAAGTAGTCAGCGGCGAACATGGCGATATCGGCATAGTCGAACACGGTGTCCTTGATGGCGGCAGTCACGGCCAGACGATAACCGCAGGAGGGCGGGTTGAGCTTGGGCCAGAGGAAACCCGGGGTATCGGTCAGGATGACGTTGTTATCCAGCTTGATCCGCTGCTGGGACTTGGTCACCCCCGCCTCGTTACCGGTGCGGGCAATGATGCGTCCGGCCAGGGTATTGATCAGGGTGGATTTGCCCACGTTGGGGATCCCCATGATCATGGCCCGCACGCCGCGCAGCTCAAAATTGCGCTCCGGCAGCATCTCGTGGCAGAGGGTTAGCAGTTGCTTGATCATCGTAGGCTCTTGCTGGGTAAGCGGCAGTGCCTTGATCCCCTTCTCTTTTTCCATGTGCGCCACCCACAGATCGGTGATCGCCGGATCGGCCAGGTCCGCCTTGTTGAGCACCTTGATCACCGGGGTATCACCACGCAGCTCGGGCACCAGCGGGTTTTCGCTGGAGAAGGGGATGCGGGCATCGAGCATCTCGATGATCACATCGACCTGGGGCATGACCTCGGCAATCTCTTTGCGGGCCTTGTGCATGTGGCCGGGGAACCAGTTGATGGACATATCCGTTACTCTCTGTGGGGGCTGCTGGCACGCCCATAAAACAACAGGCGCTCTGCCGCGGGCATCGAACGAAGGGGGCGCATTTTACCTGCTGCGTGCCCATTTTGACAGGTCATTCTAGCCACCAGCCCTATAAATCAGCAAACCCACCGGACAGAGAAAACCGCCCGCCAAGGTGGCGTGTCGTCACCCCAGTCAATAGATAAGATATTGATATAAAGTAACATTTACTTCGTCACGTCATACAAGCGTCACAGAGATTCAGCAAAAGTGTCATCTATTACCTCTAGGCTGCGCTCAGGTTTTACAAGGAGCAAACCAATGAGAAAAATGGCAGGAGTTGCAGTGATGATCGGCGCCGCCCTGGCTGCCGGCTGCAATTCAGACAGTGACACGGTGGCGACCAAGCCAGCAACCCAACCCACCAACGTCATCTTCTTCCTCGGTGACGGCATGGGTCTCAACACCCTGACGGCGGCCCGCATCTACGGGGTCGGTGAAGAGGGAGATCTCACCATAGATACCCTGCCGGAGACGGCCTTTATCAAAACCTTCTCCCACAATGCCCAGGTCACTGACTCGGCCCCCTCCATGGCGGCCTACATGACCGGGGTCAAGAGCAACAACGGCGTCATCAGCATGGACAGCGACGCTACCTATGAGAGCGACTGCAGCAAGAGCGCCGGCAAACCGGTAACTACCCTGCTGGAGCTGGCCAAGGCCGATGGTCGCGGCACAGGGATCGTCACCACCACCCGGGTCACCCACGCCACCCCGGCGGCCACCTATGCCCATATCTGTAATCGGGATCTGGAAGCAGAGATCGCCGCCCAGCTGGTACCGGGCGGCAAAGGCTACAACAGCGCCCTCAAGGAGGGGCTGGATGTGGTGCTTGGTGGTGGCAGTAACGTCTTCCTGCCCAAAGCTGACAAGGGCAAGCGGGAGGATGGCCGCAACCTCATCAGCGAAATGCAGGCCAAGGGCTACCAGTTTGCCAGCAACCTCGATGAGCTGAACCAGGCCGATGCGGGCAAGCCGCTGCTGGGTCTGTTTGGTTCGAGCCACATGAAATATGAGCTGGACCGCCCCGCCAGCGAGCCGTCACTGGCCCAGATGACCTTGGCCGCCATCAAGCAGCTCAAGGGTAAGGAGAAGGGTTACTTCCTGATGGTGGAAGGGGGCCGCATCGACCACGCCCTGCACGACACCAATGCCAAGCGGGCACTGCAAGATACCCTCGCCTTCGACAACGCCATCAAGGCCGCCATCGACGAGGTGAAAAAGAGCGACCCCGAGCTGCAAAACACCCTGATCGTAGTCACCGCCGACCACGACCACACGCTCGTGCTCAACGGCTACGCCAAGCGCACTGGCAAGACCACCGCCGATAATCCGGGCGTGCTCGGGCTGGTGAAAAACTACGAGACTAACGAGCCAAGCAAGGATAGCGAGGGCATGCCCTACACCATTATCGGTTTTGGCAACGGCTACAACCGGGTGGATGGCCCACGCAGCAGCGTTGCCCCACTGGATGACGCCACCGTCTCTGCCGACGACTATCACCAGGAGGTAGTGGTCAAGGTAGGCGAGATCGGTAACGAGACCCACGGCGGTACCGATGTCTTCCTCGGTGCCATCGGCAAGGGAGCTGACAGCTTCCATGGCTCACTCGATAACACCGCCGTGTTTAGCAAGATCAAGGCTGTAGCCAAGCTGTAAGGAGCACTTTTATGAGCAAACAGATGAACACATCCATCAAGCACACGCTGGTCTGCGCCGCCCTGTTCAGTGCGCTGGGCGCAACCTCCCAGGCACAGGCCGGTGATGCCAAAAACGTCATTCTTTTTATCGGTGACGGTATGGGGCCTTCCGTACTCACCGCAGCCCGCCTGTTCAAGGTGGGGGAGGAGGGGGATCTGGAGATGATGAAGCTGGCGCGCAGTGCCCGCATCAAGACCTTCTCCAACGATGCCCAGACCACCGACTCGGCCCCCTCAATGGCGGCCTATACCACCGGGGTCAAGATGAACAACGAAGTGATCGCCATGAGCAGCGATACCAGGGCGGTGGCCCCGGGCAAAGACGCCAACGGCAACAAAACCATCAACAATTGCAGCAGCGACAACGGCAAGCCGGTGCCCACCATCCTGGAGCTGGCCAAGGCAGCGGGCAAATCGGTCGGGGCCGTCACCACCACCGAGCTGACCCATGCTACCCCGGCGGCCACCTACGCCCACATCTGCCATCGGGATGCCGCTTATGACATCGCCGCACAAGCAGTGCCGGGGGGCGCTGGCTATAACCAGGCGCTGGGGGATGGGGTCGATGTGCTGATGGGCGGTGGAGCCAACCACTGGACCCCGTACAGTACCAGCAATAAAAGAGGCCGTGCCGATGGCCGGGATCTCACCGCAGAACTGCAGACGCAGGGCTATCGCTATGTCACCGGCAAGGACGAGCTGGCCAGCGTCACCAACGGCAAGCTGCTCGGGCTGTTCAGCAGCAGATCCCACCTCGACTACGAGTTGGATCGCGTCGCCAAAGGGGAGGCCAGCACCCAACCATCCCTCGCCGACATGACCGCCAAGGCGATCGATCTGCTGAGCCAGAACAGCCAGGGTTACTTCCTGATGGTCGAGGGGGGACGGATCGATCACGCCCTGCATGGCACCAATGCCAAACGCGCGCTCACCGATGCGGTGGCACTGGATGAAGCGGTCAAAACGGCGCTCGGCAAAGTTGATCTCGGTAACACTCTGATCGTGGTGACCGCTGACCATGACCACACCATGACCATCAACGGCTACGCCGCCAAAGGAAACCCTGTGCTGGATCTGGTCAAAAACAGCGACGGCTCGACCCAGAACGATGTGGATGGTAAACCCTTCACCACCCTGGTATTCGGCAATGGCCCCAACCGCCCGGACGTGCGCCCGACCCTCACCAGCGAGGAGGTGATGGCCGATGGTTATCTGCAGGAGACGGGGGTCAAGCTCGGCTCCGAGACCCATGGCGGCGGCGATGTGATGCTGTTTGCCGATGGCGCCGGCAGCAACCGCTTCAAAGGCACGCTGGATAACACCAAGGTATTTGGCAAACTGCGGGAGGCGCTCGGCCTGTAAGCAGCAGGGGCCCGGGGCTTCTCATCGCACCCGGGCCTAGCCCTTTCGAGCGACAATACATGATGCGATCATCTCTATTTATATGGTTACTTTGCTCCCTGACCTCCCTCCCCCTTTATGCCGACAACGCGCCCCCGGATCTCGCTGCCCGGATCAGCTATCACGACCGGCACACCGGCAGTGACGGCATCACCAGAGAGCACATCTGGCAAGAGAAATGGCTGCGCGTGGGCAATCAGATATGGAGTCAACGGCTCATTCCCCTGCCCCTCGCCCGGGCCTATCACACCACGCATGATGCCCAGCCCGGTCACAAACACTTTAGCCACCAGATGGCAGCCCGCTGGGTCAGCCGCAGTGATGAGGGTGAGTTGCAACTGCGTTATGCCGACAGCTGGCACAACCAGCTGGTTGAGGTACCGGTAGAAGAGTATGGTCAGGTGGCCTTCAAAGCCGACTGGGCGCGGATCCGCCATCTCGTCAACCCGGCCCTGATCGAGGGGATGACCCCGCTGGATGAGGCCGCCCCCGAGCAGGCCCGCTGGTATGAACAACGGGAAGGTCTGCTACGTACCCGTATCCTCTGGTCCAGTCAGTGGCAGATCCCGCTGGTAGTCGAGTCGGCCAGTCTTGACGGCTATCGCAGCTACCGGATGGCGGTGGTCCTGCGCAAGCTGCCTGCTCAGCTCCCCTGGCAGCAACTCGCGGATTACGACATGCGCGATATACGCGATTTCTTCGACTGAGCTCCCAACCCTTCTGTAGGTAACGCGACAATGCAGGCAGGAATGGTACACTCTGGGCATCCAACCTTGGCTCAACGACCCTGATGCGCGCTCTCTGCCTGCCTTTGCTTACCTTGCTGCTCATGCTGGTGAATACCGGCGCCCAGGCTATTGTGCTGGTGGCAGCTGAGATCCCCCCCTATGTCATGCGGACCAAAGATGGCGATCCAGGTGGTGTCACTATCGAGATCATCAAGGAGGTTGCCCGCAGATTGGATGAACCACTGACAATCGAGTTGATGCCACTGCCTCGGGCACTGGCCCAGACAGTTCACCGCAAAGATGTGCTGCTGGCCCCCCCCGTCCGGAGCAGCCAACGGGAGCACCTCTACCAGTGGATAGCTCCGATCCTGGACGAGCAGTTTTTGATTGTCAGCGATCGCCGCTTTTATCCGACCCCATTGCAAAGCAGCGACTTAAAGCCGCTGGATGTGGGCGTACTGCGCCACTCCTTCGGCCAGCATCTGCTCAAACAACGGACGGGACTCACAGGGCAGACTGTGGCGGATGAGCGGCTGAACGCCAGCAAGCTCAAGCGGGGCCGCATCGATGCCTGGGTCGCCGCCTGGAACGCAATCCTCTATCACCAACAGCAAGAGGGATCCTCTACGGCAAAGTTGGTACCCGGCGAAATCCTTATGCGTACCCAGTTATTTATTGCCGCTCACAAGGATTTTCCCCTCAAGGAGGCGCAGCGCTGGCAAGCGACCATCAACGAGATGCGCCGTGATGGCACGCTCACGCGGATCATCCGTCAGTACAACTATCAGGCTCCTGAGTAGTCACTCAATCGCGGTTGCCAAGGCAGGCCAGAATGGTTATGGTAGCCCCATGAAAATACTCGCTATTTCCTCGCATTTGCTCACACCCTGCTGAGCCCCCGCCTCGCTCCTTCGGCCGCGAGTCGCTTGGGGGCATGGCATTTTCAATCGATTGAACCTGTTGAATCCATTTTTGTAACACTTTGTGTGATGGCCAACCTGCACCCGCCGGTATGGCCCTCTCCGCTATTGATAAGGAATATCTTATGAAACAACCTCATCTGGTTATCTCCAGCCTTGATCTGGACCGTATCGAACAACTGCTCGGCAACCACCCGCAGCATCTGGCCCTGCAAGAGGAGCTGGACCGCGCCGAGATCCGTGAACCGGCCGACATGCCGCCGGACGTGGTCACCATGAACAGCAAGGTGCGCTTCAAGATGCCAAGCAGCGGCAACGAGTTCTGCCTCACCCTGGTCTACCCGCGCGATGCCAAGGGTGACGAGAGCAACATCTCGGTACTGGCGCCGGTGGGTAGCGCCCTGCTCGGTCTGAAAGTGGGCGACAGCATCGCCTGGCCGGGGCCCGCAGGCCGTCACATCGAGGTCGAAATTCTGGAAGTGGTCTATCAGCCGGAGCGGGCTGGCGAACTGCACCGCTGATAGTCCCGGGCTGGCAACCACAGGTTGACCAGCCCAGCCAGCTGATCCCGATCAAGCTTTACCGCACCACGCCCCTGCTTTCCCTTGAGCCTGAACGAGCTGGCAGGTATCTTGTTGGCCGCGTCATGGTCATGACGCACCGAATTTCAGGCTGACATCATGATAAAAATTGCCCTTATCGACGATCACCAGATCGTCCGATCCGGTTTTGCCCAACTGCTCAATCTGGAGCCCGATCTGCAGGTGGTCGCCGAATTCGGCTCCGCCAGCGACGCCCTTGCCGGTCTGCCCGGCAGCGGGGCACGGGTCTGCGTCTGCGATATCTCGATGCCCGACCAGTCGGGGCTGGATCTGCTCAAGCTGCTCCCCTCTGGCCTGGCGGTGGTAATGCTATCGGTCCACGACAGCCCGGCCCTCATCGAGCAGGCGCTGCAAACCGGCGCCAAGGGTTTTCTCTCCAAGCGCTGCAGTCCGGACGAGCTGATCGCTGCGGTGCGCACCGCCGCCCAGGGGGGCTGCTATCTGACACCGGACATCGCCCAGAAACTGGCCAGCAGTAGCCGGGATCCCCTCACCAATCGGGAGCGGGAGATTGCCCAGTTGCTGGCACAGGGGCTGGAGGTGAAGGCCATCGCCGAGCAGCTTGGTCTCTCTCCCAAGACGGTTCATGTCCACCGCGCCAACCTGATGGACAAGCTCAAGGTCAGCAACAACGTCGAGCTGGCCCACCGGATGCTGGATAGCTGGTGATCGCCCGTTTTGCCAGCTATGTCGCCATCGCACTGGCGGCCAGCTTCATCTTTGCCGCCGGCTGGTTTTGCCTCTGGAGCATCAGCCTGCATCTGGCGGGCGGACCGGCGCTGGCGGTGCTGCTGTTCCCCTTTGGCCTGCGCCTCGGGTTGTTGCTGCAAAGTCCCGGCCACTACTGGCCGCCGCTATTATTGTGCGAAGGGCTGCTGCTCTACTGGCTCAATCAGGAGGTGGGACTGCCTCACTGGCCCTGGCTGGTCGCGGGCAGTCTGCTCACCCTGCTACCGCTACTGATTGCCCGTCGCCAGCAGGTGCGCAACGACTGGCAGCAACTGTTGCTGCTGCTCGCCACCGTCACGGCAGCGGCGTTGCTGCAAGCCCTGCTCTGGCATCTGGCAGGGGAAGATGGCCTCTCGGCCCTGCTGCTCAGCTTGACCGGTGGGCTGACGTTGACCTCCACCTGTATGCTGATCTGGCACTATCTTAACCGCGCTACTTGGGTGCCGCTGGGGCCTGCGCTGGTGGATCAACCGGTTGACTGGCGCGTTCGCCATCTGGTCTGGTATCTACTGTTGTTCGTGTTAAGCCTCTGGCTGCAACTGGGGTTGCCCAACTCGCTGGTGCGCTTTACCCCGTTTTGTCTCGCCATCCCCATCATCGCCATGGCGTGGCGCTACGGCTGGCAAGGCGCACTGCTCGCTACCCTGATGAACACCATCGCCCTGCTGGCCAGTCAGGCCTGGCACGATCACCCTGTCGATCTGCTGCTCTCCCTGCTGGCCCAGAGCCTCACCGGCCTGCTGCTCGGCGCCGGGATCCAGCGCCAACGGGAACTCAATCAGGCGCTGACCCGCCAGCTCGCCCATAATCGCCAGCTCACCGAGCGGCTGCTGGAGACCGAGGAGAGCATCCGCAAGGAGGTGGCGCGCGAGCTGCACGATGATATCGGCCAGACCATCACCGCCATTCGCACCCAGGCTGGCATAGTGCGCCGTCTTGCCCCCGACAATGCGGGGGTAGGCCAGAGCAGTGCCCTCATCGATACCCTGTCGCTTGGGATCTACGATGCTGTGCGCGGTCTGCTCGGTCGCCTGCGACCTCGCCAGCTTGATGACATGACCCTGGAGCAGGCGGTGCGTGCTCTGTTGCGAGAACTTGAGCTGGAACGCCATGGCATCGTTACCCGGCTGGCGTGGCAGCTGGCAGATGACGATCTCTCCGATGCCCAGCGGGTCACCCTGTTTCGGGTCTGTCAGGAGGGGCTCAACAATGTGGTCAAACATGCCAGTGCCCACTCGGTCACCATTCGTGCCCAAGCCAGTGGCGAACAGTTGCAACTGGTGCTGGAAGATGATGGCCGCGGCCTGCCACAGAGCCGCCCACAGCAAGGCTATGGCCTGCTCGGCATTCGCGAGCGGGTACAGGCCCTCGGCGGCACTTTGCAACTCTCCTGCATCCACGGCACCCAACTCACCGTCACCCTGCCCAACCGCAGACGGGAAGAGAGCCATGACTAATCACCAGCAGAGGGCCAGCCTGTGCTGAGCTTTATGAAAAGCGCGCCACCCCGGCCGCTGATACGGGATCAGGGCGAGATCGATGCCACCTATCGCCACTGGCGGCTGCACCTTCTGCTCACCATGTATCTGGGCTACGCGGTCTTCTACTTCACCCGCAAGAGCTTCAACTTCGCCATGCCGGACATGCTGGCAAGCGGCATGCTGGACAAGTCCGATATCGGCATGCTCTGGACCCTGTTTTACATCACCTACGGCTGCTCCAAGTTCTTCTCCGGCATCATCAGTGACCGCGCCAACCCGCGCTACTTCATGGGGCTAGGGCTGATGGCCACCGGGGTCATCAATATCCTGTTCGGCCTCTCGTCGGCCCTCTGGATGTTTGCCGCCCTCTGGGTCGCCAACGCCTTCTTTCAGGGGTGGGGCTGGCCCCCCTGCTCCAAGCTGCTCACCAGCTGGTATTCGCGTACCGAGCGCGGGGTCTGGTGGTCGGCCTGGAACACCGCCCATAACGTCGGCGGGGCGCTTATCCCCCTCATCGTCAGCACCATCGCCCTGCAACATGGCTGGCGCTACGGCATGATAGTGCCCGGCCTTATCGCCATCCTTGCGGGGTTGTTCCTCTGCTGGCGACTGCGGGATACCCCGGCCGCCATGGGATTGCCGTCGGTGGGCGAATGGCGCAAGGACGCTATGGAGCAGGCCCAGCAGACACAGGATGCGGGGCTCTCCCACCGCCAGATCCTGCGCAAATATGTGCTGGGCAACCCCTATATCTGGCTGCTGGCCTGCTGCTACGTGCTGGTCTATGTGGTGCGTACCGCCATCAACGACTGGGGCAACCTCTACATGACCGAGCAGCGCGGCTTCAATCTGATGAGCGCCAACTCGGCCATCTCCATGTTCGAGGTGGGGGGCTTTATCGGCGCCCTGGTGGCGGGCTGGGGATCGGACAAGCTGTTTAACGGCAACCGGGGTCCGATGAACCTCATCTTTGCGGTGGGGATCCTGCTGGCGGTGGGGTCACTCTGGCTGATGCCCTTCTTCAGCTATGTGATGCAGGCGGCCTGCTTCTTTACCATCGGCTTTTTCGTGTTTGGCCCCCAGATGCTGATCGGCATGGCGGCGGCGGAGTGCTCCCACAAAAACACGGCGGGAGCGGCCACCGGCTTTGTCGGGCTGTTTGCCTATATGGGGGCGGCGCTGTCAGGCTATCCGCTGGCCAAGGTGATGGAGATCTGGCACTGGAACGGCTTTTTCGTGGTGATCTCGGTGGCGGCAGGCGTCTCGGCCCTGCTGCTGCTCCCCTTCCTCAAGGCGCAGGCACCGCGCACGCCTCTCACCGCCCCCTGATGGCCGTCTGCTGCGCCGAAATCGGGCCAAGCGATTGCACGATGTGACCCTGCGAGCTCAAGCGGCCTCACAGACCCGATTCTTGCCCTGCCGCTTGGCTCGATAGAGCGCATTGTCAGCCTGACCAAACAACCGGTCAAAATGCCAGAGCCCCTGCCAATGGGCAAGTCCGATGCTGGCGGTGATAGCCATCTCGCCGGTTGCCACACAGGCCAGCTCACGCAAGATCTGCTCGCACCGCACAGTGGCCGCCTCCCCCCGAGCAGGGAGCAGCAGTACAAACTCCTCACCGCCGAAGCGACTACTTACAATATCGTGCTGCTCCTTCAGGTAAGCGCCCACTGCCGCCAGCACCCGGTCCCCCGCCTCATGGCCAAGGCGGTCATTGATCAGCTTGAAGTCATCGATGTCGAGCACGGCCAGTGCCCCGCCAGACCCGATCCGGTTTTTCGATAAATAGGCCATAAAACCACGCCGATTGAGCAAACCAGTGAGCGGGTCCTGACTGGCTTGCTGACGTAGCGCCAGTGCCCGGTATTGGGTGCAAAGCAGCAATACCCCGAAGGTGGAGAGGTAACTGCCCATCAACATGGAGAGAAATGGCAGCACATTGACGCCACTCTGATCCATCAACACCCTGGCATCCCCCTCCAGCAGAAAATTCAGTCGCAACAGATTGAAGCCATAGAGCAGAATATTGACCACAGTAAAGACCACCACGGCAGGCAGATAGTCCGGATAACCGTGACGCCATACCAGGAAGACGATAACCGCACCTAGCAGCATGTAACTCACACAGGCAAGAATGACCCGTGGCACCATGCTGCTGTTGAACATGATGCTCCAACTGAGCAGCAGCAGATAGATCAGCATAAAGAGCGCCATGGCCTGCCAGTTGAGGGGCTGGCCAAAGAAGCGCTGCAGTGCCAGTGGCATTAGCGCTACACAGATGGTGATGAGCAGGTTGGCCAACCAGATACCCGCCAGATTGGGCATAAAAGCTTGCCAAAAGAACAGTGACTGGGCCACCAGCGCACAAAGACTGGACCACCACCACAAACCCACACTGGGGATCTCCTTGTGGGTCAGCCATATGATCGAAAGGGTGATAAAGCCGAGGCCATAGCCACCGACCGCCATCACCATCAGAGTAAACACATCCAGTTTCAGCAGCAGCGAGACGTCCATATCAGAACCATGCAGAGAGGGTGTCTGAGTATATGAGAACCGTTTGCCAAGACCCAGAGGGACTTGACTGTTTTCACCATAAAAACAGGTCTCTCACTGGCGAACAGGGCTATGGCAAGGGTCACGAAAGAGGCTATCAAGGCAACCCATCTAGAAAAATGCGTTGGCTGTGAGGTGCATCCCCTGGCAAACAGCAGCATCCGGAGAGCCGAGGGGGAAGTGGCAGCTCGGCGGCTCTTTATGGCAAATGGCGAACGACTAGTGGATGATAAACAGGCCGATTTTTGCCCTCTCCTTCCCATCGCCTGTGCCCGCTCTTGAGCAAGCCGCCGTGGCGGTAAGCGGCTCAAACACCGATATGACAGGAGGGGCACACAGCTACTCTTGCTGCTTGCGGACTTGGTGAGTCAAGGTAATCTTGCCGCTGAAGCCGCTTCCGCGGTTAGGGGTTCAGCGGGGGGACTTTCCCAAATAATTTTCCACAATTTGTGTGACGCCATCTTGTTTTTTCAGCTGATAAAGTCCTTTATCAAATTTCATGATGAAATCTTCTTTAAAAGGAAACTTACCGTCTCTGCTGTAACCGAGGAAGCCTTGTTCACGGCCCAGTACTGGGCCCTGTTTGAGCAACGACATATCCATCAATGCCAGTTCATTACTCTTCATCATATTGAGCTGTTCATAAAAC
Organism: Aeromonas australiensis; assembly: GCF_000819725.1. GTDB lineage: Bacteria > Pseudomonadota > Gammaproteobacteria > Enterobacterales > Aeromonadaceae > Aeromonas > Aeromonas australiensis. The sequence continues at coordinate 97,149 of NZ_CDDH01000112.1, read as the reverse complement.
AGCGAGAGCCGATCATTAATGGTGCAATCCACTCTCCCCCGCAATATTTTGAGCAGATTTTCCCGATTGCTTTTTACCTCTTCAACATCGATTTTTTTATCTTTCACCGACTGCCAGAATTTTTCGCCACCGACAGCGAATCCTGCATTGATACCAAAACGAAGCCCATAATAGTCCTCAGGAAAGCTGGCATCAGGATGATTTGATTCAAGCTTGCTGCCACACATCACCACCACAGCCTCCTCCAGCATCGGCTGAGAGTAGGGCCACATCCATGGTCGGCTATCAGGGTTATAATATGGTGGGAAGATGGCGAACCCATGGCCCTTCTCTATCATGCTGAGCCCTCGCCGCCATGGTAAGGCTTTGATGACAACCTCGTACTCCTCCATCCCGGCAACCACAGCCCGGACAATATCGGCATAAATACCTTTTACCTCATCGCCCTCTTGCCAAGAGTAAGGAGGATAACTGGCGTCGGCCAATATTTCGACACGGGTCTTGGCATCAGCCATCAAGGTGAATCCAAGTAACAAGCCACACAAGATACGCATAAACAACCCCGACAGACGTTTTTCAAATATCAGACCGATGAAAGCAGGCGCTGCCCGCTACGGCAGAGCCTGCTCGCAACCGCACTATTCCAGCGGGGGGATCTCTCCAGCCGCACGGAGTCTGGTCAGTGTTTCATTGAACGCCTTGATAAAGTCATCCATGTAGGCGTAATCCTGGCGAACCGAGGTAAACCCTATATATCCCATCTCCTGGCCTATGATGGCTGATTCAACCACATCACCCGGATCCATCTTCAACCGGGCAATCTCGGAGGATATCGCCCGGCGATCGTTTGGATAGCAGTCAATCCTTCCTCCAGCCAACTTTTGCAAGTTCTGCTCTGTGGTCTTTGCTTCGTCCAGCGTCACTTTGCCCTCCTTGACCATGGCAAAAAACCGATCCCCCGGCGTCTGAAAGCCGGCGTTGTTGCCAAATTTCAAGCCTGCAAAGCCGTCAGGCCAACTCGCCCCCTGGTAGTTGGCTGCCACCTCTTTACGGCAGACCACTACCACTGTTTCTACCAGCAAGGGATCCGAGTAGTGCATCCAGGGACGCAGCGCCTCCCGTTTGTAAGGAGGATACACCCCCATAACGCGCCCCTGCTCGGCATCATCCAATGCCCGTTTCCAGGGAGCGGCTTGCAGTTCGATAACAAAGTCGGGCATGGCTGCCGATACTTTGAGCAACAAGTCACTATAAAGACCGGCGGTCTTGCCTGTCGGGTCCTTGTAACTGTAGGGAGGATAGTCATCATCGCCGACCAGAACGACCTGTTGTTTGGCGACCACTTGCCAGGAAAATGACAAGAGCAAGCCAGCTAAAAGTACTCTGTTCTTCATATGCACATTCCTTGAGCTTGGGGGGGGCAGCGCAACACGCTTGCAATAGGTATAGGCGAAATAGTGGAACCTTCACAGCTTGGCTGCCCTGTGCGAACCGATCCGGTCCCTTGTTCGCCAAGGGGCAAGCCGCCGAAAATTGTTCGTAAAGCGATCACCGTTTCGTATGCTGGAAACAGAACCCTCAACTGGATACCAGCACATGGATGTGCAACTGCTTCTGCTCTACCTCTCCCCGATTTTTCTGGCCTTTATCGGCTGGGAGATGCTCTACCTGCGCAAACATGGCGCGGCCTTTCCCACCGCCACCTACCAGTGGCGGGATCTGTTCGCCAACGCCACCCTGGCCCTGATGCACCAAGGGGGCGATGCGCTGGCGGCCATCGCCATTGCTTATCTGTATGACACTCTCTGGGGCTGGCGACTGTTCGATATCGAGCTGAACGTCTGGAGCCTCTTGCTGCTCTTTCTGTTGCAAGATCTCTGCTACTGGCTGTTCCACTTCGCGAGCCACCATGTGCGCTGGCTCTGGGCCTCCCACGTGGTGCATCACAGCTCGGAGCGGCTCAACCTCTCTACCGCCTTTCGCCAGAGCCTGATGTATCCGATCTCCGGCATGTGGCTGTTCTGGATCCCGATGATTGTCATCGGCTTCCCGCCCGAGGCGGTGGTCGCCACCGTGCTGCTGAGCCTGGGCTTCCAATTCTTCGTCCACACCCAGGTGGTAGGCAAGCTCGGCTGGCTGGAGTGGATTTTCAACACCCCCTCCCACCACAGGGTGCACCACGCCAGCAACGCCAAGTACATAGACCGCAACTTTGCCGGGGTGCTAATCATCTGGGATAGGCTGTTTGGCACCTTTGTCGAGGAGGACCCGGCCGAGCCATGTCGCTTTGGCATCACCAAGCCGATCCACAGCTTTAACCCCCTCACCCTCACCTTCCACGAGTGGCGCGACATGCTGCGCGACGCCCGTGGCCTACCCTGGCGCCAAAAACTCGCAGTGCTGTTTGGCAAACCGGCCGGGCCTGCCAGCCACTGAGCCTTCGCTCCGAATAGCAACTCCCGGATAGCAATCCCCTGATAACCAGTCCCTGATAACAAGAGAGCGCCACAGTGGCGCTCTCTTTTAGGGTCAGTCATATCTTCGATATCAGAGATGGGTGAACGACCAGACGGCGGGGATCAGGCTCAGCAAGGTCACACCAGCCAGCCATCGCTCGCGGCCGCTCAGGCGCAGATCCGCTCCCAGCTGACGGCGACTGTAGAGAAACAGCAACAAACCCGGCCCGTAGAGCAGCAAGGAGAGCAGCAGGTACTCCACCCCGGCAGCATAAAGCAGCCAGAAGCCGTAACCGCTCGCCACCAGTGCCACCGCCCGCATCAGGCTCAGGCCCTGCCCGCTTCCACCCTTCTGGCTGAACGAAAGCTTGAGCAGAAACAGCCCGATCAGCAGGTAGGGCACCAGGATCATCGAGGTCGAGATAAGCAGCAGGTTGGTGTAGCCCTTGCCGAGCAGCCACACCAGTAGCAGGCAAATCTGTACCGTCAGGCTGGTGAGCCAGAGCGAGGCGATGGGGGTACCGTTGTGGTTCTGGCGCCGGAAGATGGCGGGAAACGCACCGTGTCGAGCCGCGCTGAACGGCACCTCCGCCGAGAAGAGGGTCCAGCTAACATACGAGGCGAGCACAGAGACGATAAGGCCGGCGCTGATGAGCAGCTTGCCCCAGGATCCGGTCATCTGGGCCATCAGCCCTGCCATAGAGGGGTTGGGCAGGGCTGCCAGCTCGGGCCGACTCAAGATCCCCAGCGCCAGCACCGAGATAAGCACATAGAGCAGCAGCGCCAGCACCACGCCGAGCACGGTGGCGGTGCCCACATCCCGCCGGTTTCTGGCGCGGGCCGACAACACCGCCGCCCCCTCGATACCGGTAAAGACCCAGAGGGTGATGAGCATGGTGTTACGCACCTGCTCGGAAACCGGCACCGCCAGGCTGCTACCCTGCTGATCCGCCGCGAAAGTAACAGGGTCAAACCAGTAGCAGGCGAACAGGATAAACAGCAACAGCGGCAGGCTCTTGGCCAGGGTCGCCACCAGATTGAACAGCGCCGCCTGCTGCACGCCGCGGGCCACCAGCAGGTGCACCGCCCAGAGGATGCAGGACTCGCCGATGAAGGCCGCCAAAGTGTTGCCCTCGCCAAACCAGATCTGTTCCGGGGTATCGACAAAGCTGCCCAGCGCCGCAAAAGCGATCACCAGATAGCCCACCACGCCAATAGTGGCGCAGAGCCAATAGCCCCAAGCGGAGAAGAAACCCACCAGCTCGCCAAAACCGGCGCGGGCGTAGCTGTAGATGCCGCCGTCGAGATCGGGCCTGAGCCGCGACAGGTAGAGAAAACTCATGGCCAGCGCCAGGATGCCTACCCCGGTCACGCCCCAGCCGATCAGCACAGCGCGCGCCCCCGCCACCTCGGCCATGTTCTGGGGCAGGCTGAAGATGCCGGCCCCTACCATGGAGCTGAACACCAGCGCGGTGAGAGACCAGAGCCCAATCTTGTTCTCTTTCATGGGTGCTCCTTAACGTAGCCGGCTGGCCAGCGCCTGAATATGCTCGGGACCGATACCGCAGCAACCGCCGATCAAATTAGCCCCGGCCGCGCGCCAACGCTCGGCCCAGCCGAGGTAATCCAGCGGCCCCAGATCGGCACGGATCTCGTCCAGCCCATCGTTGGCGGTGGCCTCCTTGGGCTGGGGCGGGAAGGCGTTGGCATAGGCTCCGAGGCGAATATCGGGGCGGCCCTGCTCTTGCAAAGCGTCACCGGCCACTTTGAGCGCCCCCTCAATCACCTCAGGTTGACAGCAGTTGAACAGGATGGCATCGACCCCGGCCGCCACCAGCGCGCTAACCGCATCGGCCACCCGCTCGCCGGAGCGCAGTCGCGGCTCGTTGCCCGGCGCCTCATCTTCAAGGGTGAAGGAGACCCAGAACGGCTTGCCGTCATCAGGCAGCAGCGCTTTCAGGGCCAGTGGTTCGGCAATCAAGCTCATGGTCTCCGCCAACCAGAGATCCACATGAGGGGATAGCGCTCGGATAAGCGGCGTGGCCAGCTCGCTCACCCTGTCCGCCTTGAACAGGTCGGCACGGTAGGAACCAAACAGCGGCGGCAGAGAACCCGCCACCTGCACGGCGCCCTGCTGCTCGTCAGCCACTTCGCGGGCCAGCTGTCCGGCCAGCGCTGCCAACCCCTCCCCCTCGGCAAAGAAACGCTCATCGCCGATATGAAACGGCACCAGCGCATAGCTGTTGGTGGTGATCACCCGGGCGCCGCTCGCCACATAGGCCTGGTGTACCTCGCGTACCGTCTCGGGCGCCGCCATTAGAGCCAGCGCCGACCACTCCGGCTGACGAAACGGCGCCCCACGGCGTGCCAATTCGCGCCCCATGCCCCCATCCAGCACCCACAATTCCCTGGTTTCCATCTGTCGTGTCTCTTTGTCTATTTGCGTGTTTATCTGTGTTGTATTGCACTGCGGCTGCGTGCTGCACCGCAGTAAACCGTCAGGCTTCACTCTGGTGAAGTAACCCCCAACAAAAGCCACCCAAACACCCAGATGTTTAGACGGCCAAAACAAGATAGAGCAAAGCGCCACTGACAGCAATCGGTATCAATAGAAATCAGCATGGAAGGGCAGAAATGCATGAGGCCACCCGAAGGTGGCCTCATGGCAATGTGAATTAACCGGCGATTCAACGACCTGCCAGTACACGCTTGGTCTGCTTGACCCAGTCGGAAACCCGCCCCTGCTGGGGGTACCCCTTCCAGATCTGCGCCCACTGGGCAGGACTGAGTGGACGGCCAAGGCGGCGTTGCACCCCGGCATAGAGGTAATCATGGGCCGTCATGGCAGCATGTTCTGAGGTAAGAAATTTGGAGACAGGATCCGTCAATCGTACATCCCGCATGCCAAGCAGCGGATAGTCGTTGTGCACTGCCGCCAGCATGGTTTCACGCATGGCCGACTCGATGTAGCCACGGGCAAACAGGGCGGTCACCGACTCCAGCGACCCTTGATCCGGGCCGTGGTACTGCTCGTCAAAGACCGGGCTGGGCTCTGCCACGGCACTTTGTACCACCGCATCGGGATCAGGCTGCGCGACGACTACGGCAGGTTTGGGGGCGGCTGGTTGGGGCGGCGTCACTGGCTTGCGCGGCGCGCTCTGACTACAGGCACCCAGTGCCAGGGCGAGCGCGACACAGGCCAGCGCACGGGAATGAGTCTTCATCGTCATGATTGCTAACTAGCTCCTTTTACGGTTCCTGAGCGGGCTTCTCGTTGCTCGCAGGCTCTACCCGGGTGACCAGCAACTGGTCAATCTTATAGCTGTCGATATCAACCACTTCGAACTTGTAACCGGCGTATTTTACCGAGTCGGTTCGTTTGGGGATCTTGCGCAGCATATACATGATAAAGCCGGCGATGGTCTCGTAGTTCTGGTTCTCGGGGAACGCTTCGATATCAAAGGCGCGCATCACGTCAGAGATGGGGGTGACCCCGTCTACCAGCCAGGAGTTCTCGTCCCGCTGGACGATCTGCTCTTCCACCACATGGGTGGCCCACTCGCCCATGACGGTACTCATCAGGTCGTTCATGGTGACGATACCCACCACCAGCGCATACTCGTTCATCACCACCGCAAAGTCGCCTCTGTGGTTCTTGAAGTACTCCATCGCCTCGTAAAGATTGAGGGTATCGGGGATGATGATGACATTTTGCACCAGTGAACCACTGTTGAGATCGATGCTCTGGCCGCTGATAACCTGGATCAGCAACTCTTTGGCATCGACAAAGCCCTTGATGCTGTCAAGGTTGTGGTCGCACACCAGAAACTTGTTGTGAGGGTGCTCGGCGATCTTCGCCTTGATGCTCTCCTCCCCCTCTTGCAGGGTGAAGTAGATGAGGCTCTCCCGAGCCGTCATGGCAGAGGTGACACAAAGAGACTGCAGCTCGAACACGTTCTCGATAAGCTGGTGCTCCTCACGCTGGATCACACCCGCTTCCGCCCCCGCATCCATTACTGCATAGATGTCATCGGAGGTGATCTCGTCATTGCGTTCGGTAGAAATACGCAACAAGCGAAACAGGGTATTGGCCATGCCGTTAAAGAGCCACACCAGCGGCAACAACAAGGTAACGAAAAAGAGCATGGGGCGCACCACCACCACCGCAATCTGCTCGGGCATGATCATGGCAAGACGCTTGGGCATCAGGTCCGCCAGCAGGATAAACATGGCGGTGACGAACACAAAAGAGGCGGTGGAGCTGATCTCGCCAAGCCAGGGCCCCTGATAAAACTCGGAGACAATCTCCTTGATGGCGGGGTTAAGGGCAGACTCACCGAGGATACCGCCCAAGATGGCAACGGTGTTGAGACCTATCTGTACCACGGTAAAAAAGTTGCCCGGCTGGGCCTGCAGGGCCAGTACCTTTGCGGCCTGACGATTACCTTCATCCGCCATCACCTGCAATTTGATTTTGCGAGACGCAGCGAGCGAGATCTCGGAGAGGGAGAAGAACACACTGCCGCCAACCAGCAGCATCAGGAAAAACAAACTATCGGCAAAACTCATGATTAACCTAATTGCGACACCCGCCTTAGCACAAGACGGCAAACTGGGCCCGGGAGACCGGACCGTGAGTCCATCCGAGACTCACACAGGGGGGCTATTCTATCAGAAAACCGCCAATTGGGCGCGTTATCTTACTCCGACCAGTTATGCAACAAAAAAGGCGCCTGACGCGCCTTTTTATTCATTTCACCCTTAACTCTTGCCCAGCAGAGTACCCAAATCGTCCGTCTTGGTGTGGCGTACATCCTTACCCTTGACGTAGTAGACGATGTACTCGCAGATGTGCTGGCAGCGATCGCCGACCCGCTCGATGGCCCGTGCCGCCCACAACACGTTGAGCACCTGAGGGATAGTGCGGGGATCTTCCATCATGTAGGTCATCAGCTCGCGAATGATGGACTCATACTCCCGGTCGACTTTGTCATCTTCCTTGTAGACCGCCAGCGCCGCATCCAGATCCATGCGGGCAAAGGCATCGAGTACATCGTGCAGCATCTTGATGGTGCGACGGCCCATGTTCTCCAGCGACACCAGCGGCGGTTGCGGCTTGTTGGCGTTGTCGGTCAGCATGCGGGCGATCTTGTCGGCCACATCGCCAATACGCTCCAGATCGGTAATGGTCTTGATGATGGCCATCACCAGGCGCAGGTCAGAGGCGGTCGGCTGACGCTTGGCGATGATGCGGGTGCACTCCTCGTCGATCGCCACCTCCATGGCGTTGACTTTGTGATCGTTGGCCACGATTTTTCGTGCAGCCTCCAGATCCTGGTCGTGGATCGCCGCGATGGCGTCGGTGAGCTGCTGCTCGACCATGCCCCCCATCACCAGCACCTGATTGCGCACGCTCTCGAGCTCGGCATTGAACTGACCGGAGATATGTTTATTGAGGTTCATATTGTCCATACAAATAATCCTTGATGCTCCGATTATGCCTTAGCCGTTAAATTGACTGCCAATCTGTTTGTGGTAGTTCATCCTCTCCTCTCCTTAACCATAGCGACCGGTGATGTAGTCCTCGGTCTTCTTCTTGGCCGGGGTGGTGAAGATGGTGTTGGTATCCGAGTACTCGATAAGCTCGCCCATATACATAAAGGCGGTCTGATCCGACACCCGTGCCGCCTGCTGCATGTTGTGGGTCACGATCACCACGGTGAACTGGCTCTTGAGCTCGTTGATCAGCTCCTCGATGGTGAGGGTAGAGATGGGGTCGAGTGCCGAAGTCGGCTCATCGAGCAGCAGCACTTCCGGCTCGATGGCGATGGCGCGGGCAATCACCAGACGCTGCTGCTGACCACCGGAGAGACCGAAGGCATTGTCGTGCAGCCGATCTTTGACTTCATCCCACAGGGCCGCTCCGCGCAGGGAGCGCTCGGCGGCATCATCCAGGGTGCGGCGATCGTTGATCCCCTGCAGGCGCAGGCCATAAACCACGTTCTCGTAGATGGATTTGGGGAAGGGGTTCGGGCGCTGGAACACCATGCCCACCTGACGGCGCAGGGCGGAAACATCCACGCTCTTGTCATAGATATTGTGGCCGTGCAGCTGGATTTCCCCTTCGATACGACAAATTTCCACCAGGTCGTTCATCCGGTTGATACAGCGCAGCAGGGTCGACTTGCCACAGCCTGACGGGCCGATAAAGGCGGTCACCTGCCCTTTGGGGATCTTCATATTGACGTTGAACAGCGCCTGCTTGCTGCCGTAGTAGAGGTTGAGATCCTTCACCTCCAGCGCGGTCTGCTCCGGGCTCAGGGTGAGCAGGTCCAGCGCGGTGTGCCGGGAAGAAGCGGTCGTTACATTGATCATCTGTTACCTCAGAATCTATCTGGAGTGGCCGGACAGCTGCCGGCGCCCCTCACGTATTGGTGCACAGAGATGGTGGCTCGCGCTCGGCCGCCCCTCTGTTATCTCACTCTTGTATCACTCAAGCGGCGCCGGATTAATGCTCCAGCGACCGGAATTTCTCGCACAAGTGGTTACGAATACCTGTGATGTCGGTCAGGTTCATACTGTTTATAACTGGACTCAACATCAGTCTCGGCCGCCGTATTAATGTTCCAAAGAGCGGAATTTCTCGCGCAAGTGGTTACGAATACCGATAGCGGTCAGGTTGAGGCCCACGATCACCGTCACCAGCAAGAAGGAGGTGGCGTAGACCAGCGGGCGGGCCGCCTCGACGTTGGGGCTCTGGAAGCCGACGTCATAGATGTGGAAGCCCAGGTGCATGAACTTGCGCTCCACATGCAGATACGGGAAGTTGCCATCCATCGGCAGGGTCGGTGCCAGTTTCACCACCCCCACCAGCATCAGTGGCGCCACTTCACCGGCTGCACGGGCAATCGCCAGAATAAGGCCGGTCATAATGGCCGGGCTTGCCATCGGCAGCACGATGCGCCACAGGGTCTCGGCCTGGGTCGCGCCCAGTGCCAGCGAGCCCTGACGGATGGTGCTCGGGATCCGCGCCAGCCCCTCTTCGGTGGAGACAATCACCACCGGCAGGGTCAGGATAGCCAGGGTCAGCGCCGACCAGATCACGCCGGGTGAACCAAAGGTCGGGCTCGGCAACGCTTCCGGATAGAAGAGTGCATCGATGGAGCCCCCCAGGGTATAGACGAAGAAACCCAGACCAAACACGCCGTAGACGATGGAGGGTACCCCCGCCAGGTTGATCACTGCGATGCGGATAAGCTTGGTCAGGCTGTTCTTGCCCGCATACTCGTGCAGATACACCGCGGCCACCACCCCCAGTGGCGTGACAATAATGGCCATCAGGATCACCATAAAGACGGTGCCAAAGATGGCCGGGAACACCCCGCCCTCGGTGTTGGCCTCACGGGGTTCGCCGGTGACAAACTTGCCAATCTGGTGGAACCAGTGGCCCACCTTGGCGGGCAAGCTCATGTCGTTGGGCCATACCACATCCAGCACCTTGGACATCGGCATGGTCACCAACTCGCCACGCATATCCCGGACTGTGATGGCGTCACGATCGGCTTGGCTGCGCAGGGAGAAGAGCTCCTGTTCCAGCACCTGATAGCGATCGTTGAGGGCCTGACGCTCACTTGCCAGTTCGGCTTTAAGTTGATCGGTCAGCTCATTTTCAAGCTCAGCTTTACGCTCCTTGAGACGCAACTTCTCTAACTGGTAGTTGATGGCGCCAATGGGGCCTTTTTGCAGCGCGTTGGCCTGCTCAGACAAGCCATTGCTTCGTGCTAGCATCCGCTTGAGCACTTTGTGCAAATCTTGCTCATGCACGACGCCATCTTCCCTGGCCTGTACCAGATAGCCATAGAAGTTGCCATTGGTCGTACGCTCTATCATTGCCATCTCGACAGGAAGCGTCCGAGACTTGATATCTGTCTCCAGCACCCAGCGAAAATCGAGGTCGACGAACTCTCGGTTGCCGGTCTTGACCAGATAACGGGTCAACACCTCACGCTCTTCACCTTGTAGCGGCAGGCCTGCGGCGCGCAGTCGCTCCACTGGCACCTGCTCGCTGTCGTTGATCTCGCCGATCAGCACGCTCTTGTTACCGCTCGCATCTTCCAGCTGCCACTCATAAATGGGGTGTGGCCAGAAGTAGACCAGACCACGCCAGCCGATCAGCAGCAGCAAACCCAGTACCGCAACCAGGCTCAAGCTGACGGCTCCACCGGTCATCCAGATCCAGGGGGCCCCTGATTTAAACCACTTACCCATTGTCGATTTCTTGTCCATTACAGAGTCGCCCCTTACATCGAGCTGTATTTTTCACGCAACCGCTGACGGACAAACTCGGCCAGGGTGTTGAAGAAAAAGGTGAACACAAACAGGACAAAGGCTGCCAGGAACAGTACTCGATAGTGGGAGCTACCCACTTCCGATTCCGGCATCTCCACCGCGATGTTGGCGGCCAGGGTGCGCAGTCCCTGGAACATGGAGAAGTCCATGATGGGGGTGTTGCCGGTTGCCATCAGTACGATCATGGTCTCACCCACGGCGCGGCCAAGGCCCATCATCACCGCCGAGAAGATGCCCGGGCTGGCAGTGAGGATCACCACCCGACTCAGGGTCTGCCACGGGGTAGCCCCCAGCGCCAACGAGCCCTGGGTCAGGTGCTTGGGCACCGAGAAGACAGCGTCTTCGGCAATGGAGAAGATGGTGGGGATGACCGCAAAGCCCATGGCAATACCGACCACCAGCGAATTGCGCTGGTCGAACTTGATGCCCATGTCATTGGTGAGCCAGCTACGGGTATCGCCACCGAAGAACGCATTTTCAACAACAGGGCTGAGAGTCAGCGCCAGCCAGCCAATCAGGATGACCACAGGGATCAGCAGGACGGCTTGGCTGCCTTCAGGCACACGTTGCTTGAGCGTGTCTGACAACAGGTGCCACAGCAGTGCCGCCAGCAGCATCCCCATCGGCAGCATCACCAACATCATAAAAATGCCCGGCAGATAATCTTCCACGATGGGCGCCAGCCACAAACCAGCCAGGAAACCGAGGATAACGGTTGGCAATGCCTCCATGATCTCGATGGTCGGTTTAACAAACTTTCGCATCCCTGGAGACATGAAGTAGGCGGTATAGATGGCCCCAGCTACACCAAGCGGTACCGCAAACAGCAGCGCATAAAAAGCGGCTTTTAGCGTACCAAACGAAAGGGGAACCAGACTCAGTTTGGCTTCAAAGTCGTTGCTGGCGGAGGTGGATTGCCACACATACTGGGGCTCCGGATACCCTTCGTACCATACCTTTTGCCAGATAGCAGACCAGGTCACCTCGGGGTGCTCGTTCTCCACCGCAAACAACTTGAAAGTATCGCCTTGTTGCATCAACAGTACGTTGTGACGTGGAGAGATGGCCAAGGCAGAGAGCCCCCCCCCTGCTACCTTTTCGGTCAGCAGCTTGCTCTCGCCGGTGGCGTGGAAGAAGCTGATGATGCCGTCCTTGTCGGCACTGATGAAGCCTTTGCGAAAATGCTCGGGAGTCAACAGTTCCACCGCACCATCACCCTTGAAATCACGGATCTGGGTGAACTGACGTTTGCCATCCTTCGCCACTTCGAACCACTGGGAGATGACGCCGTTGTCATTGCCGACCAACAGCGAAGACGCGCCAGCAAGCAGCTCGACCCGGGTCACATTGGCGTTGGGCGCATTGATCTCCAGCACATTGCGCAGGGCAATCTCGCTCAGGTTATGAATGTCATAGACAGAGAGACGATTGCCCTGACGTACAAAGAGGATCCGCAGATTGGGGGTCAGCAGCATCTGATCCACGTGGCGCGGCAAAGAGGGAATCGTGTAGTTTTCACTGCTCCACTCAATCTCGCCGGAGAGGAAGTTCTCTTCACCGCTCATCACCATCAGTACACCGCGACCATCTTCGGTCACGGCTGCGGTCGCCATCTTGTCCTTGGTCGCCTCGAACACCATCCGCTGCAGCGCCTTCCCTTGCGGGTCAATCACCACCGGCTCTTCACCGAAGGGATATTTCAAGCTGGGTTCAATCACCCGCACATCGTTGGGATAGGAGACCTTGAACGCAGGCTGGACAACCAGTGCCTTGCCATCGGCAAAACCATAGGCAATCAGCTTTTGGCCCGGCGCAGGCGTTGTGGCCGTGCTGATGTCGCCAGCAACCTGGGCTTGGCCCAATGACTGACCAACCTTGACCTTGTCATCGCTTTGCAGAGCGAAGAAGTTGACCTGCCCCTGGTCGCTAAAGCGGTAACCTATCTCGTTCTGCTCTTCCATGCCGAGCCAGGCACTCTTCCCTGTAACGGGCAAAGAAAACGAGGCGGTCTGCTCAATAGAAGCACCATTGAAGATGGGTTTGACCACATAGAGCAGGTAAAAGAAGATAAGCAGCAGCGCCACCAGCACCAGGGCTCCGCCTGTGGTGACGCTATATTTGGCCAATTTATCCTTGATCCGGCGTTTACGACTTCCCGCCATACCCAGGTGTAACGATTCCGATGACATGCAAGACCTCAATGTAAGCTAGGCTTGGCGGCATTATATGGCGGTTGCATGACAGTTTTGTTACATCGGAACAGCTTTAACCGGGGCGGCTAGCGAGAAAAATGGTCGGGGATGATGGTGAAAAAGAAAGCTTACAACTCATTGTTTATAAAAAATATATTCATGAATGAACGCCGCAAGGGGCGCCAGCACTGCCCCGATGGATTCAGGAGAGGGTATCCTTTGATTGTTGTAGCGCCAGTTTAGCTGCCTTTTTCTCGGCGCGGCGGCGCTTGAAGAAGGCCGACAACTGAGCCGAGCAGGCATCGGCCAGCACACCACCGGTCAGCTCGACACTGTGGTTGTGGCGCGGGTCCTGCAAGATCTCGAACACCGACCCCGCGGCACCGGTCTTGAGATCCCGGGCGCCGTAAACCACCCGCTTGACCCGGCTATGGATCAGCGCACCGGCACACATACAGCAAGGCTCCAACGTCACATAAAGAGTGGTGTCGAGCAGCCGGTAGTTCGCCAGCCGCTTGCCCGCAGCCCGGAGTGCCATCACCTCGGCATGGGCACAGGCATCGTGTTCGCTGATGGAGCGGTTCCACCCCTCACCCACTACCTGACCATCCAGCACAAGTACCGCACCAACCGGGATCTCGCCAATCCCTTCAGCCCGGGCGGCCAATGCCATGGCATAGCGCATCCACTGTTCGTCCTGCGCGATCTGACTCTGTAGCTGACTCGGTGGCTCTGGGACCTCTGATGGTTTCACACCCATCCCCTCTTTGTATTGTTCAATATGTTGTTTGCATGCCCGCTATCAACACAAGACAGACCATGCCATCGAAGGCTGACATGATGGGTCGCGGTGACAGGGCGGCGATTATGCCAAATCTGCGCGTCAGACCCAAGTTGCATCCAGAATGAGCAATAAAGAAGCAATCGGCATCTCTATGATAAAAAAGGAGTTGCACCCATTTAGCCATGCTATTAGACTCCCTTCCCGTCAGCCGAGTCTGACTCCGTCGGTGTGTAGCGCAGCCAGGTAGCGCATCTGCATGGGGTGTAGAGGGTCGGAGGTTCGAATCCTCTCACACCGACCATTTTCCCCGAGAATAGCCCAGTCAAGCGACTGGGCTATTTTTTTGCTTCCTATTTATCCTCCTGGCAACGCCTTACCGGCAAGCACAAAAAACACTCAGAATCACTTGAATCTTTTCGCCGAACTCACTAAGATGCGCACTTTTCCGCCGGTAGAGAACACAAGGAGGTGGAAACACGAGTGAAGGGATCACCGTCCGGCTTGCGTCCAATCCAGGAGCAGGCATGAACCAGACCACTAATGTTACACCCGCCATTGCACTTTATACTGTTCCGCACGAAACCTACGACCATACCGAAAACGAAGATGAACAAGTCATCCAGCTGGATGTAATTGATCTTGCCGAACCGGATGATGACTATTGAGCCAATGCAGATGGCACGCGATCCCCGCCACAACCCCTGTTCGCTACCCGCTTTTCCCCGCCTCGGTAAGAGATCTGCAAAAAACGACAAACTGCCAATTATATCAAGAATGGCAGTATTATTGACTAAAGCCTCTTCCCCCGGTTTCCCCGGCATTTTCCCCGACAACTGACACAAACCTACGTTATTGCACTTCACTTTCGGTTGTGACCACCGTCGGCGCCAACAGAGCCCGCACAACTACATCAAGTTTAAAACGCGCGTTCACTCACCATATCCAGCAAGCGCAAAAGATTGACTGCCTTATTCAAACACACTTTATACGGCTGTTTTGGCAAAGCCTGGAGTAAGGTCGGGATTTGTTTTTGCATCTGTAATTTTATTACGTAATAAGTTACATGACCGGGGGCGGGGTAACGGCCCAAATTAGCCATTGTCCGATGGGGAAAAACAGGAGCATAACCATCTGCGTAGAGCTTTTGCACCAACAAAATAAATCAATAAAAAACATAAGCTTAACCACAAGCCAAAAACGGGCGTTTAAAAAAATTTGTTGACGTAATCGACAATATTTCGCACCTTATCAATGGTGTTACCCCGCTATTACGGGATGTTTACAAGAACAGGGATTCGACTTTAGTCGTAGTTAATTAGTTCAAAATGTAATTCTCAAAGGAGTGAACCTTATGTCGGCACCAGCTCAGACCCACTGCAGCGCCCGCCTTCGCATCCAGGGCGAGATACAACCCGAATATGCGCAAATTCTGACGCCGGACGCAGTGGCGCTGGTCTCCGAACTGGTGGAACGTTTTGCTCCCCAAAGAGGGGAATTGCTGAAACAACGTGTGGCACGCCAGGCACGTATCGATGGCGGCGAGCTGCCGGATTTCCTGCCGGAGACCGCTCACATCCGGGAAGGTGACTGGACCATTCGCGGTATTCCCGCCGACCTGCAAGACCGCCGTGTGGAGATCACCGGTCCGGTCGAGCGCAAAATGGTGATCAACGCCCTCAACGCCAACGTCAAGGTGTTCATGGCGGATTTCGAGGATTCACTGGCCCCCGCCTGGAATAAGGTGATCGAGGGCCAAATCAACCTGCGCGATGCGGTCAACGGCACCATCTCTTACACCAGTCCGGAAGGAAAGGCTTATACCCTGAACGCCAATCCGGCCGTCCTTATCTGCCGAGTGCGCGGTCTGCATCTGCCGGAAAAACATGTCACCTTCGATGGCGAAGCCATACCCGGCGGTCTGTTCGATTTTGCTCTCTACTTCCTGCACAACTATCAGGCGCTGCTGGCCAAAGGCTCGGGCCCCTACTTCTACGTGCCCAAGTTGCAGAGCCATCTGGAAGGGCGTTGGTGGAGCGAGGTGTTCGCCTGGACCGAAGACAAGTTCGGTCTGCCCCGCGGCACCATCAAGGCCACCGTGCTGATTGAAACCCTGCCGGCTGTATTCGAGATGGATGAGCAGCTCTATCAGATGAAAGATCACATCGTCGCCCTCAACTGCGGCCGCTGGGACTACATCTTCAGCTACATCAAGACCTTGAAGAACCATCCGGATCGCGTCCTGCCGGACCGCCAGGTGGTAACCATGGACAAGCCGTTCCTCTCCGCCTACTCGCGGCTGCTGATCAAGACCTGCCACAAGCGCGGAGCGCTGGCGATGGGTGGTATGGCGGCCTTTATTCCGGCCAAGGATGCCGCCATCAACGAGCAGGTCTTCGCCAAGGTTAAAGCCGACAAGGAGCGCGAAGCCAACAAC
This sequence comes from Aeromonas australiensis, assembly GCF_000819725.1. GTDB lineage: Bacteria > Pseudomonadota > Gammaproteobacteria > Enterobacterales > Aeromonadaceae > Aeromonas > Aeromonas australiensis. Next base: position 80,934 of record NZ_CDDH01000112.1, on the reverse strand, counting down.
GGCCACGATGGTACCTGGGTCGCCCACCCTGGTCTGGCTGATACCGCCATGGCGGTATTCAATACAGCCATTGCGGCTGGCGCCAAGAACCAGATCGGGGTATTGCGCGAGCAGGATGCCCCCATCACCGCCGCCGACCTGCTGGCCCCCTGTGAGGGCGAGCGCACCGAGGCGGGAATGCGCACCAATATCCGGGTTGCCCTGCAATATCTGGAGGCCTGGATCAACGGCAACGGCTGCGTGCCCATCTACGGTCTGATGGAAGATGCCGCCACCGCCGAGATCTCCCGCACCTCCATCTGGCAGTGGATCCGCCACGGCAAGAGCCTGTCGAACGGCACGGTAGTGACCAAGGCGCTGTTCCGCCAGATGCTGGCCGAGGAGCTGGAGGTGGTCAAAGCCGAGGTGGGCACTGCGCGCTGGCAGGCAGGACGCTTTGCCGAGGCGAGCGATCTGATGGAAGAGATCACCTGCGCCGACACCCTGATCGATTTTCTGACGCTGCCCGGTTACGAGCGGCTCTGAATCACGGGCCCCGGGCGGGGCTCGCCAAAAACAAGTCAATGGAAACGTGAAATCAATGAAAGAGGGAACTGATATGGCACTGACCCGTGAGCAACAGATCCAGGCTATCGAGAAAGACTGGGCCCAAAACCCCCGCTGGAAAGGGATCAAGCGCGGCTACAGCGCCGAAGATGTGGTGAACCTGCGCGGCAGCTTGCAGCCGGTGCACACTCTGGCCCAGCGTGGTGCCGACAAGCTGTGGGAACTGATCCACGGCGACGCCAAGAAAGGCTATGTCAACTGCCTCGGCGCCCTGACCGGTGGTCAGGCTGTACAGCAGGCCAAGGCGGGGATCGAGGCGATTTACCTCTCCGGCTGGCAAGTGGCGGCGGACAACAACTTGTCCTCCACCATGTATCCGGATCAGTCCCTCTACCCGGCCAACTCGGTACCGTCCGTGGTGGAGCGCATCAACAACTCCTTCGCCCGTGCCGACCAGATCCAGTGGGCAAACAAGGTAGGGCCGCAGGATGAGGGCTTTATCGACTACTTCCTGCCCATCGTGGCCGATGCGGAAGCCGGTTTCGGTGGCGTGCTGAACGCCTTCGAACTGATGAAGGGAATGATTGAAGCAGGCGCCGCCGGCGTGCACTTCGAAGATCAGCTGGCATCAGTCAAGAAGTGCGGCCACATGGGCGGCAAGGTGTTGGTACCGACTCAGGAAGCAGTGCAGAAGCTGGTTGCCGCCCGTCTGGCAGCCGATGTATGCGGCACCACCACGCTAGTGATCGCCCGTACCGATGCCAACGCCGCTGACCTGCTGACCACCGATGCCGACCCGTACGATGCAGACTTCCTGACTGGCGAGCGCACTGCCGAAGGGTTTTACAAGGTGCGTGCCGGTATCGATCAGGCCATCGCTCGCGGTCTGGCTTACGCCCCCTACGCCGACATGGTGTGGTGTGAAACCGCCAAGCCGGATCTGGATGAAGCGCGTAAATTTGCCGAGGCGATCAAGGCTCAGTTCCCGGATCGCATCCTGGCCTACAACTGCTCGCCAAGCTTCAACTGGAAGAAGAATCTGGACGATGCCACCATCGCCCGTTTCCAGCAAGAGCTCTCAGACATGGGCTACAAGTACCAGTTCATCACCCTCGCGGGTATCCACAACATGTGGTTCCACATGTACGAGCTGGCCTACCAGTACGCCCGTGGCGAAGGGATGAAGCACTACGTCGAGATGGTGCAGGAGCCGGAATTTGCCGCCGCCAGCCGTGGTTATACCTTCGTGGCGCACCAGCAGGAGGTCGGTACCGGTTACTTCGACAAGGTGACCACCGTGATCCAGGGCGGCCAATCCTCGGTGACCGCTTTAACGGGTTCCACCGAAGAAGACCAGTTCCACTAAAGTGATGGCTGGAGTGGTGCCGACAAGGTGACCCCTTCAGCCAGCTATCCAGGGTGGCCAGTCTTCAGTGACAGCCCTGACCGGCTCCACCGAAGAAGATCAGTTTCACTGATAGGCAGAACCCTTTGAGATAGCAAAACCCCGGCCTGATGCCGGGGTTTCTTTTTATCTGCTACCCAAACGAAAGTCAGGCGCACAACCGCACACCACCGAGAGGATCAGAGCTCGAGGATCTCTTTGACAAAGGGAATGGTGAGCTTGCGCTTGGCGCGAAATGAGGCGTTGTCGAGCTGATTGAGAGTGGTGAGCAGGGTGCGCATATCGCGGGAGAGTCGGTTGAGCAGGAAGCGGCCCACATCGATGGGCAGTTTGAAGCCCCGCAGCTCGGCACGCAACTGCAGAGCACTGAGCTTGCCTTCGTCATCCAGCTCTTCGAGATGGAAACTCACCCCCCAGTCGAGACGCGAAGCGAGATCCGGCAGTTGCAGCCCCAGCTTGCGCGGCGCACTGCAGCCGGTGACCACCAGCGTCCCCTCGCCTTTCTCCTGCCAGCGGTTGTAGAAGTCGAACAGCGCCCGCTCCCACACGGCATTGCCGGCGATCGCCTCAAGGCTATCGAGACAGACCAGCGGCAAGCTTTCGAGGGCATCAAGCATGCTGGGATCGAGCTGTTCAAACTGATCGAGGGAGAGATAGGCCGCCGCCGCATCGCGGGCGTTGACCTCGGCACAGGTGGCATGGAGCAGATGAGAGCGTCCGGACCCCTTGGCTCCCCAGAAATAGAGGAAAGGTGAGCCCTGACCGATGGCCGCGTTCTTGAGGGCGGTGATCAGATGAGCATTGTTGCCGGGATAAAAACTGACGAAGGTTTCATCATCCGGTAGTTGTACGGCTAAAGACAGTTGGGCCGGTTGCTTCACTCGTTGGGCTTTGACTGTGACATTTGTGGTTAAGTGTATCATCGCAGTGGCTGATAGAGAACCGCCCGGATAAGCCGGGCGGTACACAAAGCCTTATAAAATCAGGGCTGCGACCATTGGTAACGCAAATTGCTGCCATTATCGTCAACCTTGCGCAACCGGCTTTCAAGCTGTAATACCCGCACCAGCTCGGTCTGATCCCCTTGCAGGGTAAAGTTGAAGGTGACCTGATCCCCCTCCACCTTGCCGATCGCCACCTTACTGACGTTGGCCATCCCCTGCAGCATCTTCTGCACGACGATCATGCTGTCCACTTCAGCGAGCCCATCCACCACCAGGGTCTGGCTGGTTGCCGGACCAGAAATGCGAGCACCGTAGTTTTTCACCAGCCAGGCAGCCAGGTTATCGGCAAAACCCTGAGCGATGTCCACCTGAGAGCCAGTGCTGTTGCCACGGGTCAACTCGACCACATCACCGGCGGCTTTGGGGCCATAGAGTCCCCAGTCGATGCTCCACTGGTCACCTTCCGGGGTCAGCTTGCCCAACACTACCATCTCGGCGCCATAGCGCTGGCTTGCCTGCAAAATCGGGTCGGCAAAGCGTCCCCAGACATCGGTGGCACTGACCGCCATGTTATCGTCAAGATCCATCAGTGGAATGATGATAGGCAGCCCCAGCGTCTGGGCCTGATCGCGTAATGCTTGCGCCCAACCATCACTGGATTGATCCGCCAACAGACGGCGTTCTCCCTGATCCAGCACCAGCCAGATTGCCATTTGGGGACGCACAGGGCCAAGCAGGGCAAACTGACTCTCGGAGACCAGGCCGTTGACCTTGTCACTCTTGAACTCGGCTTTCAGATACTTGACCGAATCCTGATCCTGATAGCCATAGCTTTTGACATAATCGCCCGGGGCCGCCAGCGCCTTGACCACCACCGGCTGGGTGAGGATGTCACGTTTGCCGGTCACCTTGATCAGCACCTGACCGAGCGCCTGCCCTTGCGCGGCCACCATGTCACCACTGGTCGGAGCCTTGCCCTGATAAAGGTCGGCCACCTGAGCGGCCGAAGCCATGAATGACAAGCCGCAGCAGAGTGCGGTCACAACACGTTTGAACATGAACAGAGTCTCGAGATGGGAGAGTGTGCTTATGGTAGCGGCAAGGCGCATCCTGCGGCAAGGCTGGCACAAGCGGCCACAAACAGCAGAGCCGGCGATGCGCCGGCTCCGAGCACCCCTTCCACATGGGAAGCAGGTTAAGGTGTCAACTTACTTGGTACCGAAGATCTTGTCGCCTGCATCGCCCAGACCCGGCACTATGTAGCCTTTCTCGTTCAGCCCCTGGTCGACGGAGGCGCAGTAGAGCTCTACGTCAGGGTGAGCCGCTTCCAGCGCCTTGATCCCTTCCGGCGCGGCAACCAGTACCAGCACCTTGATGGATTGGCAGCCTTTCTTCTTCAGCAGATCGATGGTGGCGATCATGGAGCCGCCGGTGGCCAGCATCGGATCGATGACCAGCGCCAGACGCTCTTCGATGTTGCTGACGATCTTCTCGAAATAGGGAACCGGTTGCAGGGTCTCTTCATCGCGGTAGATACCGACCACGCTGACGCGGGCACTTGGCATGTGCTCCAGCACACCATCCATCATGCCAAGGCCAGCACGCAGGATGGGTACGACGGTTACCTTCTTGCCCTTGATCTGGTCAACTTCTACTGGCCCATTCCAGCCATCGATGATAACCTTCTCGGTTTCGAAGTCAGAGGTCGCTTCATAGGTCAACAAACTGCCCACTTCTTTGGCCAGTTCACGGAAACGCTTGGTGCTGATATCGCCTTCACGCATCAGACCGATCTTGTGTTTGACCAGGGGGTGTTTGACTTCAACGACTTTCATTATTATCTCCTCTAACCTGCCGCAAAAAAATCGCGGAATCATACAACAAAAGCCACCGCTTGTAGAGCATTTCCGCGCAAAAACGCGCAAACGATTTCCTTTCTGGTTTTTCACCGCCACTGTTAGAATACGCCCCGAATTTTACCCTCCACTTCTTTACATGACGGGGAATACTCGTGACTGACAAAACCTCACTGAGCTACAAGGATGCTGGCGTAGATATCGATGCCGGCAATGCACTGGTTGAACGTATCAAGGGCGTGTCAAAGCGCACTAGTCGTCCTGAAGTCCTTGGTGGTCTTGGCGGCTTTGGGGCCTTGTGTCAAATCCCTGCGGGCTACAAGGAGCCGGTACTGGTCTCCGGTACCGATGGTGTGGGCACCAAGCTACGGCTGGCCATCGACCTGAAGAAGCACGACACCGTGGGCATCGATCTGGTGGCCATGTGCGTCAATGACCTGATCGTACAGGGCGCCGAGCCGCTGTTCTTCCTCGACTACTATGCGACCGGCAAGCTGGACGTGGACACCGCGGCCGCGGTGGTCACCGGGATCGGCATCGGCTGCGAGCAGTCAGGTTGTGCGCTGGTAGGCGGCGAAACCGCCGAGATGCCGGGTATGTATGAAGGGGAAGACTACGACATCGCCGGTTTCTGCGTCGGTGTGGTGGAGAAGAGCGAAATCATCGACGGCAGCAAGGTCGGTGAAGGGGATGCCCTGATCGCGCTGGCCGCCAGCGGCCCTCACTCCAACGGCTTCTCCCTGATCCGTAAAATTCTGGAAGTCTCCAAAGCCGACGTGCATCAGCCGCTGGGTGACCGCACCCTCGCAGATGCCTTGCTGGAGCCGACCCGCATCTATGTGAAACCTGTGCTCAAGCTCATCAAGGAGTGCGAGATCCACGCCCTCTCCCACATCACCGGCGGTGGCTTCTGGGAGAACATCCCCCGCGTATTGCCTGCCAACACTCAAGCGGTGATCGACGAGCAGAGCTGGCAGTGGCCGGCGGTGTTCAGCTGGCTGCAGCAGGCTGGCAACGTTACCCGTCACGAGATGTACCGTACCTTCAACTGCGGCGTCGGCATGATCATCGCCCTGCCCGCCAACCAGCTGGAGAAGGCGCTGACCCTGCTCAAGGCGGAAGGCGAGAACGCATGGCACATAGGTCATATCGCCAAGGCAGCAGACGGTGAGGAGCAGGTCGTCATCAAATGATGCGGATCCTCGTCCTAATCTCTGGCAGCGGCAGCAACCTGCAGGTGATCCTCGACCACTGCGCCAGCGGCAAAATTGCCGGTCAGGTGGTCGGCGTCATCAGCAACAAGGCCGATGCCTATGGTCTGATTCGTGCCAAAGAGGCAGGGGTGGCGACCTCCATTCTGGCCCAGCAACAGTTTGCCAGCCGGGAAGAGTATGACACCGCCCTGCAGGCGCTGATGGCAGACTATCAGCCGGACTTGGTGGTGCTGGCCGGGTTTATGCGGATATTGAGTGGCGATCTGGTACGCCATTTCGCCGGCAAAATGATCAATATCCACCCCTCCCTGCTGCCCAAGTATCAGGGCCTGCACACCCACCAGCGCGCCATAGATGCCGGTGACAGTGAACACGGTGCCAGCGTCCACTTCGTCACCGAAGAGCTGGATGGTGGCCCGGTGATCCTGCAGGCCCGCGTGCCCATCTTCGAAGGGGACACGGCGGACGAGGTAGCGGCACGGGTACAGGCGCAGGAGCACAGCATCTATCCGCTGGTGGTACGCTGGTTCTGCGAAGGCAGGCTGCAGATGGTAGATGGTGCCGTGCAACTGGATGGCACCCTGCTGGGCCCAGCAGGTTACGCCTGCGAGTAACCGCTAACAACTGCAGGTCAGATACAACAAGGGAGGCTTAGGCCTCCCTTGTCATTTCTACCTACCGCACGATGGCTTAGGTCAGGTCCGATTTCGCCGCTACGCGGCCAAGCGACCCTACACCGGATTGTCGATATCGATAAAGGTGACATCCAGCCCATGCACCGTGGCCAGCCACTCCCCCAGCGCCTTGACGCCGTAACGCTCGGTGGCGTGATGGCCCGCGGCGTAGAAGTGCATCCCCATCTCGCGGGCGGTGTGAATGGTCTGTTCAGAAGCCTCGCCGGAGATAAAGGCATCGATGCCCTGCTCCGCCGCCAGATTGATGTAGCTCTGACCGCCGCCAGTGCACCAGGCCACGGAGCGGATAAGCTCGGGGCCGCTGTCGCCACAATAGAGTGGTTCACGGCCAAGGCGCTCGGCAATCAGCTTGGTAAAATCGCGGCCGCTCATCGGCTCTTCCAGCTTGCCCACCATGGCGACACTCTTGCTGTTCCACGGCTCCAGACCGCGACGCACCTTGATGTCGAGCAGCTTGGCGAGCTGGGCGTTGTTACCCACCTCGGGGTGAACATCCAGCGGCAAATGGTAGGCAAACAGGTTGATATCGTGGGTCAGCAGGGTCTTGATCCGACGCTGCTTCATGCCGGTGATCTGGGCCGGTTCACCGCTCCAGAAGTAGCCGTGATGGACCAGAATGGCATCGGCCTCGGCAGCCACCGCCGCGTCGATAAGCGCCTGACTGGCGGTGACACCTGTCACTACCTTGCGAATGCGCTCCCGCCCCTCCACTTGCAAGCCGTTGGGACAGTAATCCTTGATGGCGTGCGGTTCGAGCAGATGGTTCAGTACGGTTTCGAGTTTTCGATGAGAGATCATAGGGGTCCCTTATTAAGGCTCGGTCCCCTGCTTTACCAATAAAAACAGGGCTCAGGCTCAAAGCGCCAAGGGCCCCATGATAATCGAGCCGGGCCGTCAAGACCATGACAGCCCCCACACAGTGCAGTTTCCCTACATGCCTTAGGCTGGCAGATCGATCCCCGCCTCCCGCATCTGGGCCAGCTTGTAGCGCAGGGTGCGCGGGCTGATGCCGAGTCGGTCGGCCACCGCCTTGCGGCTGCCGTGACAATCTTGCAGGGTATCGAGGATGATCTGGTGCTCCTGCTGCTTGAGCTCGCTGCCGAGGCGGTCGCCGCCATAGCTGCGCTCCACGCTGACAAACTCCATCTCCTGCTCGTCCAGCTCCTCCAGAATGAGGTGGTCACAATCAATGATTCCGTCGGGGCTGAGGATCAGGGCACGCTGTACCACGTTATCCAGCTCCCGCACATTGCCGGGCCAGGGGTGAGCCAGCAGCCGTTCCCGCGAGGCATCCGTCAACTGCGGTGTCGGCAGCCCCTGCTGACTGGCATGAAGTGCCAGCAGGTGCTCCGCCAGCGGCAGAATGTCGCCGGGCCGCTCGCACAGGGCTGACCAGCGCAGCGGGAATACATTGAGGCGATAGTAGAGATCTTCGCGAAACAGGCCATCCTGCACCGCTTTTTTCAAATCCCGGTTACTGGTGGCGATGACCCGCACATCCAGCGGGATCAGCTTGCGACTACCGAGTCGCTCCACCTCTTTCTCCTGCAGTACCCGCAGCAATTTGGCTTGCAGCCCCTGCTCCATCTCGGTGATCTCGTCAAGCAGCAGGGTGCCCCCCTGCGCCTGCTCGAACTTGCCGGGGCACCCCTGCACCGCACCGGTAAAAGCCCCCTTCTCATAGCCAAACAGGGTCGCCTCCAGCATGTTCTCCGGAATGGCGGCGCAGTTGATGGCAACGAACGGCTGCTCGGCACGGTTGGAGTTGTCATGAATGTAACGAGCCAGCACCTCTTTACCCGTCCCGCTCGGGCCGGTCACCATCACGGTCGCTTCGCTTCTGGCCACCCGGGTAGCCAGCTGGAACAGCTCGGCGGTTTTGGGATCCCCGTAGACCACGGCGCGCTTCTCCACCTTCTGGGCGGGCACATAACGACTGACCTGATTGAGCAGCACCTCAGGCGAAAATGGCTTGGCCAGATAGTCGATGGCCCCTTCACGCATGGCGCGCACCGCGCCATCGATGTTGGCGTAGGCTGTCATCAGCAGCACAGGTATCTGCGGATATTGCTGGCGGATGGTAGCCAGCAGGGTGAGGCCGTCCATTCCCCCCATCTGGATATCGGAGATCACCATGTCAAACGGCTGCCGGGAAAGGGCCAGCAGAGCCCGCTCGCCACTGTCCGCTTCCCGGCACTCATAACCGCCGAGCAAAAGGGTATCCACCAGCGCTTCGCGCAGGCCATTGTCATCTTCAACTACCAGGATCCTGGCCTGTGTCATGCTACACCTCCAAGCTGCACCGGTTGCTGGTGCAGGGGGAACGACAGAGTAAAGCAGGTGCCTTCACCAGGAACCGAGGCCACACCGACCTCCCCCTGATGGGCACGCACTACCGATTGCACCACCGCCAGACCAAGGCCAGTCCCCTGGGAGCGGGTGGTAAAGAAGGGTTCGAATACCTGACCGAGCAGGTGAGAAGGGATCCCCTTACCATTATCGATAACCCGCAGCTCCACCCGGGCACCCCTGCGCACCGCGCTGACCAGCAGCGAGGTAGCCCCTGCCTGCTGGGCATTGGCAATCAGGTTATTGATAGCCCCCGCCAGCGCACTGCTGTTGGCTAACAGACAGAGATCGGGCTCCGGCGCCTCCATGTGCAGATCGCAGCCCTGTTGCTGACAAAATGCTTCAGCACCGGCATGTACTTCAGCCAGCAGACCCTGCACCGAAATAGGGGTGACCACCTGATGGTCACCATTGCGGGCAAACAGCAGGATGTCGTTGATCTGCTTCTCCAAATCCTGCAAACGGGCCATCAGCTTTTGCTGAAACTGAGTGCGGGATTCCGGCTTGAGGGTGCGGTTGGCCAGATTGGCGGCATAGAGCATGGCGGCGGAGAGCGGAGTGCGGATCTGGTGGGCGAGCGAGGCCGCCATATTGCCGAGCGCCGACAGTCGCTTCATGTGATTGATGCGATCCTGCAGCTTACGGGTTTCGGTCAGATCGTTGATAAAGACCAGTTGGCCGCGCTGATCCGGCAGCGGCTGGGTCGAGAGCTGGACCCGGCGCCCATCGCGCAGGGATATCTCGTGGCCATCATCCTCGCGCGGCTCAAAACAGCGGGCAATGATGTGACGCCAGAGCGCCCCTTCCAGCGGCTCCCCCAGCAGGGAGATAGCCGCCGGATTCGCGCGGGTGACTACCCCAGCCCCATCAAGCAACAGCACCCCGGTAGGGAGCGCCTTGAAGATGGCATAAAGCTGGCTCACTTCGTGGGACTGGAGTGGCATGTCCTGCTGCTGGATTGTCATAAAGCTGACCTCAAACTGGCTATTGGGTCAGGTTATTCAATTTTCATGCCACTAAAATATATTAATTAAAACAATGCATTGTATATCATCGTCAAGGCTTTGACTGTCAGACGTCCTTGCTCATTCCGTACTTTTTCATCTTCTCCACCAAGGTGGTTCGACGCATACCGAGCAGATCGGCGGCGCGAGCCACCACCCCGTCCTGAGACTCCAGCGCCTGACGGATCAGCTCCACTTCCAGGTCAGCCAGCATCTCTTTGAGATTGATCCCGTCCTCCGGCAGCTGCATGGTGCGTGGCGCAACCAGAGCATGATCCAGCTCGGGTGGCTCCTGGAATACTGCCGCCAACGCATCCCGCTCATCCATCTCGGTCAACCGCTCATCCCGTGGCTCGCTCGGCAACAGGCGATAACGGCTCGGCAGATCGGCCACATCGACGATCTGGTGCGGGTAGAGGATCAGCAGCCGCTCCAGCAGGTTGGAGAGCTCGCGCACATTGCCGGGCCAGGGGTACTGCATCAGCGACTCCAGCGCCCGCTGGGTCAGCCGGATAAAGCCGTGATGCTGTTCGGCATGGCGGTTGAGCAGCTCCTGCAGCAGCAGTGGAATATCGTCGATGCGATCCCGCAACGGCGGAGTCTCAATGGGGAAGACGTTGAGACGATAGTAGAGATCCTCACGGAAGCCCTGGGTTCGGATCTGCGCCTCCAGATCCCGGTGAGTCGCCGCTATGATGCGCACATCGGCCTGAATAGGCTTGCCGCCACCGACCCGATCGAATAGCCGCTCCTGCAGCACCCGCAGCAGTTTGACCTGCATCGGCATCGGCATATCGCCGATCTCGTCGAGAAACAGGGTGCCCCCCTGGGCCAGCTCGAAGCGACCACGACGGGCCGCAATGGCGCCGGTAAACGCCCCCTTCTCGTGGCCAAACAATTCGCTCTCCAGCAGCTCGGCAGGAATGGCGCCGCAGTTGATGGGCACGAATGGACCTTGACTTCGGGAAGAGAGTTCATGGATAGCGCGGGCCACCACCTCTTTGCCGGTGCCGGACTCGCCGAGGATCAGCACATTGGCATCGGTCTCGGCCACCTGGCTAATGAGGCGGCGCACCTCCTGGATCCCCTTCCCTTTGCCTACCAGCAAACGCAGTAATGTTTGACCCTTGTCGTGAGTCTGTTGACGGGGGTGGAGCGAGACGAAGGCCTGACAGAAGTGCAGATGACGAGTCAGCGATCCATAGGTAAAGGGGGCCTGCGCAACACCGATAAAGTTGTTGTTGGGCAGATCGGCTTCAACCAGCGAAATGAAGGGGGTTCGGGGGAAAGCGGCCAGTAGATCAGGCAAGGGACGGTCGGTCAGCTCACCCACCAGCACACCTTGCAGCGGACCGGAGGATTCGATGGCCACATCCAGATCGCTTTGTGCCACCTCCTGCCACGGGATCCCCATAAACGAGAGCACGGTTCCCAACTGTTGGCGCCGCTGCGCATCGGCATCAACAATCAACACGCCCATCTCCACCATATCCATTCCTCGCGATGTCCTGAACTAACTTATTGTTTTATTTAATGATAAAACAGCTACCGACTGTCTTTTTGCAGGCACACAAAGTGCCAAAATTCCGACACATTGTCAAAAGTTGTCGTATTCAGACTAAGTGTATCGACAGAAACGGGAGATTAGATAAATTTTGCCGAGGAATTTTCTGTATGCATCACCACCTATTAACACCGCCAATCGCAAAAAGAAAACTGCCCTCGTCAGAGGGCAGCATGGGACATGGTGAAGAGCACTCAGTGGCGATTATGGTGGTGCGGCGCCGCGTAACGACACTCGGGGAAACGGCTGCAAGCCAGAAAGAGTCGACCGGCGTGGGGGCCTTTTTTCGCCTCCCGCTCCACCAGCGGCGCATCGCAACGTGGACAATGTTGTACGTGTTCTTCGTCATCCTCTATATCGGCGAACAGGCCATCGACCAGCTCACCCTCACTCTGTGGCACCGCCACCACCCCCTTGGCCTGGATGGCGGGTTCGTGGAACGACGCGGGCGAGATGGCCTCGGCATGGGAAGTGCGGCCACGCATCCCGGCACCGACATCCACGCCGTCAAGCAACAGAGGGTTGAACGTCGGCTCGCGGCGTGCCCCGTGCGGCAGATCGTCGAGCAGCGGTTCGCTGCTTTTGACCAGCAGTGGCAGGATCTGTTCGCGCAGCTCTTCCACCGGATAGCAGGCTCTTGCCGGGATCTGCAGCAACGGCAGCCCGGCGCTGTCGCAGGCGGTTTTCAGAAAAAGGTCGCGCGCCTTGCGCTTCTGGTGACGGTGGGAGTTGTCATCGAGTTCGATGGCACAGATGAAGGAGAGATCAGCGGGGTGGCAAAGCAGATAGTCGAAATGCTTGGCACTGATCTTGTTGAAGTACTGCTGCCATTTGCTTTTGCCGATCCCGGCCTGCGGCGTCAGCACATCGGCCACCCGCACCTTGGCAAAGACCCGGGCCTTGTCACCCACCGCCAGATCCAGCACCCCGAGGAAGGAGCGCTCGGCGGGACTGAACAGGGTCTCTTGCAGGTCATAGGGCAGACGTTTTTGCTGTTTGCCTCTGCGCCAGAAGATCGCCAGCACAAGCAGCGCCAGTAACAACAATCCCGATAGGAGAAGGGTATTCATGAGAGCACGATCCAGTTCACGACACGAAAGGGGAACCACTTTACCACAGCCGTCACGGAGCAAGGCAGCAGGCAAGCGTATGGCGTGCGTAAAAGTCCCGCCTTTTTTATCTATTTGTCAGCAAGCGGGGTTCATATGGCCAGCCCCAGCAGGCACAATGGAGAGTGAGAGAGAAATCCATTTTCAAGGAGAGCAGGATGCAAAAACAATTGGTGGTCACCGTGATCGGTGCAGACAAACCCGGGATCGTCGAGAGTCTGGCGGCCGTCATCAGCCGTGAGCAGGGCAACTGGCTGGGCAGTGCCATGAGTGAGCTGGCAGGCCAGTTTGCCGGTATCCTCCATGTCAGTGTTCCCACTTCGCACTATCGTAGCCTGTGCGAAGCGCTGGCCTTACTGCCTGGCTTGACCATCAGCTTTGCCGAAGGAACTCCCACTGCACTACCCGCCCATCAGGTAATGATGACGGTCACCGGCAACGACCGTCCCGGGATCGTCCATGAAGTGGCCAGCATCCTGCGCCAGCTCGAGATCAACGTGGCCGATCTCAATACCGGCTGTGAGCCGGCCCCCCACTCCGGCGCCCCGCTCTTCTACGCCCATGCGCTGGTCGCACTGCCTGATGGCCTCGCCCTTGATGACCTGATCAGCGCGCTGGAGTCCCTCTCCGACGACCTGATGGTCGATATCGATGAGGCGATCTCCGAGTAATATAATTGTCATCTTTCTGTCATATATTCACGCCATATCTGCCGCGCATCGGCACGTTGATACAGGGACCTGAGGCATACCATGAACACCGACAAGCTTTATGAAGAGAAAGAGCTAAGCTGGCTCTCATTCAATGAACGGGTGTTGCAAGAGGCAATGGACAAGTCGGTCCCGCTCATCGAGCGGGTCCGCTTTTTGGGGATCTTCTCCTCCAACCAGGATGAGTTTTTCAAAGTACGGGTATCGGACGTCAAGCGCCGCATCCTCATCAATGAAGTACATGGTGGCGACGATGAGGCGAAAGTGCTGCTGCGCGCCATCCAGCAGAAGGTGATGGCGCTCGGTGAAGCGTTCGACAACACCTACAAGGAGCTGTTGATCGCGCTCGCCCGCCACAACATCTTTTTGGTCAACGAAAATCAACTCTCTGAGCCAATCCAGCAGTGGCTGAGGGTCTTCTTCAAAGAGAAGGTGCTGCGCCACATCATCCCGATCCTGCTCAACAAGGAGGTCAATCCGGTCAAATTCCTCAAGGATGAGTACACCTATCTGGCCGTCGAGATGAAAAAAAACGGTCAGGTGATCCAGTACGCCCTGGTAGAAGTGCCGACCGACGACCTGCCCCGCTTCTTCCAGTTGCCGCCGGAAGGGACTCGCCGCAAGAAGCAGATCATCATTCTGGATAACGTCATCCGCTTCTGTCTCGACGAGATCTTCAAGGGCTTCTTCGATTACGACGAGATTGCCGCCTATGCGGTGAAGCTGACCCGGGATGCCGAATACGGACTCTCCGACCAGCTGGACTTGAGTCTGCTGGACAAAATGAGTGACGGCCTGAAACAGCGTCTCACCGCCATGCCGGTGCGCTTCGTCTACGAGCGGGAGATGCCCGCCGCCATGATAAGCTTCCTCAAGCTCAAGCTGCAGATCAGCTCCTACGACGCCATCATGCCGGGTGGACGTTATCACAACTTCAAGGATTTTATCGGCTTCCCCAACGTAGGCCGGGATTATCTGGAAAATCCCAAGCTGCCGGCCCTCGATTGCCGTGATTTTGACGGTTTCGTCAACGCCTTCGATGCGATTAGCAAGCAGGATATTCTGCTCTACTACCCGTACCACAAGTTTCATCACTTCACCGAGTTGGTGCGCCAGGCGGCATTCGATCCGGCGGTCAGCGCCATTCGCATCAATATCTACCGGGTCGCCAAGAAGTCGCGGATCATCCACTCCCTTATCGATGCTGCCAACAACGGCAAGAAGGTGACCGTGGTGGTGGAGCTGCGCGCCCGTTTCGACGAGGCGGCCAACATCGACTGGGCCAACATGCTGACCGATGCCGGCGTCAAGGTGGTGTTCGGGGTGCCGAGCCTCAAGATCCACTCCAAGCTCTGCCTTATCACCCGCCACGAGCAGGGCGAAGCGGTGCGCTACGCCCATATCGGCACCGGTAACTTCAACGAAAAGACCGCCAAGATTTACACCGACTTCTCGCTGCTAACCCGTAATCCGGATATCACGGCAGAAGTGGAGAGCGTATTCGAGTACATCGAGTATCCCTATCGACGTTACAAGTTCAATCATCTGCTGGTCTCCCCCATCAACAGCCGTCGTCAGCTCTATCGTCTTATCGACAACGAGCTGACCAACGCCAAGGCGGGCCAGCCGAGCGGCATCATCCTCAAGATCAACAACCTGGTGGACCGGGACCTCATCAACCGTCTCTATGCCGCCAGTCAGGCAGGAGTGCCCATCCAGATGATCATTCGCGGCATGTGTGCCCTGCGCCCGGGCGTGCCGGGCCTGAGTGACAACATCAAGGTGATCAGCATCATCGACCGCTTCCTTGAACACCCGCGGGTGATGGTGTTCCATAACAAGGGTACCCCCCAGCTCTACATCTCCAGCGCCGACTGGATGAGCCGCAATATTGACGGCCGGATCGAGGTAGGTACCCCCATTTATGATGAGCGGCTCAAGCAGCGCATCATGGATATTCTCGAGCTACAACTGAGTGATACCTGTAAGGCTCGGGTGATCGATGCCGACCAGAAGAACGAATATGTGAAGCGGGGTAATCGCCGCAAAGTCCGCTCTCAGGTTGCCATTTACGACTATCTCAAACGTATCGAGTCACACAATGGACAATAGCCTCTACGCTGCCGTGGATCTCGGCTCCAACAGTTTTCATATGGTGATAGCGCACCTGAGCGAGGGGCGTTTTCGGCTCATTGATCGTATCAAGGAGCGAGTCCGTCTGGCCGAGGGGATGGATGAGCAGAAGCGAATGAGCCCGGAGGCGATGGCCCGCGGCCTCGCCTGTCTGTCGCTGTTTGCCGAACGCCTCACCAATATCAAGCCGGAGCATATCCGTATCGCAGGGACCTACACACTACGCCGCGCCAGCAACGCCCGCGAGTTTGTCACTGAGGCCGCCAAGGTACTCAACCACCCTATCGAAATCATCAGCGGCCAGGAGGAAGCGCGTCTCATCTATCAGGGAGTCGCCCATACCCAGCATATCGAGGGTCAGGTACTGGTGATCGATATCGGGGGCGGCAGCACCGAGCTCATCATCGGCGAGGGGTTTGAGCACAAGGCCCTCACCAGCCGCAAGATGGGCTGCGTCAGCTTTACCCAGAGCTTCTTTGCCAGCGGCAAGCTGAGCGACAAGCACTTCAGCAACGCCGTGCTGGAGGCGCAGCACCAGCTCGCCCCCATCATCGACCAGTACCACAAGCTGGGCTGGCAGAGCTGCCTTGGTAGCTCCGGCTCCATTCGCACGGTACGTGATGTACTGCAGGGTGAAGGGCTGACGGATGGCAGTATCACGCTGGAGGGGCTGGAGCGACTCAAGGCCATGATGATAGAGCGCAAGCGGGTCGACAACCTCAAGCTGGCCGGGCTCGCCGAGGAGCGCCAGGAGGTGTTTGCCGCTGCAGTTGCCATCCTGCTCGGCCTGTTTACCTCGTTGCCCATCGAGCGGCTGGACTACTCTGATGGCGCCCTGCGCGAAGGGTTGCTCTACCAGTTCGAGGAGCGTTTACAACACCACGACATTCGCGAGCGTACCGCACAGGCCCTCGGCACCCACTACCGGATGGACAAAAAACAGGCCGCCCGGGTGGAGCAGAGCGTACTGACGCTGTTTGATGCCCTGCAAGCGCCCTGGCAGATGGAGGCAGAACCCTATCGCGCCATCCTTGGCTGGGCGGCGCGGCTGCATGAAATCGGTCTTGCCATCAACTACAGCGGCATTCATCGCCACTCAGCCTATATCCTGCAACACACCGACCTGCCCGGCTTCAACCAGGACGATCAGGCACTGCTGGCGGCACTGGTGCGTTTTCAGCGCAAAGCGCTCAAGCTCTGTGAGCTGCCGCCCCTACCCAACCATGACCTGCAGACGGTGCTGCGCTGCATCCGCATTCTGCGCCTCGCAGTCGCCGCGCACCACAAGCGCCAGGACAACCTGCTGCCCGAGTGGAAAGTTGCAGTGCAAGGGGATCAGCTGGTCGTGACCCTGCCGATCGACTGGTGTGAGGAGAACCGGCTGCTGATGCAGAATCTGGAGAAGGAGCACCGTTATTGCCAGGAGCAGGGCTGGCCACTGTTGTTCCAGCTCGGCTAAACCGGAAAGATAAATGAAAAAGGCAGCCCACTGGCTGCCTTTTTCATCTCAATCTCCCGGTTACTGCAACTCGGGCAACAACCACTTGGCCATCTCGAAGTAGATGATAAGGCCGGTACCATCCACCAGCGTCGCGATGAAAGGTGCAGAGACCACCGCCGGATCGATGCGTAAACGACGCAGCACCATGGGGATAATGGACGCGACCGTGGCACTCCAAAGCACGATGGCGATGATGGTAAAGGTCACCACCATGCCAATCTGGGGACCGACGCCAAGACTCCATGCCCGCACCCAGGCAGCCATGGCGATGGCACCCGAGATCAGCAGACCGGTGGAGAGCTCCTTTTTCAGCACGGTGCCGAGGTTGCGCAGGCTCACCTCCCCGACCGCCATGGCTCGTACTATGGTGGTGGTGATCTGGGTGCCGCTGTTACCACCGGTACCGATCAGCAGCGGAATAAAGAAGGCCAATGCAATCGCGGCTTCCAGCTGCTCCTCGAATGCCCGCAGCACAGTGCCGGTGTAGGCTTCCGCCACAAACAGGATAAGCAGCCAGCCCACCCGTTTACGCCATAGCTGCCAGGGGGTCGCCTGCAAGTAAGGGGTATCGAGCGGTGATGAGCCCCCCTGCATCTCGGCATCCTCGGTGGATTCGAGCTCCAGAATATCCGCCGCATCATCGACGTGGAAAATACCGACCAGTCGCCCCTGATCCTCGACCGGCAAAACCGAGAGGTCGCGATCGATGAGCAGGCGTGCAGCCAACTCCTGATCCGCACGGGCGTTGATCCGTACCGTCTCCCGATCCATCAGGGTCGCGACACTGGCCAGCGGGTCGGCAATCAGCAAGGTCTTGAGAGAGAGGCTCCCTTGCAGACGACCATCCCCGTTGACCACATAGATATGGCGAAACAGCTGGGCATTGTCCCAGGCATCGTGGATCAGCTGTTTGGCGTGACCGACCGTGTCCTCCTCCCGCACCGCCAGATACTCGTGGCGCATGTTGGCACCCACCGACTCGGTGGGCCAATCCAGCAGAGAGTAATACATGGCCTGCGCCTGGGTCGGGAAGCGGGCCAGCAACATGGTGCGATCCTGACGACCCAGTTTGCGCAGAATTGCCACCATCTCGCGCCGGGGAATAGCCTCCTGCAACACGCTGACGATGCTGCCATGGAGCCGCTGCAACAGACGCCCGGCACTCTCGGCCGAGAGTGAGCCAAGCAGTTCGGCCCCTTGCGATATTGGCAGGGTATCAAAGATGCAGTTGAGCTCTTCCGGACGCAGGGTCAACAGTTGATCGGCACGCTGAACCGGATCCAGATTATGTTCCAGCCAACCCTGCAGGGCGGCCAGATCGAGCAGTTGGTGACGGTTAAGAATGGTATGTGTTTTCTTCATCACAGATATCCTCATGTGATTTCAGGCAAGCCTGAATGCCTCCGGAAATAGCCGGATGCAACGACAAGAAAACAGCAATTTGATTGACGAGTAATAGGCAGGAAATGACGCCGTTCGGCGTGTCATCATCCCCACGTACCAGCTTTAGCACTGTATAACGTATCCGGCATGCCGGAAGCCACTTGGGTTTACACCTTAATCCGATGAAAACTGTCCTGATCTTGGGCGTCTCTGGACGTCGTGAGATCAGTGGCCTGTGTTTATACAGGAGCCTCGCCTAACGAGATGCTGCAAATAATTCGCACAACCCTCTGTTGTGCGGGCGGCATGATTATCCAATCCCGCAGGGAGGTCAACCCCATAGCCACTCTTAAATGGGAATGGCAACAGCTTGTTACAATTGATGGGAAAGGGCTGCAAAATCGTTTGCGTGACACGACCAGACAAGAAGGCCCCGAAAGGCCTCTTGTCAGCGGATGTAATCAAAGAGCGTCAGACGACTTATCTTGCTGAAAGAGAGCTGTGAGGCACTCAGGGCGGCATCCTCTTTTGCCAACGTTGAAATGACCTCATAGAGATCCATGTCAGCAACCTTGGCCCTTGCCTCGGTATTGAGAATACTTAACCCCTCGTTAGAGTTTATCACCTGCTCCAGACTGTTCATCCGGCCCCCCAGCTCTCCCAATCCATGGTCGATATTCAGGCGGGCATTATTCATATGGACGGAGGCATCGACCACTTTCCGCTCAAAACTCTCGGCTGAAATATTGGGGTCACGCAACGCAGTAATAAATTCTGACATCCCGTTCAATATATTGTCATTCGTGGGGGAATCGAGATTGAACTGCTGGGTTGCCCCGCCAGCGGGAACATCCAGGGTCAACTCGAGACCATTGAAGGGGATCTTGCTGCCGGGAGTATAATCACCCGTTTGTAGAACCGCGCCACCACTGTCCTGAATCTCATAAGTGTCAGGCGGACCCAGGGCGGTAGACACGGTATAGCTGTTGACTGGCAGCGCAGGGTTGTAACTGGATTTAAAAAAATTATCAAAGTTACCCTGGTCGCCAATCCTGACTTGGATATCGGCACTGGCAGCGCTGGCAGTCCTTCGCGTCGCTACAATCTCAAACAGATCCTGGCCGGAATCATTGGCAGCAATCTGAACGGTTGGTGATACCTGAATATGTCGCTGCCCGGGGTCACCCTGATAAATATATTTTCCGTTGGCATCTTTTATATAAGGCTGGGTCTTGCTTTGATTCCCGCCAAATATAAATTCACCAGACGAATTCTTGCTATTCATCAGGTCAAATATCTGCTGCTGGAGACCTTCCAACTCACTGGCGATCGCCTTGCGGTCATCCAGACTGATAGCTCCATTGTTAGATTTCTGGATCAGGGTTTGGGCACTTTGCATCGCTGTATTTATTGATGCCAATACCGTCTCCTCGTGGCCCAGACTATTTTCCAGCAAACTGCCATTGACACTGTACTGCTTGAACAGGTCGATCTCCTTGGTCAACGCCATCTTCTGGCTCATCCCCGCTGGGTCTTCACCGGCAGTCTGGAATTTATTACCGGTTTGCAACTGCTGGTAGGCCTTGTTCAACCGTTCGTTGGTATTGGTCAGCGAGTAGAGGTTCCGGTCATAGATCATGTTGGTAGTAATGCGCATGACGTTACCTCACGGAAGAGAGCAGTGTATCGAAGATGGTTTTGGCGGTACTGACTACCTGAGCAGATGCCGCATAGGATTGCTGGAAGCGGATCAGATTGGCGGCTTCCTCCTCCAGGTTGACCCCTGACACGCTTTCAAAGATGCCGGTGCTCTGGAGCAACTTGGATTCATTGGCCTTAAGCAAGGTATTTGCTTGACTGGTATTGTTACCGACTTCCATCACCAATCCGGAATAGGCTTGGTTAAAGGTCATCTTGTCATTGGTCGTACCACCATTGGTGCTCTTGCGCACCAGATCCTTGTTTTGCAGCTCGGCCAGCACCAGGCCATTGCTGTTATCGGCAAAGCCATTGCTGTTGTAGCTAAGCTTGAAGCTGTCGTTAGCATTCACCGTTCCGGTGATGCTGAACTCGTAGCCGGGGGCCTGTTTCGGGTTGGCATAGACTGCGGCTCCGGCGGGGAAAGGGTTGACGATCGCCGACATCAGGTTTTGCCCTTTGCTGCTCGCAGGGGCAGTGCCAATCAGGGTAGTGCCATCGGCTTGAAACACCTGATAGTTACCGTTGGCGTCAATCTTGACGACCTGAGGCGCTGTCGGGCTCAGACTATTGGTACCAAAACCTGATCCTGCTCCGGTATTGAATACACCACCCAGCTTGATATCTGCGCCACCGCCATTATTGGTGGTCTTTTCCACTTTAAGCGGAGAGGCCAATGCCAAATCTTCCGGTCGGGTGATCAGCTGTTCCAGCCCAGCCGCCGCACTCTTGGTGGGTTGTAGCAGTAGCTTGTCCCCTGCCGCTGGGGTACCGGTAAAATCGATCGCGATCCCATGATCTGGCAATTCAAAGGTCGTCGGCGGCGTGCTACCTGTCGCCACAGAGGTACGGTTACCCGCTTTGTCCAACGAAAACACCTCAAAACCGGTAGCACTGCTAAAACGCACTTCGTAATCAAACGGCGTAACGGATGTCCCCTTGCCTGGCATAAAGCTGACATTCGCCCCCGTCGTTCCCGTATTGTTGGCATAGGGGAGCCCTTTGCTGATGGGCAATTTGAAGATATCGCCACCAATTTCATTATCCAGATCCATCCCGAGGCGGTTTTGCTGGTTCATGGCATCGGCCATCGCCACGGCAAGCTGGCCCAACTCACGCTTGGTTGGCTCAAGATCGGTGCGCGCTTTGAACAAGCCTCCCATGCCCCCCCCGAAAGTCTCGTTATCGATGAGCGCCTGATTATTCCCCAGCGTCAACAACAACTCCTGATGGCGGGAGTCGGGATCGCCCGCCACCACTTTAAACTGGGCAACGCCTCCATCGAGGATCAGCGAGTGACCAGTACTCATATTGACCAGCATGCTGCCGTTGGGTTGGGCAACGGTGCGAATATCCATCTTCTCCGAAAGCTGGCGAATCGCCTCATCCCGCTGATCAAACAGCATCAGGTTCTCTTCCGGTGACCCCTGGGTACGGATAATGGCCTGGTTGAGATCATTGATGCTGGTCAGCAAGCTATTAACCTGTTTGGTTTCATCCTCAATGCGGGTATTGAGGATATCGCTCTGTTTGTCGAACTGGGCCGAGAGGGTATTAAACCGATTAACCATGCCACTCATTTCAGTCATCACCACCTTGCGCCCACCGATCTCGGCAGGTGACTCATTGGCTGAGTGAAATGCTTTAAAATAGGAGGCAATGGCTGCCCCGACGCTGTTGCCGGTATCCCCCAACAAGCGGTCAATACCCGCCAGCTGTTGGTAATGGTTCAGGGAGGCGTGATAGGCGGAAGTGTCACGACGCACCTCCCCCTGCATATAGTCGTTGATCACCCGCTCGGTCTTGAGGTCACCGGTACCAAGACCGACAGTGTTGGTATACACCAGCGTACGCTCACGCACATAGCCCTGGCTATTGACGTTCACTATGTTGTTACTGGTGGTCTGCAGCAAGCGCTGATGAGCCAGCACACCTGATGTCCCAATTCCAAGCAGATCGACTGCCATACGTTACAGCTCCATCTCGTTGTATTGCGCAATCACATCACTGCGCAATACCTGTTTCAGTTTTCTGGCGTAATGCGGGTCAGTGGCATAACCGGCCTGCTGCAACGCCTCGAAATAGCGGTCCGGGCTATCCACTTTCGCCAGGGCCCCCTTATAGCGGGAGCCGGAGGTGAGGAAGTCCACGTAGTCATTGAAGCTCTCTTCAAACGACTCATAAGAGCGAAATGCCGCTTTCTGGCGGGAGGCCACACCTTGTTCATACTCCAGGGTGCTGACCACGGCCTTGGGCCCTTGCCAGCGAGGATCCGCTTTGATGCCAAACAGGTTATGGGTCATCTGCCCATCCCCATTCTTGATCACCCGCTTGCCCCAACCACTCTCCAGTGCAGCCTGAGCGACCAGTGCCGCCGGACTTAAACCGAGCTTGTCAGCCGCCTTTTTGGCCAGTGGCATAAGGCGATTGACGAACTCTTCCGGGGTATCAAACGCTTTGCTGCCACTCCCGCCGACCTTGCCCTCTGCGTTACCTATGCGCCCCATGGGCGGCACGCTGCGAGCAACTTTGTGAGGCATCGCCCGCTTGAGGCTATCCTCGCGCCCCTCTATCATTTTATTTTCAGCAAAATCTTTGCCAACTTTTGACGCCGCGATCAAATCATCGGCAGCCGCGCTGGGGGGCAGATAGGGCTTGTAGGCCCGCTCAGTACGCTGTGGCATCTTGAGCACCCGTCCATCCTGATGGGTAAAGGTCTCTGGAGAGAACTGTTTGGCCACCATCTCTGCCAGTCCCAACCCTCCCTTGCTGGACATATCAGCCACCCGCTGTTCGTCCAGCATGCCTTCATAGAAGCGGGTATAGCTGCTGCTCATGGGGTTGTCCTGAGTCAACACACCGTTGGCCTGACGCATGCCCTGAAACAGCATCTGGGTAAAGATTGACTCGAACTGGCGTGACGCACTCTTGAGCGCGTCGGCCTGTCCCGCTTCGCTTTGGCTCATCTGGCGCAGACGATCCAGGTTCTTGATCTCCTGTACCATCCCGAGATTCATGCCACTGTTGCTGTCAAACTCCGCCATTTTGCTTACCTCATTGCCACCTGTGGCAATCACTTGCCACCTGTTACAGTATGACCAACTGACCCTGGATCGCGCCGGCCTGCTGCAGCGCTTCGAGTATTGCCATCAAGTCACCAGGGGCGACCCCGACCTGATTGACTGCACGGACCAGGTCATCCAGGGTCGCACCAGTATCAAACTTGAACATCCGCCCCGGCTCCTGCTGGACATTGATAGTCGAGTTGTTGGTCACCGTCGTCTCTCCTCCCGCCAGCGGGTTGGGCTGGGAGACCTGCTGGTTTTCGGCGATGGTCACCGTCAAGCCACCATGGCTGATGGCTGCCGGTTTCAGCCTGACCTGACTGCCAATGACAATGGTACCGGTGCGAGAGTTGACGATGATCTTGGCCGCCTCGTTGGCCGGGTCCACCTCCAGATTTTCGATGGTGGCGAGATAGGACACACGCTGACCCGGATCCCGCGGGGCATAGACCTTGACCGAGGTGGCATCAAGTGCCTGGGCGGTATTAGGCCCCACCAGATCGTTCACCACATCGGCCAACCGGCGTGCCGTGGTAAAATCGGGGCGGTTGAGGTTGAACGTAATGGTGTCCCCCTGACTGAATGAGTTGGGCACTTCCCGCTCGACAGTTGCACCGTTGGCTATTCGCCCCACGGTCGGGGTATTGATCACTACTTTGGAGCCATCCGCCCCCTCGGCACCCAGGCCGCCGACAACCAGACTGCCCTGGGCAACCGCATAAACCCGACCATCAAGTCCTTTCAGGAAGCTCTGCAGCAAGGTGCCGCCCCGCAGGCTCTTGGCCTCGCCGATGGCCGACACTGTCACATCGATAGTCTGACCCGGCTTGGCAAACGGTGGCAGATCAGCATGGATTGCCACCGGCGCCACATCCTTGATCTTGGGCTTGATATTGTCCGGAACCTTGATGCCAAAGTTGTTGAGCATGGTACGGAAGGTCTGCTCGGTAAACGCGTTGTTCTTCTCACCGGTACCGGGCAACCCCACGACCAGACCGTAACCGATCAACTGGTTGCTACGCACCCCTTCAACCGAGCTGATGTCCTTGATCCGGGCAGCATTGGCCACGCCCAAGGGCAGCAGACAGCAGAGCAGTGTGACAAGACGGAGTGACTTCATAACATCTCCTAGAGCGGCCACCAGGGCCCGTTGAAAAAGCTGGTCAACCACCCTTGCTCCTGGCTATTGGCCAGATCGCCGGTACCACCATAGTGGATGCGGGCATTGGCTACCTTCTGGGACGAGACGCTGTTTTCCGAGGTCACATCCTCCGGGCGAATAAGACCGGTGATCCGGATATATTCATTGCCATTGTTGAGCATGATCCACTTCTCGCCACGCACCACCAGATTGCCGTTGGGCAGTACCTTGGCCACACTGACCGAAATATTACCCTGCAAGCTGTTACTCTGATCCGCCTTGGCCTGGCCCTTGAATGCACTGTTTTGACCGATGGAGGCCGAGAGATCATAGGGACTGGCGGTGACTGGCACGCCGCCCAATCTGACCGGATCCAGATTGAATTTATTGTCCTTGCCACTCTGGGTATTGGCCTTTTTCGAGGCAGAGGTCGACTCCGCCAACTCGATGGTGATGATGTCACCAACTTTGTGTGCCTTGATATCCGAATAGATGCTATTAACTTGATCCGGCTGGAAAATAGCGCCTGTCGGCCGCATCGAGACGGGCTCCGATTCACCATAAACAGGGGCAAATTCGGGGTCATCAGGCCTGGGCGTATTGGGCGTACTGCTACACCCTCCCAGCACCAGCAATCCCAATATCCATATGGCTTTCATCATGCACCTCCTAATCAGGTACGCTGGATCAGGAAGGACATCATGCCATCCACGGCGGAGAGTACCTTGGAGTTCATCTCATAGACCCGCTGAGCCTGAATGAGGTTCACCAGCTCTTCGGTCACATTGACGTTGGAACTCTCCAACATGCCCTGTTTGATCACCCCCAGGCCATCTGCACCGGCGACTCCCTGAATGGCGGCGCCACTCGACTGGGTTTCGACAAACATGTTCTCACCCATGGGTTGCAAACCGCTGGCGTTGACAAAATCGGAAATATTGATCTGGCCGACAACCTGAGAAGCGCCATCGCCCTTGAACTGCACCGATACCTGCCCATCTGTACTCACCGTTACGCTCTGGGCATTTTCCGGGATCTGGATTTCAGGTTGCAGGGGGTAACCATTACCCGGAGTCACTATGGTCCCTTCATCATTAAGGGTGAACTGACCGTTACGGGTATAGGCTGCACTACCATCTGGCAGTTGAATTTCAAAGTAGCCACGGCCACTGATCATCAAATCCAGCGAGTTGTCGGTGGTTTGCACGTTGCCCTGGCTGTGATTTTTCTGGGTCGCCACCACCTTGGCCCCCGCCCCCAGCATCAAGCCAGAGGGGAGCTCGGTATCCGCCGATGAGCGGCCACCTGGCTGATTGATATTTTGATAAAGCAGATCCTCGAAGATAGCCCGCGATTTCTTGAAGCCCACGGTGCTGGCGTTCGCCAGATTGTTCGAGGTGACCGAGATATTGGTCTGCTGAGCATCCAAGCCGGTCTTGCTGATCCAGAGAGCAGGGTTCATGGTGTAACTCCTTGATTAGCTGATACGCAGCAACTGGTTTTGGGCCTCGTCATTTTCCTGGGCCGTCTTCATCATCTTTACCTGGGTTTCGAACTGACGTTGCAACCGGATCAGGTTGGTCATCTCATCCACCACATTGACGTTACTCCCCTCAAGGGAGCCGGCAATCAGACCGACATTGGCCGAAGCAGGTTCATTTTGACCATCTTTGCGGCGAAACAGACCATCTTGCCCCTTCTCCACCGCATCGGCTGCCGGGTTGACCAACTTGATCCGCTGGAAATCTTCCGGCAAGTTGGCGGCAGCCCCCTCCGGGCGACCACTGATGGTGCCATCGCGATTGATCTCGAGTTTCTCCATCGGCATCGGCAATACGATAGGCTGGCCACCGTCATCCACCACATTCAGGCCGGTGGAGGTTTGCAAGTTACCGGTCGCACTGACCAGCAAATTTCCCATACGGGTGTAAGCTTCTCCGCCCTTGGGATCCTGCACTGCAATCCAGCCCGGTCCATCTACGGCCACGTCCAGATCCCGCCCGGTGGTCATCAGCATGCCATGCTGCAGGTTCTGCCCCGGGCGCTCAGCCATGGCAAACACCCGGCTTGGTAACCCCTCGCCAAAGGCCTGCATGCTTCTGGCCTGCTCGAAATCGGATTTGAAACCGGTTGTATTGGCATTGGCGAGGTTGTTGCCGCGAACAGCCAGGCTGTTCATGGTCTCTTTGGCCCCGGACATGGCGATGTAAAGCAGGTTATCCATGGAACTCTCCGTCAAACAGATGACTCTGACCGGAGAAATGCAATTAGGGTGCCAACAGCAGAAATATGGAGGATATGGAGAGCAGAAATGGGACAAAAACAGAGAGGGGGCCAAGCCCCCTCTCTCATCATGACTCAACGAGCCATTAACGGATTTGCAAGATGGTCTGCTGCAGCGAACTGTTGACCTCCAGCGAACGGGAGTTGGCCTGGAAGTTACGTTGTGCAGTGATCAAGTCTACCAGTTCGGAGGTCAAATCCACGTTAGATTGCTCCAGTGCCGAAGATTTGATACTGCCAAACGTGCCTGAGTTAGGGGTGCCGGGCAACGCATCGCCGGAGAGCAGTGACTGGCGCCAGGAGGTATCCCCTATCTGGGTCAGCCCTTGCGAGTTGGCAAATTTGGCCATCGCCACCATGGCCACCTTGATGGTGGTCGCGTTGCTGTAAGTGGCAGAGACAATACCATCCGGCGTGATCTCCACCTTGGTCAAACGACCGACAGTGGAACCATCCTGTGACAGTTTGTTGACTTCAAAAGGAGAGGCATACTGGGTGATCGTCCCCAGGGTAATCTCAAACGTCTGAGTGGGGTCGGCACCATTGGTGATGATGCCAGCACCACCAGCCCCCAGCGCCACAGTTTCGATTGTGGCAGGAGTAGTTGGGGTGACCATTTTGCCATCGGCACCAAAGGTAAGACGCGCTGCTAACGGTGCCTGGGCCACACCTGCTGCCATCTGAGTTTGAACCCCGCCGTTGATATCAATCGGCTTATCACCTTCATATAAATACATACGCCATGCTGTCGGGTCTGCCGATTGGGTCGGGTCGGCATCACTGGCTTCTTTGACAAAATATTTGGTGATTGTGTGGGGCTCACCTAAAGAGTCGTATACGACAACAGAGGTAGAGGACGAGTAGGTTTTCGAATCTTTTGGATCAAAGCTGGATAGGCTACCGATTACAGGAGGTACTGCCAGGGGATCAGGTAGAGCTCCCGATACCAAAGGTGTCGCTTTAGACGGTAAATTGAAGCTCGCCTCAACCTTGCTGGTCTTGATCGGTTCGCCAGCCCGATCCGGTATCTGGATCGGCTTGGTTGCATTGATACTAACCGCCTTAGGCGTGCCATCAGCGTTGATTTCATACCCTTGCAGATAATGGCCCTGATTGTTGACCATATAGCTGTTTTCATTGAGTTTGAAGGCACCGGCACGGGTATAGGTGCGATCCAGGTTGGTCAGACCATCAGAGGTCACAAAGAAGCCGTTCCCCTGAATGGCCAAGTCCAGCGCGTTATTGGTAAATTGCAGCGCCCCCTGATGGAACTGCTGGGCGACCGCTGCAGTAGCCACACCGTTACCAACCTGGGTCTTGGCATTGACAAAGATGGAGTTGGCGTAGACATCCGCAAACTCGGCACGGGACTCTTTAAAGCCCATGGTGTTGACGTTGGCAATGTTGTTGGCGGTCACGTTCAAGTCTTTTTGTGCCGCGTTGACACCGCTCAAGGCATTGTTAAATGACATATCCAGCTCCTTAGATCGATGCTGTGGAGGTATTGACAGACCCGTTGGTTGGCAACGGTGTGGTCGTCTGGTTTGCGTTCGTGCCTGAAATCTGCAGGATAGAACTCAGCAGCGTGCTGCCCAGTCCTTTCAAATTAAGCATGGTCGGGTTGCTTGCATTCCCCAATGCCACACTATCAACCTTGCCATAGGTATAAGTTGGAATGGCTTCAGACTTACCATCCACGGTACCACTCGCTTTAAGCACATATTTGCCTGGCTTGACCCGATTCCCCGCCTTGTCGGTGCCATCCCAAGCCACTTCAACGTTGCCTTTCTGTTCTCCTTCCAGACTAAATTCCTTGATCACCTGACCCGTTTCATCTTCGATGGTAATTTTGACGCCTGCATATTTATTGGCAGTGCCAACCTGAATGACACCGGGGAGTGACCCTTCTTTGTCCAGATACCCGATATTGCTAGGCAACAGCACATTCTGCCCTACCAGCGAAGAGGCTTGCAGAGCCTGGCTGGAGATCATCTGCTCATTGAGCTTTCCCATCTGGGCGGAGAGACTGCTGATCCCCTCCGAAGTGGACATGGATGCCATCTGGGAGAGCATTTGGGCATTGTCCACCGGTTTGAACGGGTCCTGATACGACAATTGCATCGTCAACAGCTTCATGAATGAAGCCTGATCCAGCTCTTTCTTCGGTGCCGTTGTGGTGCCTGTCGTCTGGGTCGTGGTACGGCTTATACCGTTCACATTGTTGGTTGTATCAACCATGCTACGTCCCTCCTATCAGGACTTACCCAACTGAAGCGTCTGCTGCAGCATCTTCTTGGCCGAATCTGCAACCTGTACGTTGGTCTGGTAGCTGCGCGAGGCATTGATCATATCAGCCATCTCTTCAACCATATTGACGTTCGGTTTGAAGATATAACCATCTTTGTCTGCCATCGGGTGGTTAGGGTGGTACTCCTTGAGCAGTGGTGCCTTGCTCTCGACAATTCCCTTAACTTCAACCCCGACAGCGCTCTGCTTGTCAGACATTGCTTGATCAAGCTGAGCGGCAAAAACTGGCCGCCTGGCGTGGTAAGTTTTTTCCACACTTGAGCTGACGCTATCCGCATTGGCCATGTTGCTGGCAACTGTGTTGAGACGCACCGACTGCGCGCTCATAGCCGAGCCTGCTATGTCAAAGACCTTGAACAAACTCATCACTGCTCTCCTTTCAGGGCCTTGAGCAGGCCACTGATCTTGCTATTCATAAACTCAAGGGAGGTTTGATACTCGAGGCTATTGCGCAGAAACTCGCTACGCTCCTGCTGCACATCGACCGTATTGCCATCACCGGTATCCGGTTGCAGCGGATTGCGAAATTGCACAGTACCCGGGGCGTCTATATGCAAGGCAAAGTGCTTTTCACTGGTGGTCACCAGACCAAAACCCTGACGCTGTTGGGCATCCTGTAACGCTTGGGCAAAGTTGATATCCCTGGCTTTAAAGCCCGGAGTATCCGCATTGGCAATATTGCTGGACAGCACTTCAGCACGCTTGGCGCGAACGCTGATGGTGTGTTGATGCACACCGAATGCCTTGTCAAATGAAAGAGCCATAGCACACCTCCTGCTTGATTTATTTTGTTAGCAAGAGATGTGCCATAAGCAAATCGCTCAAATCGATGGTTTGGGTATGAGCACATTTCAGACCAAAAACGACAGGGTCATCTCGAGCCCGAGGTCAGACGGCATCATTTGGCAAACTTAAGATTGCAACCACTTTTGCAGTGGCGAGATATGGCAGGTAAATAGAAAGAGTGAGCTGTAGATAAAGAAAGAGGGAAGCTGGCCGCTTCCCTCTTGGCATGGACTGGATATCTCCGGTAGAACCCCGAATATCAAGGCCAGCAGGCCTTATTTGACCTTGTAGACGATTCCCGGATTGCAGCGGATCATCTCGAACCGATCGGTCAATCCTGCCAGCGACTCCGAGGCCCCCAACATCAGATATCCACCGGGATTGAGGCTGGCAGCAAACTGGTTGAGGATCTTCGACTTCACTTCCGGCGCAAAATAGATAAGCACATTGCGGCAAAAAATAATGTCAAACTTGCCAAGCAGACTATAACTCTCCAGCAAATTGATCGGCCGGAAGGTGGTCAATTTTCTGACTCGCTCCACCACCCGCATCTTGTTGTCACCATAGGGCTCAAAAAACATCTTCTTGCGCTCAGGTGACAACCCGCGCGCCAGCGCAAGACTGTCATAAATACCTTCCTTGCACTGATTAAGCATGGTCGTCGATATATCCGTCCCGACAATCTGCACGCCACCTGGCAAGGTACCCGGCTTTTTCATCTGCTGCTCCAGTGCCGTTATCGCAATGGAATAGGGCTCCTGCCCTGAAGATGATGCAGCCGACCAGATCTTGATGGGGCGACCGCTTTTTCCCAATTCGGGGAAAATCTTGTCAGTAAGCAGTTGAAACGGATAGGTATCACGAAACCAGAGGGTCTCATTAGTGGTCATGGCATCAACAACGGCCATTTTCAGGTCACGCTCTCGTACACTCATTGCACGGGTAACCAGGTCAGACAGACTATCGATGCCAAACTGAGCCATCAAAGGTGAAAGACGGCTCTTCACCAGATACTGTTTGTTATCACCCAGCACAATCCCGCTCTGAACCGCCAGAAAGTTGCTGAACTGTTTGTATAAGTCGTCCGAAAGTGTCTTCATGCAGCTGTTCTTCTTTATTAGAGTGCGTTTTGTACGGCCTTGGCCAATTCATCAGGCTGGAACTTGGCGATGAAATTGTTGGCCCCCACTTTCTGCACCATTGCCTGGTTGAATACCCCACTGAGGGAGGTATGCAGAATAACATGCAAATCCTTGAGATTGGGATTATTCCGGATTTCGGCAGTGAAGGTGTAACCATCCATTTCTGGCATTTCGATATCCGAAATAACCAGCGCAACCTGATCCTTGATTGGGCCATTTTTGGTCATTTCCAGCAACATATTCAATGCTTCACGACCATCTTTTGCCAACACGCACTCGACGCCGATGGCCTCAAGCGCACGTTGCACCTGTTTGCGGGCCACTGAGGAGTCATCCGCCACAAGAACAGGACGCCCCAAGGTCGGGTGATCAGCACTGGCTTGAACCAACTCCTCGCTCACATCTGTTGCTACCGGAGAAATTTCGTTCAAAATTCGCTCAACGTCGAGGATCTCGACCAACTCACCATCGACTTCAGTGACAGCAGTCATGTAGTTGATGCGACCCGCACCTTTAGGCGGAGGCAGGATCGATTCCCAGTTCATATTGATGATGCGTTCAACCGAGTGCACCAGAAAACCCTGAATGGAGCGATTGTATTCAGAAATGATGATGAAACACTTACTCAAGTCTTCAATCGGGCGCTTGCCCACCGCCATACTGAGATCGATAACCGAAATCGTCTGGCCACGAATATGGGCAACCCCACGAATGCAAGAGTTTAGTTTGGGCATCACAGTCAAGGGGGGGCACTGCAACACTTCACGCACTTTGAATACGTTGATGCCAAATCTTTGACGTCCATTGAGACGAAACAACAACAACTCCAGCCGGTTTTGTCCCACTAGCTGGGTACGTTGGTTGACCGAGTCCAGGATACTGGCCATAAACACTCCCTAAAAACGCTTGGCATTAATCATGCATGCGTGATGGATTGCGTCAGACTATCGATGTGACAACGAACAGATTCTGAAGCAATCATAGTTAAATATGGTGATATGCGTGAACAACTTATCGACCAACGAGCGAAAATGATTAACCGACTTTTACTTATCAGCCTCTTTTTTGGCAGCATCGCTCCTAGCTACGGCTCGGACGTCACGACTTATCTGCAAGAAAAGGCGCAAGAGTTCGTTTACAGCCAGATAGATGCTCCGTTGGATGCCAGAGTTGAGGTGACCTCTGCCACGCTGGATACACGGCTCCCACTGACCCGCTGTGATGACCAGCTCACTATTAGCTTACCAGCAAAAATGGAAATTCGCCGTAATACAACAGTTTACCTGAAATGTGAGGAAGATAGACCCTGGGACATCTATCTACCAGTACGGGTCAGCATTCAAAAACCCTATGTCACTGTGGCCAACCCTATCGCCAAAGGGGACCTGCTGAGTGAAAACCAGCTGGTCCTCGCCTATCAGGATCAGACCCTGATCCGCGGCGACTACCTGACTGACACGGCCCCTCTTATCGGAGTACGCAGCAAGCGGGAGCTAAAACCGGGGCAACCCATCCGTTTGAGCCAGGTTTGTGTGGTCTGCAAAGGGGATCAGGTCACTCTGACGGCAGAAAACAACAACTTCCAGATCAAAACCATGGCCCGAGCCTTGCAAGATGGTAGCTTCGGAGAGATCATCAAACTCGTCAATATTCGCTCCGGCAAAACCGTTGAGGGTAAAGTCAGTGCTGTAGGTGCCGTATCGGTCACTTTTTAAATCCGGATCCTTGACAACTTTTTTCTAAAGTTTTGACCTGCCGCACCGATAAACAGGTAAGCAAACCTTAAAGCAGACGAAGGTAACTAAAATGGCCATCAACAATATCAACAACTTGGCGAATAATCGGTTGCAAAATACCGCTACTAGCCAGGGGGCAGGCAGCAAGTCAGTCACCTACTCGCCCGAAAACAAAGCGGCTACTGTCAAGCCGGACTCCGTCTCCTTGACCAGTGAGGCGCAACAATTGCAAAAAATGCAACAAAACCTCAATACCGCCTCGACCGGCAATGAGAGCAAGGTCGAACGGCTGAAACAAGCCGTTGCCAGTGGCGAATATCAGGTCAACAGCGAAGCGGTTGCCAAGAAGATGTTCGGTTTCGAGACCAATCTGGACAAAGTTCTGGGATGATGGACTTACCTTCGTTACTGCATACTCAAGATGCTTATCTCAGCCAGATGCAAGGCATTCTGGAAGAGGAGTTCAGCTTGCTCGAACAGCATCAGGCACTGGCCCTGCCTGCACTGACCGAGCGCAAACAGCAGTTGCTTGCTGCGATAGAAACGCTGGACAAGACGCTGGCAGAGATGCCAGAACTGGCACAGCAACTAGCCGCCTATCCCGATGAGATGGCGCAGCTTCGTGTAAAACTGGATGCCTGCCAAGCCCAAAATGATCTTAATGGCCGCTTGCTTGAATTGAGCATGGTCTCCAACCGTCGTCTGGCAACCTTTCTGAGTCAGCTGCGCGATCGCAGCAGCCTGACCTATGACGCCAAAGGCAATACTCGCTCTGGCACCCGCTCCTACGGTATCAAGGCCTGACATCGCTTATCAGGCCTTGCATTTTTTATCTCCGTTTTAAAGCACCAGTCGCAGCAACTCCCGCCCATCCTCACACCCATTGACACGCAACACTCCGTCCTCATAGCACCCGTAACTCGCCGGCAGCTCACCGCGCGGGAAACAGATTGACCCCGGGTTCATCAATATCCGCTCCCCCTGCCACTCCAGCACAGGTACATGGGTGTGACCGCTCAGGAAGAGACTGCCCGCCGGCAGTTGTACTTCATCCGGGCGATAAAGATGACCGTGGCTGACAAACCAGCGCCGTTCATCGATCAGCAACTGGTTGTAGGGGGCGGTAATGGGAAAGTGCAACAGCATCTGATCCACTTCGGAGTCGCAATTACCCCGCACCGCGATGATTTGCGGTGCAAGCTCGTTAAGGCGATTAGCTACCGCCGCCGGGCTATATCCCTCCGGCAGAGGATTGCGCGGGCCATGATTGAGCAGATCGCCGAGCAGCAGATAGTGATCCGGCTGCCAGGGCTCAAGTTGGGTCAGTACTCGTTCCAGCGCAATGATGCTGCCGTGGATGTCGGAAATGATGGCAAGTTTCATGAAATGCTCCTCACTGCAGGCTGAAATAGAGATCCTTGGTGGCAATCGTCCCTTTCAAATTCTGGCTGGGCAGCCCTCGCAGCGCGGGATCGACCAGTCTCGTCTGATTGTAATGATACACGGGGAGGATCGGCGCCTCCTCAAGCAGTAACTGCTCGGCATGCCGGTAGAGTTCAACCCGGCTCGCGCTATCCAGCGTATTGGCCGCCTGCTCCAGCAGCAGATCAAAATCGGGATTGCAGTAGCCGCTCTCGTTGCGCAGATCCTGACAACGGAAGCTGCCCAGCATGGCTGACGGCTCCACGTAATCGCCAAACAGGAAACTTCTGGCCACCTGGAAATCACCGCTATCCTTGGCCACCTGATAGGTGCCCCACTCCAGACTGTTGAGGGTGACCTGTACCCCCAGCTTCTGCCACATGGCAGCAATGGCCATCGCCATCTGCTTGTGGGTGTCGGCGCTGTTGTAGGTAATGCTCAGCTTGAGTGGATTGGCACTGTGATAGCCAGCCGCTGACAACAAGGATGCCGCTTTGGCCTGGCGGGTCGGCATATCCTCAAGCGCCACAGGCAATACCACCCGGGGGTAACCCGGCATCTCCGGCAACAGTGACCATGCCGCCTGTTCATCCTGCCCGCTCACCGATCCAATGAGCTGCTGTCGATCAACCACCATGGAGAGCGCCTGACGCACCCGCACATCCTGCAGTTCGGGGCGTTTCAAATTGAACGTATAGAGATAGGTGCCAAACAGCGGCAAGCCCCAGAGCCGCTCCGGAGACTCGCGCTTCATCTTCTGGTAATAGCCGAGGGAGACCTTGTTGGTGAGCTGTATTTCACCAGCCTCATAGCGCAGCCGTTCGGCATGTTGCGAAGTGATAGGCAGATAGGTGACCCGTCCGATACGGGTGTGAAGGTCATCCCAGTAGTGGATATTGCGCTCGGCTTCGATCTGCTCGTTCGGCGTCCAGCTTGCCAGCCGATAAGCACCATTGCTCACCAGCTTGCCGGGCTCGGTCCACTGCTTGCCAAACTTGGCTATCGCCTTCTGATTGACCGGCACAAAGGGGCGCTGACTGATGAGCTGCAGGAAATAGGGAACCGGTCGCTCCAGGGTGATTTTCAGGATTTGATCGCTTTGCGCTTCAATGCCCAGATTGCCGAGCTCCAGCGCACCGGCATAGATGGATTGCGCATTGTTGATCCCCGTCGCCAGCAGCAATCCCGCTGAAGGGGAGTTGATGGCCGGATCGAGCAGACGGCGCCAGCCATAGACGAAATCAGCGGCCACCAGCGGCTCGCCATTGGACCACTTCAGTTGGGGGCGCAGGAAGAATCGCCACTCCTGCCCATCTTCACTCACCTCCCAGCGCTGTGCCTGAGCAGGGACGATATGCCCCTGACCATCTTCGCTGACCAGCCCTTCAAACAGATCGACCAGTACCGCCTCCCCCGGAAAACCGGAGCGCACCAGTGCCGGATCCAGCGACTCCGGCTCACCGCCGTTGCCCTTGACCAGGGTTTGCCGATCGGCAAGCAAAGGCTGCTGCTCAACGGTGGTGGCATGGGCCAGGGGCCCAGCCAGCACGGCAAGCAATAGCGGGGAGAGCCAGCGTTGCGCCAGCTTGGGGAAGAAACCATACCTCATGACAAAACCTCGAATAAAACCACTGCAGGAGGGGAAGGCCGACGGCGCGCCTGATGAATGCCTGATACCGCGCTTGTTATCCCCGAAAACGGCCCGTATTGTATCGGGCTTGCCCGGGAGATGGAGTCTTTCGGGTTAATTTTTTCAGGAGTTTTTATGGGTTATGAGTGGCTTGCCCTCGCGTCGGCCAGTTTATGGGCAGTTGCAGCGCTAATTTCGGTCAAACCGGCCCGTCATCTCGGCGCATTTGCCTACAGCCGCTGGCGCATGTTTCTGGTCAGCCTGATGCTCGGCACCATGAGTCTGCTCACCGGTGGCTGGCAAACCCTCACCGCAAGCGCCCTGCCCCTGCTCGCCATCTCGGGGCTGGTCGGCATCTTCGTGGGCGATACAGCGTTGTTTGCCTGCATGAACCGGCTGGGGCCAAGACGCAGTGCCCTGCTCTTCTCCTGCCATGCGCTGTTCTCCGCCCTGCTTGGGCTGTGGCTATTTAATGAACAGCTGACGGGCTGGCGACTGCTGGGGGCCGTGCTGGTCTTTGCCGGCGTGATGCTGGCGATCCTGTTTGGCAGACGCAGTAGCAGCAACGAGTGGGAGCAGATCCGTGGCAATCTGGCGCTGGGAATTGGCCTTGGCCTGACGGCGGCACTGTGTCAAAGCGTGGGAGCCATCATCGCCAAGCCGGTGATGATGAGTGGTGAGGTGGATGCGGTGAGTGCATCGGGTATCCGGATGGGCAGTGCCCTGCTGGCCCACTGCGTCCTGCGGCTGGGGCGCTTGCCGCTGGCCATGCCGCTAAAACCGGTCAATCGCCAGATCCTCGCCATGATTGCCACCAACGGCTTTCTGGCGATGGGGCTGGGGATGACGCTGATCCTGATGGCACTGCGGCAGGGCGAGGTGGGCATGGTGGCCATTCTCTCCTCCACCACGCCGGTACTGCTGCTGCCGCTGTTGTGGTGGCACTCGGGGGAGCGGCCATCCGTTGCCGCCTGGGCGGGTGCACTGATTGCCACCCTGGGCACGGCGCTGGTGCTGGGTTTCAGCACTCACTGACACCCGGCACCACCCTTGCTCAGAACAGGGCAATCTCCTCAGCGGTCAGCTCGCGATATTCACCAGGGGCCAGCGCCTCATCCAGCATCAGGCCACCAATCTGCTCGCGATGCAGTCCCACTACCTTGTTACCGATGGAGGCAAACATCCGCTTGACCTGATGGTACTTGCCTTCGTGAATGGTCAGGCGGGCCTCGCACTCGCCAAGAATTTCCAGCTGGGCAGGACGGGTTTTATCAGTCTCGTTACGCAGGTAGACCCCGTCGGCGAACAGTGCGATTGCATCCGGGCTCACCGGTTCGGCCAACCAGACATGATAAGTCTTGGCACATTCGCGACGCGGCGAGGTGATACGGTGGGACCATTGACCGTCGTCGGTCACTAGCACCAGACCCGTGGTATCGAGGTCGAGGCGACCCACTACATGCAGCTTGCCCATCGCCGGTTCATCCATCAGGAAGAAGACGGTCGGGTGATCCGGATCCTCGTTGGAGCAGACATACCCTTCCGGCTTGTGCAGCATGAAATAGCGGTTGCGCTGCGCCAGCGTCAGCAGCACACCGTCAAACTCGATCTGGCTCTGCTCATTGATATGAAAAGCGGGCTGCTTGACCACAATGCCATCTACCATGACCTCGCCCTGACGGATCAGTTTGCCTGCCAGCGAGCGGGTCAAATCGGAACAATCGCACAGAAATTTATCAAGCCGCATTCACAACCTCGGAGTCCAACAAGTAAAGGGGGGTTATTATATCGGGCGGGGGCGACAACGCCACTGTTAAGGGGTTGCCAATTATGACGAACGGGTTATCCGATGTTACACTTCTCCGGTGTGACCCATCCGAACGATACTCATAATAATAAGCGTCAGGAAGCCCTCATGAAGTCTCAAGCATCCTATCCCGTCATTCCCGTCAACCAGCTCAAACCCGGCATGTATGTCATTGCTATCGCCAGCCAGACAGGTGGGATGGAGATCGCCCAGATGGGCTTGGTGACCAGCGTGGCGCAAATTGCCAATCTGGTGCGCCAGGGGGTACTCACGGTACGCATCGATCTGGCCCGTAGCAAGCTGGGCAGTGCCGAGAGTGACGCCGTTACCTCCCCCGACCTCAACGCCAACAGCGCCCAGGTAGGGCGCCGGGCTAGTGCAAACAGCGAAGGACGGGAGCTTAAAATTCGCCGCCTCTATCAGGAAGCGCGCGAGCTGCAAGGCAAGTTCATTCGCCACCTCAAAGCGGGTGAACCCATCGACATCACCCCGCTGGCCGAAGTCGCCGAAGAGATGGTGGACACCATGTTTACCCACGGCGATGCCATGCTCTGTCTGGCCCGTATTCGCGCCAAGGATGCCTACCTGATGGAGCACTCCATGAACGTGGCCATTCTGCTGGCCAACTTCGGCCGCTATCTGGGGCTGGAGCGTAGCGTACTCAAGGAGTTGACCCTGGGCGGCCTGCTGCACGATGTAGGCAAGATCATGACACCGGACGAGGTGCTCCACAAACCGGGTAAGCTGACCGATGAGGAGTTTGTCATCATGCGTCAGCATGTGGTGCACAGTTACGAGATCCTCAGCAATACCCCGGGCATCACCCCCACCATGCTGGAGGTGGCCGCCAACCACCACGAGCGGCTCGATGGCTCCGGCTACCCGCAGCGGCTCAAAGGCGACCAGCTCTCCCTCTATACCCGAATGAGTGGCATCGTCGATGTCTATGACGCTGTGACGGCCGACAGAGTCTACAAGGCTGGCATGCAGCCGACCCAGGCCTTCCGGATTTTGCTCAAGGGGGCTAATCAGCACTTTGATGCCGAACTGGTCACCAAGTTCATCAAGTGCATGGGGGTCTATCCGGTGGGTACGCTGGTGCAGCTCTCGAACCAGCGCCTGGCTATCGTGATGCAGCGCAACGAGCAGCAGCCGCTCAAGCCGGTGGTCAAGGTGATCTATCACGCCACCCAGCGTCACTACCTCGAGGTGCAATGGCTGGATCTGGCCAAAGCGAGCGTGCAGGAGAGCATCGAGTGCACGGTCGACCCCAAGGGGTTTGGCATCAACCTCGTCAACTTCGTCTAACCCTGCGTTCGTACCTCAGGATTGGCGCTGGTTATCGAGCCAATGCCGGATCAGAAACTCCTCATCCAGCGGCGAGAGATCAAAACGCTGGCTCGCCTCTTCAATGGCGGCAATATCATACAAGTGATGCTCGCTGAGCCAGCGCACCGCACGTCGTAAATCTTCACCATGGGGGAGTAGCAGATGGTCGCTCATGGGATACCTCCGGTAGAGTGCAAGGCAGCCTGCACATGCGACTACCTCTCTCCAGTCTAGTCGGTCAATCCCCACAATACGCGTCTCTTACATCCCCCCTTATCACTGCAATCAATGACCGAAAGCGCGTTGCCAATCCTGATCAAACTTCAGCAGCGCCGCATCCACCGCCGGCACGCTCAGCAGCTGCTCCGCCACATCAAGCGGCAAGGTAATCGATTGGCAACCCGCCAGCAGGCAGTCGAGGGCCTGACGGGGAGTGCGAAATGATGCCGCCAGCACCTTGCTGTTCGGGGCGTGCAGCGCAAGCAGCTGTTGCAGCTCCTGCACGGTGGCAATGCCATCACCGCCCTGGGCATCCAGCCGGTTAACGTAGGGCGCGACATATTCCGCCCCCGCCACTGCCGCCAGCCAGCCCTGCAGCGGGGTATAGACAGCGGTACCCAGGGTCGGTACCCCGTTGGCGGTCAGGCTCTTGATGGCCGCCAGCCCCTCTGCGCACACCGGGATCTTGATCACCAGATCCGGGTCCAGCTCACGCAGGGCAAATGCCTCGCGCACCATCTCGGTTTCGGTTTTGGCCATCACCTGGGCAAACAGGCGCGCCTTGGGACCCAGTACGTCGCGCAGGGCGGGCAGCAGCTCACAGAGCGGCAATCCCCCGGCGGCAGTAATGGAAGGATTGGTGGTGACACCGGCCAACGGCAGGATCCGTGACCAGCGACGCACTGCCGCCACATCGGCGGTATCGAGATACAGCTCCATCTCTAACTCCTTAACGGGATGTTCAATCTGTCGCCATTCTAGCGATAAAACATCTGTAGATAGCTTGATCGAAATCAAATCAACTTTCGAATGAAAGAAAATAGAATGCAAATACAAAAGGAGGCGGTATGATTTTCGACCTGCAACGCTATTCAACTCACGATGGCCCCGGCATTCGCACCCTGGTGTTTCTCAAGGGATGCTCGCTGGCCTGTCGCTGGTGTCAAAACCCGGAAAGCCGCTCTCCCAAGCCAGACATACTACTCGACCGGCGCCAATGCATCGAGGGATGCCAGCTCTGCAGCCAGGCTTGTCCGGCAATCTTGCGTGACAGCGAGGGCATCCAGCTCAGCCGTTCTGCCCTCAAGGCTGACGATATGGAACGGCTGCGCGGCCTCTGCCCCAGCGAAGCGCTGCAGGTGTGCGGCCGCGATGAAACCCTGGACACCCTGATGGACACCATCTTGCGGGATCGCCCCTTCTTCGAGCGCAGCGGCGGTGGCGTCACCCTCTCCGGCGGCGAGCCGTTTATGCAGCCCGACTTTACCGCAGCCCTGCTGGCCCGCTGCAAGGCACAAGGACTGCACACCGCGGTCGAGAGCTGCCTCCATGTGCCCTGGCACCAGATTGAACCAAGCCTCCCCTCACTGGATCTGCTGCTGGCGGATCTCAAACACGTGGATAAAGAACGATTCTGCCACTGGACCCGCGGCAAAGTGGAGTTGCCCATCACCAACCTCAAACGCCTCGCCGAGCGCGGCGTGCCGATGCAGATCCGGGTGCCGCTCATTCCCGGCTTCAATGCCGACCGCGCATCGATCGAAGCCATCACCGACACCGCCGCCAGCCTCGGCACCGTGCAGGAGATCCACTTCCTCCCCTACCACACCTTAGGCGTGGGCAAATATGCCCTGCTGGATCTGCCCTATCAGGCGCCGGAGACACCACTCGACGACCCCGATTTACTCAGCTTTGCCCACGCATACGCCCAACGTCAGGGGCTGACCCCTGTGACCAGAGGATAAGATCATGACCCAGCTCGACCTCAATACCCTCAGCCCGCGGATCCGCGCCCACAAAGAGCGCCTGATCCACATCGTTCAGCCGCCGGTCTGCACCGAGCGTGCCCGCCACTACACCGAGGCCTATCAGGCTCACCTCGCCCGGCCGCTGCCGGTGCGCCGCGCCCTGGCGCTGGCTCATCACCTCAAGGAGCGCACCATCTGGATCAAGCACGACGAGCTGATCGTCGGCAATCAGGCCAGTCAGGTGCGGGCGGCGCCGCTGTTTCCCGAATACACAGTGAGCTGGATTGAGAAGGAGATCGACGAGCTGGCAGACCGCCCCGGAGCCGGGTTTGCCG
The DNA here is from genome assembly GCF_000819725.1 of Aeromonas australiensis. Taxonomy (GTDB): domain Bacteria; phylum Pseudomonadota; class Gammaproteobacteria; order Enterobacterales; family Aeromonadaceae; genus Aeromonas; species Aeromonas australiensis. Next base: position 39,873 of record NZ_CDDH01000112.1, on the reverse strand, counting down.
TCAGTGAAACCGACAAGGCGATCATCCACGCCCTCACTCCCTTCTGGCGCGGTCAGACGGTGCAGGATCGCTGCTTCGGCCTCTTTACCGATGAGCAGAAAGCACTGCTGGAGAGCGGCATCATCAAGGCCGAGGGCAACATGACCTCGGGGGATGCCCATCTCGCGGTCAACTATGAAGAGCTGCTCGCGCTGGGGCTCGATGGCTTCAAGGCCAAGGTGGCCGAGCGGCGCAGTCGGCTGGACCTGGCGGATTGGGCCGATCTGCAGCGCGAGCAGTTCCTGCACGCCGTTGCCATCACCCTGGAGGCAGTCAGCGATCACATCGCGCGCTACGCCACTCTTGCCAACAAGATGGCCCGCGATATGGCCGCGCAAGAGCCGAGCCCCGAGCGCCGAAACGAGCTTGAGACCATAGCGCTCAACTGCGCCCACATCGCCCACCAGCCCCCCGAGACCTTCTGGCAGGCGCTGCAGCTCTGCTACTTTATCCAGCTCATCCTGCAGATCGAATCCAATGGCCACTCGGTGTCTTTCGGCCGGATGGATCAGTACCTCTACCCCTGGTATCACCGCGAGGTGGAATTGTCGGGATCCCTGCCACGGACGCGCGCCATCGAGCTGCTGCAAGGGTGCTGGCTCAAGTTGCTGGAGGTGAACAAGATCCGCTCCGGCACCCACTCCAAAGCCTCCGCCGGCAGCCCGCTCTATCAGAACGTCACCATCGGCGGCCAGAACTGGCGTGATGGCAAGGCCTATGACGCGGTCAACGGTCTCTCCTACGCGATTCTGGAGTCCTGCGGCCAGTTGCGCTCGACCCAGCCCAACCTCTCGGTGCGCTACCACGCCGGGATGAGCGAAGATTTCCTCGACGCCTGCATTCAGGTGATCCGCTGCGGCTTCGGCATGCCCGCCTTCAACAACGACGAAGTGGTGATCCCCGAGTTCATCAAGCTCGGAGTAAGCGTGGAGGATGCCCACCATTACGCCGCCATCGGCTGCATCGAGACCGCAGTGCCCGGCAAATGGGGCTACCGCTGCACCGGCATGAGCTTTATCAACTTCGCCCGCATCCTGCTGGCCTCCCTCGATAGCGGCCGCGATGCCACCACCGGCAAGGTATTCCTGCCCCAGCCCCAGTCACTGCGGGACGGCACGTTCGGCCACTTCGACGAGGTGATGGCCCGCTGGGATGAGCAGGTGCGCTACTTCACCCGCAAGTCCGTCGAGATCGACTGCGTGGTCGACAGCGTGCTGGAGGCTCAGGCCCACGACATCCTCTGCAGCACCCTGGTGGATGACTGCATCGAACGCGGCAAAACCATCAAGGAGGGGGGCGCCGTCTATGACTGGGTCTCCGGTCTGCAGGTGGGGATTGCCAACCTCGGCAACAGTCTGGCAGCCCTGAAGAAACTGGTGTTCGAGCAGGGTGTGGTGGATCAGCACGAGCTGGCTGCCGCGCTGGAGCAAGATTTTGCCGGATTGGCGGGGGAGCAGCTGCGCCAGCGCCTCACCAACGCCGCCCCCAAATATGGCAACGATCTGGACGAGGTTGACCTGCTGTTGGTGCAGGCTTACCAGAGCTACATCGACGAGCTAAAAGGATTGCATAACACCCGCTTCGGCCGCGGTCCCATCGGCGGCACCTACTACGCCGGTACCTCCTCCATCTCCGCCAACGTGCCCTTCGGTGCCGCCACCATGGCCACCCCGGATGGTCGCCACGCCCGCACGCCGCTGGCGGAAGGGGCCAGCCCCTCGTCGGGTTCGGATCGTCTCGGCCCGACGGCGGTGTTCAACTCCATCGGCAAGCTGCCCACGGCAGCCATTCTCGGCGGGGTGCTGCTCAACCAGAAGCTGAGTCCGGCGAGCCTTGAGAACGAGCGGGACAAAACCAAGCTGATGAGCCTGTTGCGCACCTTCTTCGAGGTGCACAAGGGGTGGCATGTGCAGTACAACATCGTCTCGCGCGAGACCCTGCTTGCGGCCAAAGCCAATCCGGATCAATACCGGGATCTGGTGGTACGGGTGGCGGGTTACTCGGCCTTCTTCACCGCCTTATCCCCGGATGCGCAAGATGATATCATCGCCCGCACCGAGCACACTCTCTGACGAAGCACGCCTCATGGCACCTGTGACGTCATATGATTGGCAAGCTACCCCCACGGGTGGCTTGCCGCTATCCACCACCTTCTATGTGAGCGCACCATGAATCCACGCCACCAACTGATCCTCACTCTGGTCCATCAGGCTCGCAAGATGAGCGTGAGCGAACTCTCCCGACACACAGGTGTGTCTGAGGTGACGGTGCGCAACGACCTCACCGCGCTGGAGAAACAGGGGCTACTCAGACGGGTACACGGCTCGGCCATGGCGCTGGAGAGCGACGACCCGGATGCCAGGATGAACATCAACTATCTGCTCAAGGAGCGTCTCGCCGAGCGGGCCGCCCAACTGGTGGAGGATGGCGAGACGGTTTTTATCGAAGGGGGCAGCGCCAACGCCCTGCTGGCCCGCCATCTGGCCCTGCACAAACGGGTTACCATCATCACCATCAGCAGCTACATCGCCCACCTGCTGCGCGACACTCAGGCTCAAGTGGTGCTGCTCGGCGGCCTGTTCCAACATCAGAGTGAAAGCGTGGTAGGGCCACTGACGCGCCTCTGCATCGAGCAGGTGCACTTCTCCAAGGCCTTTATCGGGGTCGACGGTTTTCATCCCGAGATGGGCTTTACCGGCCGCGATATGATGCGGGCCGATGTGGTCAACAGCGTGCTGGCCAAGGGGGTGACCAATGTGGTGATCACCGACAGCAGCAAGTTTGGCGCCATCCACCCGAGTCCACTCGGCACGCCGGGCCAGATCAAGGTGCTGGTCACCGATGATGCCCTGCCCGCCCCCATGCGGGCGACCATCGCGGCCCAGGGGATCACCCTGCACTGCGTTACGGTATAGTCCCTTAATTTTCGCTATTTCATTGACCTGGCTGGATAAAATTTTCATGATGAGCCAGTCCCCATCGGGACTGACACCATCAGAACATGACCTGCTGGAAGCAGACTTCAGGAGAGCAAGGATATGCTATCGATCACCATTGCCGGGAGAGGCAACCTCTTCCCTCTCATTCGCGCCACTGCCATTACCCTGACCCTGTGCTGGAGCACGTTTGGCTGGAGTGCCACCCTGCCTGCAGACTTGGTATGGGAGAGCAATAATCAGGATCCTGTTTACGCCGATCCGGCCGCCAAGCGCGGCGGCACCTTTCGCACCTTTATGACCAGCTTTCCCCTGACCCTCCGCGTCTACGGGCCCGATTCCAACGGCAGTTTTGCCGGCTATCTCAGAGAAACCAATCTGCCGCTGCTAAGCACTCATCCCATCACCGGTAATCCCATGCCAATGCTGGCGAGCGAATGGGCCTTCGGCGCCGACCACAAGACCCTCTATTTTCGCATCAACCCCAAGGCACGCTGGTCAGATGGCCAACCGGTCACCGCCGATGACTGGCTCTTTACTCTCAAGATGCTACGCAGCAAAGAGATAAACGACCCTTGGTACAACAACTACTACAGTACCCAGGTAAGCGAAGTAACCAAGTTCGATGACCATACGCTCGCCATCACCAGTAGCAGCGAAAAGAGTCGGCAAGATCTGCTGGCTTCCCTGCCGTTTAGCCCCACCCCCAGCCATGCTATCAAGCTGAGCGAGAACTGGGTCAAGGAATACAACTGGAAAGTACTTCCTGTCAGTGGCCCTTATCAGATAGATGCCGTGAAGAAGGGAAAATCCATCACTTTCCTGCGGGTCAAGGATTGGTGGGGTGACGATGAACGCTACTTCAAGCACCGCTTTAACCCGGAGCGGATAGAGGTCAAAGTGCTCAGGGACCAGAACATCGCCTGGCAACACTTCCTGCGCGGCGATCTCGACACCTTCCCGCTGGTGATGCCCAACTGGTGGCACGACAAGACCAACACCGCCGAGTTCGAAAAGGGTTATATCGCGCGTACCTGGTTCTACAACCAAACCCCGCAATCGCCGATGGGGCTCTATCTCAACACCGCCGACCCGCTGCTGAATAATCTCGATGTGCGGCTCGGGATCCAGCATGCCCTCAACCTCGACAAAATGCTTGTCACCCTGCTCAGAGGCGACTATCAACGTCTTGACAGCTATGGCGCAGGGCAGGATGAATTTACCAACAACGAGCTCACCGCACGTCCGTTTGACCCCAAACTGGCACGGGAATACTTCGCCAAGGCAGGCTTTAACAAGGTAGGACCACAGGGAATTTTGCAAAACGACAAGGGACAGTCACTGACTCTTGCCATTACCTACACAACTGCAGAACATGCCCAGCGGTTGACATTGTTGCGTGAGGAGGCCAAAAAAGCGGGGCTTAATATCGAGCTCAACCTGATGGATGCCTCGGCCGGTTTCAAATCGATGCTGGAGAAAAAACACCAGAGTGCCTGGATGGCCTGGAGCGGTGGACGCTACCCCGCCTACTGGGAGTTCTTCCACAAGGTCAATGCCAACAAGCCCCAGACCAATAACATCATGAACATCGATGACGATGCCATCACGACACTGGTGGAGCAGTATGACAAGGAGTTCGACTTTGCCAAAAAAGCGGCCCTGTCACGACAGATCCAGCAGCGGCTCCATGACCTGGCAAGCTTCGTCCCCGCCTATCAGGTGCCCTACACCCGGGAAGGGGCCTGGCGCTGGATCAAGCTGCCCAAGGTGCCTGCCACCCCCAAGAGCGAGTTGCTCTACTGGCCCCTAGGTGGCGACAACAGCGGTTACAGCTACGGCGGACTGCTGTGGATCGATGAAACGCTGAAAGCAGAGACCAGGGCGGCCATCAAGAGCGGCAAGCGCTTCCCGGCTGATCCCATCATCGACACCACCTATCGCCAGCCCTGATAGTGCGCGGCTCCTTTGGCAAATACGCCTAACGCAAAGACCCCGCTAAATAGCGGGGTCTTTGTTGGCAACCGGTACTGCTAATCGAGCGGTGATCAGCCGCGCTTTGCCTGTTTCTGGGCAATGGCATCGGCGATATCAGCCGGCTCCAGCACGATACCTTCCTGATCCGGGGTCGGGAACACGGCAACACACAGCTCATCCTGCTCCATGCCGTCGATCCAGCGATCCAGCCACACCTTGAGGGTGATAGATTGCGGTTTGCACTCGGCCCACTCACCTTCGGCCCATGCCTTGGCGTACTCGGGATGCGGCCATACCGGGATGCAATCTTCATCGTCGGTGGTCAGCATCATGACGCCATGCTCATCGGTCAGGACGAACAGCTCTTCATGCTCGACCAGCTTGCTGATGAAGTGATCGTAACGGTAGTCAGCATTCAGTTGCAGCGCAGCATTGCGCTCGGTGTCGCTCAGTTCATAGCTCATTGGCCAAGTCTCTCTCTATATAAAGGGCGCCATGTTCACATCTTGTGGTCGGCTTGTCCAGCTTGCACCCGCGCCAGGAAGGGGGGATAGCAGTGCGGATGTGGGCCAGTAACGCACTGACCTTGCGCGGTTGCCGCCCATAAGGATAGAGCAAACCCACCTGCCAGGGAGAGGCCTGCCAACCCGGCAAACAGGGCACCAGACTGTTCGGGTGAGCCTGATTCAACGCCCTGACTCGAATATCAGGCAAAATACCGATGCCGCGGCCACGACGCAGCGAACCAATCTGCATCCCCACATCATCCAGTTGCAAACGGGTGGGTCTGGGCTGGCAGAGGTACTCCCCCTCTTTCGGGTGCCGTAACAGCACGCCATCGCCAATCCTTTCACCTCCCCCCATCCACTCATGGATGCACAGATCCCTGGGGTGGGTGAGCGGTGGTTGTGCTGCCAGATAAGAGGGACTGGCATAGAGTGAGGCTGGCAGGAGCACTAGCGGCTCATAGCGCAGTTCACTCTCGGGATCTGCACCAAACCAGCACCAAATCTCATCCTGATGCTCGCTGTTAACCGCCAGTTCGTCATCCACCTTCAACCTGATACGTGCACCGGGATAAAGGACCAGAAACGACTCCATTGCTTCAACGAACCAGGGCTCGGCACAAGCAGGGTGACATCTGACTTGCAATTCACCACTCACCTCCTCCCGCAGCTCTTCCATCATCTGCAACCCTTGCTGCGAGAGTCTCGCCATTTGCCGGGCATAGGATTCAAATACACGACCCGCTTCGGTCAATTGCAGCCGATTCTTCTGACGACGCAGTAACGGCTGACCAACCCGCTGCTCCAGTTGGGTAAGACGACGGCTCATGGTCGATTTCGGGCAACCGAGTTGATCAGCGGCAGCGGTAAGGCTGCCGCAATCAACCACGGCGCAGAATACTTTTATTTCGATCAGGTCGAGCATCCAGCTCTCCGCTTACTTTGCAACCGGAGCAAGCTGACTACTCAGGCTCTGTTGATATTGTGTCAACCAGACCTCGAGCGGCTGCTCCACTTGACGCAACATGGGATCCGGCTGCCATACCCCACGATCACGCCCCTTGACCGGCCGACTCGCCAGCACCAGATCCGCCTCTTGCACCGACACCAGCGGGAGTCCCAACGCCTGCGCCAACGGCATCAGGCGATGGTCGGCAACGGCCAGACTACTCACATCGTGTGCCAGCAGTACCTCATCAAAGGCCATGGCCGTGTGCGAAATGGCCCGCAACAGTCGCTGGCGATTGCGCTCAATTTGCTCGCTCTGAGCTGGCCACACCCGTGCCAGATCCCGTGCTGCCACATTGCCCATCAGGGTCAGGTTGCCAAAATCGAGCCAAAAGTAGTCACCCTCCCCAGCCGGTCGCAACGTGACCCTGGCCCCTGCTGGCGCCAATTCATTGGCCACATCGATGGGCACTATCCTGATCTGGCGCTGGCGAAGCAGGGGGTAGATAGCCAGTTCCGGCTGCAGCGACTCCATGGTCAGCAGCGCATCCGCCTGACCCAGAGTCGCCACATCTACTTTGTTCAACCAGCCGGGAATGCGGTTCAGCGGTAACCTGGCCGGTGGCAGATAACGGGCCACGATACCGGTATCAGCCAGCAGTGACAGGTTGAGGGCATGCAGCACTGGCACTGTGCTGACCACGGTCGGGGTGGCCCACAGCGGCAACGCCAGCAGACCAAGCAGCATAACGACAACAGATCTCATTCAATAGTTCTCCAGCGACGGTACCCGAGCGCAAGCACGAAAAAGAGGGAGGCAAACATCACGATGGCCGCGCCGGATGGCAGCGGCAGGGCACCCGCCATCGGCACCAGAATACCCAGCAGGCAGCTGAGGGTGGAAAAGAGCACCGAGAGCCAGAAAAACTGGGCACCACTGCGGCTCACCAGCCTGGCAGCAGTAGCAGGGATAAGCAGCAGGGCTCCCACCAAAATGGCCCCTATTACCTTGACCGATGCCACTGTCATCAGGGCAATCAGTAATACAAACAGATAGTCATACAGACGTACCGCAACCCCGCGGCTGCGCGCCAGCTCTGGCGCCAGACTCGCCAGCAGGGCGGTATTGGTTCCCCGTAGCAACATCAGCAGGGCAGGAATGGCAATAACCAGCAGCACTAACAGGTCGAGATCTCTGACGGTGAGGATCGAGCCAAACAGCACGTTTTCCAGAATATGGACATTGACCCGCTTAGCCACATAGAGCAGCAAGGCCGCCCCCAACGCAATGGCAAACGAGAGAAATACCCCCACCAATGCATCATAGGGGATCTGGGTGCGGCTCTTTATCCAGTGAAGCAGCAGGGCAAAAAGCGTACAAAAACAGAACAGGGCCACCAGCGGGGCCGTAGCGGGTTCGCCCAGCAAGATACCAAGGGCCACGCCGGTCAGAGCGCCGTGGCCGACCGCTTCTGAGAAAAATGCCAGCCGTTTGACCACCACCAGTGGGCCGAGCGCCCCGAGCAGAGGCCCCATCAAGAGGGCCGCCACCAGGGCATTGGTCAGGAAGGCATACTGGAACATCTCGGGCAAATAGCCGTTTTCAAAGAGGAAGAATACCCATTGACGCAGACTCTCCATCACGCTACCTCCTGCTTGCTATGGGCAAACACTTCATCCGGGGTACCGACCGCGGCCAGCCCACCATTAATCACCCACACCCTGTCGGCATAGCGTCTCACCCAGGCCATATCGTGATGCACCACCAGCAAGGTGGTTCCTTGCTGACGCAATTCCAGCAACAGGCGGGTCACCATCTCTTGTCCCGCTTGATCCAGCCCGGTCATGGGCTCATCCAGACACCAGAGCTGACTCTGCTGATCCAGCCCCTGCGCCAACAGCAGACGCTGGCGCTCCCCGCCGGACAGCTGGCCAAGGCGCAAATGCCCTTTCCCGGTTAACCCTACTTGCGCCAAGCGCTGATCAATTCGCCTCTTCGACGCGGATTGCAGCGGCAACCAGAGGGGACGGCGAGAAAAGGTTGTCAGCAAGAATTCGTTGATGGTAATGGGTAGCGATGGCTCAAACTGACTCTGCTGTGGCACATAGGCCACTGTTCCGGGCGTGCCCGGCCACTGCCGGTAAACCTCACCGCAGTGGGGGCGCAGACCCAGCACGCATTTGAGCAGCGAGGATTTTCCCGCTCCGTTGGGGCCCACGATGGCATGAAGCTGACCCGCCTCGAACACCCCGTCGATGGGCTGAAGGATGCAGACCCGATTAAGCGATAATGCAAGTTCTTGCAAGACGATTGACGGCCCCATCAGCTTAGCGCCGCCAGAGAGAGCGCCTTGACCAGGGTCTTGAGGTTGTGGTCCATCTCACGACTCACCAGGTCGGGGTCATACTCTCCAAAGGTCATGTGGGAGAAGTGGTAAATCCGGATCCCGGTGGCCTGCTGGATCAGTTCCACGTAGCGGTTATCCATGTCCAGTTCAGTAAACAGCACCTGAATATTGGCCGCCTTGATCCGGGCGATGGTTTGTTGCAGCTGGGTCGCATTGGGCTCGACCCCATGGGCAGGCTCAATCACTGTATCGATGCCAATGCCAAACTCCTGCAGCAGATAACCATAAGCATTATGGGTGCTGGCAATGCGCACCCTGGTCAGGTCCAGTTTGAGTAACTCAGCCCGATAACGATTCTTGATGGCACGCAGAGAACGTGCATAGTTCAGGGCATTTTGCTGAAAATAGTCACGGTTGGCCGGGTCAAGGCGTCCCAGCTCACGGGCGATGGTATAAACCTGACGCACGGCGGCATCAATCGCCACAAACGTGTGAGGGTTGTAGCTGCCTTTACCGGTAGCAAGCAGAGGCAAATCGGCATTGGCATAGATCCGGGTCAGATTAGGCAGGCTCAGTCCCTCAAGGGCATGAACTGCGAATTCGTCATGACCAATCCCGTTAAGTACCAGGGCATCCATGCTACTCAACCGTTTAATGTCACTGGGTTGCAGCTCATAGCTGTGAGGGTTGAAGCCACTTTCGATCAGCGGCACTACCTTGGCACGGTCCCCCACGATATGGTGCACATAGCTGTAATAAGGGTGCAGAGTGATCCCCACTGTGAGCGGCTTGCTCCATGCAACAAGAGGGGACAGCAGCAGGCTCAGGGCCAGAAAAATACGCATCATGGTGTCATCAAAATCCAGTGAAGAGGTGTGGCGCAATCAGGAGGCGTGGCGGCCCCCTCACCATCGAGAAAAATCGCGTTGTCCGGTAGCGAAATGAGCCAATGGCCATCGGGCTCACCCACTCGCGGCCCCAGCCAGCAACCATGGGCCAGCTCTTGCCAGCCCCCTTCGCTAAAAGGGGGGATCTGCGCCTGCACCATGGCGGTCAGGGGGGGCCAATGCCCCTCCTTCACCATAAAGCGGGCTTCATCGAGGGCAATGGTCAACTCGGTCAGTTGCTGACGGGCAGCCGGCGCCAGATCCGGAGTTTGCCCAGATGCCACCACTGGCGTCTGACGCAACCAAACCCCAACGACACCAAACAGCAACACCATCATACAAAACAGGGCTACCCAACGGTTCTCCGTGCGACCGTCATCTGGCACAACACGCTCTCGGCAACCGGGCATATCACGGCAACTCGGCATAGTCGAACTCGGCTGGATCTTCATGGCCAGCATCGAAGCGGATGTAAAACTCCCCCTCCGGTTCGATGAAGTGCGCATGAGAATGGCCATCTGCCTTGACAGTCGCCAGCACCTCATCGTCATAGCTATACATAATGACCTCAGCCCCACTGGCCAGGGTGCCGTCGCTGTAACCTACTTTGCAGACCAGCTCAGTCCCCTCACGACCACAATCCATCACCGGATAGTGGGCGGATGCGACCATAGGTAACAACAAAAACAGAGCAAATAGCCCGGTGCGAAACAGGATCATTGCGGCAGCACCTCAAACGTCAGCAGGTAATTGACGGCCACCTTATCGGCCATCAGTGTCTTGCTATCTTGCTCGATATTGACTGACAGCAGATGCGGGCCCGTTTTAGCCGGGATCACTGTGATGATCCCCTCCTTGTCACTGACCAGGTCCTGCTGCTGGCGACTATCACGCCACTGGGTACCATGGCCGACCACTTCTGCCTTGCGACCCGCCAGCGGCTGCCCCTCGAACGTCAGACGAAAACGGGCTGTCTCGCCCACCACCACGTCACTGGGATGGGTCAGGGGTTGCAGCTCGAGCCCTTGTCCTGTGCTCTTGAGCACGGTATCGCTTGGCGTATTGCGTGTGACGTAGAAGGCGCTGATATTCTGGACAGCATAGGTGGTCACCCCCTCAGCCTTGACGGGAACCTGAGCTGCAGCCTCCTGCTTGTTGGCCATGACCCGTCGTTCAGTCTTGCGCTTGCCGATGGTATAGGTGGTGACATAGCGTGGCGGATTACGCAGTTCCACCTTGTAGGTGCCAGCTTCACTTAATGCCAGATCGAACACACTGCGGCGCTGCCCCTTGTAATAGGGTCCGGTACCACCCGGATTGCCAGCAGGATCATAAACGGTGACGTTATCCAGCCCTATGGGCTTGTCAAAACTGAAGACCCCGTGGGAGGCGGTACCATCCACAGTAACCCAGTGAAGTTTGTCACTGGAGACATTGAACTCGCTCGGCAGCATCCAGACCGGATGCGCCGTTGCAGTGGTGGTCAGCAGGGCCAGCAGAGCCCAACCAGCAGAAAATTTTGTCATGACTTCACTCCGGTATGGATGGTGATCGGGCCCAGTTCGGCGACCGGTTGCAGTTGATAGCTGGCCGTTTGGCCAAGTTCGATAGATTGACTGACCAGGGAGCGGCTGCCATGTTCGCGTACCGCTTCGATATGCAGGGTGTAGCGCCCGGGGGGCAACAGGTTGCCCTGATGGTCACGACCATCCCAGGCCAGCTGATAAGCACCAGGCTTGCGGGTCGCCCCGGAGACACCATCAGGTAACGCGTTGGCATAACGGCCACTCTTGCGCCACCAGCGTCGCATGTCCTTGAGCCAGTCCGCCTCCTTGCGCCAGACAGCAAGCGTGGCAACCGCCTCTTGCTGAGGGTTTTCAACCCAGACTGCCACATAGGGACGGTATTGACCGCCCTCGTGGCGTGGCAGCTCTAGCGACAGTGTCACTTCGGCAGCCGCAGACATACTTGCCAGCGATAGCACCAGCATTGTGGATTTGAGCATCCAGGACTCCGATCAGTTGTAGAGGATCACGAAATAGAGCGCCCCCATCAGGGCAGCCCCCGCCACACTCAGACCAAACAGGCTGAGGCGACGTTTGCGCTGGGATAACACCAGCCAAAAACCGGTCAGGGTAAAGAGCAGCATTACCAGCGAGCTGATATCGATAAACCATCGCCATAACTCACCGCTGTAACGGCCCATGTGCAGATCATTGAGCAGCGCCAGCAACGCGGAGGGTTGGGTCTCGATCCGCACCTCTGCCAACCCGGGCTCAATCTCGACCAGGCTGTATCCACCTGGACGTTTGATATCAAGGGTGAGCAGTTGCTCTTCGCTATTCCACTCCATCTCCATCTCGCCCCCTGCCAACCCGTGCTGCTGGCGTAACCAGTGAAACACCTGGCCACCCGCCAGCAGCGGATCCTGTTGCCATAAACCGGTTTCGGCCCACTGGGGCGGCAATACCATTTGTTGATGAGTCACAGGAGCGGCGGCCGGTAGCCATTGACGGTTATTGAGGGTCAAACCGGTCAGAGTAAAAAAGAGCATGACCAGCAGCATCAGCATGGAGCTATAGGTATGCAACGGGCGAACCCAACGCGGCACTTGGTAGGAACGGACTGACTTGCTCGGCATGATAAAAGGGCGTTTCCGCAGGGACTCTATAAACGGCCGGAAAGTAATGCAAATACGAATTATTGTCAATAGTGGTTAATTTACCTCCTTGACAGTAGGCCCCTTACAGAGAAAGGGCACTCACCTCACCCTCTGTTCTGAAAACGATAAGTGACTGATTAAAAGCAAGTAAATTAAACGCAGATTAACGCAACGCACCCAGCGTACCGCCTCACCCCGCCAGTTCCACTTTTTGGAACAATAGATTCCAAAAACATTGCTCTCAACTTGACCTGACTTTGCATAAAATACTGCCGCCAAAAAATGATAATGATTATCAATAAGATTGATAGTGACTCAGCAGTATATGGAACATAAAACAGGAGAGTTTTAAGATGCCCATTCCTCAACCATCCCGTATCGGCTACGCCGTTGCGCTCGCGCTGTTGCCTGCGGCAACCGTGGTGGCCCAAACCAGCACTGAAACCATGGTGGTCACCGCATCCGGCTTTGAGCAGAAGGTAACAGATGCCCCGGCCAGCATCACAGTCATCACCCGTGCAGATCTGGAACAAAAACGGGTATCCAGCATTGCAGAAGCACTCAATGATGTTGAAGGGGTGGATGTTGGAGGCACTGTCGGCAAGACAGGTGGCCTGAACATCAGCATGCGGGGTATGCCCAGCGACTACACCCTGGTTCTGATAGATGGGCGTCGCCAGAATAATGTCGGTAACGTCACCCCCAATGGCTTCGGTGAAACGTCTAACAGCTTTATGCCACCCGTCGCAGCCATTGAACGTATCGAAGTGATCCGTGGTCCCATGTCGACCCTCTACGGCTCAGATGCCATGGGGGGGGTGGTCAACATTATCACCCGCAAGCCCGCCAAAGCATGGATGGGGGCCCTGACCTTGGAAAATACCCAGCAACAACACAGTGAATTTGGCGACAGCGCCGGCGTCAGTTTCTATACCAGCGGCGCCGTCATTGAAGATAAGCTGGGGCTGACCCTGCGTGGTAGCCTGTTTGATCGCAGCGCCTCAGATATTCGCTACCAGGATGCAAATGGTGTTGAAAAAACCCCGATCATGGGAGCAAATCCGGTGAAATCGGATATCCGTAATCTGGGAGGACGGTTGACTTTCAGCCCTATCGACAACCAGGACATCTGGTTGGATATTGACCGCGGCACCCAGGAGTATGATAACAGTGAAGGCCAGCTGGGCACCCTGGATACGCCGACCAAGATCGGGGGTTATGAAAAACAGCAACGCTATATCCGCGAACAGTATGTGCTGGCTCACGACGGTCGTTTCAATTTCGGCAACCTCTCCAGCAGTATCACTCGCAGTGAAACCGACACAGAAGGACGTACCCTACCCAAGGGCGTACCGGGCAAAACAGCAGGCGCACCGCGCACGCTGGAGCTGGAGAACACGATAGTCGACAGCAAGTTGGTCACCGTACTGGGAGATAACACCCTCTCGGTAGGAGGCCAGTGGTGGAAAGCCGAGATGAACGATGGCGTCGCTAGCTCACCATTTGAACATACCCAATGGGCGCTATTTGCCGAAGATGAATGGCGTTTCCTGCCCGACTGGGCACTGACCATCGGTGCCCGACACGATGATCACAGCGTGTTTGGCAGCCAGCTCAGCCCCCGTGGTTATCTGGTGTGGAATGCCAGCAGCAACTGGACCTTTAAAGGCGGTATCAGCCAGGGTTACAAGACCCCACGCCTGGATCAATTGACCAGCGGGATCGTCGGATTTGGTCGCCAGGGGGCCTTGCCGCTGATTGGCACTCCCAGCTTGACACCAGAAACCACCACCAGCTCTGAAATAGCAGCTTATTATCAGGCAGATAACGGCTTTAATGCCAATATCACCCTGTTTAACAACGACTTCCACGACAAAATTGCCAGCGGCACGCCGGTGGCCAACTGCCACTACAGCAAGGCCCCCAATCAGCCAGGCTGTATCGACATCGGTACCAGCTGGAATGACATCAAGGAGTTTGGCCAGACGGTCAATATCGATGAAGCCATTACCCGTGGCGTAGAGGTGGGCTCATACATTCCGTTGGCTGAATACTGGGATCTCAAGGCCAACTACACCTTCACCGACAGCGAGCAGAAATCAGGGAAACAAGCGGGTATGCCACTGACCGATACCCCCAAGCACATGGTCAACATGAAGCTGAACTGGCAAGCAACCTCCCAACTCAACACCTGGCTGCAAGGGGAGTATCGCGGTAAGCGTTGGCGCGGAGTGGGCGCTGAACAAGATGCGTTTGGGGATTACAGCGCCTTTACCCTGTTCCATCTGGGAGCATCCTACCGGATCAGCGACAACGTGACGGTCAACGGTACCGTCTACAACTTGCTGGATGAGGACTTCTTGCAATACCAGGCCTATGACGATGGTGGTAAAACTGCATACGCCAACGAATACAACAACAATCAAGAAGGGCGCCGCTTCTGGATCTCGACCAATATTACCTTCTGATCCACGAATCTGTTGCTTAACCAGGATGGCCCATCACGGGCCATCCGTTGTGCCCCTGACTGACTACACATACAGCATAGGCGAGCTGAGCCTCGCCAACCCCCTTCTTGTGCGTCTGCTCAACCGTCCTGCAGCGTGACTATCTATGGTTGAACAGCCTCTTCATCAGCGTACCGAGCCACTCTCATCCTCACGCAATAGAAGGTACACAGAGATTGATATCTGTTTGCTCGCTCAGCTTTTGCCGCAACCAGTAAGCAGATTCAACCTCGACAAAACAGAGCTGATCCCGGCCATTGACCGCCGTCGCCATCAGCTGTTCAAAACGCAGCTGTTGCTGCTGCTCCCAGGCGGCAGCAAGTTTGGCCCCGTGGGCCTCATCCACCACCTCGCGGCGCAGCTCGAACAGGTTATCGGTGATCGGACTGTTGATCTTGGCGGCGCTGTGCCAATACATCCGCAGGTTATCCATCATCTCTGTATCGTAGTTGGCCAGCGCATCCAGCTCCGCGGTCACCCCTTCCTGACCAGCGATAAAGTCGCACCAACCCGCATCGAGATTTGCCAGCTCACGAACCTGGGCCCCTTTGGCATGTTGGCGAAGCTGGGCAATGTCACTTCCCTTGCGGGCAGGCAACCATACCTCTCCCTCATGGCTCTCCAACAAGGAGATCAGCAACGAAACAGGATAAACCGGAAAAATGGCGGAGTGTGAATGCAGCAGGGATACCAGCGTGATCTTGACCATGAGCAATACCTTGGACTGGGCGAACAGCCGCCAATGGACCGTCCGATATAAAGAAGTTCCTTATCCTATCACGTTTGACCCGACTCTCCCCTTGGCAAAACTGTCAGCAAACCATCTGATTACGCCGAAAAAAACAGCATCTGAAACGCGATATCCAGCCAAAGATCAATAATTTGAGCCAGCGCCCACTAAAGTGGATCCGGGAGTGCTAGTTTGCATACATCTTTAGCGTAAGGAGTAGATCAATGATTGGTATGGATCAGATTTCTGATGACGTAATTAACCAGTTGAAGATATTGGCCTGTTTTGATCCGGCCAACCTGAGCCAAGGGATCAAGTTACGCAGCGACATGTCACAAGCGTTGTGTGAAGCGGCCGCTCGTCTCCACCAACAAGGTTTGATCAGCGCAGAAGATGGTGGCTATCTCACTCCATTTGGCATGACCATGGTTGAGCACCTGCAACATCTGCTGGTCGCTCTCAAGCCTCTGTGACCCGCTGAGGCGCCCACAACGAAAAGTTGAGCAACTCCCAACGCGCGCCCTCATGAAGATGACAGGCAAACAGCAAAGGACCTTCGGGTCCTTTTACTTTGCCATCCACCAGCCACTCCCCCTCCCTTTCAGACACAGGTCGCACATTCACCTCATCGGGTTGCAGGGCAGCACCAATTCGCACCTGGACAAATTGCTGGCAGATCAGCTGAGCCTCCATCGAGGATTGAACCGGTACCGAGGCATCAGAGATGGGTGTCAGGGTGGTAACAAGCAGAAGCGAGATCAACATGATTCATACACATCAGGGTCAATGACGGGAACCCAAAAAACAAAAAGCCGTGGCACCAGAGGTACCACGGCTTTCTTAAATTCTGTAAGAATTACAGAGCAGTTACGTTCTCAGCCTGCGGGCCTTTCTGACCTTGGGTCACAGAGAACTGTACGCGCTGACCTTCAGCCAGGGTGCGGAAACCGGCACCTTGAATAGCGCTGAAGTGAACGAAAACGTCCGGGCCGTTTTCTTGCTGGATGAAGCCAAAACCTTTGGTTTCGTTGAAAAACTTAACGGTACCGGTGATCATGTTAGACATATCTTTTAAACCTGTATTCAAAATAATTACTTATGCTTTTCAGCGGGTAAAGCTCAAAAAACGGGATTAACTTATGAACAACAGGACAAGATGTAAAACATCGTATTCATTGACATAACTATCGCCCTTTCAAGCTGGTTTAGATTATACGTGGCTTTGTCGATTACGCAAACAAATTTATGCCCTGCATGGCAGGGCCGTGACCGATATAAAAGATTTATGATGACGGTGCTTCCAACGCCTGAACCAGAGCACTGAGGAAACGAGCCGCCTCCCCGCCAGTACAGGCTCTGTGGTCAAATGTCATCGACAGCGGCAATGCCCTGACGGGACGTGCTTCACCATGGATGAACACCACTTTTTCGAACAGTTTGCCCGCTCCTATGATGGCTACCTGCGGCGGCGTCACTATAGGGCTGGCATAGCGGCCAGCGATGGCGCCGAAGTTAGTGAGCGTAATGGTCGCCCCCTGCAACATCTCGCGGGGCACGGCGCGCGCCTTCACATCGGCGATCATCCGATCCAGCCCCTGCCGAATATCGGCCCCCTCCCGCTCAGCCACGTTCTCCATCACCGGCACATAAAGGCCATGCTTTGAATCCACCGCGATGGCTACATTGACCTCTTTGAACAGCCGCCGTGACAGGGTTTCACCATCAAACCAGGCATTCATCGAGGGCTCGGCACGGCACGCCACGCCAATGGCCTTGATAAGGCGCACCGTCACATCCTCATCAGAGCGCCAGTGGCGCAAATCCACCTCGTCGGTGATGCTGACTGGCACTACAGTCTGATGAGATAGCGCCATCGCCTTGGCCATGGCCCGCCGTGACCCTTTGAGGAACTCGTTACCACTGCTCTGTTGTGCCTCGAATGCCTGCTGCACATCCAGTTCGGTCACCATGCCGCCGCTACCACTTCCCTTGATCCGCTCGATATCCAGACCCAACTTCTGCGCCAGCAGCCGCACCGCTGGCATGGCTTGTACCAACGAACCACCCGGGGCAATGGCTCCCACTACGAAGTGATCCTCGATATGTTGCTGATGGGCGCTGACCTTGCCCACCACAGTGCCATCATCCTCACCCCCTTCGAACTCCACCAATGGCGCACCGATGTGGAGGATATCCCCCTCGGCACCGCAAAGACGAGCAATCACCCCGGCCACCGGAGAGGGCACATCAACCAGCGCCTTGGCGGTTTCCACCGATAAGAGCACCTGATCAACCGCGACGGTATCACCAGCACTCACCTTCCATTCGACGATCTCGGCTTCGGCCAACCCTTCACCCAGATCCGGTAATTTGAAAAATTTCATAGCCACGGGTTCTCCATCAACTGGTAAGCGGCATCGGTAATATCCTGCCCGGTGATGAGGTAATACGCTTCATTGCGATAGTAGGGAACGGCGGCATCCACGCCGGTCAGCCGTTTGGGCGGCGCCTTGAGGCAGGGAAGTGCCTGCTCGGTCACCCGCGCGACAATTTCGGCCCCGACCCCGAAGCTGCCGCACGCCTCATGCACCACCAGCAAGCGGCCGGTCTTACGCACCGAGGTGAGGATGGTATCCATATCCAGCGGCTTGATAGTGGCCAGATCCAGCACCTCGCACTGGATATCCTGCTCGGCCAGCAGGTTCGCCGCCCGCATCACCTCCTGAATGCAGGCTCCCCAGGCTACTACCGTGATATCCCGGCCCGGGCGCAGGGTGAAACAGACATCCAGCGGCAAGCCGACACCATCATCCACCACCTCGGATTTCATCGAGCGATAGATGCGATCAGGTTCGAAAAACATCACGGGATCCGGGTCGCGGATGGCCGAGAGCAGCAGGCCATAGGCGCGCCTCGGGCTGGAGGGGATCACCACCCGCAGCCCCGGAATATGGGCAAACAGCGCCTCGACACTCTCGCTGTGGTGTTCCGGCGAGTGAATACCAGCGCCATACGGGGAACGATAGACAAGGGGACAGGAGAGACGGCCACGGGTACGGTTTCGCATCCGCGCCGCCTGACAGATGATCTGCTCCATCCCGGGGAAGATGAAACCCTGAAACTGGAACTCAGCCACCGGCTTGAGCCCCTGGGTCGCCATACCCACCGCCACCCCGGCGATCAATCCCTCGGCCAGCGGCGTGTCGATCACCCGCTTGAAACCGAACTTGTCACGCAGGCCCACGGTAGCGCGAAACACCCCGCCGTTGACCCCGACATCCTCGCCCAGCACCACCACATCCGGGTCGTGTTCCATCTCGTAGTGAAGGGCCATGTTGACCGCTTCCAGCAAACTGATCTCACTCATGGCCGGCCTCCTGTTGCATCCCCTTGGCAATCACTCGCTCGCGCTGGGGCAAGAGTTCGGCGGTCAGGCTGGCGTAGTGATAATCGAGCATCGCCTCCGGCGGCTGGGGCGCCATAGCCTCATAGCGGGCGACCGCCTGCTCCACCTCTCGAGCGGCCTCCGCCAGCAGACTCTGCTCCTGCTCTTCATCCCACCAGCCCTGGCTGTGCATAAACTGGCGCAGCCGCTTGACCGGCTCCTTGGCCCAGGCGGCCTCGACCTCGGCCCCATCGCGGTAACGAGTGGCGTCGTCGGCCGTGGTGTGATCGCCGAGACGATAACTGACCGCTTCTATCAGGGTCGGCCCCTTGCCGCTGCGGGCACGTTCGACGGCACTGCGGGCAGCATCGTAGACCGCGACCACATCGTTGCCATCCACTTGCAGGCTGCGAACCCCGGCGCCAATCCCCTTTTGGGCCAGCGTAGGAGCGCTCGATTGCAGCTTGCGTGGCACCGAGATGGCCCACTGGTTGTTGTTGACGATGATGACCATCGGCAGGTGCCATACCCCAGCGCAGTTGAGTCCCTCCAAAAAATCCCCCTTGGAGGTGCCGCCGTCGCCGATGGTGACTACGGCAACCCGCGGTTGATTACGCAGTTTGAAGGCCGAGGCAATGCCGCAGGCATGGGTGATCTGGGTGGCGATGGGGACGCAGATGGGGAGATCTTCAGAGGGAGTCCCATCGGGTTTGAGAAAATAACTGCCCCGCTCGTCCCCACCCCAATATTGCAGGTTTTTCTCCATCGGAACGCCCCGCACATAGAGGGTGGGCATGTCCCGATAGTAGGGAACGTAGACATCCTGCGGCTGCATGGCCAGACCAATACCAACCCCCACGGCCTCTGCGCCGAGATGGGAGGGAAAAGTACCGAGCTTGCCGGTTCGTTGCAGCGCAATCGCTTTTTTGTCATAGCTGCGCACCATCACCATATTGCGGTAGAAGGTGTGCAGTATCGCCTTGTCCAGCCAGGTCGGTAAGGTGGCGACCGGGCACCCTTCCGCATCGAGGTAACGAAGGAAAGGGATGTCGACATGGGTCATAACTGGCTCCTTGCCGTTGTGAGCGTCACCGATGCTGGTGACACCTAGATGTAAATACCTTGTTAAATAAAAAGCAAAGGGATTTATTCAGGTAAGACCAGTAGAAACTTCTTTAAAGTAGCGAAGGAGCTGAATTTTCGGCGATGAACGGCAAGGTATGCCGTAAATGGTGCAACTTTGCAGCGCTGAACGCAGGATGCGAAATGTGAAAAAGGGGAGCCTTGCTCCCCCCTCCTGTTACTTCAGTTAATTGTTACTTCTGCCAGGGGTGACTCCAACCAACAGTTACGCCAGCCAGTTTTGCAGTTGATGGGCCATGCCAGCTGGCAGCAAGTGAGCGCGGCTTAGCAAGCGGCTGCGCCAGGGTTCTGCCAGCAAGGTGGGGCAAATTCGCATCTCCCGTCCCCGGTCAGCCACGCGCACCAGCCTGTCGATGAGGGTCTCCAGCGGCGGATGCGCGGGCCAGTGAGGGTAGAGATCGGCGGTCGCAATCCCGGCCAGATCGCACACCCGCTCCTCTTCCCCGTCTCCCTTCCCAGCAACCATTGGCCAAGGGTGAAGCACCTGCAGCCAGCCCGGCCGAGCTGCCTCCAGCAACTGACCCAGGGTCGTCTGCGCAAAATGGGGATCCCCTGCGGCTTTGAGCAGATGACGCGCCCCCGCCAGCACCACCACGCCGTGGGCGGGAAGTGCAAGAAAAAGTGCAAGAAGATAGTCGGCCAGCCCCTGATCCCGTCCTCTGTTGTGTTGCTGCCAGCGCTCCGGGCTCATCGCCTGCCACTCGAATGAGGGCTCGCAGAGATGCACCCGCAGCCGCATATGTTCAGGGCGCGCCAGATTGCTCTGGCGCAGGGCGGCAAAGAGGGCCGGAAACTCGGGGGCCATCCAGGCGGGAAAGGCGCAGGAGTCGAGCCAGACCGGATAGAGCCGCGCCAGCGTCAGCGGCTCACCCTGCCAGCTCTCCTGCCCCGTCAGCCAGGCATCGAGCAAGCCCTGATGGCGGCGGTTGCCGCACTCCAGCACCAGATCGGTCATGACTCCCCAGAGCGCCGGATCACAGAGCCAGGCGTGCTGGCGCCGGATAAAATCCGGGTGCCAATGCGGCTCCCCCAGCCCCACCAGCTTGCCCGCCTGCAAGGCTTCCCGGATGGCGGCAACCGGGGTCATACGTCCCCCTCCTGCCGGATGTACGGTTGTTGCCCAACCCCATAGACCCGCTCACAAAGAAGGGCGCCTATCTTCGCCAACCAGTCGGGATGCACCATCTCCTGATGCAGACAGGGGAAGCGCTCATAGCGGATGTCCCCTTTTGTCAGCGGCTCCCAGCCACGTCCATCCAGCCAGGGCTGGCGAGAGGCTGACGCCTCGATAAAGATCACCTCCCCGTGGTAGCAGTAGTCGACCGGCTGGCGGATCAGTCGGTTGTTGTGGCCAACCAGCTCAATCATGGCGCTCACAACCTGCTCGTCGAGCATGGCCAGCGCACTCCCCTCTGTCCCCAGTCGGGCCACTACCTCGTCGCGAGTGAGGGAGTCGAGCGCCTCGTCCGCAACCGCAATGCCCCCCATCCGCAGCAACGCATCGAGCATCCGCTGCTCATCGGGCAACGGCTGGGTCTGCCACTGCTGACAGGGGTAGGCGTCAAGCAGCAGCACCATGGCCACCTCCTGTCCCTGCTCCTGCAACATGGCGGCCATCCGGTGAACCAGCATGCCCCCGAGGGACCAGCCGAGCAGCCAGTAGGGCCCCTCGCTCTGCTGACGACGTAGCTCGGTCACATAATCGAGGGCCAACTCGTCAAAGCTGGCGGGCAGCGGTGCATCCGGCTGACAGAGCGCCCGCGCCTGCAGGGCATAGACCGCCATGTCGGTCGGCAGATGGGGCACCAGCGGCGCATAACACCAGCCGAGCCCCCCGGCGGGATGGACGCAAAAGAGGGTGGGGCCCGATGTACCCGCCTGCGCACCATACGCCCGCAGGGGCAACAGCATGGGCATTGCCTCCCGCTCGCCACCAAGACGGCGCGCCAGCAGGGCGGGGCTCGGCGCTTCGAACAGACTGGCCAAAGTGAGCGCCTGTCCGGTCGACTCTTCAATGCGCACCACCAACTGCGCCGCCAGCAGGGAGTGGCCACCGAGGGCAAAGAAGTTATCGTCTGCGCCGACTCGCGCCAGCCCCAGTATCTCGGCGAAGAGGCGACAGAGCCGCTCCTCCAGCAGGGTTTTCGGCAGTGACTGACCGACCGCCGACGCCATATCAGGCAGCGGCAACCCCTTGCGATCCAGCTTGCCATTGGGGGTAAGCGGCAGTTCGGCCAGGTTTACCAGGAGCCCCGGCACCATGTAGTCGGGCAAGGCAGCGCCAAGGACGGGTGCCAGCTCGGCCAGCGTCAACTCGCTGCTATCTGCAGCCACCACGTAGGCCACCAGACGGCGATCGCCGGGGGCAAATTCGGAGGCCAGCACCACCGCCTGCGCCACCCGGGGATGGCGCAGCAGCACCTGTTCGATCTCCTCCAGCTCGATGCGCTGGCCACGGATCTTCACCTGAAAATCGAGTCGTCCCAGATACTCGATGGCGCCATCCTCGCGCCAGGCGGCCAGATCGCCGCTGCGATAGAGCCGCCCCGCCCCGAAGGGGTTGGCAATAAAGCGCTCGGCGGTGAGCTCGGGCTGGCCAAAATATCCCTCTGCTACCTGCACACCGCCGATCCAGAGCTCGCCTGCCACACCGGGGGGCACCGGCTGCAACCAGGGGTCGAGAATGTGGATGAAGGTATTCCAGACCGGATAGCCGATGGGCACGCTGGTCACCGCCTCGTCTGCCCGGCAGGGATACCAGGTGACATCCACCGCCGCCTCGGTCGGGCCATAGAGGTTGTGCAGGGGGGCTGAAAATGTCCCATACCAGCGCTGCACCAGATCCGCGGGCAGCGCCTCGCCGGAGCAAAATACCTGCCGCAGGGCGCGGCAACGGGCAGGCTCGGCTTGTGCAACGAAGATCTGCAGCATGGAGGGGACAAAGTGCAAGGTGGTGATCCCGGCCTGCTCAATCAGCTCGGCAAGGTAGGCGGGATCCTTGTGGCCGCCCGGTTTGGCGAGCACCAGCCGCGCCCCTGTCATAAAGGGCCAGAAAAACTCCCAGATGGAGACATCGAAACCGGCCGGGGTCTTTTGCAGCACCCGATCAGCCGGGCCGATGGGATACATATGCTGCATCCAGAACAGCCGGTTGACGATGGCGCCATGGCTCACCACCACCCCTTTGGGCCGACCGGTCGAGCCGGAGGTGTAGATGATGTAGGCCGCATCTTCCGGCTTGGGGGCTGGCAGCTCACAAGGTGCTGTCATTGCCAACTCTACCGCCGCCAGTTGCTCTGCCACAGCGGGGGCATCGAGGCAGACAAGTGGCGCCGCCACGTCGAGCGGCATCCGCAAGGTGCGACTGGTCAACACCAGCGCAGGATCGCTGCTGGCGAGAATGTAGCCGATCCGCTCCGCCGGATAGTCCGGATCAACGGGCACGTAGACCGCTCCCACCGCCATGATGGCCTGCTGGGCGAGAATAAGCTCGGGAGCGCGCGGGATCACCACCGCCACCCGGCAACCGGGGCCCACGCCCCTCCCCGCCAGATAGCTGGCCAACTGACGGGTACGCTGGCGCAGCTCGGCAACACGCCAGCGCTCGGCGCCACACTCCAGCGCGATGGCGCTCTGATCTGCCGCCGCCAGCCCCTCGGCCAGCAGTGCGCTCAGGGTGGTGGTCGGCAACGGATGGTCGGTCTGGTTCCAGCGCGCCAGCTCAGCCTGCTCGCAGGGCAGCAGCAGCGGCAAGTGCACCGCCAGGGCCTCATCATCCGCCTCACTCCAGGCGGCCAGATAGGCCAGCAGCCGGGCCAGATGACGTTCACTCTCCTGTTGGCTGAAGCGCCCCTGACGGGTTTCGAGGGTCAGGGTCATCGCGCCTGCCTCCTCGGCAAAGTAGAAAGCGCACTCCTCCACCGGCCCTGCCGCCAGCACCTGCACCTCGCCACGAACCTGGTTGTATCCTTCACCAACGCTGAGGGTGCGGGCAAAGGGCATCAAATTGACCTGAGGGCCAAACAGCGGCTGGCCCGGCTGACGCTGCTGCAGCCACTCCTGACGGCAGCCCTGATGGCGGCGCAGGGCGGCAAATTGCCGCTCGACCTGTACCAGCAACTCTCCCACCCGGCTGGTGCCGCTTAGCTCGATGCGCAGGGGCACCACATTGACCTTCATGCAGGGGGTATCGGCCGCCGCTGAGCCCAGCCGCCCCATCAGCGGAATACCCAGCACCACCTCGCCAGCGCCGCTCATCCGCTGCACATAGCTGGCCACCGCCGCCAGCAGCAGGCTATAGGGGTGACAGGCCGAGCGACTCGCCCGCTCTACCAGTGCCTGCCACTGGCGGCCAGCCAGCCGCTGCTCAAGACGATATGTGGGGCCCGGCCCTTGCGCCGGACGGCGGGAGAGCGACGCAGGGCTCTCCCCCCCGGCCAGCTGCTGCACGAAGAAATCGCGATCCCGCGCGGCGCGCGGCGAATCCTGATAGGCCGCCTCCTCGGCCAGCAGCTCTTGCTGGGTCGCATAGCGGCAGGATGCTGGCTGCTCGCCGACGCAGAGCGCCTCATACCAGCTCGCCACCCGCTGGCAGAGCAGGCTCAGGCCAAAGCCGTCGATGGCGATATGGTGCACGGCGATAAACCAGGCCCACCGCCCCTCGCCAAGGCGATAGAGGGTGGTGGCAAACAGCGGCCCCCCGGCCAGATTGAAGGGGACGGCCAGCTGCGCACGCATCTCGACCTGCGCGGCGGCGAGCGGGTCAGCTTCGCTGCGCAGATCCCGCTCGCTCAGCTGCCAGCAGGCGGGGTTGGCCACCATCTGCGGGCCATCGGCAGTGGCAACAAAAGCGCAGTGCAGACCGGGGATCTCGTCGATGGTCTGGCGCACCGCACGGGTGAAGTGATGGGGTGCCAGCGCCCCCTCCAGCAGCCAGTACTCGCCGGTATTGCAGGCGGGGCTCTGCGGGTATTTTTGCTGGGCAAACCAGATGCCCGCCTGAGCGATGGTAAGTGGCCAGCGCGGGTGCTCACCACGCTGGTGGGTGGCGCGCATCGCCATTGTCTGTTCCATGGGAATGTCCTTGCGCAAACATCGAGCGGGCAGCGGCTTGCTCCTGCCCGCATGGCTGAAAAGCGAGGAGGCCTGGCCTCCTCCATAAAGAGAGTGTCACGCCTGCCAGATCGGCAGCGCGCGGGCTAAACCCCCAGGGTGGCACCGCCATCGACCACCAGATCCTGCAGGGTGATATGGCTGGCCGCATCGGAGGCGAGAAACAGCACGCAGGCAGCCACCTCGTCGGGGGTCCCAAGTTTGCCAAGGGGGATCCCCAGCTTGAACTGCCCGGGCAGACCCGCGATGGTGCGCTGCTCTCCCTCCCGCTGCTCAGCCTCCCCCTCCTGCCACATGCCGTACAGCATCGGGGTTCGGGTCGAGCCCGGCGACACCAGATTGCAGCGCACGCCGTAGGGAGCAAGCTCCAACCCCGCCGTTTGGGTGAGGCTGGTCAGCGCCGCCTTGGAGGCGCCATAGATGCCCATCCCCACTCGCGGCACCCGACCGGCATTGGAGGAGACATTGACGATGGCGCCCCTGCGCCGTCCCTGAAACCAGGGGGTCAGGGCCCGCATCAGGTAGAAGGGGGCGAATGTGTTGATGGCGAAGGTGTGCTGCAAGAGGGCGTCATCCACCTCATCGATCCTGCCGGTTGCCAGTACGCCCGCGACATTGACCAGCACATCGGGCCCCAGCCCCTCGTCGAGCAGCTGTTCGCAGCAGCGGGTCACGGCCTCGCTGTCGCTGACATCGATCACCACTCCCTTCACGTTGCCGGGCAGTGCCTCGGCCAGTTGCAGATCGAACGCCACCACGCTGGCCCCCGCCTCGGCAAAGGTGCGTGCCACCGCATGGCCAATTCCCTGCGCCGCGCCGGTCACCCAGATGGTTCTGCCTTGCCACTCGCTCATGGGGTGCACTCCGGTTCGCTGACGTGCACTTCGTTGGCCGGATAAGCCGTGTCCTGACTGACATTGGGCTGGCTGACGTGAAGCTGACGGGAGAGGAGCACCCACCAGTGAGCCAGGGTCGGCGTGCGGGCCAGCTCGGCCAGCTCCACCACCAGTCCCTGCTGACGCCACTCCTCCACCAGCCCCATCACCGCCAGCGAATCGAGACCGTAGTCGAGCAGGTTGTCATCCTCGGTGGGCTGCTCCTGCTGCATCTCGGCGGGCAGCCGCGCCAACACCAGATCACGCAGTGACTCTCGAGTCAGGGGGCGTTTGCTGGCCGCCATCACCTCGGCCACGGTAATCACCCGACCGGCATTGCGGCTGACGTAGGAGAGCGCCAGCAGATGATCTTCGCGGGAGAAGTCGGCGATGGCATCAGCCACCAGGAAGGGGCGAATATCGCGCATAAAGGCATCGACCGCCGTCTGCATCACCCCGATATGGCCGTAGATGCCGCAGATCACCAGCTGATCCCGCCCCCATTGGGCCATCAGCTCGGCCAGTGGTGAACGGCAAAAAGCGCTGTAGCGCCACTTGGTCAGCACCGTATCCTGCGGCTCGGGGGCCAGCGCCGGAACGATTGGTTGACGCTCCGGCGCCCGGGTCAATCCGGGCCCCCACATGTCGTTGAGCAGCGCCCGATCGGCCTGGCTCTGCTCGGCGGGCTGGGCGGTATAGACCACCGGCATGCCAAGAGCTCGCGCCTGACGGATCAGGGTGGCGATATGGTCGATGACCCGATTGATCAGCGGATTGTCCGGCCCATAGAAGTCGACGAAATAGTGCTGCATATCGTGGACCAGCAAGGCGGCGCGGCCCGGTTCGAAGGGCCAGTTCACCCGCCCGCTGGGCAGCTCCTCAGCGGTGGGCAGCGGGTAGGCAGCGAGGGATTGAATGGTCATGCACACTCCTTGGCGAGCTTCTCGCGCAGCGTCTGTTTGTCTATCTTGCCGACCGGGGTGTGGGGCAGTTGCTCCACCAGCACCAGGCGATCGGGCAGTTTGTAATCTGCTACCCCCTGCTCGCGCAGGAAACGGCGCAAACGGGGCAGATTGAGGGGCTCGCGGCACATCAAAAAGGCGCAGCTGCGCTCCCCGAGCATGGGATCGGGCATGGCGACCAGCGCCGCCTGCCGTACCTCCGGGTGGGTCAGCAACAGCTCTTCAATTTCGAGGGCGTCGATCTTCTCCCCGCCCCGGTTGATCTGATCCTTGTTGCGTCCCACCACCATCAGATGGCCGCCGGGCAAGCGGCAGACCAGATCGCCGGTGCAGTAGAAACCGTCCCGGTCGAAGGCGCGCTGATTGTGGGCATCGGCCTTGAAGTAGCCGCGAAAGGTGTAGGGGCCACGCGTCCAGAGCTCGCCGCACTCGCCATCTGGCAAGGGGCGTCCGTCGCTATCCCGCACCTCGACCTCGTCGCCCGGGCTCATCGGGCGGCCCTGGGTATTGACGATGTGCCACTGGTCATCCTCGGTGCGGGTGTAGTTGACCAGCCCCTCGGCCATGCCAAACACCTGCTGCAAGCGGCAACCAAGGCGGCTCGCTACCGACTCGGCATGAGCCGGGCTGAGGCGCGCACCGCCCACCTGCACACACTCCAGAGAGGTCTGTGGATAGTGGCTGGCCGCCTCCAGCCAGAGCGCCAGGGCCGGTGGCACCAGCGCCGCCCAGTTGATCTGATGGCGCTGCACCAGCGGCAGACAGGTTGCTGCAGAGGGATCCTTTGCCAGCACCACGCAGCCACCGGCATAAAACACTCCGAGTGCGCCGGGGGAGCTCAGGGGAAAGTTGTGGGGCGCCGGCAGGGCGCAGAGATAGATCACTCGCTCATCCCAACCGCACACCGCCACGCTCTGACGCACGCTGTAGCCATAGTCGTCGTGGGTACGGGGGATCAGTTTGGGGGTGCCGGTGCTGCCGCCGGAGAGCTGGAAAAAGGCCACCTGATCGGCTGGAGTCGGTGTAGGGGTTGGCGCAGTGGCCGCCAGCGGCGAACCATCAGCACGGGCTATGGGGTCAGGCTGACACCATGCAAATCCTGACTGAAGATCGGAGCCTTCTACCTGCTCGAACAGCAATGTCTGGCAGGAGGGAGATATCAGCTCATCAAGGGCCACGAGGCTCCCCGCTTCACCGGCAAAGCCGGGATGGGAGGGGCTGAGTACCAGCAAGGCGGGCTCAATCTGGCGGGCAAAGGCCACCAGCTCGCGCCGCTGATGGTTGTAGAGGGCATGCACCGCCACCACGCCGCAGCGGATCAGGGCAAACCAGCAGATATAGAACTCGGCACAATTGGGCAACTGCACCAGCGCGGTATCACCATGGCCCAGCCCGCGCGCGGCCAGCCGCGCCGCCAACGCATCGACCTCACGCTTTAACTGGCCATAACTGAGGGTGCGCTCGCCGCAGATCAGGGCCGTGCGCTCGGGATATCGTTCGGCGGAGTCATCGAGCAGGGCGGTGAGCGGTTGCCCGCGCCACCACCCTTGCGCCCGGTAGTGGGTCGCCAGCTCGGCAGGCCAGGGGGTAAAGGGCACCAGCGGCTTCATGCGGTTACCTCCGGCTCACGGCTCTCGAGGCCAAACGCCCGCAGCATGGTGCCGAGCTTGGCGGCGGTCTCCTGCCACTCCGCTTCCGGCGAAGAGCCCATCACCACCCCGGCGCCGGCATAGAGCCGCAGCTGCTTGCCAGCCAGCACACCACAGCGGATGGTGACCACCCACTCGCCATTGCCATCGGCATCCATCCAGCCGACGGCGCCGCAGTAGAAGCGGCGATCGTACCCCTCAAGCCGGGCGATGGCCTGACGCGCAGCCGAGAGCGGTGTGCCGCACACCGCTGGCGTCGGGTGCAACGCCAGCGCCAGAGCCAGTACGGGAGAGGGCTCATGGAGCCGCCCGGCGATGCGGCTCGAGAGGTGCCACATGGTAGGGGTCGCGATCACCTGCGGCTCCAGAGGGACATCCAGCTCGCGGCAGAAGGGAGCGAGGGCCTCAGCGACCGCATCGGCCACCAGCGCATGTTCATAACGGTCCTTCTGGGCCCCCAACAGTTCGGCACTGGCCGCAGCTTGATCAGGAAAAGCGTGGCGCGGACGGGAGCCCGCCAGCGGATTGCTCACCACCGCCATCTCGCTGCGCGATACCAGCAGCTCGGGGCTCGCACCAAGCAGGGTCTCCCCCTCCGGCAGCGGGATCTGGAACACATAGGCCCCCGGATTCTGGGCCAGCAGAGAGCCATAGGCGTGTGCAGGGGAGGTCTGCTCAGCACTCTGCACATCGATGGCGCGCGACAGCACCACCTTCTCAAGCTGACCCTCGCTGAACTGCTGCAGCGCTGCCCGCACTGCCCCCTGATACTGGGCGACGCTGGTCACTTCGCTCACCTCGCCATGGAGCTGGCAACAGCGGGCGGGCAACAGCGCATCCCTTGCGATCCACTGCGATTGCGCCGGGATCACCAGATGCCAGGGAGATTGGGTATCAAACGGGATGGCGCCGATGGCAATGGGATTGACCATCCCCTGCTGGCGCAACTGACGCAGATGGGCGAGCAGCTTCTCCGCTGGGATGCCGGTAAAACTGTCGTGGATGCCGGAAGCGACCAGTACCCTGTCACCGCTGGCAAAACAGCACACGTTATCCAACCCGACCGCTGTGGCGGGCCACTCTCCTTCCAGTGCATGGTCACACATGACGGTGCTACTCCTTGGAATGAATCACTGCCTGACACGACTTAAGGTGAGTCATTTGACTCACCAGATATCAGGGTGAGCGGCATCCTAACAAGGAGTAAAAAACCGATCAATGCAAATGAGAATTAATTTCATTAACTTCTTTTTAGTCAAAAGAGGGTGACGAACGAAACTGGCATTGTCGATAAAAAAGAGTTGCGATCGAAGCGGATTCAACTTGATAATGATAATGCTTATCATTTGAATGTTATGGAAGATGTAAATAATGAAATCCTCAACCTCCCGTTTTATTGCTCCCAGCCTGCTGGCCACCACCATCGTCACCCTGCTGAGCCAGCAAGCGATCGCCGCCAACAATGCACCTCAAGCCGATGAGGTGATCACCGTCACCACCACGGCGCACAATACCCGCTCGGCACCGGCCTCCATCTCTGTCATCACCGCAGAACAGATCGCCGCCGCACCGGTCAATGATCTTGCCGATCTGCTGCGCCACGAAGTAGGCAT
This sequence comes from Aeromonas australiensis, assembly GCF_000819725.1. GTDB lineage: Bacteria > Pseudomonadota > Gammaproteobacteria > Enterobacterales > Aeromonadaceae > Aeromonas > Aeromonas australiensis. The sequence continues at coordinate 9,594 of NZ_CDDH01000112.1, read as the reverse complement.
TCAGGCAGAAGCTAACACCAATGGTCGCAGCGAAATCGGTATTCGCGGCATGTCCGGCAAGTACACACTAGTGCTGGTGGATGGCAAACGCCTCTCCTCCTCCAATGCCCTGTGGCGCGGCGGCAACTTCGACAACACCCCGGTGCCCCTTGGCATGATCCAGCGGGTCGAAGTGATCCGTGGCCCCATGTCGGCACTTTACGGCTCCGATGCCATCGGGGGTGTCATCAACATCATCACCAAGCAGCCGGGCAAAACCTGGCAAGGGGCGGCCGATGCCGACTTCAAGGCCATCGAGGGCAAGGATGGCGGCGATCAGCACAGAACCAATCTGGGCTTTACCGGTCCGCTGACCGACAACCTGCTGATCCGGATGAACGGCGAGGTGTATGACCGTCAAGCCTGGACCCCCACCGAAGCAGCCAACGGCATCCCCCTTATTGAAGCCAAGCAGACCCGCAACTTCGCCTCGACCCTGAGCTGGCTGGTGGATGAGCAGCAGCGCTTCGAGCTGGATTACCTCTACAACCAGGATGAGCGACCCCTCGATATCTTCCGCAAAACCGGCAACAAGGTGTACAGTCGCCAGCAGCAAAACGATCGCAACCTGTTTGGTCTGACCCACAAGGGGAACTGGAGCTGGGGTGACACCACCGTCATGGCCAACTACGAGACCTCCCAGATCGACGACTTCAACACCAGCTACTCAGCCCCGCAGCAGCGGGAGCTGGAAGAGAACACCTTGACTCTCAAGGGCTATACCAACCTGGCGCTGGCCAACCACTATCTGACCCTGGGTGGTGAATATCTGGATCGGGAGCTGGTGGATGCGGTGAGCTACAAGGATATCGGCGGTAAGGAGAGTCACTCTCAGGAGGCGCTGTTCGCTCAGGATGAAATTGGCCTGACCGACAGCCTGACCCTGACTCTGGGCGGCCGTTACGATCACCACGAGATCTACGGCAGCCACTTCACCCCGCGCGGCTATCTGGTCTATGAGCTCAGCGAGGTAGTAACTGTCAAGGGCGGTGTCAGCCAGGCCTTCAAGGCGCCGGCACCACACCAGTACTCCAACGGCTACAGCATCGAGAGCTGCGGCGGCAGCTGCCGCATCTATGGCAGCGACAAGGTCAAACCCGAGACCAGCACCAACTACGAGCTGGGTGTCATCGCAGGCGAAGGGATCTGGGAAACCAGCGCCACCCTGTTCTACTCAGATATCGATGACATGCTCACCTTCAAGCCGCTGCCTAACTCCACTGACCGCACCTGGTACAACCTGGAGAAGGCCACCACCAAAGGGTTGGAACTGACTGGCAAGCTTGATCTGACCGACGATATCAACCTCGGCGCCAACTACACCTACCTCAAGGCCGAAGGCGATCAGGGTCAGGCCCTGCCCGAGCGACCGGAGCACAAGGCCAACGCCAAGCTCACCTGGCAGGCCACCGAGCGGGTCAATGCCTTTGTCGGCACCACCTACACCGGCACTCAATTTGCCGAGCAGACCGTCAACAAGGTTGTCGTGCAGCACAAGCTGCCCAGCTATCAGACCTTCGATCTCGGCACCGGCTTCAAGGTCACCGAGAATTTCGACCTGCGACTGGGGATCAACAACCTGACCGACGTGCGCCTGCAAGAGAAAGATACCCTCTTCCAGAACGTCGAACCGGGTCGCAGCTACTACGTCAGCGGCTCAGCCCGCTTCTAAGGTAGCCAAGACCGATATAACAGAGTGCGGGCCCATGCCCGCGCTCTGTTAACCAAGAGAATAAGGGGAAGATCCCCACTGGACAGCAAAGAGCATGCAGATTTCCATTTGTCATCAGGATCGCTCATGTTCACCTCACTTCTGAATGCTTCACCCCTTGCCACCCTGCCCACCCCTGACGAGATGTTAAAGGACAGACCCTGTCCGGCACGGCTCACTCGCCAGATCGCACGCAGCCGACAGCAAGCCCGCCATATTCTGCAGGGCGAGGATGATCGCCTGCTGCTGGTGATCGGCCCCTGCTCCATTCACGATCCGGCAGCCGCCCGCGACTATGGTGGCCGACTGGCTGAACTGCAGGGCCAATACGGGGAGCAGCTGCAACTGGTGATGCGCACCTACTTCGAAAAGCCGCGCACGACGCTCGGCTGGAAAGGATTTATCTTCGACCCGGGTCTGGACGGCAGCGATCAACTGGAAAAGGGACTATCCCAAGCCCGGGAGTTACTGCTGGCCCTTGGACAGGAAGGGCTCGCCTGTGCCACCGAATTTCTCGATCTCACCAGCATGCTCTATCTGGGGGATCTCATCAGCTGGGGTGCCATCGGCGCCCGCACCACCGAATCCCAGCTCCACCGCCAGCTGGCCTCCGCCCTCCCCTGCCCCATCGGTTTTAAAAACGGTACCGACGGCAACGTCCGGATCGCAGTGGAGGCGATCCTCGCCAGCCGAGCGGCTCACCTCTATACCCAGCCTTCCGGGGATGGTCAGCTGGCACTGGTGCGCAGTCATGGCAACCCCGACTGCCACCTGATCCTGCGCGGTGGCCGCCAACCCAATTACCAGAACAGTGCAGTTGCCGCAGCGGGCGAATTGCTGCGTCAGCATCACCTGTCACCCCGGCTGATGATCGATTGCAGCCACGGCAACAGCCAGAAACAACATGCCCGCCAGCTGCTGGTTGCCCGTGACATTGCCGACCAGCTGGGTGCTGGTAGCCACGCCATCGCCGCCATCATGGTGGAAAGTTTTATCTGTGAAGGGCGTCAGGAGATAAGCCGCAAACCGCTGCGCTACGGCCAGTCGATCACCGATAGTTGCATCGGCTGGGAACAGACAAGGGTGCTGCTCGATATGGTGGCAGAAGGGGTAGAGGCGCGCCGCCAACAGCGGATCGCCCTGGCGGGGTAAATGGAAGACTCGTCAGATCACGCAGAAAACAGTGTGGCCCCGATGGGGCCACCTTGTTGTTCACGGTTTGACGCACGTCAGGCGACTGACTCACGCTCCACCAGCTGGGCTTCAAACTTGAGCGCCAGGCCATCCACCGGCTTGTGATCGAGCAGACGCAGCGCCAGCTCGGCAGCACGACTGCCCATCTCTTCGATGGGGTAGCGCACTGTGGTGAGCTTGGGATAGATGTAGCGGGCGTAGGGGATATCGTCAAACCCCACCACCGACACCTGCTGCGGGATCTTGTACCCCCGCTCCAGCAGGCACGAAATCGCCCCCGCCACCATGCCGTCGTTGAAACCGAGCACGGCAGTGAACTCGACGCCACGGGCCAGCAGTTCACTCATCGCCACATAGCCGCCATTTTCGTCGGCAAAGGCGCGGCTGACGAGAGCAGGATCAAAGGCGATCCCGGCTCTGGCCAGGGTCTGGGTGTAACCGGCCATCCGCTGCTGACCATCGACAAACTCCTCATCATCGGAGGTGATAAAGGCGATGTTGCGATGACCGGCATCCAGCAAGTGCTGGCACGCGGTGGTGATCCCCGCCTGGTTATCGAGCCAGACGCAGCGATCTTCGGCACCCGGCACCTGACGGTTGATGAAAACGATGGGGGTAGAGCCTGCCGCCAGCTCGCTCAGCTCCTCATCCGGGAGCGCCTTGCTATGGAGGATCAGCGCATCGCACTGACGCTGCAGCAGCGCCTGAATGGCATGACGCTCGCGGGCGATATCGTGGTTGCCAGACATGACGATGGTGAACTTGTTGGCCTGATCGACCATGGTCTCGATGCCACGCATCATCTGGGCAAAGAAGGGGCCGCCGCAGAGGTCGCCAACCAGCACGCCAATGCAGTTGGAACGCTTGCTGACCAGAGCCTGGGCAAAACTGTTGGGTCGAAAATTCAGTTCCTTCATGGCCGCCAGTACGGCCTCACGCTTTTCCGGTGCTACCTGTGCCGTGTTGTTGATAACCCGCGACACGGTGGAGATAGACACATTTGCCAGCTGAGAAACGTCTTTAATCGTTGCCACTATCCATTCCTTTATTGTGGGGAAACCTGTCGGTGCCGACGCCCGAGTATATCCTGCCCCCTGATGTAATTCCCGGAGCCAGGTCACCGGTCATGTTTCCATTGGTAACAAAACCTTACCAGATGATACCCGGTGGCAGGGAGATGTGAAAACAGGGGCCGACTGGCGGCCCCCGACTCAATAGGCGTGATTGAGTTCCCGCTCTGACATGAAGCGCAGCGGCTGCTGCAGTTTGTGCTGATAGATGAGATCGAACGACAACACGTTCTGTACGTAGTTGCGTGTCTCCCGGTAAGGGATACTTTCAACCCACACATCCATCGGCTTGTTGATACTCTGCTCGCGCCACCGTTTGACTCTGCCCGGCCCGGCATTATAGGCCGCTGCCGCCAGGATCCGGTTACCGTCATAGACATCCAGCAAGCGCTTGAGATAGGCGCTTCCAAGGCGAACATTCATCGTCGGATCAAAGAGTTGCTGCTCGTTCCGATAAGGAACTCCAAGCTTGCCAGCGGTCTCTTTGGCGGTAGCCGGCATCAGTTGCATCAAGCCGCGCGCCCCCACTGGCGACTGGGCTCGTGCAGAGAAGGCGCTCTCCTGGCGGGAGATGGCATAGAGCAGGCTCATATTGACTGCTCGCTCTTGCGCCATCTGGCTGAACGTCTGTCGGTAGGGTTTGGGAAAGCGCAACTCGATGGCATCCCACGCTTCGGCGCGAATGCTGGCAAGGATCGCCAGTTCATGCCACCCCTGATTCAGCGCAATATGACCAAACTCGATGCGTTGCTCCACCGGGTTGCGATCCATGTTGTGGATCCACTCCGCACGGGCCGCCGCCATCTCGTTCATCGACAGCAACTCGCGCACCCGCAGCAGGAAAGGCCAGCGCTGGCTGGCAGTTCGCCAGTCCGGCACATGCTTGACTGGCTGCGCTTTAATACGATAAGGCACACCGGTACGCTGGGCCGCCATAAACCCGTAGAAGCCACGCAAGTTGGCGGTCTCCAGATAGAGATCGTGAGCCGGTTTTTGCTGCCCCTGCACCTCAAGAGCACGCGCCATCCAGTAGCGCCAACGATCCTCTTTCTGACGGGCCATCGGCATCATTTTTACCCAGCCGGAGAGGCCAGGCCAATCCTGCTCCCAGATGGCCAGTCGTGCCCGCAGCTCGGTGATATCCGGGTCCGCCAGCTTTTTCACCGTGCTGTCGACCCAGTTGCGCTGGGCAACCGAGCGATCCAGCAGCAGACGGCGAGCTATCGCCCGCTCAACCGGCTTGACATCGGCCTCGGTCAAACCAAAGCGGCTGCGAAACGTGGCCAACTGACGCAGCACCGACTCAGGCTGCTGATTGGCGTAGCGGGTTAAGCCCAAGGAGAGCAGTTTGCGGGAATAGGGGGTGCTGCTGAAGTAGGCTGGATTCATCGCCCTCGCCGGTTGCTCGAACAGGGTCACCATCTGATCACCATAACGCTGCAAGCCGCTGCCGAGGGTCGCGCCAAGATGGCGGATCAAATTGGGGTTTTCCGCCTCGAAGGCCAGCGTCATGCGCTGCCAGATCTTCTCCTGGGTACGCTGACCGGATGCCTGCCACAGCTGAAACAGCGGGGAGCAGGCATCTGGTCGTGATTGGCCACTCATCCAGAGCTCATCAGCCCCCTGCAACGCCTCTTTTGGCTTGCCGGTGTAATAGAGCGCCTGATAGTGCATGCAGAGCAGATCGGTAGAGCTCGGCTTGGCCGGATAGAAGCGCAAAAACTGTGACCACTGCTGGCTCTGGGCCAGATAAGTCAGATAGCTGCGCTCCAGCCGGTTGGATTGGGGGGTATCTCCATGCTGGCGGATAAAGCGGGTCACATCGTTGTAATCCGCCGCCCCCGGACGAAAGGCGAGCTGATAGTAATCGAGGTAAGGGAGCAGGGGGTAATGGGTCAACCGGGCACGAATTTGCTGGAAACGGGCCTGATCATTGGCCCGTACTGCCTCATGTGCCTGACGGTAAAGCGTCTGATCCGCAGTCTGCGCCATCAGGGTCGGCACGAATAGCGCCGACAAAACAATTCCCCATACAGTTTTCACTGAACATCTCCATTGAGGGCAATACACCGCCCACTAGCGGTAGGTCTACTGCTTCTCATTCTACCCGTTGCCGGGCAGCGCGACAGTGGGGAGAAGAGACTATTTTTCTACCTCGCTCAGTTGCACTTCGCGCACTTGTTCCGGTCTGCTCAGCCGTTGTACATATTTCTCCAGATAGGGCACCGGCAGCGGTTTGGAGGCAAGATAGCCCTGATAGAAACTGCACCCCTGCGCCTTGAGAAACTCCAGTTGCTGGCGGGACTCCACCCCCTCCGCCGTGACATTGAAGCCCATATGGCGGGCCATGGCGATCACCGCCTCAACGATGGCCATGTTGTCGCCATCTTTCGGAATGTCCTGAATGAAGGAGCGGTCGATCTTGAGTTCATCGGCAGGCAGTCGCTTGAGGTAGCTCAAGGAGGAGTAACCGGCGCCAAAATCGTCGATGGCAAAGCTGATGCCGAGCGCCTTGAGCTCGGTCATCTTGCTAATGGTATCCTCGGCATGACCCAGCACCACGGACTCGGTGATCTCCAGATTGAGACAGGCTGGATCCATGCCGGTTTGCGCCAGCACATCGTGGATCCGTTCGACAAAATCGGTGGCATGAAACTGCTTGGCGCTGACGTTGACCGAGATCTGCGGAATGTGGATGCCGTTCTCCTCCCACAGTACATACTGGGCACACGCCTCGTGCAGCACCCAGTTACCGATGTCGACAATCAGATCCGTCTCCTCGGCGATGGGAATAAACTCCGCCGGTGAGACCAGCAAGCGACCCGCAGGCTGCCAGCGGATCAGCGCTTCGACACCAATGATATCGCCACCATCAACCATATGTTGAGGCTGATAATAGAGGGTCAACTCTTGCTGACTGAGGGCATTGCGCAGTTCGTTGTGAATGAGCAGACGACGATCCGCCTGCTGCTGCATCGAGGCGTCGAAGAAGCGGCGGGTCTTGCGGCCAGCGGATTTGGCCTGATACATGGCTGTATCCGCCTGCTTGAGCAGATCATCAACCCCCTGCTCCCGATCCGGAAACAGGGTGATGCCGACGCTGGCACCGATGTGCAGCACCTGTCCTCCATAAGAATAAGGAGCGGCAATCTCGGTGATAAGACGCTCGGCAATGATGTCGGCCTGCATCTCCGCCTGGGGCGGGCTGGCCGAGAGCGATGGCAGCAGCAACACAAACTCGTCGCCTCCGAGGCGCGCCAGACAATCCCCTTGCCGCACCAGCCGTTTGAGACGGGTGGCAACCTCTTTGAGCAGCCAGTCACCGGTGGCGTGGCCGAGGGAGTCGTTGATGGTCTTGAAGTGATCAAGATCGATAAAGAGCAGCGCGCCAATCAGGCCGTCGCGGGTCGCCTCGTTGAAGCTCAGAGCCAGGGTCTCGTGGAGCTGGCGGCGATTGGGCAAGCCGGTCAGCTCGTCGTAATAGGCAAGCGCCTGAATGCGTCGCTCGGCAGCCTTGCGCTCGGAGATATCCTCAAAACAGATGACAAAGTGGCTGATCACCCCGGTTTCATCCTGTACCGGCGTCACTATCTCCCACTGGGGATAGGTGCGGCCATCGGCGTGACGACGCAGGGTCTCCCCCTGCCAGCGGCTGAGGGTGTTGAGCTCGTAACCCAACCCCCCGTGATTGGGCCAGAGACCCTCTTCCAGATGCAGGCCCAGTACCGACTGGCTGTCAAAACCGGTGATCTGGCTAAAGGCATTATTGACCCGCAGGATCTTGAACCCCGGATCGGTGATGATGATCCCTTCGTGGGTCTCGAATGCAACGGCAGAGAGGCGCATCTGGGCATCGGATTGCAGCCGCTCCAGCTCGGCCACCATCCTTACCGAGAAGGTATTGAACACCGAGGTGAGGTTGCTGGTATCTGCCGGGGCCGAATAGAGCAGCGCCAGATGGCCGAGCAACTGACCTCTGGCATCAAACAGCGGCTGACCATAATAAGTCTGCCCGGCCGCCAGCCAGGATTGATACTCCTGCGACTCGTCGATCACCTCGAAACAGATGGCCCCTTGCTTGTAGAGCTCCTGACAGGGGGTGCCTGCCAGCGGGTAATCCTTCTGCGCCAGCCCGTCGGCGGCCAGCACTCTGACCCGATCTACACCGCACAACTCACCCACCCAGACCGCATCCACCTTGAGGATATGAGCCAGCTGGCTGACCAGGGTATTGAAGAAATCGAGCCCGGTGCGGGCAGAGAGCGCCTGTGCCAGCTGGGTGAGCAGGGTGGTTTGCAACAAGGGCAACGAGATATTGAGGGAGGAGAGCGCACTATTGGCGCTATCGAGAGGTGCCAGCCAGCCACAGCAGATCCGCTGGGTGGGCACAAACTGGCCGCTCCAGAGCACATGGTTGAGCTGCCCCTGATCATCTCTCAGATGACCGATGAACTGCTCTGGCAGCTGTGATTCATGAAGCCGGACAAGAAAATCGGCAAAGCCTGCCTCATCTTCCGGTAACAGGCGAGCGGCCCAGGGGTGATTGCCCTCTCCTTGCCACTGCTGGTAAGCCCCCTGATCAGAGAGGCTCCACTGACCCTGTTGCCGATCGAAAAACCACATGACTTGCGTGGCTTGCTGCTTCATTTACCACTCCAACACAACAACCGACCACGTTTGATGTCCCTTCGGGTATAGCAAGGCCCCAGCATCCGCTCATGAGATCAGAGATTGCGAGGTAAGAGTACAAACATGCGATATCAAGCAGTGGAAACCGGACATGAGGTCGACACGAAGTGCTGCCAAGAAGGGACAGAAACGATCCTATTCCCGTCATACTGCCTGCCAGTTTCATGGAGCTCAAGCTGTTTTTGGCACGAAACCGTAAAAGATCACAATTTATAAACTGCTGAATAGCCAAGGAGCACATATGTGACACAGATCACATTCCAATCTTTACCAATGGGTAATCTGAGGGTGAAGACACAAGCAAGACGACCCGAAGGGGGCCAATATGAAAATCGAAATTACCAGCAAAATCATCGACATCACCCCGGCTATCCGCGAGCGCATCGAATCCCGTTTTGAAAAGCTCGAACGTCTTCAGGTGCCTCTCATCACACCCCATGTGATTGTTTCCAAAGAGCGTCTGATGTTCACCGTCGAAGCCAGTGCTGGCATCCCCAACGGCAAACTGTTTGCCCAGGCAGAGCATGAGGATCTCTACGCCGCCATCAACGAACTGGGGCAAAAACTGGAGCGCCAACTCAACCGTCATACCGAGAAGCCGATTGCCCGTCGTGCCAACGCAGCGCTCAAAGAGCAGCCGCAGCCGGATGAAGCTGACGCTTGATAGCATGCTGCAAGGTTAGCAATTATAAAGAACACAAAGGCGGGGTAACCCGCCTCAGATTGCTGAAGAACCCCCCACTTTTTCAAAGAGGGGGGTTCTTTTTTCGCTCGGCTCCATGGGGCTGCTCACTGGCTGACAAGTCGGCCTATCGGCCATCTTCGCCATGAAAAAGGCATCAAAGACCATGCTATCGCCCTAACAAGACCATCTGCCGGGGAATTCGGCGG
>NZ_CDDH01000111.1 GCF_000819725.1 Aeromonas australiensis | reverse complement strand
GTTTGTCAGCAGTCTGAGACGCCCTTGAGGCGTCTTTTCTTTTCTCAATCGTTTGCGCTACACATCTTCTTTTTTCGAACAGCTTTTTCGCCACCTTGCCCCTGTCATATGTGACAGGGGCATTTTTGCCATCCCGCACTAGGCTCTCTTATGCCAATTGAGCCTGCTGTCAACAGCGGCTCGTGGCTGGGGGGAGGGCTGATCCAGTTACAGATAGCTGCACAAACAGGTCCATAGTTATCGCGCCAACCGGCAGTGATGACACCCCGGTGGAGACCGGAAACCACTTGAATCAACGGGGCGCAGCCCGAACGGCCAAACGAGTCGGGACCATAGAGCACGGAGAGTTTGATATGTCAGAACAAGCAGTGTTGGTGGGTGGATGGACCGCATATCACAAGCTGACCGCCGAAGATCAGGCGGTATTTGATCAGGCGCTGAAAGGATTTGTCGGGGTGCAATATGTACCCTTTGAAGTCTCCACTCAAGTGGTGGCTGGCACCAACTACCGCTTCAAGTGCAAGAGCACTGTGCCGCTCGCCCAGCCGATCCATGGCGAAGCCGTGGTGCAGATCTTCCAGTCTCTGGATGGCTCGGCCCATATCACCTCCATCACCCCGATCTGATCGGGTTGCGGGCAAGGCGGGGAGGGGGAGATCTCCTAACCAGTTGGCTCTAACAACTAGCAATAGAAAAGACGCCCGAGGGCGTCTTTTCATTTTCCAATTGTTTGCGAGAAAATTTTGCTGTTGGTGCAGGGGATGGAGGCCATGTTGCCAACGTTGTCGTGATGAGTGCCCGAGTCGAACGGCAGAGCGCCATCTATCGCGTCCACATAGGGTGGCAGGCTGTGGTTTCTCTGGGCAGGGGAGGGAGTACGAGCTCTGTTCATCAGGATCCGTTTGGAGTAATTGCTTCGGATGCCTCCCGCTTTGATTCTCCATCTTGATGCAAGAGGGTGATGCGAGCTGCTGATACGCACCCAAGATGGGGTAATTTCTTGATCTGGCTTGGGAAACGCCCACCTTTCTCTTTTTCTTGCCTCTCACGCTCGCTAGGATAGTAGTCTGGATATGGTCTCTTTGGAGTCGCCTATGAACCAGATCAGAGATACCACATGGGTCAAAGGCAGCAAACTGGAGGCTGTCGGGCGGTAGCTTGGGTGTAATTCGGCTCTGGCGCCAGCACTGTGATGCCACAGCGGATAGAAGCGTATATGGTCTGACACCAGTGACTGTTTGCTAATGTCATGATTTAAAATGATTTTTTTAGGTGGTTATGAAGATGACGCGGAGTTATACGGAAGGCTCTGATATTGGATGAGTACCGCTTTCCATCTAATCACTGTTAACTCTCTTAAGCTAGTGCAAGGAATCACCAGTGTCGTTTGAACAAACATCAGAGAATAATCCATATAACATCACGAAACGCCAGCATTACCACATGCAGGCAATCCTCAAGAAGTTTGCCGTGAGCGATCAAATACAGATCACATCTAAATCAGATAAGCAATCTCGCTTTACTGACTCTATGGATCAATGTTTTATGGGGCGTCGAGCTTGGTCAGAAGAGTGCGAAAAACATATTAGTCATCCCATTGAGAGGAGGTTTCTAGCTCAAGTCAGGCGAATCGAAAACGCCGAGAGCATTTGTGACCATAAAGCTATTTCTGAGTATCATTTGCTATGGTATTTGCGCTATCACTTCTCGAAGAATGAGGTTGAAGATTATGACCTCTTTAAGAACCTCCAATGTGGCAGCTTGGATCGAGAAGTTGAGGAGTTAGTTGAGTCATGGGGAAAAGTGCCAGTAAGATCAGGAGGGAAAATTGCTGGTCGATTCAAGGCCACAATTGATATAAAGGAATTGTTGATCAGTAATGAACATGTCTATAGAAAATATAAATGGCAGGTCGTAAAGTCTAGTTTGAGAAACTTCATTTCTGCAGACTGCTATGGTGAAACTTTAACTATGGCTGTAACACCAAAAATATTTCTTATTGGTGGTGAAAATATCAATGAGGCAGTTTGTTTAGCAACGAGTGACGAGGTGGAAGAGCTAAATGAAAAAACAATAAAATGTGCTAGAGAGTTTTATTTTGGAATTAACTAAAAAGAGTTAATAATCGCACTAGCTAGGATGTTCGCAAGCTAGCATCTATTACGCGGGTGTTAGGTACAACAAGATCGAGGTTTCAATGGCTCACGAAGTATTCCTAAATCTGAATGAAAAAATTGTTCTTCACAAGGACGTTGAAGTTGAAGTAAAAGCCGACGGTGCGAAACTCGGCACACTTCTTATCAGCAAAGGAAATATAGAGTGGCTCCCTGTAGGGAATTCAGTAAACAAGCATCGCCTTACTTGGAAGAAATTCGCTGAACTGATGGAAACCCAAGGCAAACCAGCCAGGGTTAAGAAAGGCAGTGCCTAACTGTACAGATCTAGTTATCACCTGACACCGGCCTCAAACCGGTGTCTTGTTTACGCTACTTTAGTGCGCACTTCCTTCGGTATCAATTTCAGACCCTTCTTGAACATGCGGTAGGGGGTCTGACCCTCCATCATCCTGCCCTGATGTGGCCGCTGGGTGTTGTAGTGTTCCAGCCGACATTCCGCACCTGATTTAGGAATAAATTTGCCGATAGCGCTCACCCAATACCTCCAAAATGATCTGCTGGTCTCCTGTTAGCTCCGTTACTTGTGGCGGAGCGTCTCCCAGTCGATATTCATGGATGCCACCAAAGCGCAAAAAGATCCAACGGGCCGTCGGCTGCTGGGTCGGCTTCTTTTTCATATCCGCCACGCTGCGGTTTTGCTCCACTAATCCTTGCCGGATACGATGCTCCAACGCGGCGTAAATCATCAGGCTACAGGTCATAGAGATACCTAGGACACCCATCTTTTTGGTTCGGGCTATGCTACGCCTTGCTCAAAAAGGTGGGTGTCCCAGATTTGTTCACAAACTGCCGAATGAGATATCAAATAGCGGATAGTCGACTTTGGCGCTTTGCCTATCCTCGTGGATCAGGATGAAATGTTCCTTGATGCTGTCGATATCCATGCTTATGTCACTCAAAAAGTGAGCATAAGATCACACCACGATCTTCGGAGTCAACAACTGGAGAAATTTGAACAAAAAACATTCATGATCTTGCCTTGGGAGCCACAGAAGATGCTCTTCAAGCAGCTAATAATTTTCATGAATGGTTGAGGCATAGCATGCTGGTGTGTCAGGCACATGTAATCTCGTCACCAACCTTGTACTCGATTTCGTTAAGTCGGATTCCTGCACTCAAACACCATGTAATCAAAAGCTTTCTAGGAATGGATGAGGCCAGTACATGGGTGGCAGAAAAATTGGCGAGTGAGACCAATGAGTGTAACAGCGGACGATAGTCGCTTGTGCTGAACATGTTGTTTGGACACGGACATAATATCTATAGATGAATGGACTTAAGTCATGAAGGAAGGAGCACTATATCGATAATTTTTCGAACGATGCTTTGCATGAAAAATAGCACATGTGACCGCTTGACGATGTGAGCACAACACTGATATATATCTCGCAATTTTAACAACCATGGATGCATTAACTCCACCGTGAACAGTCAACCGTCATCTGTCCCCCCCGATTATATCAAGTGTAACTTAACTTTGTTGTGGAGGACGTGGTGATAGAACCAATCCTCTCCCTCCTGCTGGGGATCTTGATCATCCTCGCAATCATCGCAGCCAATGGCTACTTCGTAGCTCAAGAATTCGCCTACATGGCGGTTGACCGCACGAGGCTTGCAGCTCGGGCTGCGGAAGGTGATTTGGCGGCAAAGCGAGCGTTAGCCGTTACTAAACGTACCAGCTTTATGTTGTCTGGAGCGCAGCTGGGGATCACAGTTACAGGTCTTATCATCGGCTTTGTTGCCGAACCACTTATAGGTAAGTCGCTCGGGGCCATTCTTGGTGGAATAGGTATACCTACTGAGGTTGGTGTAACAATAGGCACTGTACTGGCCCTGGTCGCTGCAACAATCATCCAGATGATTTTCGGTGAGCTGTTCCCGAAAAATCTCGCAATTGCGAACTCAGAGCCACTGGCTCGGGGATTGGCTAACTCAACCCTGATTTACCTTACTGTGTTTGGATGGCTTATCGGTTTCTTCGATAAATCAGCCAACTTATTGCTGAAAGCACTGCGCATTGAGCCAGTCCATGACCTAGATGTCAGCGTGTCAGCTGACGACCTTCCCCATATCATTGCAGATTCTCGTGATAGCGGAGATCTCCCTGTTGAGCTCTCACTGATGATGGATCGGATCCTGGACTTCCCACAGCGTGATGTTGAGCATGCAATGATCCCGCGTTCACAGGTGGATTGGCTCAGCCCGACAACCACACTAGGTGAACTGCGCGAGATGATGGCCCAGGGTCATACTCGTTACCCAGTCGTTGATGATGATACGCCAGTCGGCGTTGTACATCTGGCTGACGTACTTTCAAACCTGTCTAAAGGTGGTGCTGATCTACCTGTATCAGCAGTGATGAGAGACGCCTCTGTTGTCCCTACCTTGATGCCATTACCAGATGCACTCGGCCAGTTGCTCCGCACCAATAACCAACTTGCATGCGTTATCGATGAGTATGGTGGTTTCGCGGGTGTTCTAACTCTGGAAGACCTGGCAGAAGAGATTGTCGGTGAGATTACAGATGAACATGATCTGGAACTTGGAGATCCGGTTACTCAAAGTGAAGAAAATGTCTGGTTGATGGATGGTGATGTTCACCTGGATGAAGCCGAGCGAGCCATTGGTTATGAGCTTCCCCGCAATGATGTTGAAACTGTGGCTGGGATGCTTATTGCCGAGCTCGGGGCACTACCGGTTAAAGGTGACTCTGTGACTATCGTATTGCCTGTAGATCCTGCTGAGCTGGTTGCAGATGAACCGCTCCAGAGGAAGTTGATCGTGGATGTTATAGAAGTCGAGCGATACGTCCCAACGGAAGTCCGTGTACGGTTGGTCGAAGAAGCAATGAATGAGGATGACCGATGAACGACCCACTGCTCGTAACCTTAGCAACCGTTGCTTTAATCGTACTCAGCGGCCTATTTGTGATAATCGAATTTGCTCTTCTCGGCGCTCGCAGGCACCGTTTGGAGGAGCTGGCAGTGAATAGTCGCTCAGCCAGAGCCGCATTGCGTGGTATGAACGATTTAACGTTAATGCTTGCTGGCGCACAGCTAGGCATCACGTTTTGTACTTTCGCGTTGGGTGCGATCACCAAGCCTGCCGTTGATAACTGGCTCGAACCACTGCTCTCCGCTTGGGGAATGCCTGTATGGATTGCAGGTGGCGCATCATTTGCAATCGCGCTTTTTGCTGTCACATTTTTGCACTTGGTGATCGGTGAAATGGCACCAAAATCCTGGGCTATCGCACACCCAGAAAGGTCTGCCTTAGCGATTGGTATCATGGCTCAAGCCTATATATGGCCATTACGTCCTTTGATGCGTTGGGTAAATAGCTTGGCAAACCGTCTTGTGAAAGCCGCTGGTGTCGAGCCAGTTGAGAGCGCTGCTGTGGGGGGGCAGGATATCGCCACCATACGCCAACTGGTTGAGCATTCAGCCAAGACGGGAACACTCGAACCTCAAGTTCAGCAGCAGATCTCCAGCCTCATAGATCTGGGGACTGTTCAGGTGAAGACTCTGCTTGCGGAAAACAGCGAACCTACATATGTCAATGTGGGAGCGAAGGTTGCCGATGTTCGTAATGCTGCGCAGAAATCGGGTCATCTACGAATCCTTCTTCTAGGTGCAACTGAATCAACACCGTTAGTAGTACACCTAAGGGATACTCTGATGGAAAGTGATGACCGTCCTGCATACGAAATCGCACGTCCAGCATTCATCCTTGATGCCAAGACGCCTGTCTATGAGTCACTAGCCCGCATGCGCAAATCAAGCGTTCAGTTTGCGGTTGTGATGGATGGCCTAGATATGTGCGGCGTAGTAACCCTCAACGATATTTTGAAGAAGGTTTTGCCTGCTGCATCCTCATAGAAGAATGTTCACAAGTTAAATTAGTCTCTGCTAGTTTAGCTTTTTCATAGCATCTGATATGTTTACATCAACAACCCTCTTTTAATGCTTACAGTTATGTAAGTCGAGAAAGAGGGTCGTTCGGTTACATGAATCCTCTGCTTTA
Organism: Aeromonas australiensis; assembly: GCF_000819725.1. GTDB lineage: Bacteria > Pseudomonadota > Gammaproteobacteria > Enterobacterales > Aeromonadaceae > Aeromonas > Aeromonas australiensis. The sequence goes on along the minus strand of NZ_CDDH01000111.1, from coordinate 40,226 downwards.
TGTGGAGTACCCACGCATTATGAACAGATGATTAACAGCAGGGACAATGGAGCAATCTGAATGGCAAAGTTTGGGATGTTCATAATATTAATGATGGCATTTCTATTCGTAATGCAAATCCCACGTTTGAATAACACTCCCAATGAAAAACCTCTAATTCAAGATGGCACAAAGAAAAAGCATATAGCTCCCGAAGATATTACGAGTGAAAAGATGCTATACACGTACATTACAGCTAACATTATTTATTGGGAGGGCCATATTTGGCACTTGGTAAACAAGCCAGATGAGCATCATGGAACTATAGAGTCGCTAAAAGAAATAAATGAAGCATTTAACGAAGTAAGTTATCCAGAGTGCTTGAACCCTATAGATAATTTATTGAAAAAGCATTCAAGTGAGACAATAAAAAATCTGTCAAATCAGCATATTCAGGATTTTGAAGTTGCTGTGAGTCGTGCAATCAGAGAGAAGATTGAACTAAAGCCAAAATTAATGGAGACCCTCGTATCTTGCCAGCTAAAGTTACCATCATTGCTCTGATATGAAGTAATATGTAGCCATATTAGCACCATTTCATAACTGCATGACAAACGAAAAATATCATTCATAATTTGGATTTTCAATGGACTACTTTCAATCAGTTTTTCTAGCCTTAGTTCAAGGATTAACAGAGTTCCTTCCTATATCCAGTTCGGCTCACTTAATATTACCAGCAAAAATATTTGGTTGGGATGATCAAGGTCTTGCATTTGATGTAGCAGTACATGTGGGTACGTTAGCTGCTGTCATAATTTATTTCAGAAAAGATGTCTTATCCCTCTTACACGGCCTCATATTACATGGCAAGGGAGAACGAACAGAAGATGGCCGCATAGCCTTATTGTTGATCTTGGCGACAATCCCAGCTACGTTGCTTGGCTTTCTTGGAAAGGATATTGTTGCAGGTGCTGCACGAAGTACACTTGTCATAGCAGTGACAACCATTACATTTGGATTACTGCTTTGGTATGCAGATAGAACATCATCCTTACAAAGAAAATTAGACAGTCTCAATTACAAAGACGCTATTAAAGTTGGCCTTGCTCAAGCTGTAGCATTGATACCAGGAACATCTCGTTCAGGTATTACCATGACTATGTTGCTTTTGCTTGGTTTTGATAGAAAAACAGCGGCTAAGTTCTCATTCCTGCTTTCAATTCCAATTATTACACTTGCAGGTATATATTTGAGCTATCAACTTATTGTGAGCTCAATTCAGATTGATATCATTGAATTACTTATTGGGATGCTCGTAAGTTTTGTATCAGCGTATCTGTGCATTCACTATTTTTTGAAAGTGATTGAAAAAATGGGCATGCTTCCATTTGTTGTGTATAGATTGTGCCTCGGCGTGGTCTTGCTGTTTTTCTTCGTTTGAATATGGAGGTTAAATGAAGGCAACATCACTAGAGAATAAAGCATTTCTCCTGACGCTCATTATTGTGAGTTGTTTCTTTATCTGGATCTTGCTGCCTTTCTTTTCTGCTGTGTTTTGGGCATGCATCATCGGCGTCCTGTTCGTTCCTGTAAAAGAGTTAATATCGGAGAGAACCGCTCTAGGTAAAAATATATCCTCATTGCTCACTTTGCTGATATGCATTGTTATCCTAGTTGTGCCATTACTCTTCATTGGATGGTCTTTTGGTAAAGAGATAAACAGTCTCTATAGAACGATGCAGGAAGGGAGAGTCAACTTTGGTGAGTATTTAGATACGATCAAGGTATCCTTCCCTGGGCTACAGGACTTCATGGCCTCCATTGGTGTTGATTACGAAGATATTAGAAATCAACTGACCAATGCAGCAGTGTTTGCTACAAGATTCATCGCTCAGCATGCATTTGTACTTGGACAGGGTGCCTTCAAAGTCATCCTGGATGTATGCATTATGCTATACATCGCATTCTTCATGATTAGGGATGGGAGATATCTAGTTCAGAAAGCTATTGAGACGCTACCGCTAGGTGATGACCGAGAGAAGCTCATGCTTGAAAAATTCTCAGAGGTAGCCAGGGCTACGCTTAAGGGGAATTTTGCTGTCGCTTCGCTGCAAGGCTTTCTTGGTGGATTAATCTTTGCAGTTCTAGGCATACAAGGCCCTGTGATATGGGGTGTGGTCATGACTCTGCTTTCATTAATTCCTGTTGTGGGGGCAGGACTAATATGGGGGCCAGTTGCAATATATCTATTTGCCTCTGGGAATATTATGGATGCAGTCATCTTGACCACATTTGGTGCATTCGTCATTGGCTTGGTAGATAACATTATTAGACCTATATTGGTTGGTCGTGATACCAAAATACCTGATTACTTAGTGCTTCTTTCTACATTAGGGGGCATTGTAGCATTTGGTCTTAATGGTTTTGTTTTGGGGCCAGTTATCACCGCCTTATTCATCACTACGTGGTCAATATTTGGTGATGACATAAGTTTTAGAAAAGAATTCAATGACAGTAACTAAGTGCTTAGAGTAACGCATTGGGCTCCTTTAAGATAAGGGAGCCCAAACATAAGGAGTTTGGGATGCAATTCTATAAACGCATGCTAGTGGTGTTGAGCTCAGATATCAATGATGTGTCTGTATCAGCATTAGGTCAGGCTATTAAAATCGCTAAAGCAAATAACTCAAAAATTACGATACTAAAAATCATTCCACACTTCTCGTCCTTCCTGATAAGCAGTACGGACGAAAACATTATAAAAAACAACTTTATTGTAGGGGAAAAGTCTGAACTGCTTAGATTATCAGGCTTATTCGGAAATGAGGTGGATATAGATACGGTGCTGTCAATTGGTGATCACGATATCGAAATAAAACGACAACTGAGTAAATATGAGTATGGATTGATAATTCAGTTTGTTGATGGGGATTCCTGGTTTAATCAAATTATAAGTGATGAACATTACAATTATATCCTCAGTGCGTCCAACCCACTTTTACTGGTAAATAGCAGAGCGAAACGCTTGTTTGATAAAGTTATTGTGATGGCCCTTGATGCTAAAACCTTTGAGAGCATAGAGCTGGTATTGCCTATATTAAGTCTCTCGAATAAACCATCAGAAATTTGCATTGCAACAATAAAATTAAATGCTGTCATCCAAGATGAAAGCATCGAATCCAAGTTGAAAGCAATAGCAACAGAGTTTCATGTTATAAATAGCTATCACGAAAGAGAAGTATTAAAGCTGATCTCATCATTAGAGAGTGATGTGCTCGTGATAAGTGGAGGTGAATCTTCCATTCCTCTCGAAAAAATAATTCAAAAGGTACTATCTGAGTCAGACTGTTCAGTTCTTGTCATGAAACCATCATTCCGCACCTAATTTTTGCATTTTAAATGGTGATGACGTTCACACAAGCAGAATTTAATTGAGAAAACCAGCGAGTGAAAAATGGGACACCCACCTTTCTGAGCGCCGCGTAGCGGTCAATAGTGCCGTAGGGTGCAATAAAATTGCACCTCTACTTTTGTTTCTCATACCTTGCCCAAAAGCCGCTCTGCAAACGGTGCGCTGCGCTTATTGCACCCTATGTGTTTCGTCAATTCGATGGGGCGGTGTTGCTGAGCGCCATGCCCCGTCACCAAGGCAACAAAAGGGGCGAACTGCGTCCCGAATTCTTTATAATGCCCCCCTTTCAAATCGCCGGACCCGGGTTCGGCGCGCGCTGATGGCTGGCTACGTCATCAGGCAGATCATCAGGATTGAGAAACGGTTATGCATACTCTGGAACAGCTGCGCGCAGGTGAACTGTGCGGTGCCCGCCATCTGAAGCTCTCTGAAAACCTGACGGAGTTCCCCACCGAGATTTTGAGCCTGAAAGAGACGCTGGAGGTGCTGGATCTCACCGGCAACCAGCTAAGCGCGCTCCCCGACGAGCTGGCCGGGTTTGGCAAACTGCGCATTATCTTCTGCTCCGAGAACCGCTTTACCGAGCTGCCCGAGGTGTTGGGGCGTTGCCCGGCGCTCACCATGGTGGGTTTTAAGGCCAACCGGATTGCTACCGTCTCGGCCAGGGCGCTGCCCGCCGGTTTGCGCTGGCTGATCCTGACCGATAACGCAATTGAGCAGCTGCCCGATGAGCTGGGCCAGTGCGACGCCCTGCAAAAGTTGATGCTGGCGGGCAACCGCCTGCGCGAGTTGCCGGCCAGCCTTGCCAACTGTCGCAATCTGGAGTTGTTGCGTATCGCTGCCAACCGCATCGAACGTTTCCCCGAGTGGCTGCTCTCGCTGCCTCGCCTTTCATGGCTTGCCTACTCCGGCAACCCCTTTAGCGAAGGGGAAGAGGCGCGGGCCATCGATGATGCCCATGTCGCGCCCCTTGCTTGGGAGACGCTGGCGCTGGGCGAGCTGCTGGGGCAGGGAGCATCCGGCGTTATCCATCGCGCCACCCTTGGTAATACTGCTGATGAAGTGACTCAGGCCAGCGACAGAGGCGATGGCAGTCAGGTGGCGGTCAAGCTGTTCAAGGGGGCGGTGACCAGCGACGGGCTGCCCCGCTGCGAGATGGCGGCATCGCTGGCGGCAGGCACTCATCCCAACCTTATCAAGGTGATAGGCAAGGTGACGGATCACCCCTCCGGCATTCCGGCGCTGGTGATGGAGTTGATCGACCCGGCCTTTGCCAATCTGGCCGGGCCGCCGAGCCTGGACTCCTGCACCCGGGATGTCTATCCCGAGGGGCTGCACCTGAGTGTGCCAGATGCACTGGCGATGGCCCATGGCATCGCCTCGGTGGCGGGCCATCTGCACCGCGCGGGCATCATGCACGGGGATCTCTACGGTCACAATATTCTGTTTACCCGCGGGCCTGACACGCCGGCTCGCGCCCTGCTGGGGGATTTTGGTGCCGCTTCCTTATATGAACGCAACAGCGATGAACGCAGCGAGCGCGAGCGGGCTGTGGGCCTTGAACGACTGGAAGTGCGCGCCTTTGGTTGCCTGCTGGAAGAGCTGTTGGCCCATTGCGATACGCAAGACTCAACGCTTGATGGGTTGCATCAGCTCAAAGCGGCCTGCCTCTCGGAACTCCCCGCCGAACGCCCTGATTTTGCTTATATCGAGCGCCAGCTGGCGGCCGCTCGCGCCACGTTGTCGTGACCTTTCTGGCGTTGGCAGGCACGGTTTGGCCTGCCAATGCCATTCCTTTCATTGATTCATTCATTGCCATACACCCATGACGTTTTTGCATGGGTTGGTATGCCTTGTCCGTTATAAACGCAGCCAATTGCGAACATTGCGACAGCGAGGCGCACGGCAAGGTGACGTCCCGTCATTCGCCCGATAACACCCAGAGGCTGCGCGGCAAAAAGGGGAGGGCAGAGGGTTGCGCGGTGCCGGTTAAGTTGTGATATTGAGGCATCTTTAGTACAGAAGGGTAATAACGATGGAAGCTGCGTTTTGGCATCAGCGTTGGGAAGAGAACCGGATTGGCTTTCATCAGGCGGACTTCAACCACTGGCTGCAATCCTGGTGGGCGGCCCAGCAAGCGGACGAGCCGGTGCTGGTTCCCCTGTGCGGCAAGTCTCGCGACATGCTCTGGCTGAGCGCTCAGGGTCATCCGGTCGACGGTTTCGAGCTATCGAGCCTTGCCGTCAGTCAGTTCTTCAGTGAAAACCAGCTTGCCGCGACCGTGAGCGAGGTGGGCCCTTATCAGTGTCATCAGGTGGACAGCCTGCACATTTTTCAGGGAGATTTTTTCGCCGCCCCCACGCTGGGTCGCCGTTACCGGCTGGTCTATGATCGCGCGGCACTGATCGCCCTGCCGACCGCGATGCGTCGCCAGTATGCGGCTCTGATCAGTTCGCTGGTCGAGACCGGTGGCCAGATCCTGCTGGTGACCCTCGAATATCAGCCGGAGCAGCAGAGTCAGCCCCCCTTCTCGGTGGGGGAGATGGAGGTGCGAGCCCTGTTCGAGCGGGATTTTCGCATCGAGGTGCTGGGGCGGGCTGCCGAGGTGGATCATCCGCGGGTGCTGGCGGGTCAGCTCTCCTACTTCGATGAGGTGGCCTACCGGCTGGTTCGCCGTGACTGAGTCATCATGCATGTCGCAATAAGCCAAGAGAAAGCGTGATCCAACCCGACAAATCTGTGGGCTGTGCGCACTTCGCTACCTCCTTTGACGTAGATCAACGTGACTGGCGGGGGGAGTGCCTAATATGAGGCTGTTTCTCAATCACTGTTGGCATTGCAACGCAAGTATCGGGTTTATCCCGCTTGCTGATCAGCAACTCAGTGTCTGATTTTCACGCTCATGTTCACTTTTGGCGGCTTTGGTCGCAATTGTTATGGTTTTTCCAGCCGACCCTGATGGGTCGGCTTTTTATTGCCTGCGATTTGCCGTGGGCAGGAAAAAGGGGGGCGAGGCCTGATCAGGCCTCGAAGGTGGCGGCATTGAGCCGAAATGCCTTGGGGTCATCGATAAACTGACCGGTGATCCGCTCGTCATGTTCGTGGCCCTGACCATAGCTGCAGAGGATCAGCCGATCGGAGGTGCGCGAGCGCAGTTGGGTGATAAAGCGCACCAGGTCGGCGCGGCTCAACTTGCCCACCTCATCGCAGACCCGTTCCCGCTGATCAAACCCCAGATCCTTGTTGCCGATGCTCACCCACAGCCGCTGACCGCGACTGCGCAGGTTGGCATCTCGCTCGCTCAGCTGGGCTTGCAGCCCCGCCTTGCTCTCCTGCCACTGCTGCTCGGTAAATTCGAGCATGGCGAGCGGGAAGATATCGATAAATTCCTCCACCGCATCGAGCAGGATCTGCGGCCCCGCTACTGGCGACTGAATGTAGAAGATGAGGCCCGGGTGGCGATTAAGGGGCAGGTTGCCGGCGCCCACCACATAACCGAGCTGCTGGCGGGTGCGCAGTTCATGGAAGAAGGTGGAGGACATAATGTGGTTGGCCAGGGTAAAGCAGGCGAGATCCCGCGCCCGGGTGGTGCGGGACTGGTAGTAGACCAGCAGTGCCGAGTCTTCGTGATCGCAACCCTGCTCGCGAATAAGGGTGCCCCTGTCCTGAATGGAGATGAGCGGGCGGCGGGTCTCGCTGCTCGGCTTGCTGCTGGTGCCATTGATGTCGCTCAGGTGGCGCTCCATCAGGGCGGCCAGCTCCAGCGCTTCGGTGGCAGTCCAGTCGCCGTGCACCAGCGCCTCGACATGCACCTCGCCAAACAGTTGGGCCACGAAGCCGGGCATCTCGGAGAGCTCGACGGTGCGCAGGTGGCGCAGCAGCTGTTCGAACGGCGGGTTGTTCGGTTGCAGCAAACTGGTGAGCTGGTTAAAGAGCTGGGAGATGGGGCGCGCCTTGGACTGGTTGTCCCAGTTGCGGATCAGCGCCTCCTTGATTTCGCTAAAGCGAGCTGGGTTCGGGTAACCCAGGGTGCGGTTGCTGAGGATCATGTCGAGCAACAGCGGCTGCTTGTCGGCAAAGCCGCTCAGGTTGATGGTAAAGCCCCCCTGATGGGCATAGATCTGGTAGCCCAATCCCGCCAGCTCCGCCGGATAGGTGAGGGCGTTGAGATGGTCGGCCAACAGCTCCACGGCGAGGCGCGCCATGGCGATATTGCGCGGATTTTTGACCGCATGCTCGCTGTCGATGGAGATGTAGAGATTGCCCTTGGGCACGCTGAACAGGTGCTCATGGAGGTGCCAGAGGCGAAAACCGGGGCGCTCGATAAGGCAGGCGGGCATGTCGGCGGTAAGCTCTGGTGTGCGCGGATCGAGCCTACTGCTGATAAAGGGGTTGGGCTTGGGCAGCGCCAGTGCCGAGTCCGGTTCGCTCTGCTGCCAGCGAATTTTCTCGGCCTCGGTAATGGTCGTCACGCTGTAGGGGGTCTGATACCAGCGGGCCAGTCGATCGGTCGCCACTTCCGGCGCAGTGATGGTGATACGCAGGTTGTACGGGGTGAGTTTGGCGAGGAAGCGGCGGATCAGCCCCTCGTCATATTCGCGCATCATGTAGTCGCCGTAGAGCAGATCCTCAGGTTTGTAGCTAAAGAGGTTGAGCACCAGTCCCGACACCGTATCGAGGGGGCGGCCGCGCTCCTGAAAACGGAACGCCGATTCGAGCACGGTCCGCTTTTCGTCATAGCGCCAGCTCTGCAGCCCTTCGCGGCCAATCAGTTTCAGATAGCCAAACAGGGCGGCGAGGATGTCGTCCACATGTTCAAGGCCCAGAGGGGTGAGGCCGAAGTTGACGCCAAAATCCTTGAAGTTGGCGCCGCTGATGCCACCGCCCGCCGAGAGCTGGTTGACCCAGCCTTTCGCCTTGAGCAGGGAGAGCAGGCTGCCATCCCCCTCGTAGCCAATCAGATGGCTCAGGAAGGTGAGGGGCTTTTTGTCGTAAAACTCGTCCACATTGGGCAGGGGGAAGCAGAGCGACAGCTTGCGGGTCTCCTTGACCGGATTGATGTGGATGCGCACGCCGAGATCATCGAGCCGGTAGAGCGGCATGGTGAGGGTCGGGGTTCCCAAATTGCGATTCAAAATGGGAGCAAAGTAGCGACAGCACCACTGCAACTGGGTGTCGATGGATTGTGGCGAGATCATCACCAGCGCCATGCGATCCGCGCTGTAGTGGCTTTCGTAAAAACGGATAAGGTCGGCGCGCAGATCCCGTCCCGGCAGATCGGCCAGGGTATCGAGGTTGCCCACCGAGAACTTGGAAAAGGGGTGCGCCGGGTTGACCGTCTCTTTATGCACCTGATAGCTGCGGCGCATGTCGTCCTGCAGCTTGAGGCGATACTCGGAGTCGACCGCGTTGCGCTCCTTGTCCACCCACTCCGGATCAAAGGTGGGACAGATAAAGAACTGGGAGAAGCGATCCAGCCCAGCTTCGAAGAAGCCGTTGTCGATCTCGAAGAAGAAGTTGGTGAATTCGGTGCCGGTCCAGGCGTTGTTGCTGCCGCCATGACGGCTCATAAATTGCTGGTACTCACCAGGCTTGGGGTAGGTGCAGGTGCCGAGAAACAGCATGTGCTCCAGAAAATGGGCCATTCCCTGACGGTCGGCGGGATCGTCAAAATGGCCGGTATTGACCGCCAGCGAGGCGGCAGATTTGTCGGTGTCGGGATCACAAATCAACAAGACCCTGAGCCGGTTGGCCAGCTCCAGAAAATGGTATTGCCGATGGTCATTGGGACTGGCATATGGGCTCATTGGCGTGTGACTCACGTTGGATTTATTTGAATTTAAACATGATTATCGACCCCGCTATCCCGTCAGGCAAACCCTTTTCTGAGAGGTAGCGCAATTGTTTCCACACCCGTGGCGGGGTAAGATCCCCCGGCTATCAAAACAGGCCCGTTGGGCGAGGTTGTAATGAAGATCTATATCATGCGTCATGGCCAGGCTGGCATGAATGCGAAAACAGATGAACAGCGTCCATTGACCGAGCAGGGTATTGAAGAGTCTATCCAGATGGCCCGCTGGCTGGCGCCTCAGCTGATTGGCCCGCTGGATCGGGTGATCCACAGCAACTATCTGCGGGCACGTCAGACTTGGCAAGCCATATGCAGTGAATTACCTGACGCAGCAGCTGTTGAAGAGAGTGGTGACATTACCCCTTACGGCGATCCCGCTTTCGTGGCCAGCTACCTCACCACTTTGGCGCAGCAACATGACCAGATCCTGATGGTCAGCCATCTGCCGCTGGTGGGTTATCTGGTGCAAAGCCTCTGCCCGGCAGCAGGAGCACCCATGTTCGCTACCTCGGGCATCGCCTGTATCGAGTGGCTCGATGGCAAAGGAGCCTTGCTCTGGCTCGAAGGGCCGCATACAATAGGCTAAAAGTTAATAAAAAGTTATAGATTGAATTTTTTGGGAAGAGATGGGCGAGTTTTCCGGATTTTTATAAATATTTTACGGAATTAATTCGCAGAAGCTGCTGTCATACGGATACAACTGCAAGAGGTTGCAAACGATGAGAGTGTTCAAGAAGTACCTGCCACTGATGGTGGCAAAGCATGTCAAAACCTTCTTTAAAGGTCGGATTTACATTCATGGTCGGGGGCGGTTTGATTTCCAATCCGGTTTGTTGCTTATGCCGAATCCGGCGGATATTCCCCACCGCCAGACAGTCATCGAGGTCAACGAGCTGATCTCCAGACTGCACATGGATGCCGCGTGATGCGCTTCTGAACCTGTTTCTGCACTGATATGCCCGCACTTATGCTTGCACTTATGCCCGCACTTTGCGGGCATATTTGTTTCTGGCGGCTGGCGCCACTGCTTGCCTATTAAGGCTTGCTCCTTTGTTTATCTCCCATCGCCCCCTATACTGGCCCGCTGTTGTCTCTTCGGTCTGGATCCTCTCATGCCCCTTGCTTTTATGTTTCCCTTCTCCTGCATTGCCATCTGGGCGGGCAATGGCATCGTCAGCAAATTGGCGGTCGGCGTGTTATCCCCCGCGGCCATGGCCTGGTCGCGCTGGGTGGTGGCTGCGTTGGTATTAAGCCCGTTTCTGGCCCGTCGGTTATGGCGTGCGCGTGCCCGCATTCGTGCCGGCTTTTGGCAGATCGCCATGCTGGCGCTCCTTGGCATGGTGCTCAACCAGACCTTTGGTTACTACGCTGCACAGACCATGGGCGCCACCGAGATGGGGTTGATGATGGGATTGACGCCACTGTTAACTGTGTTGCTCAGCATCTGGCTATTGCGCGAGCGGCCCACCTGGGGTGCCGTGCTGGGGGCGCTGCTCTCCATCCTTGGCTTGTCTATCTTGCTGGGGCAGGGAGATCCGACCCGGCTGTTTACCCAGGGTATTCATATTGGTTCTGTCTATATGCTGCTTTCTGCAGCCACCTATGCCCTTTATAGTGTGCTGCTCAAGAAGTGGGATCTGGGGCTCGATAACTGGTCGCTGCTATACGGTCAGGTGCTCTGCAGTGTGGTGATCCTGACCCCCTTTTTTCTGCTGGTGGATGGTCAATTGCCCGAGGGCCGCGCGCTCTGGCTGATCTTCTATGCCGGGATCCCCGCGTCAGCACTCTGTCCCTGGCTCTGGATGCAGGGGATCACCCTGCTCGGCGCTAATCGTACCGCTATTTTTATGAACCTGTTGCCAGTGATGACGGCTGGCCTTGCCATCACCCTGCTGGGAGAGCAGTTGACCAGTTATCACCTGATTGGCGGGGGATTGACCCTGCTCGGGGTCTTGCTGGCGCAGCTGCTGATCAAGCCTATGGTGCTGACGCGCCGAGCAAGAGGAGCTATGGTGCCTTGTCCTGAGAAGTGAGTCGATTCACGGCTAAAGCAAGGCTACCAGTAAAAAAGCGCCTGCGTTACTGCAGGCGCTTTCATAGGGTCAACGAGCGTTGGCGTGATGGTTTACTGTGCGATCAGATAGAGATCCTTGCTATACACCACATCTTGCGGATTGTGGTGTGGATACCCCTTGACGAAGGGCTTGAGCAGCCGCGATTTGACCGAGAAATAGATAGGCGCGATGGGGGCATCGGCGTCGATCACGGCTTCTGCCTGCTGGTAAAGGGCATTGCGCTCAGCCGGGTCGAGTGCATCGTGAGCCTTGGCCAGCAAGGCATCATACTCTTTGTTAAACCATTTGCCGCTGTTGGCGCTGCTGCTGGATGTCATGATATCGAGGAAGGTCGAGGCATCGTTATAGTCCCCGTTCCAACCATAACGGCTTACCCCGAAATCCCCCTCATTGAGTGCAGACACCATGGTCTTCCACTCCATATTGTTAAGTTTGGCGGTGACCCCGAGGTTGTGCTTCCACATAGAGGAGATAGCCAGCGCTATCTTCTTGTGGCTCTCATTGGTGTTGTAGAGGATATCTACCGTCAGGGGCTTGCCCGGGCCATAGCCTGCTTCTTGCAACAAGGCTTTGGCCTGTTTGATCCGCTCATCACGACTGAGCAGCTGACTGGCCGGTTTTTTTAATTCAAAACCGTCCACGATGGGCGGGGTGAAGCTATATGCGGCGATTTGTCCCTGTCCCAGGATCTTGTCGGTAATGGTTTCCCGGTCGATCGCCAGTGAGAGCGCCTTGCGTACTTTCGGGTCATCGAACGGTTTGCGCTGGGTATTGAAGACATAGTAGTAGCTGGCCAGGGTGGGGACGCTAACCAGCTCGTCCGGGCTCTGGTTCTTGAGCTGTTTGTACTGCTCAAGGGGGTAGGTGGTGTAGTGCAACTCACCAGTGCGGTAGCGATTATAGGCTGCTGTTTCTGAGGTGATCTCCAGATAGACCACCTTGTTGATCACGGTATTGTCATTATCCCAGTAATGGGGATTACGCTCGGAGGCCAGCCGCTCGTTGGGGGTCCACTCCTTGAGCACGAACGCACCATTGGAGACGATATTGCCGGGCTTCACCCACTCCTTGCCAAATTTTTCAATGGTGGCCCTGGGGGCCGGAAAGGTGGTGTAGTGGGAGAGGGTCTTCAGGAAGAAGGGAACTGGCGTTTTCAAGGTCACCTGCAGGGTGTGGTCATCAAGCGCCTTGATGCCCAACGCATCCGGACTCATCTTGCCCTGGGTCACCTCGCTGGCATTGGCAATTCCCATCAATTCGATAAACCAGGCGTAGTTGGAGGCGGTCTTGGGGTCGGCCGCCCGTTGCCAGCCGTAGACATAATCGGCGGCGGTGACCGGCTCGCCGTTAGACCACTTGGCCTCGGGCCTCAGTTTAAAGGTGTAGATGGTACCGGTGTTGTCTACTTCGTAGCTGACGGCGCCAGCGGGCTGGGTCTTGCCTTTGCCATCCAGTACATAGAGTCCTTCAAACAGATCGTTGACAATGGCGCTCCCGGCGCTCTCTTCCACCAGCTGGGGGTCGATGGTGGCGGGTTCGGCACCGATATTGGTTACATAGATTTGTTGGGCGTCCGGCAACAGTTTGGTGCCAGCAGGGACCTGGGCAGCCCAGGCGGGAAGGGTAAACAGTCCGGCTACCATGCCGGCAATGAGAGTCTTTTTCATTGATAATCCTTGAGTTTTATTTGCTTCCAAAGCGAAATCAGTGTGCTGGATTGGTGAGCGGATCTCAAGAGGCAATGGCTGGGGGATGAGCAGTCCCACCAGACTCCATTTTCACTGTTCACAGGCCAGTCAGGGCGTGGTTTGCAGCAGATTATTACCACGAATTAAGATGCGAAAAGTTATCGAATGAAGCCCGTTAAAGCGCGCCGGTTACCATCAATCCGGGTGGGGGTGTCTATTTATTAAACCGCTTAATTCGCTGCAAAAACAAAAAACAGGCGTTACATTAGGTTACAAATCAAGGCCGCCGGTGATCGGCATTTTTTTTGCTGACGCCTGCAAACGTTTTCAATGCCAACGGATGCGATCTAAAGGAACAAAAATGCGAAACATGATCACCATGGGTGAGTTCATCGTCAAAAAGCAGGCGGAGTATCCTACCGCGACCGGCGAGCTGACCTCGCTGCTCAGCTCGATCCGCCTGGCTGCCAAGGTGGTGAACCGGGAGATCAACAAGGCGGGGCTGGCCGATATTATCGGTTCCATGGGCGCTGAAAACGTGCAGGGGGAAGTTCAGCAAAAGCTGGACGTCTACGCCAACGAGCGTTTCAAGGCTGCGCTGGAAGCCCGTGGTGAGGTGTGCGGCATGGCCTCTGAAGAGGAAGAGGACTTCGTGGCCTTCGACTCACCACTCTCCCAGAACTCCAAGTACGTGGTACTGATCGACCCGCTCGATGGCTCCTCCAATATCGATGTCAATGTCTCGGTTGGCACCATCTTCTCCATCTACCGTCGGGTCAGCCCACAGGGCTCTGCCGTCACGATTGAGGACTTCCTGCAGCCTGGTAATCGGCAGGTAGCCGCCGGTTACGTGGTCTATGGCTCTTCCACCATGCTGGTCTACACCACCGGCTTTGGCGTCAATGGCTTTACCTACGATCCCTCCATCGGTTGTTTCTGCCTCTCCCACGAGAACATCCGCATTCCGGAAGAGGGCAAGATCTACTCCATCAACGAGGGCAACTACATCAAGTTCCCGGACGGAGTGAAGAAGTACCTCAAATATTGCCAGGAGCGCGACGAAGCCACTCACAGGCCCTACACCTCCCGCTATATCGGCTCCCTGGTCTCCGATTTCCATCGCAATCTGCTCAAGGGGGGGATCTACATCTATCCGTCCGGCACCAACTCCCCGAACGGCAAGCTGCGCCTGCTTTATGAGTGCAACCCCATGGCGTTTCTGGTGGAGCAGGCTGGTGGCAAGGCCTCCGATGGCTTTGGCCGGATCATGGATATCCAGCCCACCGCGCTGCACCAGCGTACCCCTTATTTCGTTGGCTCGACCAAGATGGTGGAGCGCGCCGAGGCCTTTATGCGGGAGTTTTCCTCCCATGAAGATCCCGCCAAGGCCTGATAGTCAGAGGGGTAGGTTGGTGCTGAGCGCAGCGAAGCCCAACATTTACCTGTGCGGTGTCCTCTCCCCCTGGGATAGGGCAGGGTAAGGGGAATGGTCTTCAGTGCCTCCCTCATCCCCGACCCTTCTCCCACAATGGGGGGAAGGGAGACGCTAGTCACCAGCCAACATAAACAGAACGGGAGCCGATTTGGCTCCCGTTTTGGTTGGCGTTATCTGTTTGGCTCGCCGCTAGCACGGCAAACACTCACAGGCTGTTGTTGGCCAGATCTGCCAGCAAACCATCCACCAGTTTCAGGCGCATGGCGCGATCCTGGGTCGGCACCTGGAAACGCAGCCGGGTCGGCCCGTCCATCTTGTAGACCCGTGGCTGGCTGGAGAGCAGTTTGACCAGATAGGCCGGATTGACACGGGTCTCCTGGGTGAAGTCGAGATAGCCACCGCGCTCGCTCATCTCCACCCGGCGAATGCCAAGGGCAGTGGCACGCTGACGGAAGGCCGCCAGCTCCAGCAGGGTTTTGGTCGCCTCAGGCAAGAGACCAAAGCGGTCGATCAGCTCCACTTTCAGCTCGCGCAGCTCCTGCTCGTCCGCCGCACTGGCGATCCGCTTGTACATGGAGAGGCGCATATTGACGTCCGGAATATAGTCGTCCGGCAGCAGTGCAGGCAGGCGCAGCTCCACCTCGGTGTGCTGGCTCATCAGCTGCTCCAGCGATGGCTCCTTGCCATTTTTCAGCGCCTCGACCGCCTGCTCCAGCATCTCCATGTAGAGGGTGAAGCCGACCGATTCGATCTGGCCGCTCTGATCGTCGCCGAGTAGTTCGCCTGCGCCACGGATCTCCAGATCGTGGGTCGCCAGCGCAAAACCGGCGCCGAGATCTTCGAGGGATGCAATGGCCTCGAGGCGTTTGGCCGCATCCTTGGTCATCAGCTTGGGATGGGGGGTGAGCAGGTAGGCATAGGCCTGGTGGTGGGAGCGGCCAACCCGGCCTCGCAGCTGGTGCAGTTGGGCGAGCCCTAGGTGATCCGCCCGATCCATGATGATGGTGTTGGCGCTCGGTACGTCGATGCCGGTCTCGATGATGGTGGTACAGACCAGCAGGTTGAAGCGCTGGTGGTAGAAGTCCGACATCACTCGCTCAAGCTCACGCTCGCGCATCTGGCCATGGGCGATACCGATGCGAGCCTCGGGTACCAGCTCCGCCAGATCGGCGGCGCACTGCTCGATGCTCTCCACGTCATTGTGCAGGTAATAGACCTGCCCGCCGCGCTTCAATTCCCGCAGTACCGCTTCACGGGTCACGGCCGGCTCTTGCTGGCGCACGAAGGTCTTGATGGCGAGCCGCTTGGCAGGCGGGGTGGCGATGATCGAGAGGTCCCGCATGCCGGACATCGCCATGTTGAGGGTGCGCGGAATGGGGGTGGCGGTGAGGGTAAGAATGTCCACATCGGCCCGCAGCGCCTTGATCTTCTCCTTCTGGCGCACCCCGAAGCGATGCTCTTCATCGACGATGAGCAGGCCGAGATCCTTGAAGGTGAGCTCGGCGCCGAGCAGCTTGTGGGTGCCGATGATGATGTCCACCTTGCCCTCGGCAAGCTCTTTCATCACCGCGGTCTGCTCCTTGGCGGAGCGGAAGCGGCTCAGTACCTCGACCCGCACTGGCCAGTTGGCGAAGCGGTCGCGGAAGTTGTCGTAGTGCTGCTGCGCCAGCAGGGTGGTGGGTACCAGCACGGCCACCTGTTTGCCGCCGTGAACCGCGACGAAGGCGGCACGCATCGCCACTTCGGTCTTGCCAAAGCCGACATCGCCACACACCAGGCGGTCCATGCTCTTGGCTTGGCACATGTCCCCCAGCACCGCGTTGATGGCATTGAGCTGATCCTCCGTCTCCTCAAACGGGAAACCGGCGGCAAACTGGCGATAGGCCTCTTTGTCGTGCTTGAAGGCAAAACCGGCGCGAGCGGCGCGATGAGCGTAGACATCCAGCAACTCGGCTGCCACGTCGCGCACCTTCTCCGCCGCCTTGCGCCGCGCCTTGCTCCAGGCCTCACCGCCGAGCTTGTGGCTCGGCGGATTATCCGAACCGGTATAACGGCTGATCAGGTGCAAGCTGGTAACCGGTACGAACAGCTTGTCGCCACCGGCATATTCGAGGGTGAGGAACTCGGTCGGCAGGCCGCCGGCGTCGATGGTCTCGAGCCCCAGATAGCGGCCTACCCCGTGATCCAGATGGACCACCGGTTGGCCCTGGGTCAACTCGCCCAGATTGCGGATCACCGCATCCGAGCTTAAGTTCTTGTTCTTCTCCCGCGCCCGCTTGCTGCGGATCTTGCCGCCAAGCAGTTCGGTTTCGGTGATGAGAGCCAGCTCATCTTGTCCCGGCTCCTGGAGCAAAAAACCACGCTCCAGCGGTGCTACCAGTAGACCATGACGGGCCTTGCTGGTGAGGAAGGCGTCGAGTGATGGGAACTCTTTAGGTTGCAGCGCGCTGCGTGCCAGCAGATCGCCGAGCACCTCCCGCCGCCCTTCGGACTCCACCGCAAACAGGGTGCGCCCGGCAAAGCGTTGCAGGAACTGGTCGAGTGCCAGCAAGGGTTGCTCCTTGCTGTGATCGAGTTGCAGATCGGGCAGCGCCGAGATGGGCAGATCGTGCTGACCCGCATCACCAGCGGTGGCGGCCTCTTGCAGCCGCGCAGCACCATATTGGCCGAGGGAGGCAAAGAGCTGCTCCACCGGCAGATAGAGCTGCGCCGGTGGCAGCAGGGGGCGACTATTGTCCCAACGCCTCTCTTCATAGCGCTGGCCGATGTCATTCCAGAAGCGCTGGGCGGCGGGGTAGATATCCCCCACGGTGAGCAGCAGGGTATCTTCCGGCAGATAGTCAAACAGGGTCGCGGTTTGATTGAAGAAGAGCGGCAGATAGTACTCGATGCCGGCTGGCCAGCGCCCCTTGCTCACCTCCTGATAAACGGAGCCCTCGGCGCGAGAGATCTCGAACTGTTCCCGATATTGACCGCGAAACAGCTCGATGGCCCCTTCGTCGGTGGGAAATTCCCGGGCGGGCAACAGGCTGACCGTCTTGACCGGTTCGCTTGAACGCTGGCTCTCGGGATCGAACGGACGGATAGAGTCCACCTCATCATCGAAGAAGTCGATGCGGTAGGGACGATGGCTCCCCATGGGGAACAAGTCGAGCAAGGAGCCGCGGGCGGCAAACTCGCCATGCTCCAGCACCTGATCCACCGCCACGTAACCCGCTTCGGCCAGGCGTCCGCGCAGCTGTTGCAGATTGAGACGCTGACCGGCTTTCACCATCAGACTGTATTTGTCGAGATAGGCGCGCGGCGCACAGCGCAGCATCAGGGTGGAAATGGGGATGATGAGCACCCCATCGCCCATCTGCGGCAATTTGTAGAGGGTCTCGAGGCGCTGGGAGATGATGTCCTGATGGGGGGAGAAGGTGTCGTAGGGCAGGGTCTCCCAGTCCGGAAACAGCAGCACGGGGATCCCTTGCTCTGCCAGCAAATAGTGCAATTCCTGTTCGAGGCGAAGGGCACTTGGGGTATCGGCGGTCACCAGCAGGACGGGGCGTTTTGCCTCTTGGGTGAGGCGAGCTGCCATGAGTGAGAGACTGCTGCCGACCAGCTGGCCGAGCGTGATTTTTTGGCCCGCTTTGGCGGGCCAGGCGGGAATTGTCATTGGCATGGTTCGATTCTTTTAACGTTGACGTTATCTGTCGCTGACGTTGGTTCTGGTTAGCGCTGGCGACCCTGGGCGCGCTGCTTCAACTGTCTTGATTGCACATGGAGGCTGGCACGCACCAGCAGTTCACGATCCTCTTCGCGGATCCTGGCGTAATCCAGGGTGACCTGGATGCCGTGCTCACCCTGGTCCAGTTGCTTGACCCGGCCATAGCAGTAAATGGCGGCAGCCTCCTCGCGCAAGAAGATCTTGAGTCGCACAATTTGCTGCAGCGCTAGCGGTTTGCCGTGCCCCTGATGTGGATGCAGATAGGTGAGTTGACCGGCACCAAAGCGCAAGGTCTGGAAACGATGCTCGGGGCGATCCTGTACCGACAGCACATACCCCATGATCATGTCGATTTTGCGCGATTGCTGATTGATGATCTCAACCAGGTCATGTATCTGGTCGTTCTGATTGCGCATCAGGCGACTGGTCACCAGATCGATGGAAGTAATGGTCGAGGAGATCCGAAAGGGCTCCGGCAGCTCAGCGTCCAGCTCCTCTAGCGAAGGCAGGGTGAAGTCAGCCGGCATGGGGATCACATTGACCGGCGTGGTATGGGTGACGCTGAAGAACTGTTCCTGCATGGAGGCTATCCCTTGTTGTCATGGACGGTTTCCCTTTATTATCCGGTATCTTATTTTGTTGGCAACGTACATATCCTTGAAGACCGGACTTTTTCAGCCCCTTTCGCTGGCCATCGGCCTGCGTTATGCAGGCTCGAAGCGCAGCAATCGCTTCGTCTCATTTATCTCCCTGTTCTCTACCTTCGGCATCGCCATCGGGGTTGCCGCCCTGATGGTGGTCATTTCGGTGATGAACGGTTTCGAAGGGCAGCTCAAAGGGCGCATCCTCGGGGTGATCCCCCATGTGGTGGTGACCAATCCGGCTGGCCGCATTGATGCAGACCCGCAAGGGTTGCCGGACTTGGCCAAATTACCCCATGTGGTTGCCTCTGCGCCCATGCTCGACAGCGAAGGGATGCTGCAAAGTCCCGGCCAGCTGACCGGGGTGAGCGTGCAGGGAATCGATCCCGCCCAGTGGCCCAAGGATGACATCCTGCACTCCCAGATGCTGGGGGGGCGCCTTGATACCCTGCAGACCGGTCACTACCGCATCGTGCTGGGGCAGGGAGTGGCGCGACGCCTCAATGTCTCCATCGGTGATCAGGTTCGCCTGATCCTGACCGAAGGAACCCGTTTTACCCCGTTTGGTCGGGTACCGGCCCAACGTCTCTTTACCGTCACCGGCATCTTTGGGGTCGGCGCTGATGTGGATAACCAGATTGCGCTGATCGCGCTGGGAGATGCCCAGCGGCTGCTGCGACTGCCGCCAGAAACCGTCGGTGGTATTCGTCTCTGGCTCGATGATCCGTTTGCCGCTGATGAGGTGGTCAAGACGCCGTTGCCCGACGGATTGATCTGGCAGGATTGGCGCCGCGAGCGGGGCGAGCTGTTCCAGGCGGTCGCCATGGAGAAACGGATGATGGGGCTGATGTTGGTGCTGATCATCGCCGTCGCCACTTTCAATATCCTCTCCGCGCTGGTGATGGTGGTGACGGACAAGGAGGGCGAAGTGGCCATCCTGCGCACCATGGGCATGGGTGAAGCGGAGATCGTCAAAATCTTTATGGTGCTCGGTGCTTCCAGCGGGGTGATTGGCGCCCTGTTTGGTGGCCTGGCAGGCCTTGCGCTCTCCCTCGGGCTCAACCCTCTGCTCAATGCGGTGGGGCTCAACCTCTATATGGCGGCGGGCGGCAGTGGCCTGCCGGTGATTGTCGAACCGGCTCAGGTCATCACCATTTTGCTGGGTGCCGTGTTGCTGAGCTTCAGTGCCACCCTCTATCCGGCGGCCCGCGCTGCGCGGGTGAAACCCGCCGAGGCACTGCGTTATGAGTAATGCCGTGCATAATACATCTTCTGTTGTTACCCCCGGTGCGAGTACCGGCGTTGTTACTGGTGCCTCTGTGGTCACTGGCGTAAGTGGAGCCCCTGTTATGAATGAAGCCGTATCCCGTGAACCTCTGCTGCGCTGCCGGGCGCTCAACCATGTCTATAAAGAGGGGGAGCTGGAGACGCAGGTGCTCAAGGGGATCGATCTCTGCGTCGCGCCCGGTGAAATGCTGGCGGTGGTGGGGAGCTCGGGCTCCGGCAAGACCACTCTGCTGCATCTGATGGGGGCCCTTGATAACCCCTCCAGCGGCGCCGTGCTGTTCAAGGGGGAGGATATCCACCAGTGGGACAGCCGTACCCAGGCCCGTTTTCGCAACCGCGAGCTGGGCTTTGTCTACCAGTTTCACCACCTGCTCTCCGAGTTCAGTGCCTTGGAAAATGCGGCCATGCCGCTCTTGATCGCCGGTGAGTCGGTGGCGGTTGCCACCGAGAAGGCGACCAAGATGTTGGGGCGGGTGGGGCTCTCCCATCGCCTCCATCACCGTCCTTCCGAGCTCTCTGGCGGTGAACGCCAGCGGGTGGCGATCGCCCGGGCGTTGGTCAACGAACCGAGCCTGGTGCTGGCAGATGAACCCACCGGCAATCTGGATCACGCCAGTGCCACCGCGGTGTATGAACTGCTGTGTGAACTGAACCGTGAACTGGGGACCGCCTTTGTGGTGGTGACCCACGACTTGAGCCTCGCGGCCAAGCTCCATCGTCAGGTGACCCTAGTGAGCGGCGTGATGGCGGAGGTTGCCTGATGTTCAAACCGCTGCCCCTCTTTCTGGGCCTGCGTTACAGTCGATCCCGCCGTCGCAACGGGTTTATCGCCTTTATCTCTGCCTCTTCCCTGATCGGTATCGCCCTCGGGGTAATGGCGTTGATCCTGGGCCTCTCTGCCATGAACGGTTTCGAGCGGGAGCTCAAAGATCGGGTGCTTTCTGTGGTGCCGCAGGGGGAGCTGGACGCCGTCGAGCGGCCGCTGCCGGATTGGCCCCGCTTGCGTGACTACCTGCTGGCCCAGCCGGGCGTCGAGGCCGCCGCTCCCGTTATTCGCCTCAATGGTTTGCTGGAGCATGGCTCCGCCCTCAAGGGGGTGCAACTGCGGGCAGTGCTGCCAGAGCTGGAAGCCAATCTGTCGGATGCGGGAAAATACATGACGGGCCGCGGCCTGCGTGAACTGCAAGCCGGTGAACGTGGGGTGATCCTCGGCAAGACCATTGCCGACAAACTGGGGGTCAAGGTGGGGGATTCTGTTGCCCTGCTGCTGCCGCAAGGGGGCGATCAGGCGGGGATCAAGAATCCTCGGCGCGAAGCCCTGACCGTGGTGGGGCTGCTGGAAATTGGCGGTCAGCTCGACGGTCTGCTCGGCTTTATGCATCTGGCCGATGCGCAAGGGATCACCGGCATGGGCAGCGATGTGGAGGGCTTTAGCCTTAGGGTAAGCGATGTGCTTAATGCACAAAATATTACGATCGCCGCGGCCCAGCAGTTCCCCCATCACGTCTATATCCGCAGCTGGATGAACAGCCAGGGTTACCTCTATCAGGACATCCAGATGGTGCGCACCGTCATGTATGTGGTGATGCTGATGGTGGTGGCTGTCGCCTGCTTCAACATCGTCTCCACCCTGGTGATGGCGGTGAACGAGAAGCGCAGCGAAATCGCCATCCTGAAAACCATGGGGGCGAGCCCCGGCCAGATCCGGCTTACCTTCGTCATTCAGGGGATGGTCAACGGTGTAGCCGGTGCCCTGCTTGGCGCCCTGCTGGGCGGGCTGCTATCGAGCAAGTTGACCCAGATCCTGGGTGTCATCGAGAAGCTTATTGGCCACCGCTTCCTCAATCCGGATATCTACTTTATCGACTTTTTGCCGACCGAGTTGCATATGCAGGATCTGCTTATCGTGACGGGCGCCGCCATCCTGATGAGTCTGGTGGCAACCCTCTATCCTGCCTGGCGGGCGAGCGGTCTGGTACCGTCCCGCGAGCTGGGTCACTGATACGCTGAGCCAAGTTGCAACAAGTAACGAAGGGCCCGCCGGTGTTAAACCGGCGGGCCCTTCTGTTTTTTGTCTGTGTGTCGATGTGGTGAGCGGGCTTAGTGGGCGTTCAACTCGTCGAGCGGTAGCGAGAAGCTCGGTACAAAGATATCGATAAAGTAGCGCATTTCGTCGCTCATCCTGGCTTCCAGCATGGCTTCGAGGCGCTTGCGCGCCGGTTCAAACTCCCGGTTGCCCACGCTTAACTCCTCCAGGCATTTGGTATAGGCGCAGAGCGTGTCCGCATCCTTGACCAGCCTGGCCAGCTCCTCATCCTGAGCTGCTGAATCGAGCAGGGGGCGAAAGTCATCGACCAGTTCTGGCGGCAGCATGCCGAGCAGGCGCTGTTCGGCGGCCAGCTCAATCTTCTTGTACTCACGGGCAATTTCGGGGTTGAAGTATTTGACCGGGGTGGGCAGATCGCCGGTCAGCACCTCGCTGCTGTCGTGGTAGAGCGCCATCACGGCGGCGCGGTCGGCATTCACGTTGCCGCCAAACAGCCGGTTTTTGATGATGCCGAGGGCATGGGCCACCATGGCCACCTGCAGACTGTGCTCGGCGATGTTTTCCGGCTGGATATTGCGCATCAGGGGCCAGCGGTAGATGAGCTTCATGCGGGCAAGATTGGCGAAAAAGTGGCTGGATAACATGATGGCCTCAACAAAAGCGAATAGAAAAGGGCAGACCCTAGTCTGCCCTTTTTTTCGTTGCAGGGCAGCGTCTGCCCGCGCATTTCCCGCAGTTAGCGGATATAGCGGCCCGATTCCGCCTCCTGATTGGTCACAATCATCTGGCCGATGGGCGCCAGGCTGATGAGTGCCAGCTTGAGGTGCTGGATGCCGAACGGGATACCGATAATGGTCACGAAGCAGGCCAGTGCGGAGGCAATGTGGCCGATGGCCAGCCAGATACCGATCAGCACGAACCAGAGGATGTTGCCAATCAGCCCCAGGGAGCCGGTGCCGATATCGCTCTGACCGGTCATGGTCTTGCGGTTGACCGCCTGCTTGCCAAACGGGAAGAAGGTAAAGGTGCCAATGACGAAGCAAGCTCGTCCCCAAGGGATGCCGATGAGCGAGATAAAGCAGAGCAGACCGGCCAGCCACCAGGCCAGTCCCATAAAAATACCTCCCAGCACAAACCAGAGCAGATTGAACAAGAAGCGAAAAAAGGCCATGTGGGTGACTCCAGATCATCAAATTGGCTGCCACCATAACGAGGGAGGGGGAGGGACGCAATGGTTGATTGGTGCAATCCTTGTCTGGCCGGACAAATTAAGTCGCCATGCGGGTTCGTGGTCCGGCTGAGGTGGAAAAATGAGTGATAAAACGGCAGTTGGATGAAAAAAGGTGAGCAAATGCAAAATATTCACCTATCAATGGTTGAACTCGGGCACGGGTCTCCCCATATAAAAGGCAGTTTTGCACGAATTGTGCTTGCACTCCGCGCAATGTGGGGGATGTGTGGCTCGACTCGACCAAAGTGCGCCGCTATAATGCCGCGTCATATTTTCTCATCACAAAGACATATCGTTGTCTTTATAAACAGGAAGACTCCGGGCTTTGCCCAGGGGCAATAAAGGGTCAGCACACAGTGCTGAGTTGAACGAGGTAGAAGAATGCAAGTTTCTGTAGAGACAACCCAGGGTCTGGAACGCCGTCTTACCATCACTGTACCGGCTGCTACCGTAGACGCCGCTGTGCGTAAAGAATTGAATGGCCTGGCCAAAACTCGTCGCATCGACGGTTTCCGTCCTGGCAAGGCTCCGGTTGCCATCATCAAGAAGATGTTCGGCGCCATGGCTCACGCTCGCGTTGCTGATGAAATGATGCAGAGCAACTTCATCAAAGCCATCATCGAAAACAAACTGAGCCCGGCCGGTGCCCCTACCATGGATCCGAAAGAGATCCAAGAAGGTCAGGATTTCGAATTCACCGCCACTTTCGAAGTGTATCCGGAGTTTGAAGTTGCAGGTCTTGAGACCATCAAGGTCGAGAAGCCGGTTGCAACCGTGAAGGATGAAGATCTGGCCAACATGATCGACACCCTGCGCAAGCAGCACGCTACTTGGGCTGATGCCGATGTTGCCGCTGCCAATGGCATGCGTGTGACCATGGACTTCGTCGGTTCCATCGACGGTGAAGAGTTCGACGGCGGCAAAGCTGAAGGCTTCAACCTGGTGCTGGGCGCTGGCCGCATGATCCCGGGCTTCGAAGACGCCATCCTGGGCAAGAAAGCGGGCGACGAGTTCACCATCGAAGTGACCTTCCCGGCTGACTACCATGCTGAAAACCTGAAAGGCAAAGAAGCCAAGTTCGCTTCCAAGCTGATCAAGGTTGAAGAGCAGATCCTGCCTGAGCTGACCGAAGAGTTCGTCAAGCGTTTCGGTATCGAAAGCGGTTCTGTTGAAGAGCTGAAAGCCGAAGTGCGCAAGAACATGGAGCGCGAACTGGCTCAAGCCCTGAAAAACAGCGTCAAAGAGCAGGTTCTGAACGGTCTGGTTGAAGCCAACCTGATCGATCTGCCGAAAGCAGCTGTTGCTCAAGAGATCGATGCCCTGCGTCAGCAGGCGCTGCAGCGCTTCGGTGGTTTCCAGGGCGGCAACGCTCCCGAGCTGCCGGCTGAACTGTTCCAGGCTCAAGCCGAGCGTCGTGTACGCGTAGGTCTGCTGCTGGGTGACGTGATCCGCACCAACGAGATCAAGGCTGATGATGCCCGCGTAACCAGCATCATCGAGTCCATGGCGACTGCCTACGAAGATCCGAAGGAAGTGATCGAGTACTACCAGAAGAACGAACAGATGCTGAACGGCGTTCGTAACCTGGCAGTTGAAGATCAAGCCATCGACCTGATCCTGTCCAAAGCGCAAGTGACCGAAAAAGAAGTTGCCTTTGACGAAGTGATCAACAAGTCTGGCGCCGCTGCCTAAGAACATTTGACTTAAGGTCAAGACTGTTAAGTATAATGGCTCGTGTGATCTCCACTCGGGCCATTTTATTTTAGGGACAATGCCTTATGTACAAGAACTATAACGATATGACCGATTCTCCCAGCAATGCGCTGGTCCCCATCGTGGTCGAACAGACTGCCAAGGGTGAACGTTCCTATGATATTTACTCCCGTCTGCTGAAAGAGCGGGTGATCTTCCTGACCGGTCAGGTTGAAGATCACATGGCTAATCTGGTGGTTGCCCAGCTGCTGTTCCTCGAGTCCGAGAACCCGGACAAGGACATCTATATCTACATCAACTCGCCGGGTGGTTCGGTGACGGCTGGCATGTCGATTTATGACACCATGCAGTTCATCAAACCGAACGTCAGCACGGTATGTATGGGCCAAGCTTGCTCCATGGGCGCCTTTCTGCTGGCTGGCGGTGCCAAGGGCAAGCGTTTCTGCCTGCCGAACGCCCGCGTGATGATCCACCAGCCGTTGGGCGGTTTCCAGGGCCAGGCATCTGATATCCAGATCCACGCCCAGGAGATCCTGAAGATCAAGAATACCCTGAACGAGCGTCTGGCCTTCCATACCGGTCAGGAGATGGCTACCATCGAGCGCGATACCGACCGTGACAACTTCATGTCCGCCGAGCAGGCCGTGGCCTATGGTCTGGTAGACGGTGTCCTGAGCCAGCGTAGCTGAGCAGGGTGTCCCGGTCTGTTGTAAACTCAACAGGCCGATCCATCCTCTATTGATAAAACGAGGTTGCTGAATGACAGAGAAACGCAAGGGTGAGGGTGATAAGCTGCTCTACTGCTCTTTTTGCGGCAAAAGCCAGCATGAAGTGCGCAAGCTGATCGCTGGCCCTTCCGTCTACATATGTGATGAGTGCGTCGAGCTGTGTAACGACATCATCCGCGAAGAGATCCGCGAGATCTCCCCCAAGCGTGATGGTGACGAGCTGCCGACCCCTCATCAGATCCGCGCTCATCTCGATGACTATGTGATCGGGCAGGAGTTCGCCAAGAAGGTGTTGGCCGTTGCCGTCTATAACCACTACAAGCGTCTGCGCAACAGCGGCGAAAACAGTGGTGTGGAGCTCGGTAAATCCAACATCCTGCTGATCGGCCCGACCGGTAGCGGCAAAACCCTGCTGGCCGAGACGCTGGCTCGTCTGCTGGATGTGCCGTTCACCATGGCCGATGCGACTACCCTGACCGAAGCCGGTTATGTGGGTGAGGACGTGGAGAACATCATCCAGAAGCTGCTGCAAAAGTGCGACTACGACGTAGAGAAGGCCCAGCGCGGCATCGTCTATATTGACGAGATTGACAAGATCTCCCGCAAGTCGGACAACCCCTCCATCACCCGCGATGTTTCCGGGGAAGGGGTCCAGCAGGCACTGCTCAAGCTGATCGAAGGGACTATCGCTTCCGTACCGCCGCAAGGTGGTCGCAAGCATCCGCAGCAGGAGTTCTTGCAGGTTGATACCTCCAAGATCCTCTTCATCTGTGGCGGTGCCTTTGCTGGCCTTGACAAGGTGATCGAGCAGCGTTCCGTCAAGGGAACCGGTATCGGTTTTGGCGCCGAGGTGAAATCCAAGGATGCCAGGGCAACCCTGAGCGAGACCTTCGCCAAGGTGGAGCCGGAAGATCTGATCAAATATGGTCTCATCCCCGAGTTCATTGGTCGCTTGCCGGTGGTTGCAACCCTGACCGAACTGGACGAGGCCGCTCTCATTCAGATCCTGCAAGAGCCGAAAAACGCGCTGACCAAACAGTACGCTGCACTGTTCGATCTGGAAGGAGTGGAGCTCGAGTTTCGTGAAGATGCCCTCCATGCTATCGCTCGCAAGGCGATGGAGCGCAAAACCGGTGCCCGGGGTCTGCGTTCCATCGTGGAAGCCGTGCTGCTGGATACCATGTATGACCTGCCTTCTCTGGAAGGGGTCAGCAAGGTGGTGATCGACGAGACTGTGATCAAAGGGGACTCCGCGCCCTTGATGATTTACGAAAATCCCGAGACCCAGGCTGCTGCATCAGAGTAAATGTCTGATTTTTAATCAAATGAAAGGGGCTTTTTGCCCCTTTCATGCTTTTTACGGTTTCGGCGATTGAATCTCATCTCTGCGCCCCCATATACTCAGCCAAGCGCTTTGCCAACGGTATAACAAGCCGAGAGGACATATATGAACCTAGAGCGTTCAGAACGCATCGAGATTCCCGTCCTGCCTCTTCGTGACGTGGTGGTTTATCCCCACATGGTCATTCCACTCTTTGTGGGGCGGGAAAAATCCATTCGCTGTCTGGAAGCGGCCATGGAGCAGGACAAGAAAGTTCTGCTGGTGGCCCAGAAGGATGCGTCAACCGATGAGCCGACTGTGGAGGAGATCTTCACCGTCGGGACAGTGGCCAATATTCTGCAGATGCTCAAACTGCCGGATGGCACCGTCAAGGTGCTGGTGGAGGGTGGGCAGCGTGCCCGCCTGGAGCGGATGATCGACGACAAGGATTTCTTTGTCTGCGAGGCCCAGTACATTCCTTCTCAAGCCATGGAGGAGAAGGATCAGGAAGTGCTGGTTCGTTCCGCTATCGGCCAGTTTGAAGGCTATATCAAGCTCAACAAGAAGATCCCGCCCGAGGTGCTGACCTCGATCTCGGCGATCGACGATGCTGCGCGTCTGGCTGACACCATGGCGGCCCACATGCCGCTCAAGCTGGAAGATAAACAGAAGGTGCTGGAGATCGTCTCGGTTTCCGAGCGCATCGAATTCCTGATGGCGATGATGGAGTCGGAAATTGACCTGCTGCAGGTCGAGAAGCGCATCCGTACTCGCGTCAAGAAGCAGATGGAGAAGAGCCAGCGCGAGTATTACCTCAACGAGCAGATGAAGGCTATCCAGAAAGAGCTGGGTGAGCTGGAAGATAGCCCGGATGAGTTTGAAGCCCTCAATCGCAAGATTGAAGAGGCTGGCATGCCGATCGACGCCCGGGAAAAGGCCCAGGCCGAGCTGGCCAAGCTGAAGATGATGTCTCCCATGTCCGCCGAGGCCACCGTGGTTCGCAGCTATGTGGACTGGATGGTACAGGTGCCGTGGAAGGCGCGCTCCAAGGTCAAGAAAGACCTTGGCAAGGCGCAAGAGGTGCTGGATGCCGATCACTATGGCCTGGAGAAGGTCAAGGATCGCATCCTCGAATATCTGGCAGTACAGGCTCGGGTGAACAAGCTCAAGGGCCCCATCCTCTGTCTGGTTGGGCCTCCCGGTGTGGGCAAGACCTCGCTGGGCCAATCCATCGCCAAGGCGACAGGCCGCAAATATGTGCGGATGGCCCTCGGTGGGGTACGTGACGAAGCGGAGATCCGTGGTCACCGCCGTACCTATATTGGTTCCATGCCTGGCAAACTCATCCAGAAGATGGCGAAAGTTGGCGTGAAGAACCCGCTGTTCCTGCTCGACGAGATCGACAAGATGAGCTCGGACATGCGCGGCGATCCCGCCTCTGCCTTGCTGGAAGTGCTGGATCCGGAACAGAACAACAGCTTCAACGATCACTATCTGGAAGTGGATTATGACCTGTCGGACGTGATGTTCGTGGCCACCTCCAACTCCATGAACATCCCGGGGCCTTTGCTGGACCGGATGGAGGTGATCCGTCTCTCTGGTTACACCGAAGATGAGAAGCTCAACATTGCCAAGCAGCATCTGGTTGCCAAGCAGATCCAGCGCAACGGCCTGAAAGAGTCCGAGATCACCATCGATGACTCAGCCCTGGTCGGGGTGATCCGCTATTACACCCGTGAGGCGGGGGTACGTAGCCTGGAGCGGGAGATCTCCAAGATTTGTCGCAAGGCGGTCAAGCGCATCTTGCTGGACAAGAGCATCAGGCATGTTCAGGTCAATCAGGAGAACCTCAAGGAGTTCCTTGGGGTGCAGCGTTTCGATTACGGCAAGGCCACCGACCAGAACCAGATTGGTCAGGTGTGTGGTCTGGCGTGGACCGAAGTGGGGGGCGATCTGCTCACCATCGAGACCACCAACATGCCGGGCAAGGGTAAGCTCACTTATACCGGCTCCCTCGGTGAAGTGATGCAGGAGTCTATCCAGGCGGCTATGACGGTGGTGCGTACCCGTGCCGAGAAGTTGCGCATCAACGCCGACTTTTACGAGAAGCGTGATATCCATGTGCACGTACCGGAAGGGGCAACCCCGAAAGATGGTCCGAGCGCCGGTATCGCCATGTGTACCGCCCTGGTCTCCAGCTTGACCGGTAACCCTGTTCGTGCTGATGTGGCAATGACAGGGGAGATCACCCTGCGTGGCGAAGTGCTGCCTATCGGTGGTCTTAAGGAGAAGTTGCTGGCAGCTCATCGTGGCGGCATCAAGCGAGTGCTTATTCCGAAAGAGAACGAGCGTGACCTTGAGGAGATCCCGGCAAACGTCAAACAAGACCTTGAAATTTATCCGGTTCGCTGGATTGACGAGGTGCTGGAATTGGCGTTGCAGGACAATCCACAAGGGTTCGAGCGCGTTTCTGTCGTGTAAATGTTGATGCGCCGCAAATTTGGCGCATTCGGCAGGTGGTTAAGGCTTGCATGCGTCTGATAACGGCAGTAGCCTTGACCACCGATCGGGTACTCGTGATGAGTCGCAATGCGTTGTGTGGCGCGGCTTTGCGCCAGATTGTCACTTGCAACTGATCAGGAGGCTTGCTATAAAACCTCCACTTGTTGTGGCCAGGGAAATCAGCGCCGCAGCGGTGTTTGATAAAAGGGGAATATAAGAGTGAATAAATCTCAACTGATTGACAAGATTGCAGACGGTGCCGATATCTCCAAAGCTGCCGCTGGCCGTGCGTTGGATGCCTTCATTGATGCTGTTGGTGAAGCGCTGAAAGAGGGTGACCAGGTTGCTCTGGTTGGTTTCGGTACTTTCGCTGTACGCGAGCGTGCAGCCCGTTCCGGCCGTAACCCGCAGACTGGCGCGACCATCGAAATCGCTGCCGGTAAAGTTCCTGCCTTCAAAGCCGGTAAGGCCCTGAAAGACGCTGTTAACTAAGTCGGTCGCTGATATCCGTCGGCTACCGTCCTTGGTCGCAGACCAGACAAGTTAGAGAGTCCTCTCTCATACTGATTGACCAAGGCGCATCGCAATCGGTGCGCCTTTTTATTGTTTACGCCCATCGAGTTCGGGAGCATAAGTACAAACATGATGTTGGATAAACTACGCGAAGGGGCGCAGGGCAAGGTAGCCAAGGTTATCTTGGGCCTGATCATCCTCTCCTTTGCCTTGGCTGGTGTAGGTAGTTACCTGACTGGCCCGGCCCGTACCGCCCCCGCCACCGTGAATGGCACCGAGATCAGTGCAGCGGCACTGGAAAATGCCTACCGCAACGAGCGCGCCCGCATGGAATCCCAGATGGGAGAGGCATTCAGTCAGCTGGCCGCGAACCCCGATTATATGAAACAGTTCCGCCGTGGCGTGCTGGATCGGCTGATCGATCAAGCCCTGCTGGACCACAAGGCCCGTGAGCTGGGTCTGCGTGTCAGTGACGAGCAGATCAAGCAGGCAATCTTCGCCATGCCGGAGTTCGCCGAGAACGGCAACTTCAATAATGACCGCTATCTGCAACTGATCCGTCGTGCTGGCATGACTCCCGAAATGTTCCGTGACTCCCTGCGTCAGGACATGGTGCGTCAACAGTTGATGAGTGCCCTGCTGGGTACCGAATTCTCCCTCAAGGGAGAAGCGGAGCAGCTCGACAAGCTCTACAACCAGACTCGCGATCTGCGGCTGGTGCGTCTGGCTGCCGCCAACTATATGGCTGACGTACAGGTCTCCGATAACGAGCTGGAGCAGTACTACAAAACCAATAGTGCCCGTTTCATGAACGACGAGCAGGTCAAGGTCGACTATCTGCTGCTCGATGCAGCCAACCTCGCCAAGGATGTCAAGGTCACCGAACAGGATGCCCAGGATTACTACGATCAGCACCAGGATCTGTTCCAGCGTGCCGAGCGTCGCCATGTGGCTCATATCCTGATCCCGTTTGGCAAGGATGAGAAAGCGGCCGAGCAGCAGGCTGAAGCCGTGCTGGCCAAAGCCAAGGCCGGTGAAGATTTCGCTGCACTTGCCAAGGCTGACTCTGCCGATACCTTCTCTGCCAAAAAAGGTGGCGAGCTGGACTGGTTCGAGAAAGGGGTGATGGATCCGGCCTTTGAGAAAGCCGCGTTCGCCCTGAACAAGGCGGGCGATCTCTCCACCGTGGTGAAGAGTCCCTTCGGTTTCCACATCATCAAGCTGCTCGGCGTTGAAGCAGCCCAGACCAAGCCGTTTGCCGATGTGAAGGACGAGACTATCACCCGTCTGCAAGCTGACAAGGCCAAGGAGCAGTTCTTTGCCGAGCAGCAAAAGCTGGCTGATAACAGCTTCGAAAACCCGGACTCGCTGGACCTGACCGCTGATGCCATGGGCATGAAGGTACAATCTACCGATTACTTCAGCCAGGCGAACGCCCCGGCCCCGCTTAATGATCCCAAGGTGCTCTCGGTGGCGTTCTCCGAGCAGCTGCGTGACGACAATACCAACTCCGACGTGATCGAGCTCGCCGATGGCAAGGCGCTGGTGCTGCACATCACCGGTCACCAGCCGAAGGCCGTCAAGCCGCTGGCTGAAGTGAAAGAGCAGGTGATTGCCGCCATCAAGCATGACAAGGCCAGTGAAGTGGCCCGTGGCAAGGCTCAGGGTCTGCTGGACAAGCTGAAGGTCGGTGAGAGTATCACTGCTGATCTGACGGCGCTCGGTCTGAAACTGGAGACCCACAACGGGGTTGCCCGCTTCGATCGTGAGCTGGATCAGAACCTGATTGCCCAGGTGTTTACACTGCCGCATCCGATCGACGGCAAGCCGAGCGTAGCCCTGGTTGCCGAGACCAATGGTGACCGCGTTGTGGTTGCGCTGGACAAGGTCAACGTCCCTGCCGCCGCGTCCGGCATGGCCGCCATGCTGCAAGCTCAGCTGGGTCAGGGCAAAGCCCAGGTGGATTACAAGTCTCTGATCGACGAGCTGCGCAAAACGGCCAAGATCGAGTACTTCACCAGTGTGGAAGCGACTGTCGAGTAATCGGCACTGCGCAACCCATTGAAAACGGCTCCTTGATGGAGCCGTTTTTTTATCTGTGGACAAGAGAGTGAAGACTCAAGCTCTGCTCTTCGGGTCGCGGCGAATATCCGTTGTTTTAAAAACGGGATAAAAAAACCGGCACATGAGTGCCGGTTTTTGATTGCCAACTTGCGCAGGGCTGGGGGTTATACCACACCCTGGGTACGCAGGTAATCCTCATAAGTACCGCCGAAATCGCGGATGCCATCTTCGGTCAGCTCCAGGATGCGGGTCGCCAGAGAGGAGACGAATTCGCGGTCGTGGGAGACGAAGATCAGGGTACCTTTATACATCTCGAGGGCCAGGTTCAAGGATTCGATAGATTCCATGTCCAGGTGGTTGGTCGGCTCATCCATGATCAGGATGTTGGGGCGCTGCATCATCAGCTTGCCGAACAGCATGCGGCCCTGTTCACCACCGGAGAGCACCTTGACCGGCTTCTTGATGTCGTCCTGGGAGAACAGCAGACGGCCGAGTACGGAGCGCACAGCCTGCTCGTCTTCGTTCTCCTGTTTCCATTGGGCCATCCAGTCGAACACATTGAGATCAGTGTCGAAATCTTCGGCGTGATCCTGGGCGTAGTAACCGATCTGGGCATTCTCGGACCACTTGATAGTACCGCTGTCCGGTGCCAGCGCGCCAACCAGAGTCTTGATCAGGGTCGATTTACCGATACCGTTGGTACCCAAAATGGCGACCTTCTCACCCACTTCCAGCATCATGTTAAGGCCCTTGAACAGGGGACCCTCACCATAACCCTTGGAGACGCCTTCAATTTCCAGAATGTTGCGATAGAGCTTTTTGTCCTGCTCGAAGCGGATGAAGGGGTTCTGACGGCTGGAGACCTTCACTTCCTCAATCTTGATCTTGTCGATCTGCTTGAGACGGGAGGTGGCCTGGCTGGACTTGGAGGCGTTGGCACTGAAACGGGAGACGAAGGATTGCAGATCGGCGATCTGGGCCTTCTTCTTGGCGTTGTCGGCCAGCAGGCGCTCGCGGGCCTGGGTGGCGGCCAGCATGTAGTCATCGTAGTTGCCCGGATAGACGCGCAGCTCGCCGTAGTCCAGATCCGCCATATGGGTGCAGACGGAGTTCAGGAAGTGACGGTCGTGAGAGATGATGATCATGGTGCTTTCACGTTCGTTGAGCACCTGCTCCAACCAGCGAATGGTATTGATATCCAGGTTGTTGGTCGGTTCATCCAGCAGCAGGATATCGGGGTTGGAGAAGAGGGCCTGTGCCAGCAGCACCCGCAGTTTCCAGCCCGGCGCCACTTCACTCATCGGGCCGTTGTGCTGCTCGATGGGAATACCGGCACCCAGCAGCAACTGACCGGCACGCGCTTCGGCGGTGTAGCCGTCATATTCGGCAACCAGCCCTTCCAGCTCGGCAGCCTTCATGTAGTCGTCGTCGGTGGCTTCCAGGTTGGCGTAGATGGCATCGCGCTCGGCGATGGCCGCCCACAGCTCGGTGTGGCCCATCATCACCACGTCCAGGACACGGGTATCTTCGTAGGCGAACTGATCCTGACGCAGCTTACCGATGCGCTCGTTGACGTCCAGGCTCACATTACCGCCAGTGGGCTCCAGATCACCACCGAGGATCTTCATAAAGGTGGACTTGCCACAGCCGTTGGCGCCGATAAGGCCATAGCGGTTGCCGCCGCCAAACTTGACGTTGATGTTCTCAAACAGCGGCTTGGCGCCGAACTGCATGGTGATGTTGTTGCTGCTTAACAAGGTAGGTGTCCTGATTGGTCTGTCAAATGGCGCGCATTATGGCACAGATCCCCCGAAAGTTTTAGCGAGAAGTGTGATCTGGCTCCTGTCCAGCAGGGGGCAGCCCCTCCTTGGCTTGTCACTATTTGAGTCCTTTTTCAATCACTTAAGACTAAAGTCGTGATTTCGCGGCAGAAAAGTGCTGCTAGATTGGTGTCGAAACATTTCATTAACAAAAGGAGTTGGGAAATGGCATTCGAAAGCGACGAGAAGGCGAAAGCCTACTGGCGGGAGAATCTCTCTCTGATGCTGAAGCTGCTGGCAGTCTGGTTTGCGGTCTCCTACGGTGCGGGGATTATCTTTGCCGATTGGCTCAATCAGTTTCACTTTTTTGGTTTCAAGCTCGGGTTCTGGTTTGCCCAGCAGGGGGCCATCTATGTGTTTGTCCTGTTGATCTTCGTTTACGTTCACCAGATGAACAAACTGGATCACAAATACGATGTGCATGAAGGGTGAGGTTTGATATGGAATTGCAAACACTGACATATATCGTTGTTGGCCTGACCTTTGCCCTCTACATCGGCATTGCCATCTGGGCCCGAGCCGGTTCAACCAAGGAGTTCTACGTGGCTGGCGGCGGGGTCAACCCGGTGGCTAACGGCATGGCCACCGCTGCTGACTGGATGTCTGCGGCCTCGTTCATCTCCATGGCTGGTCTTATCTCCTTCATGGGATATGACGGGGCTGTGTATCTGCTGGGCTGGACCGGGGGCTATGTGCTACTGGCCCTGTGCCTCGCCCCCTACCTGCGCAAGTTTGGCAAGTTTACCGTGCCCGACTTCATCGGTGATCGTTACTATTCCCAAACGGCGCGCACCGTGGCCGTGGTGTGTGCCATTCTGATCTCGTTCACTTATGTGGCAGGGCAGATGCGCGGGGTCGGGGTGGTCTTTTCCCGCTTCCTGGAGGTCGACATCACCACCGGGGTCATCATCGGCATGGCGGTGGTCTTCTTTTATGCGGTGCTTGGCGGCATGAAAGGGATCACCTACACCCAGGTGGCCCAGTACTGTGTGTTGATTTTTGCCTACATGGTACCGGCTTTCTTCATCTCCATCATGATGACGGGCCACATCCTGCCGCAAACCGGTTTCGGTGCCACCCTGACCAGTGAACCGGATGTCTATCTGCTGCAAAAGCTGGATCAAATCTCGGTGGACCTGGGCTTTGCGCCCTATACCGAGGGGGTGAGATCCAAGCTCGACGTCATCGCCATCACCTGTGCCTTGATGGTGGGCACCGCCGGGCTGCCCCATGTGATCGTGCGTTTCTTCACCGTGCCCAAGGTGCGTGATGCGCGTATCTCTGCCGGTTGGGCATTGCTGTTCATCTCCTTCCTCTATACCACGGCCCCTGCCGTTGCCAGCTTTGCCCGGGTCAACATGGTTGACACCATCAACGGCAGCGATGGCAAGGGAACTGAATATGCCCAGGCACCCCAGTGGATCAAGAACTGGGAGAAGACCGGTCTCATCACTCATGACGACAAGAACGGCGACGGACGCATGTTCTACTCCAACGATGAGCGTAACGAGATGAAGGTGGACCGAGACATCATCGTGCTGGCCAACCCCGAGATCGCCAAGCTGCCCAACTGGGTCATTGCCCTGGTCGCGGCAGGGGGGATTGCGGCGGCCCTCTCTACGGCGGCCGGTCTGCTACTGGTGATCTCGACCTCGATTTCCCATGACCTGCTCAAGCGCAATCTGATGCCCAACATCAGTGACAAGTCGGAGCTGCGCTA
Source organism: Aeromonas australiensis (assembly GCF_000819725.1). Lineage (GTDB taxonomy): Bacteria > Pseudomonadota > Gammaproteobacteria > Enterobacterales > Aeromonadaceae > Aeromonas > Aeromonas australiensis. The sequence continues at coordinate 4,490 of NZ_CDDH01000111.1, read as the reverse complement.
TGCGCGGGGAGCCGCTGCCGTAGCGATCATGGTGGCCGGTTATCTGGGGATCAACCCGCCGGGCTTCGTGGCTGAGGTAGTCGCCTTTGCCTTCGGCCTGGCCGCTGCCAGCTTCTTCCCGGCGATCATTATGGGGATCTTCTACAAGCGGATGAACAAGGAGGGGGCCATCGCGGGCATGCTGGCGGGTATGGTGTTCACCGTGGGTTACATCATCTACTTCAAGGGGATCTTCATCACCCCGCTGGCGGCCAACGTACCGGAAAACTGGCTGCTCGGCATCTCGCCCGAAGGGATTGGGTCGGTGGGCATGCTGATCAACTTCCTGGTGGCTTTCGTGGTGAGCAAAATGACGGCGGTTGTGCCCAAAGAGGTGCAGGATATCGTGGAGAGCATCCGTTTCCCGAAAGGGGCTGGCGAGGCTCATGACCATTGATGTGATAACGGGAGGGGCTTGCCCCTCCCCAGGAGTGTGTAATGGAAGTGGCAGAAGTAAGCCGATTTCTGGCCCGGACCACCCCGTTTAGCGGGGTGGGTGCCACCCTGCAAACCGAGCTGGCTCGCGCCATCTCGGTTTACTATTTTCGGGCCGGTGAAATGGTGAAAAGCAGTGAAGATCGCCTGCTTATCGTGCGCACCGGCCTGTTTGCCCGCCTGGATAGCCAGCAGCAGTTGCTGGAAAAACTGCAGGAGGGGGATTTCTATGGCTATCAGGCTGCGCAGCCGGGCGAGCAACTGATGTGCGAGGAGGATGGTCTGGTTTACTGGCTGGCTGCCGACGCCTTTGCCAGAGCGCGGACCCGCCTGCCCGAGCTCGACCGGTTTTTTCTGCACCTGGCTGCCCGGACCCTGCATCAGCAGCAGCGCCTGCCGGATGAGGGCTACTTTACCCTCAAGGTGGGGGATCTGGTACGTGCCCACAAAATTGTGATCACACCGGCGCAGACGGTACAGGAGGCCGCCAGCCTGATGAGCGAACGGCGCGTCTCTTCCCTGCTGGTCGAGATGGAAGGTGCCCTGCAGGGCATCATCACTGATCGGGATCTGCGCAGCCGGGTCGTGGCCCGGGGCTTGCCCGCCACGACCCGGGTGGGCGATGTCATGACGCGGGAGCCGAAAACCATCGAGCGGGATGCCTATCTGTTTGAAGCGTTGCAGCAGATGGGGCAGTGGCGGGTACACCATCTGCCCGTGCTGAGCCAGGGGAGGGTGGATGGCATGATCACGGTGACGGATCTGGTGCGCGCCCAGCAGGAGCACCCTGTCTATCTGCTCACCGACATTCACCGCCAGCCTGATCTCGACAGCCTGGTCCACGCCAGTGCCCAGACGGTGAAGCTGGCCCGGATCCTTGGCCGTCAGGGCGTACCGGCCCATGAGGCAAGTCATATTCTGGCCACCGTAGGGGACGGATTGACCCAGCGATTGATCGAGCTGGCGCAGGGAGTGCTGGGACCAGCCCCCTGTGACTTCAGCTGGTTGGTATTTGGCTCCTTTGCCAGGCGGGATCAGGGGCTCAATGCCGATCAGGACAACGGCCTGCTGCTGGCCCAGCCCCCGGAGGGCGAAGTGGGGCGCTATTTTGCCGCGCTGGCGCGCTTTGTCTGTGATGGCTTGGCCCGCTGCGGCCTGCCTTATTGCACAGGCAACATCATGGCGACCAATCCGGCGCTCTGTCTTGATCTGACGGCCTGGCTCGCTCGCTTCAAGGGCTGGATAGATACCCCTACCCCCCAGGCCCTGCTCAATGCCAGCGTTTTTTTTGACTTGCGCATGGTCGCGGGTAGTGCCCCGCTGTTTGCAGGGCTGCAGCGCCAGATTGTGGCTGACGCCCGTGAACAGCCGCTCTTTCTGATGCATCTGGCACAAAATGCCCTTGAGCGCAGCGCCCCCCTCGGGCTGTTTCGCCACTTTATTCTCGAGCGGGATGGTCAGCAGCAGAAGGGGCTGGATCTCAAGGTGCGGGGGATCAGCCTTATCACCGATCTGGTGCGGGTGTACGCCCTGGCGAGCGGCATTGCCGACATCAACACCCGTCAGCGACTGTTGCGACTGGCACAAGAGGGGGGAATGGACACGACCCAAAGCCGCAATCTGTGCGATGCGTTCGACCTGCTGGCCCAACTGAGATGGGAGCACCACCTCGCCCGCCAGCAGCAGATTGACGCGCAAGGGGAGGGTCAGGTTTCCAACCACCTCGATCCGGCGACCCTGTCTGGCTTGCAACGACATCAGCTCAAGGACTGCTTTGGCGTGATCAATGAGGGGCAAGCTTTACTCAAATACCGTTTTTGCCGAGGGCTGTGACGGTGGGTGGCTGGCTTGACACCTCCTTGACGTTGGCGCGGCGCTGGTTGCGACCGGTATCGCAGGCGCCGGGTCTCACGCTCGCCCAGCAACCCTGCCTTGCCATCGATCTGGAACTGACCGGGCTGGATCCCCGTCGCGATCACATCGTCAGCATGGGCTGGGTGCCGGTGGTGGGGCGTGAAATTCGCCTGGCCGAGGCTTGCCATCTGTTAATACGTCCCCCCGTGAGTGTCGGACAAAGTGCCATCTACCACGGCGTTCATGATCGGGATCTGGCCAGTGCCTGCTCCCTGGCCGAGGCGATGCAGGCATTGGCAAAGGCGGCGGAGGGGGCCGTGCTGGTCGCCCACCACAGCGCCCTGGAGCGTGCCTTTTTGGCACGGGCCTGCCGTCAGGTATGGGGGCAGGACTGCCCCTGGTCTTTTATCGACACCTTGCGCATTGAGCTGCATCAACTCAGACAGGGAGACCGCGAACCCAGTGAGGATGGTCTGACCTTGTCCCGTTGCCTTGACCGTCACCGGTTGCCGCCGCTGAACCAGCATCATGCGCTGGAAGATGCCTATGGTTGTGCCTTGCTGCTGCTTGCCCAGACCCGTGCCGATACTCCCCTGGCACACCTGCTGTCACGCTCGCGCTAAGCGGGTTGTAACACTCACTTAACCTTTCCCTTGTCACCCTCATCCACCATGGATATGCTCTGTGGTATGACCAGTTAAACCAAGGAGAGGAGGGCGGTGATGGAAAAACCAAGGGTTAAGTGCGAGATCCACGACGGGATTGCCGAGGTGATGCTGGCACGGGGGGACAAACTTAATGCGCTCGACCGCGCCATGTTCAGCGCCATCGATGACACCCTGATCCGGCTCGCGCAGCACAAGGGGCTGCGAGCGGTGATCCTGCACGGGGAGGGGCGGGCGTTTTGTGCCGGGCTGGATGTGAAATCCATGCTCAAGCAGCCGGTGGCGGCCCTCGAGATCCTCAAGCGCGAGGCGGACGAGGCGACCAATCTGGCCCAGCGGGTCGCCTACGGCTGGCACCAGCTGCCGGTGCCGGTGATTGCGGTGACCCAGGGGGTCTGTTTTGGCGGCGGCCTACAGATCGCCCTTGGCGCCGATTTTCGCTTCAGCACCCCCGATTGCCGCTTCTCGGTGATGGAGATCAAATGGGGCATCATCCCCGACATGAGCGGCAGCGTCACCATGCGCAACCTGATGGGAGTGGATATTGCCATGGAGCTGGCCATGAGCGGCCGCGAGCTCGATGCCATCGAGGCCAAATCCCTCGGGATGGTGAGCCGGGTCTGCGCCGATCCGCTGGCAGAGGCCCGGCAATTTGCCAGAACGCTCATCACCAAATCACCGGATGCGCTGGCGGGGATCAAGCAGCTCTACAGCCAGGCCTGGGCTCGTAGTGATGAGGCGATGCTCAAAGAGGAGACCCGGCTACAAAAGCAGATCCTGGGTCGCCCCAATCAGTGGCGTGCCACCTTCAACAGCCTGTTTCGCTGGCGTCTGCCCTTCGGGCCGCGCCGTAATCCCCTTTGACAGGCTGGGATGAAAAATGAAATAGCATCGACTCTGGTACCAAGGCCATTAGGGCCCCAGCCTCGGAGCAAACTGTTCAGGCGTCATCTCTTCATTCTCAGGCTTAAGTTGACACACAGGGGGAGCGAGACTCGCCCTGGCTGGCCAGGAAGCTGAACAATGTGGCGCTCAGGCCGCCAGTCAGTTCGTACTTAGGGGGGTAACATGGAGAGACCCAGCGGCTTGCAGGTGCCGATGATCTGCCCCTTGTTGCTTAACCAAGATGCCACCCTGTTTCGGCGCAAATAGTTCCTCAACGGCGCCCATATGGCGTTCATCTTCTACGCCACCGACCCGAACATGGATGACGACACCGAAGAGGAGATGAAGGAGATGATCGCCAGCAGCAAGGGGGTGGGGAATTTCCGCTCCATGTTCGTCACGGACGGCAAGCCCGATAGGGGCTTTATTAGGCTTTATTAGGACACCCATCTTTTTGATTACTGATTGCAACATGGCGCGAGCGGCTGTACTCCATCAGTTGGTTTGTGCGATTGCTCAATGAAAATCTGGCGCGCCAGGCCAATTTGGAAGATGGCTGCAAGGGCCACTTCTGGGAAGGGTGACTATTTATTAGGACACCCATCTTTTTGA
>NZ_CDDH01000110.1 GCF_000819725.1 Aeromonas australiensis | reverse complement strand
CATCATCTCGCTGGCGGGCACGCCAATCAGCCAGGCCACCGGGGCAAACAGATAACCCAGCAGCTGCTGCAGGGAAAGATCGGCCCAGCCGAACCACTCGCCGACGGTGGTGAGACCGGCGTTGATCATGGTGATGACGCTGACAAAGGCGAGCAGGATAGTGCCGATGGCCACGGCGATCTTCATGCCGCCCATGGCGCCGCCCGCCAGTGCGTCGATGGCGTTGCTGTAGTCGCTCTTGTCGAGGGTGATCTCGCTCTGATCGCTCACCTGCTGCTGCTCCGGCACCAGCAGTTTGGCCATCAAGAGGCCACCCGGCGCCGCCATAAAGGAGGCGGCGATGAGGTATTTCAGATCCACCCCCAGACCGGCGTAACCGCCCAGTACCGAGCCCGCCACCGAGGCCATGCCGCAGGTCATCACCGCAAAGAGTTCAGAGCGGGTCATGCCGGCGAGGAAGGGGCGAATAAGCAGCGGCGACTCCCCTTGCGACAGGAAGATATTGCCGGTGGCCACCAGGGATTCGGCGCGGCTGGTGCCGAGCAGGCGGTGAATGGCGCCGCCCAGTACCCGGATCACCCACTGCATGATGC
>NZ_CDDH01000109.1 GCF_000819725.1 Aeromonas australiensis | reverse complement strand
TGGCATTGCTCACCCAACACGCTTTGATTGGCGCGCACGCCTTAAAACGGAAACAGCAGGGGCACCATCACAATCACCCCGATGCTATAGGCCAGCGAGACCGGCAGGGCCAGCTTGAGATAGTCCGGCATCTTGTAGTTGCCCGCGGCATAGACCATCAGATTGGTCTGGTAGCCGTAGGGCATGATAAAGCTGGAGCTCGCGCCAAACAGCACCGCCAGAATAAACGGCATGGTCGAGACATCCATGCTGAGCGCCAGCTGATAGCCCATGGGGAAGGCCAACGCCGCCGCCGCGTTGTTGCTCATCAGCTCGGTCAGGACAAAGGTAAACAGGTAGATGCCGATAAAGGCCACCATGGGGCTGGCACCGTTGAACTCCCCCATCAGCCAGTCGGCGATAAGCCGCGCCAGGCCACTTTTTTCCAGCTGGTCAGCAATGGCCAGGGCCCCACCCACCACCAGCCAGATATCCAGCGGAAAGCGGCGGCGGATCTCGTCCAGAGTCAGAATGCGGGTGAGCAGCAGCGCCACCAGCATCAGCAGCAACCCCTTGAACAGGGGCACCAGATCGAACACCGAGAGCGCCAGCACCCCGAGAAACCCCAGCACCACGGCGGCGCTGCGCTTGCCATCGAGGCGGGTGGAGGCTTCCAGCCCGCTCACCACCACAAACTCGCGAGAGAGGGACTTGTTACCCGCAAACTTGGGGCCCGGTGCCAGCAACAGGGTATCGCCGGCGTGCATCTCAATCTGGCCGAGGCCGCCGGTGAGCTGGGTTTCCCCCCTGCGCACCGCCAGCACCACCGCATCGAAGTGGGTACGAAATTCGGCATCCTTGATGGTCTGACCCACCAGCCGCGAGCTGTGGCTGACGATCACCTCCACCAGATGCTGGCCATTGAGGCGGTGCTGGCCGTAGAGATCCAGCCCCTTCATCTCTTGCAACACGCCGACGCTCTCCACATCACCGCAAAACAGCAGCACGTCCCCTTCGTGCAGCTCGTGTTCCGGCTGTACCGGGCAGATCACCTGATCGCCGCGAATGATTTCCGCCAGATAGAGGCTTTTCAGGCTGCGCAGGCCGTTCTCCTTGACGCTGCGCCCCGCCAGCGGTGAACCGGTACCCACCTTGGCCTCGAGAAAGTAGCCGGATTCCCGGCTCATCTCGGTATCCTGCTCTGGCAGGTGGCGGGCAAACAGCAGCACGGCCAGCAAACCGGTCAGCAAGGTGCCGCCCCCCACCATAAAGAAGTCGAACATGCCGAGCGGCGGCACCCCCATCTTGATGAGGAAGCTGTTGACGATAAGGTTGGTGGAGGTGCCGATCAGGGTCAGCACCCCGCCAAAGGTGGCGGCGAAGCACATGGGCAGCAGCAGCCGGGAGGGGGCATGGTTGGGGTTGCGTTTGATCGCCCCCAGCATGGAGGCCACCACGGCAGTGTTGTTGACGAAGGCCGACAAGAAGGCGGTGGAGAACCACACCTTCACCAGCACCTTGTTGAATGAACCCGTGCCCACCAGATTGGCGAACCAACTCATCAGACGAGTCTTCTCCACCGCCAGCGACACCAGCAGCAACAGCACCAGGGTCAGCAGGGCACTGTTGGTATAGCCTGCCGCCACCGAGTTGATATCCGCCAACCCGCTCAGATAGGTGATGAGCACGGCGCCCGAGAAGAGCAGTGCCGGGCGAAATCTGCCCTGAACCAGCAGGACGATGAGGGTAGCCAGCAGACCCAGCACCAGGGATTGTTGCCAGGTCATGGGCTTACTCCTTGTGCGACTCGTTGCTGATGGTCAGCGCCTGCCAGTGGGGGAAATGCCTGCGCACCAGGGCGTTGAGCTCGATTTCGAACTCGCTGTAGTGCCCTGCCACTGCCTTGGCCGCCAGCCCTTCCACTATCATGCCGGCGCCGACGGTGACGTTGCTCAGCCGGTCGATCAGGATAAAGCTACCGGTGTCGCGGATATCCGCGTACGGGTCGAACGCCACCGGGTCGGTCAGGCTCAGTTCGCATAGACCGATCTCGTTGAGCTTGAGCTCGGAGGCCGGCAGCTCGTCGAGCTTGTTGATCTCGATGCGATGGCGAATAGCCTCCACCTGACCGCGGCTCTTCTTGGTGGCCAGCTTGACGTCGTAGACCCGACCCGGCTGCAGGGACTCCTCCCCCATCCAGACGATATGGGCCAGCAGGTTCTGGGTCACCTGCGGACGGTTGGCGGTATCCACCAGCAGGTCGCCGCGGCTGATGTCGATCTCATCGGCGAAGGTGACCGTGATGGCCTGACCCGGCAGGGCGTAGTCGAGATCACCATCGAAGGTGACGATGCGGGTGACTGTGCTCTCCTTGCCAGACGGCAACACCGCCAGCTTGTCGCCGACTCGCAAGATGCCGGCGGCCAAGGTCCCCGCGAAACCGCGAAAATCGAGGTTGGGACGGTTCACATACTGCACCGGCAGGCGCACCGGATGGCGCTCCAGCTCGCGCTCCGCATTTTGTATCACATCCGCCGACTCCAGCAGGGCAAGCAGGGTTTCCCCCTGATACCAGGCCAGCTTGTCGCTTGGGTTGACCACGTTGTCGCCATCCAGCGCCGAGACCGGCACCATATGGATGGTGTCGACGCTGAGCTTTTTGGCGAACTCGCGGTACTCCAAGCTGATGCGCTCGAATACCTCCTGACTGAACTCCACCAGATCCATCTTGTTGACCGCCACCACGAACTGCTTGATGCCGAGCAGGCTGGCGATAAAGCTGTGGCGACGGGTCTGATCCAGCACGCCTTTGCGGGCATCGATCAGAATGATGGCCAGATCGCAGGTGGAAGCGCCGGTGGCCATGTTGCGGGTGTACTGCTCATGGCCCGGGGTATCCGAGATGATAAATTTGCGCTTGGCGGTGGAGAAATAGCGGTAGGCCACGTCGATGGTGATGCCCTGCTCGCGCTCCGCCTGCAGGCCATCCACCAGCAGGGCCAGGTCCAGCTTCTCGCCGGTGGTGCCGAGCTTCTGGCTGTCGGACTCCAGCGCTTTGAGCTGATCTTCATAGATCTGCTGGGAGTCGTGCAGCAGGCGACCGATAAGGGTGCTCTTGCCGTCATCCACGCTGCCGCAGGTGAGAAAACGCAGCAGGCTCTTGTGCTGTTGGGCGTGCAGGTAGGCTTCGATGCCCTGTTCGCTGATGGCGGTCTGAATGTGGTTGTTCATGTTGCGATTCCTTAGAACTTTTTTTTAGAAATAGCCCTGACGCTTCTTCTGCTCCATGGAGCCGGCCTGATCGTGGTCAATCAGCCGCCCTTGCCGCTCGCTCGAGGTGGTGATCAGCATCTCTTCGATGATCTCCGGCAAGGTGGTGGCATTGGATTCAATGGCTCCGGTCAGCGGGTAGCAGCCGAGGGTGCGGAAGCGCACCAGCTCCTGCTTCACTTCATCTTCCGGGCCAATGGGCATGCGCTCGTCATCCACCATGATCTTGATGCCGCCCCGCTCCACCACGGGGCGATGAGCCGCGAAGTAGAGCGGCACTATGTCGATGTGCTCGAGATAGATGTATTGCCAGATGTCGAGCTCGGTCCAGTTGGAGAGCGGGAACACCCGGATGCTCTCCCCCTTGTTGACCTGGCTGTTATAGACCCGCCACAGCTCCGGGCGCTGGTTCTTTGGATCCCAGCGGTGAGACTTGTCGCGGAAGGAGTAGACCCGCTCCTTGGCGCGGGACTTCTCCTCGTCGCGGCGCGCGCCACCGAAGGCGGCATCGAAACCATATTTGTTGAGCGCCTGCTTGAGCCCCTCGGTCTTCATGATGTCGGTGTGCTTGCCGCTACCGTGGACGAAGGGGTTGATGCCCATGGCGAGGCCGTCCGGGTTCTTGTGGACGATCAGATCCAGCCCGTACTTCTTGGCGGTCTCGTCGCGGAACTTGATCATCTCCTTGAACTTCCAGTCGGTGTCGACGTGGAGCAAGGGGAACGGGATCTTGCCCGGATAGAAGGCCTTGCGGGCCAGATGCAGCATGACGGAGGAGTCCTTGCCGATGGAGTACATCATCACCGGGTTTTCAAATTCGGCAGCCACCTCGCGGATGATATGGATGCTCTCGGCTTCCAGCTGCTGCAAGTGCGTCAATCTTTCACGGTCCATGTTGGTCCTCGGGTCATTGCTTATGCGCCTGCTCGGGGCGCTGGGTGGTTCAGTGCGCGGCCGCATCGGCAGCCGCATCAAATATCTCTTTCTCGGTCAGGCCAGCTGCACCAGCTTGAGGTCACAGCCATCGAGATCCGGGTTAGCGCGCAGCTGCTCGCCGCTTTTTTCTCCGCTCTTTTCTCCAAACCAGGCGAGCCGCTCGCGCAGGGCGACCACTTCGCCGATGACGATAAGCGACGGGCTTACAGCCTGTTTGGCCAGCTCCGCCAAATCGGCCAGCGTGCCGGTCAGCACCCGCTGACGGGATGTGGTGCCGCGCTCGATGATGGCGATGGGGGTGGCTTGGCTTCGGCCGTGATCCACCAGCTGCTGCTGGATATGCTCGGAGCGCATCAGGCCCATGTAGATGACCAGGGTCTGACTGGTGGCGGCGAGCTGCTGCCAGTCGGGCTCCTTGCCCTCTTTCTGGCAATGGCCGGTAATAAAGACGGCGCTCTGGGCGTAATCACGGTGAGTCAGCGGAATACCGGCATAGGCGGTGGCACCGGCGGCGGCCGTGATGCCGGGCACCACCGAGAAGGGGATACCTTCGTCGGCCAGCACTTCCAGCTCTTCGCCGCCACGACCAAACATAAAGGGATCGCCCCCTTTCAGCCGCACCACCCGGTTGCCCGCCTTGGCGTATTCCACCAGCAGGCGATTGGTCTCCTCCTGCGGCACGCTGTGGGCGCCCGCCTTCTTGCCGACCGACACCAGAGTGGCATCGCGGCGCACCAGATCGAGGATCTCAGGCGAGACCAGCTGGTCGTAGAGCACTACTTCAGCCTGTTGAATCTGTTGCAGCGCCTTGAGGGTCAAGAGGCCCGGATCACCGGGGCCCGCGCCGACCAGCACCACTTCTCCTACTTCGCTTTTCGCCTGGTCGAGGCCATCGCTCAGCCACTGCTCGGCACCTTGCCAATCCTCTTTTTCAATCAGGCTGGCGAGGGTGTTGGAGGCAAAGGCGCGCTCCCAGAAGCGGCGGCGATCGGATATGGAAGAGAGCACCCGCTTGGCCTTGTCACGGACCCGGCCGGAGAGCTCGGTCAGCCCGCCGAGATGGCGCGGTAGCAGGCTCTCCAACCGTTCGCGCAGCAGGCGCACCAGCACCGGCGCCTTGCCACCGCTGGAGACCGCCACCATCAGCGGCGAACGATCGATGATCGAGGGGAAGATAAAGCTGGAGCGTTTGGGGTCATCCACCACATTGACGAACAGACCCAGCTGGTTGGCACTTTGATAAACCAGTGCGTTGACTTCGAGGTTGTCGGTCGCCGCCACCACCAAAATCTGGCCTGCTAGATGGGCCGGGGTGAAGCGTTCAGCCAGATGGGTGAAACGATCGGCGAATTCCGAAAATTCCGGTTCAAGCTCCGGGGAGACCAGGGTCAGCCGGGCACCGGCCGCCAGCAGCAGGCGCGCCTTGCGCAGGGCAACCTCGCCCCCGCCCACCAGCAGTACCGGGCGGCCTTCCAACTTGGCAAACATCGGCAAATAATCCATTTCGGCCCATCCCTCGGAACACGACTAATATGGGGCGACTATAGGCAGGGCAGCTTATCCCTCAAAATAATAAAAAATGCTTTTTAATGCGTTTTGGTAATTAGCAAAGCCAATTCATGACATAAGGCGTACAAAGTCACTTGTGGTACCTGACGCCACACCATAGGCTAGGGGCTGTGTTTCATAAGGAGCTAAATGATGAATGAATCATTGATTGTGCTAGGGATCTTCGTGTTTCTGGTGCTGGTCACCCTGAGTGCCGGCATCAAGATAGTGCCCCAGGGCTACAACTGGACGGTGGAGCGCTTCGGCCGCTACACCCGCACCCTGACCCCGGGTCTCAACCTGCTGATCCCCTACGTGGATAGGGTCGGCCACAAGATCATCATGATGGAGCAGGTGCTGGATATCCCGGCACAAGAGGTGATCTCCCGCGACAACGCCAACGTCACCATCGACGCCATCAGCTTTGTGCAGGTGGTGGATGCCCGCAAAGCGGGTTACGAGGTCAACGATCTCACCAGCGCCATCCGCAATCTCACCATGACCAATATGCGCACCGTGCTCGGTGCCATGGAGCTGGACGAGATGCTCTCCCAGCGCGACACCATCAACGAGAAACTGCTGCGCACCATGGATGCAGCTACCGCCCCCTGGGGCATCAAGGTGACCCGCATCGAGATTAAAGATGTGCGCCCGCCGCTGGCACTGGTGGAGGCGATGAACGCCCAGATGAAGGCCGAACGCCAAAAACGGGCCGAGGTACTGGAAGCCGAAGGGGTGCGCCAGTCCAAGATCCTCAAAGCTGAGGGTGAGAAGCAGTCCCAGATCCTCAAAGCCGAAGGGGAACGCCAGGCCGCCTTCCTCGCCGCCGAAGCGCGGGAGCGGGCTGCCGAGGCGGAAGCCAAGGCGACCCACATGGTCTCCCAGGCGATTGCGGAAGGGGATCTGCAGGCCATCAACTACTTCGTGGCCCAGAAATATACCGAGGCGCTGGCCCGCATCGGTGAAGGTCCCAACAGCAAGATCGTCATGATGCCGCTGGAGGCAGGCAGCCTGATCGGCGCCGTCGCCGGCATGGCCGAGCTGTTCAACAAAGATGGCAAGGGCAGCAAGTCATGACAGCCCTGCTGGAGGGGCTGACCCACTGGCACTGGCTCGGGCTCGGCTTCGTTTTGCTGGCCATCGAGGTGCTGGGGTCGGTGGGCTTTCTGCTCTGGACCGGCATCGCCGCGCTGGAGGTGGGTCTGTTGCTGCTGCTCTGGCCCTTCGGCTGGCAGGCGCAGCTGCTGCTGTTTGCGGTGCAATCCCTGCTCACCACCTGGGCCTGGTGGCGCTGGCAACACCAGCGTGACAACTCGGGTCAGGATGCCGCCAGCACCATCAACGAGCGGATGCAGAGCTATATGGGCCGCGAGCTGACCCTGCTGGATGACGTCACCCAAGGTACCAGTCGGGTGCATCTGGACGACACGGTCTGGACGGTGCGCTGCGACGAGTCGCTACCTGCGGGCAGCAAGGTCAAGGTAGTGGGGGCCGATTCCCACATCCTGCTGGTTGAACCCCGCAACTGACGCAACTCTGCCATCGAGTCATAAAAAAGCCCGCGATCGCTCGCGGGCTTTTCTCTCTCTGGCAACGACTCAGGTACGCAGCCGATCAAGCTGACTGGCGAGCGCCGTGGCCGCTTGCTCCAGCGCTTCGCTCAGTTGATGGCTGGAGCTGGCCTCCTGCCCAATCACATTGGCGGTATCGCCAATGCGCATCAAATTCTTGTTGATATCGTCACTGACGGCGCTCTGCTGCTCAGCGGCGGTGGCCACCTGACTGATGTGGTCGTGGATCTGCTGGATCTGGGCCACCACCCGATTGAGCGCCTCGAACGCCTGCTCGGTGCCCTGCACCGTGGTGGTGGAGCGCTCGATGCCGGTATTCATCAGACGTTGACTGCTGCTCACCTCGGTCTGCAGGCTACCAATCAGCTGGCCGATCTCGTCGGTCGATTCACGAGTCTTGTTGGCCAGCGCCCGTACCTCGTCCGCCACCACAGCAAAACCGCGCCCCATATCACCCGCCCGTGCTGCTTCGATGGCGGCGTTGAGGGCCAGCAGGTTGGTCTGCTCGGCGATGGCGCGGATCACATCGAGGATCCGGCTGATATTGGTGCTGCGCTGGGCCACCAGCGCCACCGCCTTGTCTGCCTCATGCATATCGCCCACCAGGGTGTGGATCTCGTTGCGGGCATGGCTCAGGGTCTGCTGGGCGGCATTGATGTGGTGGGTCGCCGCTTCCGACTCCTGCGCCGCCTGCTCGGCATAACCCGCCACGCTGACTGCCGTGGTGCTCATCTGATGCATGGCGCTCACTACGCTCTCCAGCTCCAGATGCTGTTCATCAAGACTGTTGCGCATGGTGTCGGCGGTATGTTTCATCTCCCGCGCCTGCTGGTAGACCTGCTGACCAATCCCCTTGCTCATTTGCACCATGCCCCGCAGCTTGCCGAGGAAGGCATTGAGCTGGGACCCCAGATCGATCAACTCCTGATGGGTGTCGATCTCCATCTGCTGGGTCAAATCCCCCTCATTGCTGGAGAGATAACTTACATGACGACTGATAAGAGAGAGGGGCGCGGTAATAGTCTGGATAAACCAGACCAACAAGCCCAGCACCAGCACAGTGATCCCGCCCATAACCATGGTCTGCTGCCGCTGGCCATCCACCAGCAGGGCACCCAGTTCGTTGCTGATGGTGTGTGCCTTGCCGAGCGCCAGCGCCTTGGGCACCTTGATCATCAACCACCACTGGGTATTGGCGGCATCGATCCGGATCGGCTGATGAAGAATAAAGTCACTGTCGCTGCTGACCGGCTGACCGTCAGGCAGGCTCAGGCCCACCTCCTTGAGCGGCCGGCCCAGTTTGTCGGCATAGCGGTTGCTGCCCACAATCAGCCCCATCTTGCTGACCAGGGTCACATCCGCCTTGTTGTCATAGAGGCTCTTGCCAAGGTTTTCGGCCAGTTGCTGGAAGATGGGCAGGTTCATATCCACCCCGGCCAGCCCGACAAACTTGCCCTCTTTCAGCAGAGGCACCGTCAGGCTGGTCATCAACATTTCGTTACCCGGACTGATTTCATAGAGGTAGGGTTCCATCAGACAGGGCCGGCGGGTATCGCGACCACAGAGATACCACTCGCTGTTGCGAATGCCGAATTCGTTGAGAGAGGTATCGAATTTGGCCTCGCTGGTGGCGGCATCCACCGGCTGTTGGATAACGGCGTCCCCCTGCTCCTTGGTGAAGTAGATCTCCAGACTCCCCTTGCCTGCCACCGAGTGGCTGGCCCCGTCCAGCCAGTTGCCATCCTCGCCGTCATAGCCATCCGGCTCAAACTGGGCGTAGATGGCGCTGATCCCGCTCGCCTGCTGCAAGCTGCTGCCGAGCAGAGATTCGACTTGGGGTCGCGACAACCGCAGTTCCGGCTTGGCTATCCCGGCTTCAATCTGGGCGGCTACGGTCAGGGGGATCTGGTAGGAGTTCTGCATCAGCGAGGCAATCTGAATGGCATAGCGCTCCGCCTGATACTGCAGGCTGCGGGAGACCTCCTCTTCCAGTGCATCGCTGGTCTGGCTCATCACCATGTTGCGAAGGGAGCTGAAAGAAGCTGACTGTAACAGGGTCATAGCCAGCCCGGTCAGTAGAAACAGCCCCATGGTAAGACACAACAGCTTGAACTTGAGGGAACGTTGCTTCATGCGATGACTCCTTATGGCAAGAGTAACAACGAATAAGTTGAGTATATTCCCCTACTTGTCGCTCACCCGATTTGTTGATGGGTTTGCAGCCAGCTTCTGGTTATAATTTTTGCCTTACCGAGCGTTGATGGAACAGTCGCAATGAGCAATGCACTGAGCAGTGTCCCACCGGTAGTCGATATGGACTACCCCTTTCCGGCCAAACCTCTCCCCCTGAGCGCCGAGCAGAGAACGACCTTGACCACAGAAATCAAGGCGCTGCTCAAGGAGCGCAAGGCGGTACTGGTTGCCCACTACTACACGGATCCCGAGATCCAGGCGCTGGCCGAAGCCACCGGTGGTTTCGTCGGTGACTCGCTGGAGATGGCCCGCTTTGGCCGCGATCACGAGGCGCAGACCCTGATCGTCGCCGGGGTGCGCTTTATGGGCGAAACCTCCAAGATCCTGAGCCCCCACAAGCGGGTGCTGATGCCAACTTTGGAAGCCGAATGCTCCCTCGATCTGGGCTGTCCCATCGAGCAGTTTTCAGCGTTTTGCGATGCCAACCCGGATCATACCGTGGTGGTCTACGCCAATACCTCGGCTGCGGTCAAAGCGCGGGCTGACTGGGTTGTTACCTCCAGCATCGCGCTGGAGATCGTCGAGCACCTCGACAGTCTGGGTCACAAGATCATCTGGGGCCCGGATCGCCATCTGGGTGCCTATATCGAGAAGAAAACCGGAGCGCAGATGCTGCGCTGGCAGGGCCACTGCATCGTCCACGACGAGTTCAAGGCCCGTGCCCTGCGCGAGCTGAAAGAGCAGAATCCGGACGCCGCCGTGCTGGTTCATCCGGAATCCCCCGCCTCGGTGATCGAGCTGGCTGATGCGGTGGGCTCCACCAGTCAGCTGATCAAGGCGGCCAAGGAGCTGCCCCAGCAGAAGCTGATCGTGGCTACCGACCGGGGCATCTTCTACAAGATGCAGCAGGCTTGTCCGGAGAAAGAGATGGTGGAAGCACCGACCGGTGGTGATGGCGCCACCTGCCGCAGCTGCGCCCACTGCCCCTGGATGGCGATGAACGGTCTGGTGGCGATCAAGGAGGCCCTCACCGATGGTGCCGAGCGCCACGAGATCCATGTCGATGAAGCGCTGCGGGTAAAGGCCCTCATCCCGCTCGACCGGATGCTCAATTTCGCCGCCGAACTCAAGCTCAAGACCCAGGGCAACGCCTGATTGCCGCCGTCACGAGATGCAAAGAGGGCTCCCGCGGGAGCCCTCAGACTGCTGACAAACC
>NZ_CDDH01000108.1 GCF_000819725.1 Aeromonas australiensis | reverse complement strand
GTTCTAAGGCTTGTAGCAAACCTAAGCGAACTACTAACTAATTCAGTGATAGTGACAAGCCAAGCGCAACATCACTACTCACGTCAGCTTTCTAGATGAAGAATTTGCCTGGCGGCCATAGCGCCGTGGAACCACCTGATCCCATGCCGAACTCAGAAGTGAAACGCGGTAGCGCCGATGGTAGTGTGGCATTCGCCATGCGAGAGTAGGACACTGCCAGGCACCAATTTAAACAGCGATGTGAAGAATCATGTCACTGGCTGCGAGGATGACACCTCAGAAGAGGCAGCAAAAGATTTAGCGAAAGCTAACCGAATGCGGAGCGGTAGTTCAGTCGGTTAGAATACCGGCCTGTCACGCCGGGGGTCGCGGGTTCGAGTCCCGTCCGCTCCGCCACTAATTTGAAGGCCTTCCCGATTGGGAAGGCCTTTTTGCTATGGGCGCTCTTTACCCAGTGACCTCCAGATTTGCACACCAGAACGAATACAAAAGCCCGGCTTCACGAACGGGCTTTGTGTTTTTAGCGTGTTAAACCACCAATATCTGGCTTTCCCTGTCAAGTAAGAGAGCCAGATAGCCGATTAATCCCACCATTTTCTGGCTATCTCCGAGCCTTATCAGCCATTTGAGCGAGTTTACTGGCGGCCAAATCAGGCTTCTGCCGCCTGTTGGTTACAGGGCAGTTCCATATAGACGACCCCCTCCTCCATCTGTACATCGATCTTGAAGCCCAGCCGTTTGGCGAGGTTGACCATGCCGCGATTGCTTGGCATGGTCATGCCGGATATCTGGCCAATCCCCTGCTCTTTGGCGTAGCGGATGATCTTCTCCATCATCAATTTGCCGAGCCCCACTCCTTTCAAGTCCGATCGCACCAGAATGGCAAACTCGGCATCGCTCTGGTCCGGGGTCGAAATGGCGCGTACCACGCCGAGGATCTGATCCTGCAGCTCGCCCTCTTGCCCCACCGCTACGAAAGCCATCTCCCGGTCGTAATCGATCTGGGTCATGCGAGCCAGCTCTTCATGGCCCAGCTCACCCACATCGGCAAAGAAGCGTTTGTACCTGTCTTCATCGGAGACCCGCAGCACGAACTGTTTGTGGGCCGGTTCATCTTCCGGGCGAATGGGGCGCAGCAGGATATGGCGCTGATCTTTAAGCCAGGCACCCTCCTCCAGTTCGGTAGGATAGGGGCGGATAGCCAGTCGGTTGCTGGCCGGGAGGGCGGGGTCAGCCAGCGTGAGGCTGGCATCCAGCACCACCATTTCGGCACCGCACGCTTGCAGCGGGTGCAGATCCAGCTCCTGAATCTCTGGAAAGGCGAGCAATAGTTCGGAGAGCTGGCAAAGCACTTGGCCCAAGGCATCGATATCCAGTCGTTCCGGCGTCGCCTGCTCGCGGATTTTACGGCTCTTGAGTGCACCGATGATCTGGTAACGAGCCAGCGCCTGATTGAGCGGTGGCAAGGCAGCCACCATCTCTTGCGGCGCCGCACCCGACTCACCCAGCAGAATGACGGGGCCAAAGATGGCGTCTTGCTGGATACGTACCCGCAGCTCTAGGCCGCCGCTGCGGCGAGCCATGCGCTGCACCAGCAAGCCTTCGATGCGGGCGCCCGGATCATGCTGTTTGACCCTGTCCAGGATGGCATCTGCGGCTTGTGCCACTTCGGCCGAGGTGCGCAGGTTGAGTACCACGCCGTGCACGGCAGATTTGTGGAGGATGTCGGGGGAGCGCAGTTTCACCGCCACCGGATAGCCGATCTGCTCGGCGGTGAGGGTCGCCTCGATGGCGTCGGTGACGATCCAGGTGGGCAGGGTGGCGAGCCCTGCGGCTTGTAAAATCGGGTGCACCAGATGGGTATCCAATCTTAGCTGTTTGCGCTCCTGCGCCTGGCGGATCAGCTGCTGGCACAGCTCGACATCAAGCTGGTTGCCGTGCAGTGATGCCGGGGTTTCCATCAGCTGCTTCTGGTTGCGACGGTACTCCACCATGTGCATGAAGGCGGCCATGGCGCTTTCTGGTGTGCGGTAGGTCGGGAAGCCCGCTTCAGTAAAGAGTTTGCGCCCCTCTTGCGCCGAGTATTCGCCCGCCCAGTTGGTGAGGATATTGAAACGGCGTGCTCTGGGGTGTTGTTTCAGATGGGCGATAAGATGGCTGGCCAGCGGCGCGCTCGGTGCCGTGAGCGAGGGGGCGTGGATGATCAGGATGGCGTCGATGCCATCCTCTTGCAGCACGTTGTCCAGCGCCTCCTGATAGGTGGTGATAGTGGCATCACTGCCAATATCGAGCGGCGGGCGAGCCAGCTTGCCGCCGCGCTCCAGCAGCACATCCACCGCCATATTGGCCAGTCCGCGGCCGTTGGAGATGATGGCAAGCCGCTCCCCCTTGAGGGTCATGGAGTGGCTGAGGGTTTCGACCGCGGCAAACAGTTCGTGGGTATCCCGTACCCGCAGCATGCCAGCACGGCGGATGGCGGCATCATAGACATTGTCGAGACCGTGGGCCGGTTCGTGGCGCCCGCTTTTCAGTACCAGGATCGGCTTGTTGCGCGAGGCTGCCCGCGCCGCCGAGAGAAAATGGCGGGCGTCGTGCAACTTGTCCATGTAGATCAAGATGGCGCGGGTGACGCTGTCGCGGGAGAGTTGATCCAGCAGCTGGCCGAAGTCGATGTCGCAGTGATCACCAAGGGAGATAAAGGCGGAAAAGCCCAGTTCATGCTGCTTGGCCCAATCCAGAATGGTGGTGCTGACGGCGGCAGATTGCGACAGAAAGGCGACCTGTCCCGGCTTGGCGGCAATGGGGGAAAAGCTGGCGTTGATCCCCTGGCCGGGCAGCAGCATCCCCATGCTGTTGGGGCCGAGCAGGCGAATGCCATATTGCTGGCAGACCCGTTTCAGCTCCAGCCGCTCTTCGGGGGAAAAGTCGGCGGCCAGTATGATAGCCGCGCCCGTCCCCTTTTGGCCGAGCGCTTCCAGCAACGGCAAGACCCGTTCCCGTCTGGTGCAGATGATGGCGAGATCCGGGGTTAGCGGCAGGCTGGCGATATCTGGATAGGCCAGCACGCCGGCCACCGCCTTGCTGCGCGGGGTGACAGGGAGGATGGGCCCTTTGAACTGGCCCGCCAGCAGGTGGCGCACGATCACATGACCCGCCTTGAGCGGGTCGGTCGAGGCGCCGATCACGGCGATTGATTGGGGTTTGAACAGCCGGTCCAGACCGCTTGCTTTCATGGGCACTCCCGACAAAAGGGGGAAGATACCAGTCTAATACGCCTTTGCTGCGGGTTCTGTGACCGGCTCCAGATCACCGTTTGTTCAGGGCATTGGCTCGTAGATAAAAGCGCAGTTCGCCCTGCACCCGGCGAATGGCACCCAGGTAGCGTTCCTGCAGATAGATATCCTGCTCCCGGTCCAGCGCCGTGCTGGGCACCCCCATGCTTTGCAGATACTCGTCAAACAGGGTCGAACCCTTGATCTCTACCAGATGCTGTTTCATGGTTCTCCTCCCTGCGCCTTGGCGTTTGTTGATGAACGCCCAGTCTGCGGTGACCTGCCGGGTTTGCCTATTGTCACTTCTGACACGAAACTGACGGGAGAGCCCTCACACATCTTTCAGAGAGGGGACCGTTGAGGGGCTGGCTGGCGTTATAGTATGGCGAGAAGCACGAGACACGGATGGTGCACGGGATGATCAGAGTCTGGTGGTGGTGCATGGCACTGTGGGCGGTTGGCGTATCGGCAACCGAGCAGCCTATCCGCGCTTGGCATCTGCTGCTGGAGCATCCCAACCCCGCAGTCGTCCAGTTGCTGCGCCTCTCCCTCGATCTCACCGTGCTCGAATATGGCCCCTACCGACTGGTTTCCAGCCCGCAAATGGAGCAGGGGCGGGCGGTGAAGGAGCTGCGTAGCGGCGAGCTGGTTCAGGTCGGTGTCTTTGCCCCCGATGGTGAGCGAGAGAGGGAGTTGCTGGCAGTACACATTCCGCTGGCCAAGGGGCTGCTGGGATGGCGGGTTTGTCTCATCCGGCAGGGGGATGAGGAGCGTTTTGCCACGATCGGATCGTTGGCAGACTGGCATCGCGCCGGGCTCTCCATCGGTCAGCACAGATCCTGGCCAGACACCCAGCTGCTACGGGCCAACGGTCTCAAGGTGACGGTGGGCAATCTTTATGAGGCGCTCTTCAACATGCTGCGCAAGCAGCGCTTTGACTGCTTCCTGCGCTCGGTCATCGAGATCGAGGATGAACTCAGACAGCGTCCGGATCTCGCCATCGAGCCCCATCTGGTATTTCGCTATCCGCTGGCGTTGCTGTTTTTCGTCTCTCCCCAGCATCCCGAATTGGCCAAGCGGATCGAGCTAGGCCTGCAGCGGGCGCGGCAGTCTGGTGCTTTTGACCGGGTCTTTGAAGAGGGATTTGGCAGCACCATTCGGCGGCTGAAACTGGATAAGCGGGTGCGCCTCGAGCTGCACAACCCCGACCTGCCGCTGCCCAGTCGCGTCATGATGGCCGATCCGGCTCTTATCTATAAACCGGTCTCAGCGCTGTGAACCCTGATTCTGCGCGGTATCCCAGAAGGCGCGGATCAGTGGCTCTTCCAGCCGCTTCTTGAGTACTCCTATCCCTACATCAAATGGCTTGAAGGCGGGTTTGAGATCGACGATCCGCACCTTGTCGCCGAGCGGGCTGTGGTCGATCACCGCCGCCGGTACCAATCCTACGCCACAACCGAGCGCCACCATGGCGACAATCCCCTCGTTACCCGCCACTTCGGCATAGATGTTGGGCGCTATCCCCTTGTTGCGAAACCACTGATCGCTGCGTTTGCGGGCCAAGCCCTGCTCGGAGAGGATGACCGGCAGCTGCTCCCAGTCCGGCTCACCCTGGCGGAACCACTGGTTCAGCTGGGGGGCATTGCGCGGCGCGATAAAGACCAGCGGCACCAACTGCAGGCTGGCGAACTCCAGCTTGGCGGGCAGGGCATCGGGGCGGGCGGCGATGGCGAGATCGGCCTCGTCGGCCAGGATCTTGTCCACCGCCAGCGCCGGGTCGCCGGTCTCCAGCTTGATCTCCAGCTGGGGGTAGCGGCGGCGAAAGCGCTCCAGTACCTCGGGCAGCAGAAAGTAGCTGGCAGTGACCGAGCAGAACACCCGCAGCCGCCCCTGCAGCGGTTCATCGCTGCGTTTGAGCTCCTGCTTGAGCTGATGCCACTCCTGCAACAGGCCGCCGCCGAACTCGCGCAGCTTCTCGCCCGCAGGGGTGAGCCGCACCGAGCGGTTGTCCCGCTCGAACAGGATGCAGCCGGTCTCCTGCTCCAGCCGCTGGATGGCGCGGCTGAGCGTCGAGGGGCTCACCGCCATGGCGTCGGCGCTCTTGCCGAAGTGGAGGGAGTCGGCGAGGTGGAGAAACAGTTCGAGATTGCGAAGGTCCATCTTTCAGCTCCTGGCGCGGCTTGTGTGCCCGATATCCAGCGGTTGGCGGCTTGTTTCTGCCATCTCGCGGTACATTAAGCAGGCAATTATGAAGAGTGAGTGTTTCAGTTATTGCAACGTACTATTTCGAATATATCAGTTCAGGCAATAAGTGTCCCGCGCTATAGTGGTTCTGACAACGCCGCTACCCGGCATGGAATCAATCGAACGGAGCAATCACCATGGCTAACTATTTCAACACCTTGAACCTGCGTCAGCAGTTGGCCCAACTGGGCAAGTGTCGTTTCATGCAGCGGGCGGAATTTGCCGACGGCTGCGACGTGCTGAAGGGCAAGAAGGTGGTGATTGTGGGCTGTGGTGCCCAAGGCTTGAACCAGGGGCTAAACATGCGCGACTCCGGGCTGGATATCTCCTACGCCCTGCGCAAAGCCGCCATCACCGAGAAGCGCGCCTCCTGGCAGAAAGCAACCGACAACGGCTTCGTGGTCGGCACCTATGAAGAGCTGATCCCGACTGCCGATCTGGTGCTGAACCTGACCCCGGACAAGCAGCACTCCGACGTAGTGAAAACCGTGATGCCGCTGATGAAGCAGGGCGCTGCGCTGGGCTACTCCCACGGCTTCAACGTGGTGGAAGAGGGTCAGCAGATCCGTGCCGACCTGACCGTCGTGATGGTAGCGCCCAAGTGCCCGGGTACCGAAGTGCGTGAAGAGTACAAGCGCGGTTTCGGTGTACCGACCCTGATCGCGGTTCACCCGGAAAATGACCCGAAAGGTGAAGGCATGGCCATCGCCAAGGCGTGGGCCTCTGCCACTGGAGGCGACCGTGCCGGGGTGCTTGAATCCTCCTTCGTGGCGGAAGTGAAATCCGACCTGATGGGCGAGCAGACTATCCTCTGCGGTATGCTGCAGGCCGGTTCCCTGCTCTGCTACGACAAACTGGTTGCCGAAGGGACCGACCCGGCCTACGCCGGCAAGCTGATCCAGTTCGGTTGGGAGACCATCACCGAAGCTCTGAAACAGGGTGGCATCAGCCTGATGATGGACCGCCTGTCTAACCCGGCCAAGCTGCGCGCCTTCGAGCTCTCCGAGCAGCTCAAGACCCTGATGCGCCCGCTGTTCGAGAAGCATATGGACGACATCATCGCCGGTGAGTTTTCCCGCGGCATGATGGCCGACTGGGCCGAAGACGATGCCAAGCTGTTCGGCTGGCGTGAAGAGACAGGTAAATCCGCCTTCGAAAACGCCCCGGCGTTTGCAGGCAAGATTGCCGAGCAGGAGTACTTCGACAATGGCGTGGTGATGGTGGCCATGGTCAAGGCGGGTGTGGAGCTGGCGTTCGAGACCATGGTGGCTTCCGGTATCTACGAGGAGTCTGCCTACTACGAATCCCTGCACGAGCTGCCGCTGATCGCCAACACCGTTGCCCGCAAACGCCTGTACGAGATGAACGTGGTTATCTCCGACACCGCCGAGTACGGCAATTACCTGTTCGCCAACGCCGCCGTGCCCTTGCTGCGCGAGCACTTCATGCCGACCCTGAAAGCGGGTGATCTGGGTGCCAGCAAGGCGGAAGGGCAGAGCGTGGATAACCTGGCGCTGCTGGCGGCCAACGAAGCGACCCGCAACCACCCGATCGAAAAAATCGGCCAGGTACTGCGCGGTTACATGAAGGACATGAAACGCATCGCCGTTGGCGGTTAAGCCTGCATCGGGCTGGATGATGAAGGGGCGGGGATGACGATCCCCGTCGCCGGTCGGACTGGACACCCGACCGGCCAGCCAGAAAAATCAGCCTGACAGTGATAAAAAAGCCCCGCTCATCGAGCGGGGCTTTTGCATTTAGAAAGGCTGGATAAATCAGGCTTTCCACGCTTTCCAGGTGTTGATCAGACCGTTGGTGGAGCAGTCGTGGCTGGTGACAGCCTCGTTGTTGCCCAGCTCCGGCAGGATCTTGTTGGCCAGCTGTTTGCCCAGCTCCACGCCCCACTGGTCGAAGCTGAAGATGTTCCAGATTGCGCCCTGTACGAAGATCTTGTGCTCGTACATGGCAATCAAAGAGCCAAGCGTCTTCGGGGTCAGGCTCTTGAACAGGATGGAGTTGGTCGGGCGGTTGCCTTCAAACACTTTGAACGGCACCAGATCCTTGACCTGCTCAAGGGTTTTGCCAGCAGCCAGGAACTCGGCTTCGACCTCTTCCTTGCTCTTGCCAAAGGCCAGCGCCTCGGTCTGGGCGAAGAAGTTGGCCAGCAGTTTCGGATGGTGGTCACCGATCGGGTTGTGGCTGATGGCCGGCGCCAGGAAGTCGCAGGGGATCAGCTTGGTGCCCTGGTGGATCAGCTGGTAGAAGGCGTGCTGGCCGTTGGTGCCCGGCTCACCCCAGATGATGGGGCCAGTCTGGTAGTCAACCGGCTTGCCGTTGCGATCCACGTACTTGCCGTTGGACTCCATGTTGCCCTGCTGGAAGTAGGCAGGGAAGCGGTGCATGTACTGATCGTACGGCAGGATGGCTTCGGACTCGGCACCGTAGAAGTTGTTGTACCACAGGCCAATCAGGGCCAGCAGCACCGGCACGTTCTGCTCATAGGAGGCAGTGGCGAAGTGCATGTCCATCTCGAAGGCGCCTTGCAGCAGGGCTTCGAAGTTCTCGAAACCGACAGACAGGGCGATGGGCATGCCGATGGCAGACCAGGAGGAGTAGCGGCCGCCAACCCAGTCCCAGAACTCGAACATGTTGTTGGTGTCGATGCCGAACTCGGCCACGGCCTTGCCATTGGTAGACAGCGCAGCGAAGTGCTTGGCAACGTGGGCCTTGTCACCGGCGATATTGATGAACCAGTCACGGGCGGTCAGGGCGTTGGTCATGGTCTCCTGGGTAGTGAAGGTCTTGGAGGCCACCAGGAACAGGGTGGTTTCCGGATCGATCTTCTTCAGGGTCTCGGCGATATGGGTGCCATCGACGTTGGAGACGAAGTGCATCTGCAGGTGGTTTTTGTAAGGGCGCAGTGCCTCGGTGATCATTACCGGGCCCAGATCTGAGCCACCGATACCGATGTTGACCACGTGCTGGATCGCCTTGCCGGTGTAGCCTTTCCACTCGCCTCCGATTACCTTCTCGCAGAAGCCCTTCATCTTGGCCAGTACGGCGTTCACTTCCGGCATCACGTCCTTGCCATCGCACTCGATGGGGCGGTCGGAGCGGTTGCGCAGGGCCACGTGCAGTACGGAGCGCCCTTCGGTCATGTTGATCTTGTCGCCATTGAACATGGCATCGATTGCGCTGCGAAGATCGGTCTCTTTGGCCAGATCAACCAGCAACTTGAGGGTTTCTTCGGTGATCAGGTTCTTCGAGTAATCAACCAGAATGTCGCCGCCGAAGGTAAGGGAAAACTTGTCAAAGCGCTTCGGGTCCTGCGCGAACAGATCCTTGAGTCGGGTCTCTTTGTTTGCTGCAAAGTGGGCTTCCAGTGCCTGCCAGGCCTGGGTTTGGGTTGGATTGATGTTTTTCATAGGATTCCTGAAATGCCAAGTTGTGTTTGAACCTTGAAGGCAAGGTCCCGCCAAACCTTATTATCCGAGCATTATAGCGAGCCGATCGGGCGGCCCGTGTAACAGATTTTTACCGATTGTCTTTTACCGCAATGGGTCACTGTCGGGAGCATACAACCAGAACATTGGGATTATGTGTCACGAAAGCAAGGCGGATCTTGCGCTTGCTCATGATTGGGGCCACCCCGATAGCCTGAAATTGTTTTCATCCTGTTGGCGTGGTTATGCACCGACATGGCCATGGGCTGGGGCCAGAAACGACAATGCCAGCCCGAAGGCTGGCATTGTCTGTTGCAGCAGAACCGCGATCACGCCTGCGGTTTTTGCATGTGCATCACCATCTGCGGGAAGGGGATCTCGATGCCTTCGGCATCAAAGGTCAGTTTCACCTTCTCGTGGAAGTCGAACCAGACACCCCAGTAGTCAGCGGTTTTCACCCAGGGGCGCACCACGATATTGACCGAGGAGTCGGCCAGCGCGGCAACGGCGATGGTGGCTGCCGGATCTTTCAGGATACGCGGCTCTTCGCTTACCAGACGCTCGAGGATCTGTTTGGCCTTGCGCAGGTCAGAACCGTAGCCGATGCCAAAGGTCATATCGACGCGGCGGGTATCCATACGCGAGTAGTTGACGATGGTGCCGTTGAGGATGGCGGAGTTCGGTACTACCACCATCTTGTTGTCACCTGAGGTGAGGGTGGTGGTAAAGAGCTGAACGGACTGCACGACACCCGCGGTACCTGCCACTTCGATGAACTCGCCCGCCTTGATGGGGCGGAAGATGATCAGCAGGAAGCCGGCAGCGAAGTTGGAGAGCGAGCCTTGCAGCGCCAGACCTATGGCCAGACCGGCGGCACCGATAATGGCGACGAAGGAGGCGGTCTGCACGCCGACACGGCCCAGCGCGGCGATCACTACGAACACCAGAATGGCGTATTTGAGGATGCTGCCGACGAAGTGGGTGACTGTGGTGTCCAGCTTGCGGGCCTGCATCACCTTGACCACGCCACCGCTGATGAGGTTGGCGGCGATATAGCCGACCAGCAGGGTCAACAGGGCGGCGGCGATATTGACGCCGTATTCGATCAGCAGTCCCTGATTATTGACCAGCCAGGTCTGCGCTTCGGTAATGATTTCGGGTTCCATAGGATGTCCTGTCAGGTTCTAAAAGGTTTATGGTGGATAAATCTAACACCGCAGCGCGACAGTACGGGTCGCATCTGGTACTTCTTTTCTGCCATAAAAACCTGACACAAAAAAGAAGGGAGGCCAAAGCCTCCCTTCTTTTTGCTGAATGATGCGAAAAAAACCATCAGCTCTGCAGCAGTTGGCTGCGGATAAATTGCCACTGATCTTCGAAACCGGCGGTCGGCTTGAGCTTGAACTCGGAGCGGACAAACTGGCTGATGCGGCCTTCGGTGTAGGCCAGCAGCAGATTGGCCAGCATGGTCTCGTCGAGCTGGAAGCCCTGACCCTCGCGCAGCCGCTTCTCGCGCAGCACCTGTTTGATCTGGGTCTCCAGCTTGTCGAACAGGATGCTGATACGATCCCGCAGCCGATCGTGCTCACCCAGCAGGGCGTCGCCATTGAGGATGCGGGTAATGCCGGGATTGCGCTCGGCGAACACCAGCAGCAGCTGCAGAATGTGGTGGCAGCGCGCCATGGTGTCTTTCTCTTCCGCCATGATCAGATTGACCCGTGACAGCAGGGAATCCTCGATAAAGTCGATCAGCCCCTCGAACATCCGCGCCTTGCTGGGAAAATGTCGATAGAGGGCTGCTTCAGAGACGCCGACCTCGGCCGCCAGACGGGCCGTGGTGATACGCTGACCAGGACTGGTTTCCAGCATATGGGCTAGCGCCTGCAGGATCTGATCGCGCCGACTCTGTTTCTGATTACTGCTTGCCATGGATTCCCCTAAAAAAACAATGGCTTGATTCTATTATTAAGCACCGCCCGTCGGGCTGGTGTGGTCTGTTATTGGCGACCAGAAGAACCAAAACCGCCTTCACCCCGTTCGCTCTGATTGAACTCATCGACCAGTTGGAAGCTGGCCTGAACTACCGGCATGATCACCAGCTGGGCGATGCGCTCGCCGGGTTGCATGGTGAACTCATCCTTGCCGCGGTTCCAGACCGAAACCATCAGCTGACCCTGATAGTCGGAATCGATCAGACCGACCAGGTTGCCCAGCACGATGCCGTGCTTATGGCCGAGGCCGGAGCGGGGCAGGATGGTGGCACACAGACCCGGATCCTGGATGTGGATGGCCAGACCGGTCGGCACCAGAGTGGTATCGCCCGGAGCCAGAGTCAGCGGCGCATCCAGCAGTGCGCGCAGATCCATGCCGGCAGAGCCGGGAGTGGCGTAGGCGGGCAGCGGGTATTCGGTACCGATACGGGCATCCAGAATCTTCAGTTCAATTTGTGTAGTCATGAATCGCTTTTTCAGTTGGATCTTGTATTGGTGCCCCTCTTGGCAGGCGGGGCGCCGTGAGTCTTGTTCTTTCGGGACGCTCAGTGCCGGTAGTGGCGCGCAATCAGGGCGATCAGGTGACGGGCCAGCGTCAGCTTGTCGGCCAGCGGCAGCGGGGCCTGGCCCCCTTGCCAGAACACGGTCAGGGCGTTGTCATCGGCGTTGAAGCCTTGCCCCTCGCGGGACACATCGTTGGCGGCGATCATGTCCAGCCGCTTACGCTGCAACTTGTCGAGGGCGTATTGTTCCACATCCACGGTTTCGGCGGCAAATCCGACGGTGAAGGGTTTGTCTGAAAGGGCGCCGACGGCCGCGATGATGTCGGGGTTTTTCACCAGCTTCACCACCATCTGGTCGTTGTCGCCGCTCTTCTTGATCTTCTGGCTGGCGACCTGCTCGGGGCGATAGTCGGCCACCGCGGCGCAGCCGATGAAGAGGTCGCACTCGTCGACCCGGCTCATCACCGCCTGATGCATCTGCTCGGCGCTCTCGACATCGATGCGGGTCACGCCAGCAGGTGTAGCCAGCGTCACCGGGCCGCTCACCAGCGTCACCTCTGCGCCTGCTTCACGGGCAGCGCGAGCGATGGCGTAGCCCATCTTGCCGGAGCTGTGGTTGCTGATGTAGCGCACCGGATCGAGCGCCTCGCGGGTTGGCCCTGCGGTGAGCAGCAGTTTGACGCCTGCCAGCAAGGGCTCGGCAGCCAGTTGCTGACAGCAGCGATCCACCAGTTCGAGGGGATCCAGCATCCGGCCCGGGCCCACATCGCCACAGGCCTGGCTGCCGGCATCCGGCCCCCACAGCAGAATGCCGCGGCTGGCCAGGGTCTTGAGGTTGGCCTGGGTGGCGCCGTTGAGATACATCTGCTGGTTCATGGCAGGTGCCAGCGCGATGGGCGCCGGAGTGGCCAGACAGAGGGTGGTCAGCAGTTCGTCGGCCATGCCTGCTGCCATCCGCGCCATCAGGTTGGCGCTGGCGGGGGCGATCAGTACCAGATCGGCCCACTTGGCCAGTTCGATATGGCCCATGCCCGCTTCGGCGGAGGGATCTAGCAGGCTGTAGGCCACCGGATGACCGGAGACCGCCTGCAGGGTCAGCGGGGTGATGAACTCCTTGGCGGAGCGGGTCATCACCACCCGCACTTCGGCGCCCTGATCTTTCAGGCGGCGTACCAGCTCGGCACTCTTGTAGGCGGCGATCCCGCCACTGACACCCAACAGGATGCGTTTATCGGCCAATCTCATCTGCTGTTTCTCTATCCGGCTCATTCTGACTGGTCGGCTAAGATACCACAGGCAATGGATGACGACAGGGGTTGGCATCAAAGGGGATGGTCTGGCCGGCGCAATTTTTTGCTATGTTTTTTCTCAACAGGGGCGAGGGAGAGACAAATGAGCATCAAAGAGTGGCCGGAAGATGAACGTCCCAGAGAGAAGTTGCTGCGTCAGGGGCCCGCGGCGCTCTCCGATGCCGAGCTGCTCGCCATCTTTCTGCGCACTGGCGTCAATGGCCTGAGTGCAGTGGATCTTTCACGTAATCTATTGAATCAATTCGGCTCTTTGCGCAGCTTGCTGGGCGCGGATCAACGGACATTCTGCGAGGCACACGGCCTTGGCCCGGCCAAATATGCTCAGTTGCAGGCGGTGCTGGAGATGGCCAAACGCCATCTGGCGCAGCAGCTGCAGCGGGGCGATGCCCTCACCTCGCCCCAGCTGACCCGGGACTATCTGCAGGCCCAACTACGGGATCGCCCACGGGAGGTGTTTGCCCTGCTGTTGCTCGATAATCAGCACAGAGTCATTCAATTTGTTGAGCTTTTTTTCGGCACCATCGATTCGGCAAGCGTCTGGCCACGAGAAATCGTGCAGATCGCGCTCAAACATAATGCAGCCGCGGTGATTCTGGCGCATAATCACCCGTCCGGCGTCGCCGAGCCCAGCAGGGCCGACCGCCAGATCACGGATCGGATCACGGCCGCTTTGGCCCTGATCGATATCAGAGTGCTGGATCACTTGGTGATCGGTGACGGCATCACGGTCTCTTTTGCCGAGCGCGGTTGGCTATAACTGTGCTCTGGCACCGTATTAGTTGATCTTTGATCACGGATGCTGTATAAAATGCCGCCTTCTGTTTGCCCCGCAATCGAAGGCCAGCGGGGCAGATATTTGCTCGAGCAATGAAGTAAGATTTGGAGAGACTGACATGTCTAGAGTATGCCAAGTAACCGGCAAGCGCCCGGCAGTTGGTAACAACCGTTCGCACGCTAACAACGCTACCAAGCGTCGTTTCCTGCCGAACCTGCACACTCACCGTTTTTGGGTTGAGAGTGAAAAACGCTTCGTAAGCCTGCGCGTATCTGCGAAAGGCATGCGTATCATCGACAAGCGTGGCGTTGAGGTGGTTCTGGCTGAACTGCGCGCCAGCGGTGTTAAGGTATAAGGAATTAGATCATGGCTAAAGGTATTCGCGAGAAAATTCGCCTGAACTCCAGCGCCGGTACTGGTCACTTCTATACCACTACCAAAAACAAGCGCACCATGCCCGAAAAAATGGAGATCAAAAAGTTTGATCCCGTTGTTCGCCAGCATGTGATCTACAAAGAAGGCAAAATCAAGTAATTGCTTGATGCTGCATTCTCAAAAACCCGGCTTAGTGCCGGGTTTTTTTATGCGCCGAATTCAGTACACTGCCGGTTCAAAGGGGGGCTTGTCATGTTCAAATTGAGCCGCAAAGGCTGGAATAACCTGATCATAGTGGTAGTGCTGATCGTGATCGCTCTATTGCATCGTATGGAGACGGCCCAGCAGGAGAACAGTGCCAAACGAGCGCGCCCCCTGCTGCCGGAAGAGGCCGTGGTGCTCACCTGGCAGGGGCCGAGCTGGCAGATTGAGCGGATTGGTCAGGGCTGGCGCAGCGTGCCGGATCTAGGGCTCGACACGGCGCAGCTGGATGCCCGCTTGGCACGCTGGCAGGGCTGGTTGTTGCCCCCAGGTGAGGCGGTAGGTGGCACCCCGGTGACCATCAAGGTGTGGACTGCTGGCCAGAGCGATCCGGTCGAGTTCGGTCTCTATCAGAACAGCGGCCAATATGGTGCCCAATTGCCGTCCGGTCTCTGGCTCTCCCTGAGCGCCGAGCAGTATCGCGACTTGCTACGTCCCTCCCGCTAACTTTTTGACTTGCGAGGTAGCCATGCCCGAATTGCCAGAAGTTGAAGTCAGCCGTCAGGGGATCTCTCCCTGGCTCACCGGCATCAAGGTTACCCGCGTGGTGGTGCGTGATGGTCGCTTGCGCTGGCCGATCCCCGGTGAAATTCAGGAGCTGGTGGACCTCACCATCCATCGGGTGCGTCGCCGCGCCAAATATCTGCTGCTGGAGACCGATTTCGGCACCGCCATCCTTCATCTGGGGATGTCCGGCAGCCTGCGGGTGCTGGATATCGGCACGCCAGCCGAGAAGCACGACCACGTGGATATCGAGCTGGAGAATGGCAAGCTGCTGCGGCTCAACGATCCGCGCCGCTTCGGCGCCCTGCTCTGGACCCGGGAACCGGCCGAAGCCCATGCGCTGCTCGCCAAGCTGGGGCCCGAGCCGCTCACCGACGCCTTCAGTGCTGATTACCTGCGTGAGCGCGCCAAGGGGCGCAGCACCGCCATCAAACAGTTCCTGATGGACAATCAGGTGGTGGTCGGGGTGGGCAACATCTACGCGAACGAGGCGCTCTATGCTGCCGGCATTCACCCCAAACGGGCGGCGGGCAATATCAGTGCCGAGCGGCTGGGAACCCTGGTGGCCGAGATCAAGCGGGTGTTGGCCGAGGCGATTCGCCAGGGCGGCACCACTCTCAAGGATTTCACCAGTGCCGATGGCAAGCCGGGCTATTTCGTGCAGCAGTTGCAGGTTTACGGTCGTGGCGGTCAGCCCTGTTTCCACTGTCACACCCTGCTGACCGAGACAAGAATGGGCCAGCGCACCACGGTTTTTTGCACTCATTGCCAGCGCTGAGGGCACTTTTTGCCCCGATCCGGGGGAAGTTGTAACAGCGTATTTCCACTCTGTTGAAGATTTGCACAGCTGTCACTAGTATCCCGACCGTTCAGGCGGTTTGAGAATATAAAAATGACAGTTAAATCAATAGGCTGGGAATACTTATCCCGGCAGGAGCGCTATTGCGCAAAATCCATGGCCCGCTTCCTCTACCCCGAGGGATGTGACCGGAAAACCTTCAATCGCGGCAAATTCGTGCTGCGCAGCCTGCTCTATCGCAAGTCGCTGAGCCGGGTCTTCAGCCTGTTTCAGGCCGAACCGCTCAAGGCGCTGCCCGCGGTTTACCCCGAACTGCTCGACAAGCCGATGCGACCCTATCGCTTCGCCTGTGCCAGCGCCCGCCAACGGGCCGAGATGCTGGAAAATCACTATCTGTTATTGCTGGAGTGCTACCCGCAGCTGATCGATCCCCTCTATCTGGGCGAGGGGATCGTGCTGGGGCACTATCCCCAGAGCGGCTGCCGCATTCTGCTGCGTCACGATGGCACCTTCCGCCGCGAGGCTGAGCTGGCCCTCTCTATCGTCAACGGTGAGGGGCAGCGCCTCTACAGTTGCGCCTTTTCGCTGGCGGGTGGCGTGGATCGTTTGGTGCTGATGATCGGCTCCATGCAGGGGCCGGAGCCTGCGGTCGACAATGCCCAGGATCGGGTGCGCGAGCTGACCAAAGAGGGGCACGGCCTGCGGCCCAAATCCCTGCTGGTGCAACTGGTGCTGCAACTGGCGCAGGCCATGGGGGCGGCAGAGGTGCTGGCGGTGCGCAAGCGGGCCCACGTGTTTCAGGCCAAGCGTTACAGCAGCAAGCAGAAAGCCAATTTGCAGGCCGATTATGACGAGCTGTGGCAGGAGTTCGACGCCCGGGATGTGGATGCCAACTTCGTCGCCCTGCAAGCCCAGCTGCGCAAGCCGCTGGAGGAGATCGCTTCCAAGAAGCGGGCCATGTATCGGCGCCGCTACGAGTGGCTCGATCTGCTGGTGCAGGAGATGAACGAGCGGTTTGCCCGGCAGTAACCGGAAAGCGGGCTGACCTCTCCATAATGGGACAGATACAACGAGGGCTACCCGTGGGTAGCCCTCGTGCGTTGTTGCCGTCGAGAATGGCGAGTGTGGAAGGGGATCACCCTTTCTGTTTGGCTGCGATGGCCTGGGCCACTACCGGGTCGACAAACTGGCGGATATCACCGCCGTGCAGCGCCACCTCTTTCACCAGGGTGGAGGAGATAAAGGAGTTCTCCTCTGCCGGGGTG
Source organism: Aeromonas australiensis (assembly GCF_000819725.1). Taxonomy (GTDB): domain Bacteria; phylum Pseudomonadota; class Gammaproteobacteria; order Enterobacterales; family Aeromonadaceae; genus Aeromonas; species Aeromonas australiensis. The sequence continues at coordinate 29,331 of NZ_CDDH01000108.1, read as the reverse complement.
AGGAAGACGCTCTCAAGGGTGGGCATCAGGCGGCGGTTCATGTTGGCCAGCTGGAACTCGTACTCGAAGTCGGAGACGGCGCGCAGGCCACGGATCAGCACGTTGGCCTGATGCTCTTTTGCGAAATCGACCAGCAGGCCGGAGAAGCCCACCACCTTGACATTGGGAAGCGTGCTGGTCACTTGCTGTACCAGCTGGACACGTTCTGCCAGATCGAACAGCGGGCGCTTGCTCGGGCTGTTGGCGACCCCGACCACCACCTCGTCAAACAGCTTGGCGGCGCGGCCGATGAGATCGGCGTGGCCATTGGTAACGGGATCAAACGTCCCGGGATAAATCACCCTGGTAGTCATCTTTGTGGTCCTGCAACCTGGAAATTTGGTCGCATTATAAGGTCGTCGCTTGAGAATAGCAGTGCATCAGGCAAGAATACCCCATCGCGCATCAAGCCTCCCTGCATTGGTGACAGGGAGCAAAGGGATTTTTTATGAAACGTATTCTGGTCGTTCGCAATGACAAGATTGGTGACTTTATGCTGGCGTGGCCGAGTTTCGCCATGCTCAAAGGCTCCATGGCGTGTCATGTGACTGCCCTGGTTCCGGCCTACACAGCGCCGCTGGCCCGGCTCTGCCCCTGGATTGACGAGGTGATCATCGATCCGGGCGTACGGGCCGACAAGGAGCAACAGCGAGCGCTGCTGGCGCGGATCAAGGCGGCGGCGTTCGACGCGTCCATCTGCCTCTTCTCCAACTCCCGCAATGCCATGCTGGTGTGGAAGGCGCACATCCCTTATCGGCTGGCCCCGGCCACCAAGCTGGCGCAGGTGCTCTACAACCAGCGACTGGTGCAGCGTCGCTCCCGCTCTCAGAAACCGGAGTCCGAGTACAACCTGGAGCTGATCCGCCGCTTCCTGGCCGATCAGCAGGTGGCCGTGGTGGAGCCCAAGACCCCCTTCCTGCAGTTCGATGAGGAGACCTTGCGGCAGGTGCGCGAGCAGCTGGCACTCAAGCTCAAGCTCGATGCCAGTCGCCCCTGGCTGATGGTACATGCCGGTAGCGGCGGTTCGGCCAACAACCTCTCCATCGAGCAGTATGCCCGCATCATCATCAAGCTCAATCAGGCCTGCCCCGAGCTGCAGTGCGTGCTGACCGCAGGCCCGGGCGAGGAGAAGATGGCCGAACAACTGGCGGCCGAGCTGCTGGCCCACGGTGGTAATGGCTGGATCTACCGCTCCAGCGATGGTCTGCCGATGTTCTGTCAGGTGTTGGCCAACGCAGCCCTGTTCGTTGCAGGCAGTACCGGCCCGCTCCATATTGCCGGGGCGCTCGACGTGCCGACCATCGGCTTCTTCCCGATGCGCCGCTCCGCCACTCCGCTGCGCTGGAAACCCCTTAACAGCGAAGGGCGTCACCTCGCCTTCAGCCCGCCGGAGGATAGCGACCATCCTGAGGATATGAGTCAGCTCGATCCCAAGGCCATGGTGCCGGAGATGGCCCGCTGGGCGGCGCCCTTCTGGCGCAAGTAAGTTATGCAGCAATGCAAGCTGGGCCCCGCTGGGCGGTGCCTTTCTGGCAGAAGTAAGGTATGCAGCAGTGCAAACAGGGCCCCGCGGGGCCCTGTTTCGTATGACGGTTATTCCGGCTGCTGCGGCTGCTGGCGCACCCAGAGGTCGGCGTATTTGACGAAGGTGGAGTGGGCGGAGAGGATCGCCAGCAGTAGCCCCTGCTTGCCGTCGAGGAAGCCAGCCTTGAGCAGGTACATCTTGAGGAAGCAGCCGACGGCGTGGATCAGCCCCTGACTGAGAGAGCCCTTCTTGCCGCGAGCGGTGCGCTGATCGGCCCAGGCGCGGGCATAACCGGCGGATTTCACCAGATAGTGCTCCAGGTCCCGATAGGTGAAGTGGAGCAGGTCGCCATGAATATTGACGATCTTCATGTTGGCCCGCACTTCTACCTTTTCGTGGACCAGCGCCTCGTTGTAGCTGGTGAGCGCCTTGGGATAGAGGCGCAGCACCCGATCCGGATACCAGCCGCTGTGGCGGATAAAGCGGCCAAACACCCAGGAGAGGCGCGGCAGCGAGTAGATGGTATCGCTGGCCGGATTGGCCATCACGTTGGCGATGGCGGTTTTCAGCTCGGGAGTGAGCCGCTCGTCGGCATCCAGCCACAGCACCCAGTCGGACTGCACATGGGACTGGGCCAGTCGGCGCTGTTTGCCAAAGCCTGGCCACTTGGCGTTGACGAAGAAGCGGGCGCCAAATTCGGCGGCAATCGCCGGGGTTTCGTCCTGACTACCGGAGTCCAGAATGACGATCTCGTCCACCAGTCCATCGAGGGAGGCGAGGCACTTGCGCAGGTTGTCGGCTTCATTCTTGACGATCAGAACGGCAGCCAGAGTCGGTTTTTTCACGAAATGGGGCTCACGGTTATTGCCCGGCTGGCGGGGCGAATGCGTATTGATGGGCCATTCTAACGGAAAAACGGGTCAAAGAGAGAGCCGCCATTGCCCGTCTCTGCCAGTTGTTTGCCTGTCTCGTCTCGCCCGGTTGGCAGAAGGTCACCGCTGAAAAAGGAGGTGGCGGCGGTGCCAGATAAGGGTTTTCTGTTATTTATCCAGTCATTCTTGGGGCATAATCTCGCCCAGTGATGATTAACAGCCGGGCCCGTCCCGAGAGAAGACGCGTGATGAAAATATTGGTGATCGGCCCCTCCTGGGTCGGCGATATGGTGATGTCCCAGAGCCTCTACAAGGCGATCAAGGCCAACCATCCGGAGTGCGAACTGCACGTGATGGCCCCCGCCTGGTGCTGCGCCCTGCTGGAGCGGATGCCGGAGGTGGACAAGGCGATCACCATGCCCCTTGGCCACGGTGACTTCAAGCTGGTGGCGCGCCGCCGCCTCGGCAAGCAGCTGGCGGCCGAGCAGTACGATCAGGCCATCGTCCAGCCCAACTCCATGAAGTCGGCGCTGATCCCCTGGTTTGCCCGCATTCCGGTGCGTACCGGCTGGAAGGGCGAGAGCCGCTACGGCCTGCTCAACGACCTGCGCAGCAACAAGTCCGCCTTCCCGCTGATGGTGGAGGGCTATCTGGCGCTCGCCTATCCCAAGGCGCAGATGAAGAGCCGGGCCGATATCCCGACCATTCCGCACCCGGCGCTCCACGTCGATCTGATCAACCAGAGCAAGGCACTGGAGCGGCTGGGGCTGGATAGCACCCGCCCGGTGCTGGTGCTCTGCCCCGGTGCCGAGTTTGGCCCGGCCAAGCGATGGCCGGAGGGGCACTACGCCGTGGTGGCCCAGCAGCATCTGGACGAGGGGTGGCAGGTGTGGATCTTCGGTTCCAACAAGGATGTGCCGGTTGCCAACACCATCCGGGATCGGGTCAACCTGCTGACTCGCCCCAACTGCCACGTGCTGGCGGGCAAGACCAGCCTGCACGAGGCGATCGATCTGATGGCGCTGGCCAGCCGGGTCATCTCCAACGACTCCGGCCTGATGCACATCGCCGCCGCCCTCAACCGGCCGCTGGTGGGCGTCTATGGCTCCACTTCGCCGCTCTACACCCCGCCGCTGGCGGATCGGGTCGAGATCGTTCACACCGACATCGAGTGCCGCCCCTGCTTCAAGCGTACCTGCAAGTTCGGTCATCTTAAGTGCCTGATCGACTTGCCACCGGAGCAGGTGGTCGATGCCTGCAAGAAGCTGGAGCAGAGTCAGTAAGATGCCCTATCGTCTGCTCTACAACCTGCTGATCCACCTGGGATTGCCGCTGGCGCTGCTGGCCCTCTACAAGCCAAAGAAGGGCAAGCCCGGCTTTGGCGAGCGCTGGGCCGAGCATCTCGGGCGGTTGCCCGCCACCGGACAGGAGGCACCACTGTGGATCCATGCGGTGAGCGTGGGGGAGACGCTGGCCATCACGCCGCTCATTCGCGCCCTCAAGGCGGAGCGGCCCGATCTGCCGATCCTGCTCACCACCACCACCCGCACCGGCGCCGATCAGGCTGCCAAGCTGGGGGATCTGGTGATCCATCGCTACGCGCCGCTCGACTACCCCTGGGCCATTGCGGCCTTTCTCGACACCTTCAAGCCGCGCGCGCTCTGGGTGATGGAGACCGAGTTATGGCCCAACTGGCTGGCCGCCTGCGAGGCGCGCCATTTGCCGGTGACCATCATCAATGCCCGTCTTTCCGAACGCTCCTGCCAGCGTTATGCCCGTTTCCACGGCGCCTTCGACGCCCTGAGCCGGCCGTTGACCCATCTGCTCTGTCAGCATCAGGATGACGCCGACCGCTTCGCCCGCCTCGGCATCGATCGTTCGCGGCTGGCGGTGACCGGCTCCATCAAGTTCGACATCCAGTTTGGTGACGAGGTGCAGACCAAGGGGCGCGCCCTGCGCCAGCAGCTGGGCGCCGAGCGGCCGGTCTGGATCGCCGCCAGCACCCATCTGGGTGAGGATGAGCAGGTGCTGGCCGCCTTCGATCTGCTGCTCAAACGCCATCCCGACGCGCTGCTCATTCTGGTGCCGCGCCACCCCGAACGGTTTGACCGGGTGGCCGAGCTGTGTGCCCCTTACGGCTGCGTGCGGCGCACCAGTCATGCTGCGGTTGGAGCACAGGATAAGGTCTATCTCGGCGATACCATGGGTGAGCTGCCGCTGATGCTGGCGGCGGCCGATGTGGCCTTCGTCGGTGGCAGTCTGGTGAAGATCGGCGGTCACAACCTGCTGGAACCGGCGGCGCTCGGCAAGCCCTGCCTGACTGGGCCCGCCTACTTCAACTTCAGCGACATCACCCGCCAGCTGGTGGCTCAGGGGGGCGCCGCCATCGTGGCCGATGCCGCCGAGCTGGGCGAGCGGGTGAGCCAGCTGTTTGCCGACGGCAACGCCCGCCGCGAGATGGGCGAGCAGGCCCGCGCCGTGGTGCTGCGCAATCAGGGAGCGCTGGCGCGCACCCTCTCGCACTGCCTCACTGCGTTGGAGAACGACTGAGTTTCAGCCTTTCATACAGCCCGCCATCCATCATCGATGGCCGACCATAAAAAAACGGAGCGCGATGCGCTCCGTTTTTTGTTGGCGATGACCGGGATTAGCGCACGATCAGTCCCAGCAGGATGCCGACCACACCGAAGTCGGAGTCGCTGAAGGTGGTGTTGGCGAAGCCGAGGTCGCCCAGCACCGGCAGCAGGAACACCGGCAGAATGGTGAGCAGCAGCAGGCCGTTGGCGAAGGAGCCCAGGATGGCGCCACGACGACCACCGGTTGCGTTGCCGAATACCCCGGCAGCAGCGCCGACGAAGAAGTGCGGTACCACGCCCGGGATGATGACGGTCAGGCCCATGGCGTAGAGCAGCGCCATCCCCACCAGACCGGCGGCAAAGCTCGACAGGAAGCCGATCAGCACGGCGTTGGGGGCGTAGGGGAAGACGATGGGGCAGTCGAGAGCCGGCTTGGCGTTCGGCACCAGCTTGTCGGAGATCCCCTTGAAGGCCGGTACGATCTCTGCGATGACCATCCGCACACCCTGCAGGATCACGTAGACACCGGCGGCGAAGGTGATGGACTGCATCAGGGAGAACATGAACCAGTGCTTGCCCTTGGCGACGCTGGAGACAAACTCGGGGCCGGCGAAGGCGGAGGTCACCAGGAAGATGATGCCCATGGTGAAGGAGATGGCCACCGGGGTATCGCGCAGGAACAGCAGGCTCTTCGGTACCTGCACATCTTCGCAGCTGTGGGCCTTGTTGCCGAACTTGGCGCCGATCAGGGCGGAGAGCACGTAGGAGCAGGTGGAGAAGTGGCCCAGCGCCACGTCGTCGGAGCCGGTGATCTGCTTCATGAAGGGGTGGGCGATGGCCGGGAAGAAGACCATGGCGACGCCGACCACCAGGCTGCCCACCGCGATCAGCGGCACGCCGCTCATGCCGCCGGCAGAGAGGATCACCGCCACCATCATCGACATGAACAGGGTGTGGTGACCGGTCAGGAAGATAAATTTCCACGGAGTCAGACGGGCGATAAGGATATTTACCAGCATGGCGAAGAACATGATCATCGCCATCTCCTTGCCGAACGAGGTCTGGGCGATGGAGACGATGGCTTCGTTGTTGGGCACGACCCCCTTGATGCCGAAGGCGTGCTGGAATATGACGGCAAAGTCACCCAGCGAGTTGATCACCAGGGTGGCACCGGCCCCCAGAATGACGAAACCCATGATGGTCTTGACCGTACCCTTGATGCACTCGGTCACCGGTTTCTTCTGGGCAATCAGGCCGATAAGCGCGATCAGGCCGACCAGCACGGCGGGCTCGGACAGCACGTCAAACATCAGAAAGTTGAAAAATTCCATGGTCAGCTCCTGGCAATGGAAGATGCGGCCCGCAGGCCGCATGGAGGATCCTTAGAGGGCGCCCAGTTCGCGCAGGGCGGTGGCGAGCTTCTCTTTCATCGCGGCCTTGTCGACCATGTTGTCGAGGGCCACCAGGCGGCCGTTGACGCCCATGGATTGCAGCTGCTCGGCGATGTCGCGGGTGGCGACAAAGATCTCGGCGGTTTCACTGCCGGCGGAGGCCAGATCGCGGTGATCCACTTCGGCATCGACCGCCAGCTCTTTCAGGATGCTCTTGATGCTCATCTCCATCATCAGGCTGGTGCCCAGACCGTGACCGCATACAACCAGAATTTTCATTATCTCTTCCTCTGTCAGGTGCGCCGTGGCGCAGATCAGTAGCGCGCCAGAATGCGCAGGATGTCGTCTTTGGTGTCAGCCGCGATGATGGCCGCCACGTCCTCTTCATTCATAAACAGCTCGGCCAGCTGAGCGATGGTCTCCACGTGGGAGTTGCTGTCGCTGGCGGCCAGGGTGATCAACAGCCGGATCGGGTCGTTGCCCTCGGAGTCGAAGTTGACCCCCCGCTTGATGACGGTCAGCCCCAGACCCAGCCGGTTGACACCGTCTTCGGGGCGGGCATGGGGCATCGCCAGACCGGGCCCCAGTACGTAGTAGGGGCCGAGCTCTTCATGAGAGCGAAACAGCGCAGCCACGTAGGAGGGCTCGATGGTGCCATTGGCCAGCAGGGGCGCCGTTGCCAGCTCGATGGCGTGACGCCAGTCGCGGGCGGCGGGTTCGATGCGGATGACATCCTCGGTCAGCAGTTGAGTCAGCATGGTGGTGATCCGGCTAGTTAAGATGGGGCCAATCTAGCGATCTTGCGGCGGTGAAACTGTGAGAGTGATCGCGAAAGTTAGCGCTATCAGATAGCGCTAACATGAAACTGTGATAGCGCTATCATTTCATCCATCAACGGGAGTCATCTTGCCCCCGAGATCCGGGAAAGAGGGTAGAATCGGCCCTGAGCAAATAGTCAGTGCCGCACTTTTGCCTTAAAGTGGGCAGCCGCAAGTCGAGGATGGGATGGATGTCAGAAGCGAAGAAGCGCCGTAGCACGGGTCGGGTGACCCTCAACGATGTGGCCCAGTTGGCCGGAGTGGGGGCCATGACGGTCTCCCGTGCCCTGCGCACCCCCGAACTGGTCTCCGACAAGATGCGCGAGCGTATCGAAGCCGCGGTGGAAGAGCTCGGCTATATCCCCAATCGGGCGGCCGGGGCGCTGGCCTCTGCCACCTCCCAAACCATTGTCGTGATCGTTCCCAGTTTGGCGGAAGCGGGCTGTGGCGAGATGATCGCTGGCCTGCAACAAACCCTGCTCGACGAGGGTTATCAGATCATGCTGGGGGATGCCCAGCATCTGAAACAGCAGGAAGAGCGCCTGCTGACCAGCTTCTTGCAGCACAATCCGGCGGCGGTGGTGCTGTTTGGTGGCGATCCCGGCGAGACGATCCGCACCCGCCTGCAAGCCTCCCGCCTGCCGGTGGTGGAAGTGGGCGCCATGGCCCGCAGCCCCATCGACATGAATGTGGGGGTCTCCAACTTCGATGCCGGTTATCAGCTGACTCGCCACCTCATCGAGCGGGGCTGCCGCAACATCGGTTTTCTCTGCGCCCGTCAGGAGCAGTGGATGTTGCAACAGCGGATGCAGGGCTGGCAGAAGGCGCTGCTCGACAACTACCTCTCCCCCGATGCCATCATCAATACCTCTGAGCGGCCCAGCTTCAGCACCGGCGCCACCATGCTGGGGGAATTTCTGCTGCGCTGGCCCGAGCTGGACGCGCTGATCTGCGTCAACGACGAACTGGCGGCCGGGGTGCTGTTCGAGTGCCAGCGCCGCCATTTGAATGTGCCGGGCAAACTCGCCATCGCCGGATTTGACGATCTGGATGTGGCGCGCGCCTGTTATCCGACCCTTACTTCGGTCAGGATCCCCTATCGCAAAATGGGGCAGGAGGCTGCCGAGTTGATCCTGCGCCAACTGGCTGGGGAGCCCGTGATGGGCACTGCGCTGGCTCTCGATTTTCAACTGCAAAAGCGGCAAAGCAGCTGATCTCCGTTTCACACGTCATCAAAGAGGCAACCATGTTCAAGGCTCTGTTACTGGAAAACCAAGACGGCAAGACTGTACCGACTCTGACCCGGCTGGCCGAGAGCCAGTTGCCGGAAGGTGAAGTGCGGGTGGCGGTTACCTATAGCTCCATCAACTACAAGGATGGGTTGGCCATCACCGGCAAGGGCAAGATAGTGCGCCAGTGGCCGCTGGTGCCCGGCATCGACTTTGCCGGTACCGTGCTCGAATCTGCCGACAGCCGCTATCAGCCCGGCGACAAGGTGGTGCTGACCGGTTGGGGCGTGGGCGAAGGGCATTGGGGCGGCATGGCCGAACAGGCGCGGGTCAAGGGGGACTGGCTGGTGCCGTTGCCCGCCGGGCTGGATGAACGGCAGGCCATGTGCATCGGCACCGCCGGTCTCACCGCCATGCTCTGCGTGCTGGCGCTGGAAGAGGCGGGCATTACACCCGACAGCGGCGAGGTGCTGGTCACCGGCGCGGCTGGCGGCGTGGGGGCTACCTCGGTCGCCCTGCTGGCGGCTCTTGGCTATCAGGTGGCAGCGCTGACCGGTCGTCCCGAAGAGCAGGGCGCCATGCTGACCACACTGGGTGTCAGCCGCATCGTGCCGCGCAGCGAGCTGCTGGAGCCCGCCAAACCGCTGGAGAAGCAGCTGTGGGCCGCAGCCATCGATACCGTCGGCAGTCAGGTGCTGGCCAAGCTGTTGGCCCAGATGAACTATGGCGGCGCAGTGGCGGCTTGCGGGCTGGCGGGCGGTTTCGATCTGCCGACCAGTGTGATGCCCTTTATCCTGCGCAACGTGCGGCTGCAGGGGGTCGATTCGGTGATGTGCCCGTTTGAACGTCGTCAACTGGCGTGGCGGCGACTGGCACGGGATCTTCCGGCCAGCTTTTTTGCACAGGCGGTCACCGAGATTGGGCTGGAGCAGGTGGTCGAGGCTGCCGAGGCGATCACGCAAGGCCAGATCGCCGGTCGCACCCTGGTCAAACTTTGAACTCACTCTGACTGGCGAGCCCGATAATTGCGGATAAAATTGGAGTGCGGGTGAACTATCCAAGGAGAGTGAAGATGGGTGGACACAAGCCGGATTACGACTCCTCTGATGACGAGTGGGATCCGGAATCCTGGGAAGAAGAGCTGGATCAATGGGAAGATGAAAGCTGGCAGGATGATGACACTTTCGATGACCTGTGAACCAGGGTATTGAATGAACAGGCGGGCTTTGGGCCCGCCTGATTTTTTTGCCGCGCTCACACGGCTGAGTGTTCGCCCTTGGTCAGGGGTGGGCCGCTGGATAGAATGAACTGCCCAAATGACGCGCAAGGATGACTATGCGACTCACCATTATATTGTTGGCTGCCCTGCTGGGTGGCTGTGTCTCCAACGATGATCCCTGCGAGAAGGAGTGGAGCGAGGTGGGGGAGGCGGATGGCAAGCTGGGCTTCACCAGCGAGCGGGTCGAGTTCCATCATGGCCAGTGTGGCAACAAGGTGGATACCGAGCGATGGTTGCAGGGATATCAGAAGGGATTGGCCTGGTATTGCCGTCCCGAGCATCTCTATCTGGCGGGCCGCTCCGGTGGCGAATATCGCGGCGTATGCCCGAACGATACCCAGGCGCGCAAGCTATTTGCGCAGGGGCGCCAGAGCTGGACCGATCAATAGCACGCTGGTGGGGTGAATTACTCCTCTTTCAAGCGCAGTGGCTGGCAGAGGTAACCCTTGTCATTGGCACTGCGGGCGCATTTGCCGCAGACAAACTTGGGTTTGCGGACGATTTTTCGCAACGCCTTGAGATCGGTAGGGATCTCGTGACGGCGCCATTCACACAGGGTTTTGCTGCCCATAACGACTACCTCTACGACTTGACGGCCGTATTGTAATCGATTTTCATTTCGAATAAACCGACAAAGCTCGCTTATTGGCCGATATGCCAATAAGCGATTGTTTCGGGAGGGATTACTGGTAGAGGAACTTGGTGAAGATAAGCTCGCGGACCGCTTTCTTGCCACTCTCTTTCACCAGTAGCTCGTTGACCACTGCTTCACACTCCTTGCGCAGCTCTTCCCTGTTGGCCAGAGATTTCACCTGGTCGGCATTTTTACTGCCAATCAGGCGGATGATGGCATCGCGGATCAGCGGGTCATGCTGCTCCAGTAGTTTGAGATCTGCGTCATTTTCGGCCATCAGCTCTACCGTAACCCGGATATAGCCGAGGGTTTTGCTATCACTCAGGTAGTTGGTAATGATGTCGGGGTTGAGCGCGTGGTAGGAGAAACCGGGCTTGGCAGCTCCCTCTGCGGGCGGCGCATCTTCAGCTAGAGCTTGCTGCTGCAGTGCACCACAGCCCAGTAACAACACCAGCAGAATTTTGAATATCTTCATCTAGATGGCTCATCAGCAACGGATAACCCATTTTTGATGTTGCCATCGGGGCCGTCAAGCACGGATGTTCTTACATTTCGTTATTGATTTACGGATAATAAACCGGATTTTAACCTGAACACGGGAATCTCTGGATGGTGAAGCTGTGAAGTCCGGGCTGACTGTTCCCCTCACGCCGCTAAGCGAGTGGCTGGCCCCCGACTGTTGTGAGTTGCCCGCCAGCTTGCGCCCCTGGCTACTGGAGCCCGGCTCCATGACCCGGCGTCTGCGCCAGCACAATCGCCACTTCTCGGTGGAGTGGCTGGGCAATCACCGGGTTGCCCTTACTGCCGATGAGCGGTGGCTGGTGGATTCGGCCTCGTCAGCCGGCACCTGCCGCGAGGTGATCCTGCACGGGGATCGTGGGCCCGCCGTACTGGGCTGGACCCTGTTTGCCGATGGCGCGCTGCAAGGGAGCGGCATTGCCGAGCTTGGCGAGCAGCCACTGGGTGAGCGGGTATTTGGCCGTGAGCCTGCCCGCCGCGATCATCTGCAACTGGCCCGTTTTGATATCGCCGCCAATCCCCGCTGCCCCGCCGCTACGGTCTGGGGGCGGCGTTCCCGTCTGTTTCTGGGGCAGTGGCCACTGCTGGTGCACGAGCTGTTTCTGCCCTCTCTCGTCTGTGACAAGGAGCTGGAGTGAATCTGTTAACCAAGGAGCGGGGACTGGCCTACATGCAGTTGGCCCGCGTCGACAAGCCTATCGGAACCCTGCTGCTGCTGTGGCCGACCCTGTGGGCGTTATGGCTGGCCGCGGGCGGCCTGCCCAATCTCTGGGTGCTGACCGTGTTTGTGGTCGGGGTCTTTCTGATGCGCTCGGCAGGGTGCGTGATCAATGACTATGCGGATCGCAACTTCGATGGTCACGTCAAACGCACCGCTGGTCGCCCCTTGCCCACGGGCAGAGTCAAGCCGTGGGAGGTGCTGGCGCTCTTTTGCGTGTTGGCGATCATTTCGTTTGCGCTGGTGCTGACCATGAATCCGCTCACCATCGGCCTGTCGTTTGTCGCCCTGCTGCTGGCGGTGAGCTATCCCTTCATGAAGCGTTTTATCTCCAATCCCCAGCTGGTGCTTGGGATGGCCTTCTCCTGGTCGATCCCGATGGCCTATGCGGCGCAAGCGGATGCCCTGCCGCTGGTGGCCTGGTTGCTCTTCTTTGCCAACCTGCTCTGGACGGTGGCTTACGATACCCAGTACGCCATGGTGGATCGGGATGACGACCTCAAGATCGGCCTTAAATCCAGCGCTATCCTGTTTGGTCGTCATGACAAACGGATCATCGGCGCACTGCAACTCTCGACGCTGCTGCTGTTGCTGGTGGTCGGGCAGCTGATGACGCTGGGGGGCTGGTATTACTGGGGATTGCTGGGGGCGGCGGTGCTGTTTGTCTATCAGCAGCGACTCATTCGCGAACGGCAGCGGGAAGCCTGCTTCCAGGCGTTTCTCAACAACAACTATGTGGGGGCGCTGGTGTTTGCCGGTCTGGTGCTCGATTACCTGCTGGCGTGATAACGTACTGAGCCACGCTGAATAAAAAGAGGGTCGCGTGTTGGGGGTGCTGTTGTTTGCCGGTCTGGTACTCGACTGCACACTGCTGGCATGATCGCGCGCTGAGTAAAACCGAATGAAAAAAGAAGGCCGCATCATGCGGCCTTCTTTGTTTGCGTTGCAGATTAGAGCTGATTGCCTGCCTGAATGGTGCGGCGGATCTTGTTGCTCAGCAGCGGCACTATGTTGTCGGCCAGCGCCTGGAAGCGGCCGAGATCCGGCTTGCACTCGGGAGAGAGGTAGCCCTCTTTGCGCAAGGTGTGGATCAGGGTGCTGAACAGCTTCTGGTCGAAGAACTCGGGGGCGTTGATGCCGTGCAGGGTGCCGAGGCGCTCTGCCATCATCAGGCCGTCCGCCTCCAGCTGCTCCGCCTCGATATGGGGCTGGGCCAGCACCCGGGTCAGTACGATGGCGTAGCGTTGCAAGGTTTCCTGAATGCTTTCTGCCAGTAATAGCAGGCGCATCTGGTTGGCCGGATTGACCCAGTAGCCGCCATCGCGGGTCTCGATCAACTGTTGGGACTGCAAGGCATCGAGCAGGCTGTCGACCAGCGTCGGCAGCTCCTCCTCTTCATAACGCAGGAACAGCTCGGTCTTGAGCAGCGGATAGATGTCGATGCAGCGGGCCATGATCTCGCTGCGGGAGATCCCCTCGCACCGCTCGATCAGTGCCGCCACCAGCGAGGGCATGGCAAACAGGTGAAGGATGTTGTTGCGGTAGTAGGTCAGCAGGATCGCCTGATAGCGGTCGAGACTGATGATCTGCCCCAGCTTGTCCTCGCTCACCTCGAACTTGTTGAGCTCCATCGCCTGATCCAGCAGGGTCTTGGCATCCTCATCCGGAATGGTGCTCTGCGGGCTGTAAGGCACCGTCTTGAGCAGATCCAGATAGGTGTTGAGCTGGGCCTGCAACTCGTCGCGGGTCAGGGCGTGGCGCTCGGCGGCCAGCAGGGCCAGCGCGCTCAGGGTCAGGCCATTGACTGCGGCCGCACCGTTGATGCGGGTCATCAGCAGTTCGGCCAGCTTATTCACGGTACCCCCCATCCAGTCAGGGCGCTCTTCCTCGCCGATATGGTCTTTCCAGTCGGGGATATGTTCGCTCAGGTAGCTGTTGAGAGTCAGCGGCTCGCCGAAGTTGACGAAGCCACGACCATAGTTGCGCAGCTTGCGCAGGATGCCGAGCACCTGCAGGAAGCTCTCTTTCTCCTTGCGGCTCCCCTTGAGCTCGTTGTGGTAGGTGTTCACCTCCATCACGTGCTCGTAGCCCAGATAGACAGGCACCAGAGTCACCGGCCTGTCCAGCCCGCGCATCATCGCCTGCAGGGTCATCGCCAGCATGCCGGTCTTGGGCGGCAGCAGGCGACCAGTACGGGAGCGACCACCCTCGGTGAAGAACTCCACCGAATAACCCTTGGCAAACAGCAGGTTGAGGTATTCACGGAATACCGTGCTGTAGAGCGGGTTACCCTTGAAGGTACGGCGAATGAAGAAGGCGCCACCGTGGCGGAAGATGGGGCCCGCCGGCCAGAAGTTGAGGTTGATGCCTGCCGCGATATGGGGCGGCACCATCCCCTGGTGGTAGATGACGTAGGAGAGCAGCAGGTAGTCCATGTGGCTGCGATGGCAGGGGACGTAGACGATCTCGTGCCCTTCCTGCGCTAGTTGGCGTACCTTCTCGGCGCCATTGACCGACAAACCGCGGTAGAGCTTGTTCCATAGCCAGCCGAGGAAGCTCTCGCCAAGGCGGATCAGCCGGTAGGAGAAGTTGGAGGCGATCTCGTCCATGTAGCCATGGGCACGCTTTTGCGCCTTCTCGAGGCTGATCCCTTCACGCCGGGCCTCCTCTTCGATCGCCTGTTGGATCACGGTCGAATCGAGCAGCTGTTTGAACAGCAGGTTGCGGTTCGGCAGTTTCGGGCCGGTGGCAGCCAGCTGCTGACGGCTGAAGTGGGTACGGGCCACTCGCGCCAACTTGTGGGCGATCGCCTCGTCGGTGCCGTGCTTGTCGGCCATATAGCGCAGGGAGAGCGGCGGCGAGAAGCGCACCAGATTCTCGCGACCTTTAAGGATCACGATAAGCGCCTTCTTCAGCCGGTTTGGCGCCAGGCTGCTGATGATATTGAGGCCGGAGGCCTCTTCCCCTTCCCGACCCGGGGCGCGGCCCCAAAACAGGGTGACGGGCACCACCTGGATATCCAGCTCGGGATCCTGCTTATGCAGATCCAGCAGCTGGTGGAACTCTTGCAGGAAGGGGAGCGGCTTGCTGCGCTTGCCAAACAGGGGAGGCGGACGATCCAGACAGACATAGCGCGGCAGCAGCTGGCCGTTGAGCTCCAGCGGCGTGAAGGGACCGGGCAGACCGAGATCCTCGCAGCACTGCTGCAAGGTCATCAGGTCGGTGATCGAACTGGTTTTCAGGGCATAGACGATGGGTCTGGCCGGGTCCAGATTGAGTTCTGTGATGGGATTTTCCGGCAGGCTCTTGTGATTGACCAAGCCGCTGACCGGCCATTGCAAGATGGCTCTGGAAATCTTCTGTCCTAGGGACATGTGCGTCTGCTCTCCAAAAAAATGCGGCGTGAGCATAGCAAATCGATGGCCCCTTGTCGCCGAGAGGTACGATGAGTCGGCTGAGCGAGATCAAAACAGTGGTAAATGAGGGGTTGGTCACGACAAATGTCAGCTGTGCCTTGCCTTGGCCACTGCACTGTATATACTGCCAGTGTGCTGTATAAAAAGACAGGTGCCAATGCTATGAAACCCCTTACCCCCCGCCAGGCCGAAGTGCTTGAGCTTATCAAGGCAAACATGAGCGAGACCGGCATGCCGCCGACTCGTGCCGAGATTGCCCAGAAGCTTGGTTTCAAGTCGGCCAATGCGGCCGAAGAACATCTGAAGGCCCTGGCCAAAAAAGGGGTCATCGAGATCATGCCGGGCACGTCCCGCGGTATTCGCCTGTTGCTCGAAGAGGAAGAGGTGCTGGAAGAGAGCGGCCTGCCGTTGATCGGCAAGGTCGCCGCCGGTGAACCCATCCTGGCGCAGGAGCATATCGAGAGCCACTATCAGGTTGATCCCGCCCTGTTCCACCCGCGCGCTGATTTTCTGCTGCGGGTGCAGGGGATGAGCATGAAGAACATCGGCATTCTGGATGGCGATCTGCTGGCGGTGCACAAGACCCAGGAGGTGCGCAACGGTCAGGTGGTGGTTGCCCGGCTCGATGAGGATGTCACCGTCAAGCGCTTCCAGCGCAAGGGCAGTCAGGTATGGCTGCTGCCGGAGAATGAAGAGCTCTCACCCATCGAGGTGGACCTCTCCTGCCAGCAGCTCACCATCGAGGGGCTGGCGGTCGGGGTGATCCGCAACGCCGACTGGATGTAATCACCCCCGCCAACTGCGTTTGCCACACGGCCTCCTTCGGGAGGCCGTGCTGTTTCTGGCGCACTTTCTCTGTCATATCAAACAGATCATCGGTGGCGGCAGTTTTGTGCTGCGCGACCGGCTACCAATCATCCATTTCAGATATATGCTCAGATCAGTGCCCTGTCGCCAAGACAGGGCTTGGCACCTCCCCCTGGCAACAGTAATGCGCCGGGACAGGAGGGCCTAAATAAGGAGAATCGGGCAGTACACCTTCACGGGATATGAAGGGGGAGTGGGGAGGTCCCGAGCCTGGTCGGGCAAAAGAGAACCACTCTGTAGTCGTTGCAACTAGTCGTGACGGGCCTGTTCCCGGTTCAGGCCGACGAAGCAACATGACCTGTCGGCCAAGGAGGAGTGGTATGGCATCAAGATCGCCATGGGATTCAGAGGTTGGGGTGGCGCCAGCGGAATCGTCAATCACCCGTTTTGTCAAAGGTAGCCGGATGACCTGGTTTTACGGTCTCTGGCTGCACCATCGTGGTTCGCACTGGACACTCTGGTTGGGGTGCCCGAAAGAGAAGGTGGTGCGTCTGGTGCTGCTGTTCAAGCGGGGCCACGGCGAGCGCCAGGGGGAGGAGGGCTGGCTGGCCCCCGTGATTCCCATCGGTGTGCGGGCTATCGGCAAGATGTTGCAGCAGGGGCGCAACGCTCGCCCCTGAGCAGAAGAGACAAGCAAATCGACCATAACCGGCACCCGAGGGGCCGGTTTTTTATTATCTGAACTGGCGATCAAGTGTGCCAAATGGTCGACTCCTGACGGGGTGTGGCACAAGCTTGACCCACCTTGGCGGTGCGCTGGGGTACAATGGCCTCTCTTGTCCGGTCACTGCAGGCCATCTGCCTCGAACTGAAAGGGTCTCTTGTTATGCTGAAGCTCCGCTATCCCCTGCTCTTTCTGCTGCTGACAGCCAGTCTGACCCTGGTGTTCTACGCCACGCAGCCAGAGCAGCCGGAGCAGGCCGACTACTATCCGGCGGGGCGGGATATCAACGATTTCGCCTTTACCGATGCAGACAACCAGCCGTTCACCCCTGCCAACCTGAAGGGGCACTGGACCTTCCTGTTTGTCGGCTACACCTTCTGTCCCGATATCTGCCCCACTACCCTGGCAGATATGCGTTCCGTCTATGAGCAGCTGAAGAAGATGGCGCCCGACAGTCAGGTGGTGTTTATCTCGGCGGATCCCCAGCGTGACGATATTCCACGCCTCAAGACCTATACCGCCTTCTTCAATCCCGAGTTCAAGGCGGCCACTGCCCCCCACGACAAGCTGTTCCCGTTCGTGCGCAATCTGGGGCTGATCTACTCCATCGCCAATCAGGGGGAGAAGGATTACCTGATCGATCACTCCGCCTCCATCGTGCTCATCAATCCCGACGGCAAGCTGCAGGCGGTGTTCCGCCCGCAGGTGGCGCCGGGTCAGGTGCCACGGGTGCAGATGGCCGCCATGCTCTCTGACTTCTCCCGCATTCTGAAGCTGACAGGCCACTGAGAGTGAACTCATCTGTTGCCCCCTGGTGGCGAGATCCCTCTCGCCACCGCGCTGTCTTTGCGCTCGCCCTGCCCATGGTTTTCTCCAATATCACCACCCCCTTGCTGGGGCTGGTGGACACCTGGGTGATCGGTCATCTCGGTCAGGCCTGGTTTCTGGGGGGCGTGTCGGTTGGCGCGACCCTGATCAACCTCATTTTCTGGCTGCTCGGCTTTTTGCGGATGTCGACCACCGGCCTGACGGCGCAGGCGCACGGCGCCGCCGACGGTCGTGCCCAGCTCGATACCCTGCTGCGGGCGCTGGGGCTGGCCATTGTTCTCGGTCTGGCGCTGCTGTTGTTGCTCTTCCCCCTGTTACCACGGCTGATCGCCCTGAGTGGCGGTTCGCCCGAGGTGCAGCTCTATGCGGGCCAATACGTGGCGGTGCGGATCTGGAGCGCCCCGGCGGCACTCTGCAATCTGGTGATCATGGGCTGGCTGTTGGGGATGCAGGATGCCCGCAGCCCCATGGTGATGCTGATCCTCACCAATCTGGTCAACATGGCGCTCGATGCCCTGTTTGTGCTGGGGCTCGGCTGGCAGGTGCGGGGTGTGGCGGCGGCCTCGGTGATGGCGGACTACTGCGCGCTGGCAGTCGGTATCTGGCTGGTACGCCGTCAGCTGGGGAAACTGGCGCCGACGGTGTGGCTGGATGGCTGGCAGCGCTGGCGGCAACTTGCCCCCATGGTGCGGTTGCTCGGCCTCAACCGCGATATCTTCCTGCGCTCCCTCTGCTTGCAGCTCTGCTTTGCCTTTATGACTCTGCAAGGGGCGCGGCTGGGGGATGTGGCGGTGGCCGCCAATGCGGTGCTGCTCAACTTCCTGATGCTTATCTCCTACGGACTCGATGGTTTTGCCTATGCGGTGGAGGCCATGGTGGGGCGAGCCATCGGTCAGCGGGATCGGCAGAAACTGCGGGAGGCCATCGTGCTCAATCTGGGCTGGGCCGCCCTCATTGCCAGTGGTTTTACCCTGGTGTTTGCCCTCTTTGGTGCCCACCTTATCGGCTATATCACCGACATTCCGGCCGTGGTGGCGGAGGCAAATCATCAGCTTCCCTGGCTGATCGCCATGCCCTTGCTGGCGGTCTGGTGTTTCCTGCTGGATGGCGTATTTATCGGGGCGACCCGGGCGCGAGAGATGCGCAACAGCATGTTGCTGGCCGCGTTTGGCGGCTTCTTCCCGATCTGGTGGCTCTGTCAGTCGTGGGGCGTGGCCGCGCTATGGGCGGCGATGGCGGCGCTGATGGTCGGGCGTGGTCTGTCGCTGGGGGTCACTTGCTGGCGGCTGGAGCGCAGCGGGCACCTGCTGGGCGCCCGCTACTGATCATGGGTGGCGCTTACATGGCACCGTCGTAGCCGAGCTGGCGCCAGCTCTCGTAGACAAAGACAGACACCGCGTTGGAGAGGTTCATACTGCGGCTTTCGGGCACCATAGGGATGCGTAGCCGCTGCTCGAATGGCAGGCTCTCGATGATCTCGATGGGCAGGCCGCGACTCTCCGGGCCAAACAGCAGGGCGTCGCCAAGGGCATATTGTGCTGCCGAGTGCGCGGTGCGGCCCTTGGTGGTGCAGGCGAATACCCGCGTGGGTGCCACGGCGGCCAGAAAAGCCTCATAGCTCGGCCAGCGCTTCACCTCGGCAAACTCGTGATAATCGAGTCCCGCCCGCCTTACCCGCTTGTCATCCCACTCAAATCCCAGCGGCTCGATCAGATGGAGCCGGTAACCGGTATTGGCGCAGAGCCGGATGATATTGCCGGTGTTGGGCGGAATTTCCGGCTGGTAGAGGACGATATCGAGCATGACGAGCTCCTGCAAAGAGATGTAAAGCCAAGAAGGGGCGCCAGCATACCCAGCGCCGGTCCGGATGAAAAGGATCAGGCGATGGGCAAGCGGATAGTGATGGTCAGCCCGGTGGGATGATTGCTGCTGGCTGTAATGGTGCCGCCGTGACGCTGGATCGCCTCCGAGGCGATGGCCAGCCCCAGCCCGGTGCCACCAGTCTTGGCGTTGCGGGCGTCATCGACCCGGAAGAAGGGCTGGAACAGCAGTGCTTGCTGTTCGTCGGGGACGCCGGGGCCGTCATCCCGAATGGTCATCACCCACTCCAACCCCTCCCGATACCAGTCCACCTTGATGAACTCGCAGGCATACTTGAGGGCGTTGCGCAGGGGATTTTCCACCGCTCGGGCCAGCAGTTCGGGCCACATGGGGATCGACTCTGCAGGCAGCGGCGGCACTCTGAGCTGTTTGCCGCTCTGGTTTGCTTCGAACATGGCATCTTCGAGAATGGGCTCCAGCAGGTCGGCCAGCGGGTGTACCACCGGCGCCTCCACATGCTGTTGTACCCGCGACAGATCCAGCAGATCGCCGATCAGCTTGTCCAGCCGTCCAATCTCAGTTTCAATCCGCGCCAGCTCGGCGCTGTCACCCTGTTTGCGGCGGATCAGCGCCTGCGCCAGTTGCATCCGGGTAAGGGGGCTGCGCAGCTCGTGGGAGATATCGGAAAGCAGCTGTTTCTGCTTCTGGATCATGCTCTTGAGCGTCTCAACCATGCGACTGACGTTATCCGCCAGCTGGCCGATCTCGTCGCCCCGTCCCAGATTGGGGATCTGCACCTCCAGATTACCGGTTGCAAGTTGGGAGACCGACTTCTGTAACTGCAGAATAGGGCGGGTCAGCCGCCAGGCCAGCAGCAGGCAGAGCGGCGTGCTGACCAGCATGGCTACTCCGAGTATGCGAATAGGGTGATCCAGCACCTGAATAAACAGGAACAGGTAGGGATTTTCGGCATTGAGCCCGAAATAGACATGGTAGCGGTGGCCGTGATGCTCCATCAGAAAGGGGCCGGCGATTGCCTTGCGATCCTCGTTGCCCAGCATGGGGTTGGCCGGGTTATCGGCATCTACCATAAAGCGCACCACGAACTTGCGCGGATGGATGGTGGACTGGATCTGCCCCTTCTCATCGCGCAGATAGACGTTATCGACCGGCAACATGGTGATCTTGTCCATCGCCTTGGCCAGATCGAAATCCTGATCCGGCTCGGCGGCGTTGAGCAGGGCCTGCACGTTGTTCTGCATCCGCGCCACTTCGTGGGTCGGCAGCGGGATCTGGTTGCGGGGATCCAGGGTCGGCAGGCTGATCACGGCGGCCAGCATCACCAGCAGCATGAACCAGAACCAGAGGAAGATGTGGGTCGAGATGCCGTTGAGGGAGCCGGCGCTCTTTACTCTTGCTCTAGCCACAGGTAACCGCGCCCCCGTACGGTTTTGAAGCGGGGCTGGCCATCGATGCGCTCTGGCAGCTTCTTGCGCAGGTTGCTCAGGTGCATGTCGATGGCCCGATCGAAGGGCTCCAGTTTCTTGCCCAGCACCTGCTCGGAGAGGTGGCTCTTGCTGACAATCTGGCCGGGATTGCGCAGCAGGCACTCCAGCAGCCCGAATTCGGTGGCGGTCAGTTCCAGCAGCTGTTCGCCGCAGCGAGCCTGCTGCAGGCCGGGTTGCAGCACGATATCCATGAAGTGCACTTCGTCGGAGGAGCTGCCGCGCTGGGGCGGGGCACTCTGGGTACGGCGCAGGATGGCGCGTACCCGGGCCAGCAGCTCCCTGTCATCGAACGGCTTGGCCAGATAGTCGTCGGCACCCGCCTCCAGACCGTTGACCCGATCCTGGCTGTCACCGCGGGCGGTCAGCATCAGCACCGGGGTGTCGTGGGTCTTGCGCAGCTTGGTCAGCATGGCAAAGCCGTTGAGCTTGGGCATCATCACGTCCAGCAGCAGCAGATCGAAGCTCTGCTCCGCCAGCCGTTGCAGCCCCTCTTCACCATCCTCGGCGACCGTGACCTGAAATCCCTCCAGGGTCAGAATTTCGGTGAGCAGTTGGGTCAATTCAAGATCGTCGTCGACCAGGAGTATTCTGTTCATCTGGTGTTATTCCGCAGATTTTCGCGCCAAACTGACGCCGGGGTCAGGGTATAATAAGTTTTTCATCGTCAGAGGAAAGCCGGTTTTGAGCCATCAACAATATTCCCGTTGGGTGACCTTTGCCAGTATGGCGGCGGTCACCACCGCTACCTTGCTGATCATCGGCAAACTGATCGCCTGGCTGATGACCGACTCGTCGACCCTGCTGGCGTCGCTCACCGACTCCTTTATGGATGTGAGTGCCTCCATCATCAACCTGCTGGCGATCCGATATGCGCTGGCCCCCGCCGATGACGAACACCGTTTCGGTCACGGTAAGGCAGAGTCGCTGGCGGGCCTCATCCAGTCGGCTTTTATCTCCGGCTCTGCGCTGCTGCTGGTGATGCACGGTATCTCATCGCTGCTCAAGCAGGCTCCAATCATGCGATTGGAAGCGGGTCTCTGGGTCAGTGCTGGTTCCATTGTGCTGACCCTGCTGCTGGTCAGCTTCCAAAGTTTTGTCATTCGCAAGACCAACAGCGTGGCGATCAAGGCTGACATGCTGCACTACCGCTCAGACCTGCTGCTCAATGCCGGTGTCTTGCTGGCGCTGGTGCTGGCGGGGCAGGGGTGGTATTGGGCCGATGGCCTGTTTGCCATCCTGATCGGGCTGTTGCTGTTGTGGGGGGCGGGACACATTGGCTATGAGTCGGTGCAGACCCTGCTCGATCGTCAGTTGCCAGCGGAAGAACAAGCGAGAATAATGGCGCTCTGCTGTGCCGTAGAAGGTGTACACGGCGTACATGACCTGCGCACCCGTCAATCCGGGCCGACCCGATTCGTACAGTTGCATCTGGAACTGGATGATCAGATCCCCCTGGTCAAGGCCCATCAGATCGCCGATGAAGCCGAGTCGGCAGTGCGTCAGGCATTCGAGCGAATGGATGTAATTATCCACATGGATCCCATCTCGGTGCTGACCAAAGAACAACAGAGCCCTCACCCAGAACAACAGTAGGCTGCAACATGGATGAACTGGTTGCCAAAACCTGGCACAAAATTCAGCAAGAAGCCTTATGCATGGCGGCCGATGAGCCGATGCTGGCCAGCTTCTTTCACTCCACCATTCTCAATCACAAGAATCTGCGATCGGCCCTCAGCTTCCAGCTGGCCAACAAACTCGACAGCGCTACCATGCCCGCCATCGCCTTGCGCGAGGTGATCGAGCTGGCCCTGCGCAGCGAGCCCGAGCTGCTGACGGTAGTGGCGGCCGATATCTGCGCCGTGCAGGAGCGGGATCCGGCGGTCGATCTCTTCTCCACCCCGCTGCTTTACCTCAAGGGGTTCCATGCCCTGCAGGGCTATCGGGTCGCCAACTGGCTGTGGCGCCAGGGGCGCCGCTCGCTGGCGCTCTACCTGCAGAACCAGATCTCGGTGGTGTTCGGGGTGGATGTGCATCCGGCCGCCCGCATCGGCAAGGGGATCATGTTTGACCATGCCACCGGCATAGTGGTCGGCGAGACAGCGGTGATTGAAGATGATGTCTCCATCCTGCAGAGCGTGACCCTCGGCGGTACCGGCAAGGAGAGCGGCGATCGCCATCCCAAGATCCGCGAAGGGGTGATGATAGGGGCGGGCGCCAAGGTGCTCGGCAATATCGAAGTGGGCGTTGGTGCCAAAATTGGTGCGGGCAGCGTGGTGATCAACCCGGTGCCGCCTCATACCACGGTCGCTGGCGTACCCGCCAAGATCGTCGGCCGTCCGGAGTGCGACAAGCCTTCACTGGATATGGATCAGTGTCTCTGATCTCCCGGCCGGAGTAGTCGATGGCCAAACGCTGGTCGGGTTATCTGATTTTGGGAATGTGGCTGCTCAACCTGCTGCATCTCTATCTGGGGCTCTCCCCCTGGCCTGCTGCCATTGCGGCCTGGGGGGCGTCACTGCTCACCTGGCCCTGGTTGGTGGGGGCCGCCAAGCGGCAGGCGCTGGCCCTGTATGGCGCCGCCCTGCTGCTGCTCATCTTCTCCTGGTGGCAGGGCGCGCCCCTCAGCGCCGGTGACTGGCTGTTGCCCAACATCAATATGCTCACCATGTTTGCCGCGGTGAGCACTCTCAACCTCGCCACCTCGGGTCTCTTGACCGGCACAAGCTCATGGACCGGGCGAAAGGGGCTGTGGAGCACCATGGCCAGCCTCAATCTGCTGGGGGCGGTCATCAACCTCTCGGTGCTGTTTATCATCGGCGAGCGGCTGGAGCGCAATGGCACCCTGGAGCGGCGTCAGGTGATGGTACTGAGCCGGATCTTCTGTGCCGCCGCCTTCTGGTCACCCTTCTTTGTCGCCATGGCGGTAGCACTGACCTATGCGCCTGGTTTGCAACTCTCCCATATTCTGCCGTTCGGGATCCTCGCCGCCTTGCTGGCGATGGGGCTGACCGCCTGGCAGGTGGAGCGGATCGGAGTGGCCGATTTTGCCGGTTATCCGCTGCGGCTGCAGACACTGGGGTTGCCGGTCACGCTGGCGTTGCTGGTACTGCTCATCAAGCAGATCTGGCCCCAGCTCGGTATTCTGGCGGTGATCGCGCTGGTGGCGCCGCTGCTGGCGCTGCTCTTTATGCCGAGGGCCGGGCGCAAGGCGGCTCTCAAGCGGCAGGTGGTGGAGCGCTTTCCCGCCATCGGCGGTCAGCTGGTGCTGTTTCTGGGGGCCGGTTTGCTGGCGGCAGGCATCAACAGTGCGCTGTCGGTCATCGATTTCGGCTCCGGTCACGGCTTGCCGCTGTTCAACCACTTTGGCTGGCTTGAGGCATCCGTCACCCTGCTATTGATTCTGCTGGTGGCCATCGTCGGGGTGCATCCGCTCATCAGTATCTCCGGGCTGGCGCCACTGCTCTGGCCGCTGGCGCCGGATCCCAGCCTGCTCGGCATGTGTTTCCTGCTGGGGTGGGGGCTTGCCACCGGCACCAGTCCGCTCTCCGGATCCAATCTGGCGCTGGCCTCACGCTACAACCTCAGTGCCGGGCTGATCCTGCGCTGGAATCTGCTCTACGGCCTGCTGATGTATGTTGTCGCCTGTCTGTTGCTGGGGGCTTATGTCGCCTTGCATGGATAACGGCGGCGCCGTCAGGAGGGTGCCAATGATGCGCGGGTGGCGGGGCCTTTTACGCACGGTTCAGTGTGTTGTCGCGGCTCGGGCGCAGGATGCGAGAAAAATAGACGCATATTTAGACAATACATCTATGGAAGGCGCATTTTACAGCGCACTGGCTTGTTTGTGCCGATGCGCTCGGGGTATGCTGGCTTCACGCGCTTGAATCGCCCTCTGTGGGGCATCGCAATTGAACAAACAGGTATGCATATGTCACTAGAAGTCCTTGAGCAACTCGAATCCAAAGTACAATCCGCCGTCGACAACATCTCCCTGCTGAAAATGGAGCTGGACGAGCTGAAAGAGCAGAACAGCAAGCTGCAAGACGAGAACCATCAGCTGCGCAACGAGCACACTGCATGGCAGGAGCGTCTGCGTGCCCTGCTGGGCAAAATGGATCAGATGGGCGAAACCATCTAATTCATCGCCTTCAGGCAGAATTGAAAACGGGCCGCTCCATGAGCGGCCCGTCTGTTTTTGGCGGGATGGGAATTACAGCGCCAGCAGTTGCTTGACGGTCTTCTCGATGCCGTCCGCCGCTTCGACTATGTTGTTGGCCAGCATGTAGGCGGGGGTGGAGATCACCTTGCGCTCCTGATCCACTACGAACTCGTTGACCGGGCAGTTGAGATGGCTGCCGCCCATCGCCTCGATGGCGTTGGCGGTACCCTCGTCATGGCCGATGGTCGCCAGCGTCCCTGCGCCATAGATCAGTGGGATCATGGCGGGCGCAATGCAGATATAGGCGGCCGGTTTGTTGGCTTTGGCAAAGCTCTGGCACGCTTTCAGCACATCGGGCTGGATCTGGCTCTCGGCCCCTTTGATAGCGAAGTCACTCAGGTTCTTGGCCGCGCCAAAGCCGCCGGGCAGCAGCAGCGCGTCGTAGTCGGCCGCATCCAGCTCGGCCACATCCTTTATCTGGCCACGGCAGATGCGGGCCGCTTCGACCAGCACATTGCGGCTCTCTCCCTCGCTCACTTCACCAGTCAGGTGGTTGATGACATGGAGCTGCGCCACGTTCGGGGCGAAGCACTGGACGGCGGCTCCCTGACGGGCCAGCGCCAGCAGGCTGATAACGGCCTCGTGGATTTCGGCCCCGTCAAAGACACCGCAGCCACTCAAAATCACGGCCACTTTTTTCATGGCAAACTCCTCGTTGTTGAAAATGTGAGCCAGGATGGATTGTTGTACTTTTGTATGGTTATCGCTCGCCCTGCGCTGGTCAAGTCATCTTGCTGTGCTAGGATTGTTTCGTTTTGGATCCTGTCTTACCTACTCCCTTAAATCTTTTTCCACATTGATCGAGATCATTCTAACTGTCTCGCGATCGGTTATTACGATCTCAATGCATTGTTTTTAATGTGTTTTTATATTCTTGTGCACAGTTTTATCACTGTGCACTCTGATGCACCCCATTTTTGAACACAGAGTTATCCACAGGTTGAGTTCCTTTATCAGGCGTTGTGTGCTGTTGCTGCGCCCCTTGGTGTGAGGGGGGGCCTGTGGCATCCTAGCGGCTGTTTATCTCTGGCAGGACGATTTCATGGCCCCTAGCAATCCCCTTATTCTGGTCGACGGCTCCTCTTATCTTTACCGCGCCTTCTTTGCCTCCCAGCAGGCCGATCTGCGCACCTCGACCGGTTTGCCGAGCGGCGCCGTCCGTGTCATGGCCAACATGATGCGCAGCCTGCGCAAGCAATATCCTGACAGTCATGTGGCCGTGGTGTTTGATGCCAAGGGCAAGACCTTCCGCGACGACATCTATCCCGAGTACAAGGCGACCCGTGCCAGCATGCCGGACGATCTGCGCAGCCAGGTCGCGCCTATCCATCAGATGATCAAGGCGATGGGCTTCCCCTTTTTGATGGTGGAAGGGGTGGAGGCCGACGACGTGATCGGCACCCTGGCCCGCCAGGCGACCGAGAAGCAGCTGCCGGTGCTGATCAGCACAGGTGACAAGGATATGGCGCAGTTGGTCTCCGACCATGTCACCCTGATCGACACCATGAAAGATGTGAAGACCGATCGGGAAGGGGTGATCGAGAAGTTCGGCGTACCGCCCGAGCTCATCATCGACTATCTGGCCCTGATGGGTGACAAGGTCGACAACATTCCCGGCATGACCGGTGTCGGCGAGAAGACCGCACTGGCCCTGCTGCAGGGGATTGGCAGTATCGACGAGATTGCCGCCAACCTCGACAAGGTTGCCGCGCTCGGCTTCCGTGGCTCCAAGGCGTTCGCCGACAAGTTCCGCGAGCAGGAGGAGCAGGTTCGTCTCTCCTATCGACTGGCGACCATCAAGACCGACGTCGAACTGGAACAGAGTCTGGAAGAGCTGCTGCTCAAGCCGGTCGACAAGGAGTCCCTGCTGGCGGTCTATCGCGAATACGAGCTGCGCAACCTGATCAAGGAGCTGGAATCCGGTGGTGAAGAGGGTCGCGAGAAGGCCGGACAGGACGAAGCTGGCGATGAGATCGCCGCTCCGGTTGCCACCATCGAAACTGACTACCGCTGCATTCTGGACGAAGCCGATTTTGACGGCTGGCTGGAACAGCTGAAAGCGGCACCGCTGTTTGCCTTCGACACCGAGACCACCAGTCTCGACTATATGGAGGCGCGGATCGTCGGTGTCTCCTTCGCGGTTGAGCCGGGTAAGGCTGCTTATGTGCCGTTTGGCCACGACTATCTGGGGGCACCGGTACAGCTGAGCGAGGCCGTGGTGCTCGGCAAGCTCAAGCCGCTGCTGGAAGATCCGGCCCGTCTCAAGGTGGGGCAGAACCTCAAGTACGACCGCAACGTGCTGCTCAACCATGACATCGACCTGCAAGGTATCGCTTACGACACCATGCTCGAATCCTATGTGCTCAACTCCACTGCCAGCCGCCACGATATGGATTCGCTGGCCAAGCGTTACCTCGGGGTCGAGACCACCTCCTTTGAAGATATCGCGGGCAAAGGAGTGAAACAGCTCACCTTCAACCAGATCGAGCTGGAGCAGGCGGCCCCCTATGCGGCGGAAGATGCCGATATCACCCTGCGTCTGCACCAGACCCTGTGGGGTCAGCTGGAGGCCGTGCCTGGCCTTGCCAAGGTATTCAGCGAGATCGAGCTGCCGCTGCTGCCGGTATTGGCGCGGATGGAGTTGCTCGGCACCACCATCGATCCCAAGCTGCTGCACCAGCAGAGTCAGGAGATCGAGCAGCGCTTGGCGGAGCTGGAGAAGCAAGCCCACGAGCTGGCAGGACAGGAGTTCAACCTCTCCTCGCCCAAGCAGCTGGGGGAGATCCTCTTCACCAAGCTGGGGCTGCCGATCATCAAAAAGACCCCCAAGGGTGCGCCATCCACCGCAGAAGAGGTGCTGGCCGAGCTGGCGGAGACCTATGAGCTGCCGCGCCTCCTGATGGAGCACCGTGGGTTGGCCAAGCTCAAGTCCACCTACACCGACAAGCTGCCGCTGATGATCAAGCCCCGGACCGGGCGGGTGCACACCTCCTATCATCAGGCGGTAGCGGCGACTGGCCGGCTTTCGTCCACCGATCCCAACCTGCAGAACATCCCGGTGCGCAACGAGCAGGGACGCCGGATCCGTCAGGCCTTCATCCCGGGCGCCGGTTACAAGCTGGTGGCGGCGGACTACTCCCAGATCGAGTTGCGCATCATGGCGCACCTCTCTGGTGACAAGGGGCTGCTGACTGCCTTTGCCGAGGGAAAGGACATCCACAAGGCGACCGCCGCCGAGGTATTCGGTGTAGCGCTCGATGCGGTCACCACCGACATGCGCCGTAGTGCCAAGGCGATCAACTTCGGCCTCATCTACGGCATGAGTGCCTTCGGGCTGGCCAAGCAGCTGGGGATCGGTCGCGCCGAAGCGCAGAAGTATATGGATCTCTACTTCGAACGGTACCCGGGCGTGCTGGAGTATATGGAGCGCACCCGTCAGCAGGCGGAAGCCCAGGGTTATGTCGAGACCCTGTTTGGCCGCCGCCTTTATCTGCCGGATATCAAGTCCCGCAATGCTGGTCTGCGCAAGGCCGCCGAACGGGCCGCCATCAACGCCCCGATGCAGGGCACGGCCGCCGATATCATCAAGCGTGCCATGATCAATGTGGACAGCTGGATCCGCGGTATCGAGGATGAGTCGATCCGCATGCTGATGCAGGTACACGATGAACTGGTGTTCGAGATCCGCGAAGAGAAGCTGGAGGAGTACACCGCCATCATCAAGGAGAAGATGTCGGCTGCTGCCGAACTGCATGTGCCGCTGCTGGTTGAAGCGGGCACCGGTGACAACTGGGATCAGGCCCACTGATTTCCGGTCAGCCGTTCTGCATGGCTATATAGCTATATAAGAAGCGAAGCCCGGCATCATGCCGGGCTTCCTGTTTTTGCCAGCCCTATCAGGTCTCTTGCAGATACTCATCCTTGAGCAGGACATAGTTGTCAGCCGAGGTCTTGAGGAAGGCGATCTCGGCGGGCTTGAGCGGGCGAGCCTGTTTGACGGGATTCCCTATATATAGAAAGCCCGACTCGAGTCGCTTGCCCGGTGGCACCAGCGAACCTGCGCCGATCATCACATCATCTTCAACCACGACGCCATCAAGCAGAATGGCACCCATGCCGACCAGCACCCGGTTGCCGATGGTGCAGCCGTGCAGCATCGCCTTGTGACCGACCGTGACATCTTCACCGATCAGCAGCGGATAGCCGGTCGGGTTGCTGGCGCTCTTGCGAGTCAGGTGCAGCACAGTGCCGTCCTGAATATTGCTGCGGGCGCCGATGCGGATATGGTTCACATCTCCCCGTGCAGCCACCATGGGCCAGATGCTGGCGTCGTCGGCCAGCTCGATAGCGCCCACCAATGTTGCGCAGGGGTCTACATACACCCGTTTGCCCAGTTGCGGGCATTTTC
>NZ_CDDH01000107.1 GCF_000819725.1 Aeromonas australiensis | reverse complement strand
AAGGGGGTAGTCGGCAGCAGTATCGCGGTATTCGTCGTCAGGCCAGACGGCGCGCCATTATCTTCATTTTGCTCACTTTCTCGGTGTCGCTGGCGGTGGTGCCACTGCTCTGGGTAAAGGGATTGCTGGTGGTCATAATGGTGATCCTGCTCACCTGGTTAATGCGTCTGCCGGTGCTGGAGTCAGTTGCAATGGCGAAGTGAAGTCCCTAAGCTATTGCAGCAATAATGCTATGGAGTCGGCCTGTCATTTTTGCGTGACAGGCTTTTTTTATTTCCCGCAGACGGGAATTGAGAAAACTGGCCACCCTGGGTCAAAAAATAAGCGGTCAACACATGAATCCGGAAACCCTGAAATTTATCGAAGCAAGCATCAAGACCATTCCCGACTATCCAAAGCCGGGCATTCTGTTTCGTGACATCACCAGCCTGATCGAGAACGCCGAGGCCTTCAAGGCCACCATCGATCTGCTGGCCAATCACTATCGTGATCAAGGGATCACCAAGATTGTTGGTACCGAGGCTCGCGGCTTCATCTTTGGCGCGCCGGTTGCCTATGCCATGGGGCTGGGCTTCGTGCCGGTCCGCAAGCCGGGCAAGCTGCCGCGCGAAGTGATCGAGGAGTCCTATGCCCTCGAGTACGGCACCGATACCCTGCAACTGCACACCGATGCCATCGTGCCCGGTGACAAGGTGCTGGTAGTGGACGATCTGCTGGCAACCGGCGGTACCGTTGATGCGACCGTCAAGCTGATCCGCCGCGCCGGTGGTGAAGTTGCCGATGCGGCTTTTATCATCTCCCTGCCGTCTCTGGGCGGCGATGCCCGTCTGACTGCCGCTGGCATCAAGGTGGTCTCACTGGTCGAGCTGGCCGGCGAGTAATGCCTCTTCGGCCCGATCCTCTGCATCGGGCCTGCGTTGAACCGGTGCCCTTGCGGGCATCGGTTTGAAAAGCAAGCGATCCCTCCCGCTCTGACCGATAGCCGATACAGCCAGCCCGCCATTTGTGTTAGCATCCGGCCTCAATGCCCTGTCTTCCCTGCATGATGGATTTATGAGCTATCAGGTTCTGGCGCGTAAATGGCGCCCCCATACGTTTGAACAAGTGGTAGGCCAGCAACATGTGCTGACCGCCTTGACCAACGCCCTGGATCAGGGACGGCTGCATCACGCCTATCTGCTGAGCGGTACCCGCGGGGTCGGCAAGACCACCATCGCCCGTATTCTGGCCAAGAGCCTCAACTGCGAGCAGGGGATCAGCAGCCATCCGTGTGGCGTCTGCGATACCTGCCGCGAGATCGATCAGGGCAACTTTGTCGACCTGCTGGAGATTGACGCGGCGTCCCGCACCAAGGTGGAAGATACCCGCGAGCTGCTCGACAACGTGCAGTACCGCCCGGCCCGTGGCCGCTTCAAGGTCTACCTTATCGATGAAGTGCACATGTTGTCGCGCCACAGCTTCAACGCGCTGCTCAAAACCCTGGAAGAGCCGCCCCCCTATGTGAAGTTTCTGCTGGCCACCACGGATCCGCAGAAGCTGCCCATTACCATCCTCTCGCGCTGCCTGCAGTTTCATCTGAAGAGTCTGGATCAGAGCCAGATCGCCAAGCAGCTCGAATGGGTGCTGGATCAGGAGGGGCAGCCCTTCGAGCCACGCGCCCTGCTGGCTTTGGCCAAAGCCGCTGACGGCAGTATGCGCGATGCCCTGAGCCTGACCGATCAGGCGCTGGCCCACGGCAATGGTAGCGTGCGCCTTGAGAGCGTGCTGGCGATGCTGGGCACCCTCGATCACCATCATCTGCACCAGCTGCTGGAGGCCATCTTGCGGCAAGATGCCCCCGCGACCATGGCCAAGATCACCGAGATCGCTACCCTGGGCCCCGATTTTGATCAGCTCCACGCCGAGCTGGAAGGCTTGCTCCATCGCATCGCCATGGCGCAGCTGCTGCCTGCCAGTGTGCAGGAGCAGGGGGCGGATGCTGATTCCCTGCTGCAACTGGCCAAGGCGATGAGCCCGGAAGAGGTGCAGCTTTGCTACCAGATTGTGCTGGGTGGCCGTAAAGATCTGCCCTGGGCTCCCGATGGCCGCACCGCGCTGGAGATGACCTGCCTGCGGATGCTCGCCTTCTCCCCACGGCGCGATGCCCTGCATCCGGCCAGTCTCACCGTGTTGCCTCCGTCAATGACGAGCAGTGTGGCGAGCAGCGCCACGCCGGTTGGCACCTTGCCGGGAAAGCGCCCGGCCGCTGAATCGGCCGCAGTGGCACCGATCAGCGGCGCCGTGCCAGCGGTTGATGCCTCCCAGCCTGCGATGGTGGATGATACTGCTAACGCTGCCAACAGCGAGGAGGAGGCGCAAGCCGCCGAGCTGTTCAGCCAGCAGGATGAGTTGCTGCGCGAAGCTGCGGGTATGGGATATCAACCCGAGCCCGCGTTGACCCATGCGCAGCCCGATGTGTCTGCGCACTCAGCCGCACAGCCTGCGGATGATGGCAAGCATGCCGCGGTCGATAACGACTATGCCCGTGGTGAGCCGCAGACCGCCCCCTTCGAGCAGGCACTCGAAGCGACAGCAACGCCGGTTGCCGCGGCTGAGCCGGTATCAGCGGTATCGAGCATGCAGAGCCTGCTTGGCAAGCGAAACATGCTGCGCAGCCGCCAGCGTGGTCAGGATGCCCCGGCGGCGCCCGCACCGCGCGCGGTGCCGGTTGCGCCTGCTCGCCCTGTCGCGCCCGCAGCTGCACCGGTCGTCACCCAACAGCCAGCCTCGGTCAGCCAACCGGCCGGGCAGGGGATGGCGACGATGGGTCACTATGATGAACTGCCGCCACTGGATCTCTATGGCGACGGTTACGAGCTGCAGGGTGACAGCGGGGCATACGAAGAGTACCTCAATCAGGGCTTCGCGGATCCGGGCTTTGCCGAGCAGGCTCCGGCGATGAGTCACGCCCCCGTCACGGCACCGGCCCAGCCAACCGATCTGCCACCCTGGGATCTCGACGGGCAGCCGAGCTATCGACCCGGTGAGCGCAGCGCTGCGGCGCCTGCAGTGACGCCAGCACCTGCGACCCAGCCGCCCGTTGCCACCACGGCGGTGGCTGTGGCTCCCCTGATGCAGAGTGAACCTGCTCAGCCGGTGATGGAGACCATCGATTGGGATGAGCTCGAAAGCGATAACGAACCGCAAGAGGGAGAGGTGACCCGCCTTATCCCCTCCTCGCTGCTCAATGGTTGCGGCGATGCTTGGGCCGAGTTGATTGCCCACACCCAGGTGGGTGGCCGGTTGCGCCAGCTCGCCATCAACTCGGTGATGACGCGGGAAGGGGACAAGGTACTGTTGACCCTCAAGCCCGAGCAGCGCCATTTGGTGAGCGACAAGGCGCGCGCCGATCTGGCCGAGATCATCGGGCCAGCGTTGGGACAACCGGTGCAGGTCGAGGTAACGCTCGGTGTGGTGCCTGACAAGGAGACCCCCCTCGAGATCGAGCATCGCCTTTATCTCGGGGTGCGCGAGCAGGTGACCCGAGATCTGGAGCAGGATCCCAACGTGCAGTTTTTAGTTCAGCGGTTTGGTGCCGTGCTTCATCACGAGAGCATCGAGCCCCTCAACCGCTAAATTCCGTGGCCGGGAGCTCGCTTCCGGTTGAAAAGCAGTTTGGCTGTCCCCATCTAGGACAGACAAGCCCACAGCCCGGCGCTGGATGCCGGATTTCAAGACGAGAGACGACATATGTTTGGTAAAGGTGGAATGGGGAACCTGATGAAACAGGCCCAACAGATGCAAGAGCGTATGCAGAAGGCGCAGGAGCAGCTGGCTCAGATGGAAGTGACCGGTGAAGCCGGTGCTGGCATGGTCAAGGTCACCATGACCGGTAGCCACAGCGTCCGTCGCATCGAGATCGACCCCTCCCTGATGGAAGATGACAAGGAGCTGCTGGAAGATCTGGTTGCCGCCGCTTGCAACGATGCCGTGCGCCGTGTGGAAGAGCAGAACAAGGCCAAGATGGGCGAACTGACCGGTGGCATGCAACTGCCGCCAGGCTTCAAGATGCCGTTCTAAGGCGACTCTCCCCGCGCATTCTTGCTCCCTTGTCGCTAGCCATTCTGGCAAGGGCAAGGGGGACGGCCGAGAGAGCCAAAGACGCAGCCGTTATCGCTCAGGCGATACGCTGCGTTTTTTTTATGGGCGCCATGCTGGCGTGGACGAGCTCTAATCATCCCTTCTGGGGAGAGGTTGCTACTGCGCAGGCCGATTGCGCCATGAAACGCAGCACCTCGCTAAGGCGGCGTTATTTGTCGATACCCGCTATCGGATATCCCGGTTTGGCGTGGCCGGGCGGGAGCGGCATAATAGCCGCTTGCCGTATTGAGGAGATTGTATGAAATATATCGGAGCCCACGTCAGTGCGGCCGGCGGGGTGGAGAATACCATCGCCCGCGCCCAGGCCATCGGGGCCAACGCGTTTGCCCTCTTTACCAAGAATCAACGTCAGTGGCAGGCGGCCCCCTTGTCGGATGCCACCATCCGCGCCTTCAAGGCGGCCTGTGACAAGGCCGGTTTTCTGCCACAGCAGATCCTGCCCCACGACAGTTACCTCATCAATCTGGGCCACCCGGATCCCGACGGTTTGGCCAAATCCCGCGATGCGTTTCTCGACGAGATGAAGCGCTGCGAGCAGTTGGGGCTCTGTTATCTCAACTTCCACCCCGGTAGCCATCTCAAGCAAATACCCGAGGCGGCCAGCCTCAAGCTGGTGAGCGAGTCCATCAACTGGGCGCAGGAGCGCAGTCAAGGGGTGACGGCGGTCATTGAGAATACCGCCGGGCAGGGGACCAACCTCGGCTGGTCGTTCGAGCACCTCGCCACCATTATCGAGGGGGTGGAGGACAAGAGCCGGGTCGGGATCTGTTTCGATACCTGCCACGCCTTTGCCGCCGGCTACGATCTGCGCACCGCCGAGAGCTGCGCTGCCGTCTTTGCCGAGTTCGACCGCACGGTGGGTTTTCACTATCTCAAGGGGATGCATATCAACGGCGCCAAGTGCACCTTCGGTAGCCGGGTTGACCGCCACCACAGCTTGCGGGAGGGCAATCTGGGAGAGGCGGTATTCCACCACATCATGAATGATGATCGCTTCGATCGGATTCCGCTGATCCTCGAGACCATAGACGAGTCCATCTGGGGCGAGGAGATCAGCTGGTTGCGCAGTCTGGCGCAGTGATACCGAACAAGCGGATCAAGGAGAGGGAGCCGTGGCTCCCTCTCTGCTTTGTGCCTTTCAGCCGTGGGGGGGACGGTTTGTCTGCGGTGTTATGATTGTGCATTAATCCGCGTTGAACACTCCGGCATCCTTCATCTGAGCCCGGCAGAAGTGGATAAAGTGGCGCAGGGAGGTGGAGTGGTACTTCTGCTTGTGCCAGATCAGGGAGAGCTGGCGTGGGAAGCGGCGGGAGAGGGGCAGGGCGACCAGTCGTCCATCTTTGAGCCGGTCGGAGACGGCCAGCCGGGAGATAAAGGAGATACCCAGTCCCTTCTCCACCGCCAGCATCACCGCCTCCAGGGTGTTGAGTTCAAGCCCTGGTTGCCAGCGGGGCAGTTTTGGCTGGATCTGCTGGATAAACTGCTCGCGGCTGCCCGATTGCGCTTCACGCAATACCCAGGTCTCGCCCCCCAGTCGGGAGAGGGAGAGCTCCTTCTTGCTGGCAAGTGGGTGGCCGGGTGGGGCCACCACCAGCATCTCGTCCTGCAGCCAGGGTTCGGCAAGCAGGTCGGGGTGGTGGTTCTCCCCCTCGATCAGTGCCATATCCAGCTCGAAGTTGGCCAGCGCATGGCAGAGCAGTTGAGTGTTGTTGATGGTCACCTTGGGGGGGAGCCCCAGCTCCTGTTTGCTGCTGGCGAGCAGGGTCGGCAGCAGGTAGTTGCCGATGGTCTGGCTGGCGCCAAGGCGCAGCTGGCCACTCGGTTCGGCATCGGGGCGAAACAGGTTCTCGATATCCAGCATCCGGGTCAGCAGCTCTTCGGCGGCCGGTTGCAGCAGGCGCCCCTCGTTGTTGAGCTGCAATCTGGGGTGAATACGGTCAAACAGCGGGGTGGAGAGCTGGCGCTCCAGCTCCTGCAGCGACTGGGAGACTGCCCCTTTGCTCAGGCAGAGCTCGTTGGCGGCAAGGCCAAGGTTGCCGTAGCGGGCAATGGTGGCGAACACTTTCAGCTGCTGCAGGGTCAGTTTCATCGTGTTTGGTTTTCCTGAATGATTGATTTAATTCATTTAGATATCGTAAACGATAAGGGGCCATTATCCTATCGCCATAGTCATCAATAGAAAGGTGTCATCATGATCGCAAGAACCCGTAAATCACTGGCTGCCGCGCCAACCCCCATGGCGGGTCTGGCGCTGGGCATCGCCAGCCTTGGTTGGTGTTGGGAAAATGCCGGTCACTTCGATGGCCGGATGCAACTGCTGGGCGCTGCCATTGCGGCCGTGCTGCTGGTGATCCTGACCTTCAAGTTTCTGCTTCACCCCCGCCTGCTGTTGCAGGATCTCGCTCACCCCGTGGTGGGCAGTGTGGTTCCGACCTATGCCATGGGCACCATGGTGGTCTCCAAAGCGCTGGGTATGATTGCGCCGCAAGCGGGCGAGGCACTCTGGCTGTTTGCCGTGGCAGTTCACCTGCTGTTCCTGGCCACCTTTATCTGGCATCGCGCCAAAGAGTTTGAGATCCACCACATGGTGCCGAGCTGGTTCGTGCCGCCGGTGGGGATCATCGTGGCTGACGTCGCCTTCCCGGGCGGTCAGTTTGCCCCGCTGGCCAACGGCCTGCTCTGGTTCGGGATCACCTGCTACGGCCTGATGCTGCCGCTGATGCTCTATCGCCTGATCTTCAGCCATGAAGTGCCGGATGCCGCCAAACCGACCATCGCCATTCTGGCGGCCCCTGCCAGCCTCTCTCTGGCCGGTTACCTGACCGTCAATGACGAGCCGTCACTGCTGCTGGTGGCCGTGCTGCTGGGGATCGCCATCCTGATGACCGGTATCATCTATCTGGCCTTCATCAAGCTGCTGCGTCTGCCCTTCTCGCCCGGTTATGCCGCCTTCACCTTCCCGCTGGTGATCGGTGCCACCGCTCTGTTCAAAGTGGCTCATCTGGTGGAAGGGTTTGCCCAAGGCAGTCACTACGCCGAGCAGATCAGAGTGCTGGCCCAGTTCGAGCTGGGGGTTGCTACCGTGATCGTCGGGTATGTAGCACTGCGTTACCTGATGTTTTTTCTGCCGCAGCGTAATGCCGAAGTGAACAACGGCATGGCCCACCAGGGTGCTCACCGTTAAATCTTGATGATGTGACATCGGGAAATGGATAAGCAGTGCGCTCCGAGAGCGACGGGATAAACGACCAGTCATACGATGGATGGACAAAGATCCCCACCCTGGTTGTGTAACGAGCAAGATGCCCCGCTGTGCGGGGTATTTTTTGATGGTTTGTTGCTGTTGTGCCAGTGGCGGGCTATTTGCCATGGATTTAACTGGTATTACCTGTCAGGACGTCTACAATGCAGCACCACTTTTTCGCTCGACCCCAATACATGTCGTCCCAAGATCCCGTATTTGACTCCTCTTTTGAAACCCGTTTTCTGCATCCCCGCTACTGGTTCAGCTGGCTGGCACTCGGTGTGCTGATGCTGCTGGCCTTTGTGCCGGTGCGATTGCGCGACCGGTTGGCCGAAGCCTTGGCACCACTGGTGTTTCGTATCTCGAAAAAACAGGTTTATATCGCCAGAACCAACCTGGAGATCTGCTTCCCGGACAAGAGCCCGGAAGAGCGTGATGCCATTGCACTGAGCTCGATCCGGATCGGCCTCAAAAGTCTGCTGGGATTTGGCGAGTTCACCATGCGCAGCCAGCGTTATCTGATGAGCCGAATGCAGGTAATAGGTTGGGAGCATATCGAGGCTGAACACGCTGCCGGTCGTCCGGTGATCCTGGTGGTGCCCCATACCTGGCCGGTGGATGCCGCCGGGTACTGCTTTACCCAGCGTGGGGTGCCCATGTGCACCATGATGAAACGGGCGCGCAATCCGGTGTTTGACTGGCACCTCAATCGGGCGCGGGCCAACAACGGTTGCCGTGTCTATGAGCGTAGCGCCGGGATCAAGGCGGTGATCAGAACCATCAAGAGTGGTCGCAGTTTCTTCTACCTGCCGGATCAGGATCATGGCCGCGAGAAGAGCATCTTTGCCCCCTTCTTTGGCTACCCCAAGGCGACCCTGCCAGCCTTGCCCCGTCTGGTAGAGGTGAGTGGTGCCAAGGCGGTGCCGCTGCTTGCCTGCTATGACGAAGCGAACCATTGCTACCGGTTGGAGATTGAGGCACCGTTTGACAACTATCCTACCGCGGATGTGATGGCGGATACCTGTCGGATGAACGACATGGTGCAGCAGCAGCTGACGCGCCATCCGGACCAGTACATGTGGTTCCTCAAGATCTTCGATACCCGTCAGGATCAGGAGGGGCCGGATGGTCTCTATGAAGAGGGAATACGTCGGATCCGCAAGGGGTTGTCGCCTCACGGCTGATCCTGAATCTGAATTGATTGAAATGGCCCCTGGTGGGCCATTTTTTATGATAACTCGTCTGATCTGTGTTTTGTTGGTCGGCAGCGAGCCTGCACAGGGTAGAAAAAAATGTCAGGATAACTACAATAACCGTTTGTTTTTGATGACTTGATGGCTGCCATGTCCCCGTTAGATCCGGTATTTGATACCTCATTTCATACTCGCCTGCTGCATCCTAAATGGTGGGGCAGCTGGTGCGCGCTGGGCCTGCTCTCCCTACTGGCATTTATCCCGGCGAGGCTGCGAGATCGCGTTGCCAATCTTGTCTCACCGCCCCTGCTGCGTTTTTCGAAAAAGCAGGCCTATATCGCCGATACCAACCTCAAGATCTGCTTTCCCGAGCTGGATAGCACCGCCCGGCAGGCGCTGCTGCTCAAATCGATCCGGGTCGGGCTCAAGACCTTTATGGGCTTTGGCGAGCTCAGCTGGCGCAGCAAGGCGCGGCTGACCCGCCGCATCAAGGTCACCGGCTGGGAGCATGTGCAGGCGGAGCAGGCTGCGGGCCGCCCGGTGATCCTGGTGGTGCCTCACACCTGGGCGGTCGACATGATTGGTCGCTACTTCTCCATGATGGGCATCGAGATGTGCACCATGATGAAGAGCCCGAAAGATGAGGTGTTCGACTGGTACATCAACCGCGAGCGGGCCAAAGCAGGCAAGGTCTATGAGCGCAGCGCCGGCATCAAACCGGCGATCAAGTCGATCCGTGCCGGTGCCAGTTTCTTCTATCTACCGGATCAGGATCACGGCCGCGAGGCGAGCGTGTTTGTACCCTTCTTTGGCCGCCCCAAGGCAACTCTGCCCGCGCTGCCCAAGCTGGTGAAGCTGACTGGCGCCAGAGCCGTGCCCATCTTCGCCAGCTATGATGAGGATGAGGGGCGCTATCTGCTGGAGATCGAGCCGCCGTTTGACCCTTATCCCACCGCCGATCTGCTGGCCGATGTCAACGCCATGAACCGGGTGGTGGAGAGGCAGGTGGCCCGTCATCCCGAGCAATACATGTGGTTTCTCAAGATCTTTGAAACCCTGGAGCATCAAGAGGGGGATGACGGCCTCTATGAAGCGGGTATTCAGCGTATTCGTCAGGGCTTGCCGCCCGAACCTTGAAATGTGGCCCGCTTGCGGGCCATTTTTGTTGAGACAGGGACCTCACGCGCGGCCTGCTGCTGGTGGTTTTTAAGGCGAACGGGTGGACAAAAACAGCGCAAACAGGGGATAACAGGGTCTCTTATGACAGGGAGAGGCAGGTGAGCATGCACAGAGCTATCTTCGAGAGCGGAAATAGGGTAAAAGGGCGGCCATGAAAATTCCAAATCGAATCCAACCTCTGGTTGATGACGGCCTGGTCGATGAGGTCGTCAGCCGGTTGATGAGCGGCAAAGAGGCCGACGTCTATGTGGTGCGCTGCGGTGACGAGATCCGCTGCGCCAAAGTCTATAAAGAGGCCTCCAAGCGCAGCTTCAAGCAGGCCGTGGTCTATCAGGAGGGGCGCAAGGTGCGGGGCAGCCGCGATGCCCGCGCCATGGAGAAGGGCTCCAAGTACGGCCGCAAACAGCATGAAGAGGTGTGGCAGAACACCGAGGTCGACGCCCTGTTCAAGCTGGCGGCGGCCGGTGTGCGGGTGCCACAGCCCTATGTCTGCCTCGATGGCGTCCTCTTGATGGAGCTTATCACCGATGAGGATGGCCATGTCGCGCCGCGCCTCAACGATGTGGCACTCACCCCCGAGCAGGCGGTTATCGATCACCACCAGGTGATCCGCTATGTGGTGCGGATGCTCTGCGCTGGCCTGATCCACGGCGATCTCTCGGAGTTCAACGTGCTGGTGGATGAACAGGGCCCGGTCATCATCGACCTGCCCCAGGTGGTGGATGCCGCCGCCAACAACCAGGCCAAGGCGATGCTGGAGCGGGACGTCAACAACATGCGCAACTACTACGGCATGTATGCCCCCGAGCTGCTCAAGACCCGTTATGCCCAGGAGATGTGGGCCTTGTTTGAAGATGGCAAACTTACCCCCGAGAGCGAGCTGACCGGTCACTTTGAAGAGAGCCGCGCCGCCATCGATCTCGATTCGGTGCTGCAGGAGATTGAGAGCGCCGAAGAGGAGGCCTATGCCCGTCAGGCCCGGATGAAGGCGGAGCAGGAAGACAGCTACTAACAGTGCTGCCACGTTCGCAAAAAGAGCGCCTTCGGGGCGCTCTTTTTATTACTGCTGCGGCTATGGTCGGCTGGGGCAGGGGGCCAGCTGGTACATCTCCAGCCAGCTGCGATCCCCCGGATGGAAGCGCCGCCCCAGCAACACGCCACCGGCGGCCGTAATGAACTTGCGGGAAACCAGATTATCTTCGCCGCAGCTGATCAGCACCGGCGCCGCCAGCACCTGTTGTTGTACCCAGCGCAGCAGCATGGTCGCGGCCCCTTCGCCACGGCGAGAGGGGCGGGTTTCGTAACCGATATGGCCCAGCCATTGGTGGATTGCTTCATTGTCACTGTGACGCAGGCGAAGGGTGGCGATGATCTCCTCGCCATCGAGGGCAAAATAGGTGGTGGTCGGCAGGTATCCACTGGGCAAGTTGCGCCCTTCGGCGTGGTCCAGCAGGCTCTGTAGCCAGCCATCCGGGTCAAATAGCGCTACCTGATAGAGCGGCTGCCCGTCCTCGGCGCATTCGGCGACATAGCGGCGGTAGGCCGGGGCATCTGTCAGCCTGGCCGAGCAGCATGCAAAGCAGGGTTGTGGGGTGGTGTTGGCCATTTAATTTGTCATCACGGTAGGCAATCGTATGACGGTGGCCTTCCTGCCGAGGTGGGTCAGCAGACGGCGCACGTCGTCGAGGCGGACGATCAGGGTAGCGGTGTTGACCAGCGGATGGCACTGCACCTGTTCGGCCTGCCAGATGGCCTCGTCCACCACCAGCTCTACCGATTTTTCCCTGTCGCGCACCATGGCGAGCAGGGTCACCGAACCCGGAGTAAGGCCGAGTGCTGCATCGAGCCGCTCGGGGGAACCAAAGCTAAGTCGTTTGACCCCAATCATTGCTGCCAGCCTTTTGAGATCGACCCGGCTCTCCTCCGGCGTCACTACCAGAAACAGTCGTTCGCTTTTCGGGTCGCGCAAAAAGAGGTTCTTGGTCTTGGCCGCGGGCAGGTCTGGCAGCAACCTGCTCGCCTCCTCACAGGTAAACACGGGGGGATGATCGAAACGCTGGTAGGGGATGGCCAGTTGATCCAGCAGGGAATAGATTGCCACAGAGACTCCTTTTGTCGGCGAAGAGTGGTCAGAGCGGGATGGGCGGGCATCACGATCGGATCGAGCTTACCAGTTTGACTCTCTCCTCGCAGCCAGCGTGACGATTGCGAGCCGGCACTGTATGAACGTACAATAGTCCCATTCTCGGCCAGCCCTTTACGCTTCATGACTGCGACTCTGCTCACTGTATCCACCACCCCACCACGGGATGGCTTTATCCTGACCCGCCATAGTCGGGATGTGCGAGGTCGCAACGGGCAGCCTGCTACCACCGAAATCGTGATGTGGCTCTGGAGTGCACAGGGGCCGGTGCGACTGGTGGTGCCGGGGCAGGAGCCGGTGTTCTTTTTGCCACAGAGCCACATGGCAGAAGCCGCCGAACTGTTCAAAGGTGCCGGGGTGAGCGGGCGGTTTCGCCGCCTGCCGATGCACACCTTCGACGGTCGCCCTGTGGTGGGCTGCTATTTTGCGACCCTGAGTGCTTTTCACCGTGCCATTGAGCTGCTGCTCATTCGCGGGCTGGAGCACTTCGAGGCAGATATCCGGCTATCGGAGCGTTTTCTGATGGAGCGCTTCATCACCGCCGGCATGCGCTTCGAGGGGCGGGCGGTGAAGAAGGGGGGCAAGCAGGGCTACTGGGAAGTCAATGAGGCCCGCTGTGCGCCGTTGGCGGTGACGCCCACCCTCTCCTGGGTGTCCCTCGACGTGGAGTGCGCCATGGATGGGACCCTCTTCTCGGTCGGTCTCTACAGCGAACAGGATGCGCGGGTCATCATGATAGGCACCCCGGAAGCCGATGCCGACAGCTGGGGCACCCGGGTCGAGTGGGTGGCAGACGAGAGCGCCCTGCTGAGTGCGCTGGAGCGCTGGTTCAGCCAGCACGACCCCGATCTGGTCATCGGCTGGAACGTGGTTAATTTTGATTTTCGCCTGCTGCTACGCCGCGCCGAGCTTAACAAGCGGCGACTGCGGCTCGGGCGGGGGCGCGAGCTCTGCTTCTGGCGCTCATCACGCAGTGACCCCCAGAGTGGCAGTGTCATCGTCCCGGGACGCATGGTGCTGGACGGCATCGACACTCTCAAAAGCGCTACCTGGCAGTTTGCCAGCTACAGCCTGGATGCGGTGGCGAGCGAACTGCTTGGCCGCGGCAAGGATATCGAAGATGTAGCCAATCGGGGGGAGAAGATCACCGAGCTGTTCCACTCCGACAAGGAGGCGCTGGCCCGCTACAACCTGGAAGATTGCAAACTGGTGTGGGAGATCTTCGACTACTGCCACCTGATCCCCTTTGCCAGCGAGCGCGCCTCCCTCACCGGCCTTGAGCTGGACCGGGTGGGGGGCTCGGTGGCC
Source organism: Aeromonas australiensis (assembly GCF_000819725.1). Lineage (GTDB taxonomy): Bacteria > Pseudomonadota > Gammaproteobacteria > Enterobacterales > Aeromonadaceae > Aeromonas > Aeromonas australiensis. The sequence goes on along the minus strand of NZ_CDDH01000107.1, from coordinate 32,121 downwards.
GCCTTTACCAACCTCTACCTACCGCGGCTGCATCGTGGCGGTTACGTGGCCCCCAATCTGCCGGCCGACGGGGGGCTGGCAAGCCCCGGCGGCTATGTGATGGACTCCAAACCCGGTCTCTATCGCCATGTGCTGGTGCTCGATTTCAAGAGCCTCTATCCCAGTATCATCCGCACCTTCTGCATCGACCCCATGGGACTTATCGAGGGGCTTGCTCATCCCGAGCACGCCATTCCGGGCTTTCGCGGCGCCCTGTTTTCCCGCGAGCGGCACTTCCTGCCGGGTCTCATCGCCACCCTGTGGGCGGCGCGGGATCGGGCCAAGGCTGCCAGCAACAAGGCACTCTCCCAGGCCATCAAGATCATCATGAACTCCTTCTACGGGGTGCTGGGCTCGGGAGGCTGCCGCTTCTATGATCCACGACTTGCCTCATCCATCACCTTGCGCGGTCACAGCATCATGCAGCAGACCCGAGAGTGGATTGAAGCGCAGGGGTTCGAGGTGATCTATGGTGATACCGACTCCACTTTCGTCCATCTTGGCAAGGAGAGCAGCCCGGATGAGGCGGACCAGATCGGTCAGCTGCTGGCCAAGATGATCAACGACAACTGGGCTGCGCTGATCAAGCAGGAGTTCGACCTGCCGAGCTATCTGGAGATCCAGTATGAGACCCACTATCGCCGCTTCCTGATGCCCACCATCCGCGGGCTGGAGAAGGGGAGCAAGAAGCGCTATGCCGGGCTGGTCGGCAAGGCCAGTGAGGGGGGGGAGCAACTGGTGTTCAAGGGGCTAGAATCGGTACGCACCGACTGGACGCCCCTTGCCAAGGCGTTTCAGACCCACCTCTATGAGTTGGTGTTTCACGATGAAGATCCCGCCAGCTATGTGCGCACCATGGTGGATGAGACTCGCGCCGGCCAGCACGACGAGCTCTTGGTCTATCGCAAGCGGCTGCGCCAGAAGCTGGAAGAGTATCAGAAGAATGTGCCCCCCCATGTGCGGGCGGCGCGGCTGGCCGATGAGGAGAACCTGCGCCGCGGGCTGCCCCAACGTTACCAGCATCGGGGTTCCATCGCCTATCTGATGACCCTCAATGGCCCAGAGCCGCTGGAGTACCGGCGCAGCGCCATCGATTACGAGCACTACATAGACAAGCAGTTGCGGCCCATTGCCGATGCGATCCTCCCCTTTATCGGCGAGTCGTTCGATCGGATCTGCGGTCAGCAACTCGACCTTTTTTAGCGGGCATGCGCCTCTTTCTCTCTCGCGTACTTTACTTTCCAAATGCACTGTATAAAAATACAGTCATTCATCATGGAGAAGTACCCTATGCGCCTGGAAATCATTATCGACAAAAAACATCAGATCCCGACCTCGACCATGGAAGCGCTGCGTCAGGAGCTGCTCAAGCAGCTTGGCGAAAAATTCCCCGACATCCATGTGCGGGTCGCACCGGGCAGTGCCATGGCCCTGACCGTCAGCCGGGCCAGCAAGGAAGAGAAAGATCTGGCTGAAGCCATGGTGCAGGAGGTGTGGGAGAACGCCGAGAGCTGGATGCCGGAAGAGAACGTCGCCTCCTGATCCCGCACTGTCAGTGGATAGCTCGGGCGTTGGATGAGTTGGCGGCGGATAAACAGGCATGCACGCGACTGATCCGTTGATCCTTGGACAACAAAAAACGCAGCCAAGTGGCTGCGTTTTTTGTGGGTGGTGAGAGGCTTTCGGTGGCTTCCGGCTCTGTGTTGAGTCTGGCCCGTTACAGCCCGGCCCAGCTCTTCAGGCTCTGTTGCTGTACCCGTAGCGCCGCCTGAGCGATCTCTCCCTTGGTCCGCAGATCTTTGAGGGCGATGGGGAGCGCTGCGCGCACCTCGTCGCTGCTCATCCCCGGTTTGAGGGCCGGATGATAGGCGAGCTTGAGCAACACATAATCGAGGCCGGTCAGAAAACTGTCGATGCTGTTGTCATTGAAGATGGAGGGGAACACCTTGTCCGAATCGTTGGGCAATCCCATCACCTGGGTGAGCTCTTCCACCACGCAGTCGAGAAAACGTCCCTTGGCGCGGCTGTAATCCACCGGAATGATGATGGTGGCCCGGACGATCTCATGCTTGCCGTTGACGACGAAGTTGGCCAGGCAGAGCCCCTCTTTGAGCGCCATCCTGACCGCAGGATCGTCTCCCATGGTGCGGTTGGCCCAGCTCTTCATCTTGCTGTAGTCGGTCATGATCAGGGTGAGATTGGGTTTGCTGGTCACCATACTGATGGGGTGGCCGGTGATGCGGGCCAGATGGGCCGCTTGTACCTTCACCACATCGGCCTGCAGCGGCTTGTCACCCGACTCGTTGATAAGCTGCAGCCGGATCGGCTGTTGCCAGCGGGTAAAACGGGTCTGCCGGGCATCACCATACTCCCGCTCCATGGCGATGGCCATAAAGCTCTCGGTCAGATAGCCGTCGCTCTGCCAGCGCTCATCGGCCCGGGCACCGTGGCCTGCGAGCAGAAGCAGCAGGGCCAGCAGTCCGCGTGACGCTTGGCGGGAACGGGTAATGACCATATTGGCAATCAAGGGTTTGGTGCTAAAGAGGGGGGTGGCAGATGACATGTCTCCTCCTTGAAACGGTTGTCAGCCTAGTTGCTAGCCTTGTCGATATCGCGCCAGGTGAGCCAGAGCCGGAGATCAAACTCCAGTTGATGATAGTCCGGCTCCATGTGCTGACAGAGCTGGTAGAAGCTCTTGTTGTGATCCTTCTCTTTGATATGGGCCAGCTCGTGCACCACGATCATTTTCAGAAACGGGGGCGGTGCCTCCTTGAACAGGGCGGCGATGCGGATCTCGTTCTTGGCCTTGAGCTTGCTGCCCTGCACCCGGCTGACATAGGTGTGCAGGCCAAGGGCATCCTTGATCACGTTGATTTTGCCGTCGAACACCACCTTTGACAGGGGGGCAGAGCTCTTGAGGTAGCGGTTCTTCAGCGCCATGGTGTAGGCGAGCAGTGCCTTGTCGCTCTGGATCTGGTGGCTCTCGGGGTAGCGTTTGGCCAGCATCTCCCCCAGCTTGCCCGCCGCAATCAGCTGCTGTACCTGTGCCTTGAGGGGATCGGGATAGCCGCCCAGATAAGTCAGTTCCGCCATGGTGTCACTCGTCACATCAAAAAGAGCGTCATTGTAGTTATCTCGGGCAGGCTTGCCTACTGTGAGTGGCCACGCTAAGAGGTGTTGGCGCACTAAAAAGGGCGGCCATTGCAACAATGGCCGCCCTGCGGGGCGCGCTTGACGATCAGCGTCGGCGATAGAGACCCGGATCCACCTCTTGGTAGTGGCGGGTCAGGTATTGATAGAAGGCGAGATGGGAGGGCGAACTGGGGGCTTTCAGCTCCTCGCTCACCCGCTCCGGCTTGGCGATGATGAACTTCGGGCTCTGGCGCTGGATATCGGCCAGCACCCGCTCGCGCACATCATAAGGTGGCTTAACGTTGGCAAAGAAGAGGTAGGCAGACGCCGGCTGGCGATCGGTCCAGAGATAATATTGCGGCTGGATGCCATCGACCCAGATCTTGTCGCTCGGGCTGGTCTCGGCTTTGATACGGTCGACCCGTACCTGCGCCGCCGGATTGAAGGGACGCCCCTTGAGGGTCCCTTCCCAGGCGTTGTTGATCATCAGCAGCAGCATGGCCAGCGTTGCCAGCCAGGGGGTGGCACTGCGCACATCCCAAGCCCGCCAGAGGGGGAGCAGGATCAGTACTGGCAGCGCCCACAACAGGCTGGTACCGAGCACCTCGTTGACTCGCTCGAGGGACCACTCCTTGGTGCTCCAGCCAAATAGCAACTGCTGTGCCAGCAGCCAGCTGGCGGCCAGTACCACCAGCGAGATGCAGAGCAGGCCGACCCCGTCCACCTGCTGTTCGCTGCGATCCAGCAATACTGCCAGCGGTAGCATCGCCAGTGGCAGATAGAGCACATCGTAATGATCGAACACATGGCCGGAGACCGAATTGGCGATCAGGGTAAACAGCACCCCAAACAGGGTCACCAGCAGGACGGGCAGATACCACTCCTGCCGGCGACTCAGCATCAGAATGATAAAGGCGGGCAGCAGCATGATGAGACCAGTGCGCAGCAGGCCAACGGCACCCACCATGAGGGAGAAGCCATTGCCATAGCTCCCCTCAAAGAAGATATCGAAGGCGTAGTATTTGAAGGCCGCCAGCAGATCATGTTGCAGGAAGTAGGCGTAAAGCGGACCGCCAATCAGCGCCAGTCCCAGCAAGCTGGAGATGAGCAGCAAGATGGCGTCACGCCACTTCTCGTGCAGGCACCAGTGGCAGAACAGCACCAGATACCAGGCCCCCCAGACGGCGCCGTTGTTGGTGCGCATCCAGGCGACGATGGCGAAGGTGAGGGCCGCCACCAGCGCCGGCCACCAGCGAAATCCCTTGTCCAGCAGCAGGGTAATGAAGGCCCACTGGGCGATGAGGGCGAGGTGGAAGGTCCAGTCCTCGGTCATGTTGCCGTAGTAGTAACGGGTGCCGTAGAGAGCAAGCACCGCCAGCATGGCGCCAAGGCGCGCCTTGAACGAGAGTCCGAGCTGGGCAAACGCCTGCCAGCTGGCCAGCAGCCCGAGCCAGCAGAGCACCCACTCCAGCGCCCAGATCCCGACAAAGCCCCCCAGACTGTAGCCCAGCGCATCGAGGGCGAAGATCATCGGCCCCTTGATGTCGATCATGTCGCGATAGAGCACCCCCCCTTCGCTCCACATCTTGCCCATTACCGCAAACAGTGAGGCGTCAAATCCTGGCGCCATGGCGTAAAAGAGCGGATTGCGCAGACAGAAGAGCAACGCCAGTAGCGCGGTCAGCAGCACGATGGCAGGCGGTATCGCCGGATTAACGCGCGGAGGGGTGAAACGGATGGAGTGATTCATGCAATCGCCTGTTCCTGCAGCTGATCTTGAAAGCGGGCCTATCTTGCCGAGCTAGTGAGTGTGATGCAATGGGGTGGGCCCGTATGAGGAAAATATTGTCGAAAAAGCCCGGTTCTTGCAGGGAACCGGGCGCTGGCTGCGGCAATATTGGCCATCATGGGGGATGTGGCACAGCCATTCCCCCTCGACATCAACTGATGTACTCAAGCAGGGGCGGCTGTGCTTCCAGTGTCGGCAGATGGCGGGCCCAGCGGATAAAGGCATCCGCCAGGGTGATGCCGAGCTCCTGATTGTGCTGGGTCAGGGTGCGGGCCAGGGCGGTGTAACCCTCTTTGCCTGAGGCGGTATAGGCGCTCGATACCCCGCGGTAGACCTGTTCGGCATTGACCGTTTGCCACTGGCCGGGGGCGGCTTCCCACTCCAGTCGGGTGATTCGCTGGCCCTTGGGCAGATTGGCTTGATAGGTGAATCGCACCCCTGCGGTGTAGGGGAAGCTGCCGTTGCCATTGCCGACCACGCCGTTGTTGGTGGCGTTGTCGATGGCATTCTCCAGCGCTTCCGCCAGTTCGTGACCATGAACCCGATAGAGAGTAAGGGGGATGGCAAAGGGCAGCAGGCGACCGGCGATATCGGCCTCGCTCAAGGGGCCAGGCTCCAGCGAGCAGCGCACGCCACCGGCGTTGTGCAGGGCAAAGTCCACTTCACCCACCTGTTCACGGGCAGCGGTCAGCATGGCCTGGGCCACCAGCGGAGCGAGCTGGCTGCCGTGGGGCAAGGTGGCATCCGGCAGCCGCTGATGGTGCAGTGGCGCCGCCAGTCGGGTGACGATGCGCTGGCTCATGGTTTCGATTTCCGGCCGATATCGTTTGGCCAGATGTTGTTCAAGCTGTGGATCCGGCTCGCAGAAGGTGAGCCCGGCGGGCGGGGTGGAGGCGAACGGCCAGGGTTGCCAGGGGAGCCACTCCAGCTGTCCCTGACGCTGCACAACACGGCCCGCCTCATCGAAAGTGAGCTCGCAGACACCGAGGCAGAGGGCGCTGTGGCCTGCGTGCAGGATAGCTACCCCGTTGTTCATCAGCGGATAGCTGCCTTCGCTTGGCAGACCCAGCGGCGCGAGATCCCCCAGCAGGCTGTGAGTATGGCCGCCGATGATGAGGCTGAGTTCGGGGAAGCGCTCGGCCAGCAGTTTGTCCTGATCCAGCCCGAGGTGGCTCAGCAGCACGATATGGTGGATCCCTTCGCCCTTGATCTCCCGCAGCACCCGGGTGAGGGTGTCAGCGACCGCGTGGAAACGGGTGTGGGGATCCGGGTTGGCGATGGCGGCCATCTGGGCGAGGGTGATGCCGAGCAGCGCAAAGGGAACCCCGTCGATCACCCGGCGATGCCAGGGCTGATGAGCATCGTAGAGGTGGGGGATATCCCACAGCCCGAGGGTTGTGTCGGCTGGCTCCTGACTGTTGTCCAGATTGGCGGCCAGTACCGGAAAATCGAGCTGGCGCAAGAACTCCACCAGCGGGCCGTTGCCCAGATCGAACTCGTGGTTGCCGAGCACCATGGCATCGGGTGCCAGCATGGCGAGCAGGTCGGCATTGGCGCGCCCTTTGAAGCGGTTGAAATAGAGCGAGCCCTGAAAGGAGTCGCCCCCGTGCAGAAAAAGACAGCACTGGCCGGTTGATGCTGCTTTGGCGCGCAGTTGGGTCAGTCGGGTCAGGATCCGGGCATAACCGCCGCACTGGGTACGCCACTGGCTTTCACCGAGAGGGGAGAAGCTCATGGGCGCGCCATCGAAGTGGGAGTGGCAATCACTGAAATGGGCAAGTTGAACCGTAATACTCATCTCGGTCCTCCTTAGGGGGAAAATGAGCAACGAGTCTACTGCAAAGGGGGGGGAGGATACCAGCCCGGCTGGCGCCGGGCTGGTCAGCGATCAGGCGGGTACCATGATCTGGGTGGCGATGATCACCACCAGCAGGCCAACAGCGACCGGCATACTGGTACGTTTGACCACCTCGAACGGTGAAAGATTACCCATCCCCGCACAGGCGACCACCACCCCGGAGACCGGTGAAATGGTACGACCCAGGTTGGAGGCTTGCAACATCGGGATCACCAGATAGGCCGGGTTGATGCCAAGGCTGCTGGCCAGGTTGGGGATCAGCTCCACAAAGGCGTAGAAGGGGGCATTGCCCGAGCCGGTGGTAAAGGCGGCCAGGGTGGTGATCACCACCAGTGACAGCATCATGACCAAGCCACCGGAGCCGAGATCCTGCGCATGAGCCAGCAGGGTATCGATAAAGCCGATGGTCATCAGACCCTGGGCAAAGACACCGGCACCTACCAGCAACATCACCACCCCTGCAAAAGCATCAGCCATGTTACGCCAGCATACCTGCAGGCCGTCCAGCAGCTCCTTGCCATTGCGGGTCCGGACAAGTTCCAGCAGGCTGGCCAGCACCATGCACATCACGATAATGGTGACGATATCCAGCTGCGGGCCCCATTTACCGTCAAACACCAGCACCCCGATGATGGGGGTGAAGGGCAGGATGGCGTAGAGGGCAGGCGCAGTCGTCACCAGATCACCCGGCGCGACCGGCTCGTTGTGCTCACCGGATTTTTGGTCAAGGTAGCGTTGCCAGAAGAAGTGGGTCACCGCCATACAGGCGATTGCGATCAGCGAGATGGGCAGGGTCAGCTTGAAGGCAAAGTCCAGCAGCGGCATATTGGCGGCCTGGGCGGCCATCACCACGTCACCGGAGGTGGGTGCCAGAATGATAGCGGCTGGTGAGGCGCACACGGCCGCCGCGGCGCCGCGGGAGATCCCCATGTTGACCATCAGCGGGAACAGGGTGGCCATCAGCAGCACACCGAGGCCGGTAGCAGAGCTGACTGCCAGCGACATGGCGCAGGCCACCAGATAGGCGGCTACCAACAGAATGTAAGGGGACTTGATGATGCCGAGTGGCTTGCTGGCCAGCTTGACCAGAATGGTGTTAGCGCCGATATGGCTCATGTAACCGGCGAAGCCGCACAGCACCATGATCAGCATCCCCAGTCCACCGCCACGGTCATTGAGCAGGAAGCGGATGTATTCGAAGATATCGGTCGCGATATAACCGGTGCTGACTACCTTGCTCGGCAGTACCGGCTTGCCCATCATGGCGGTGATGACCAGCAGCAGCAAGCCGCCGCTCAGCAGCACCCCGGTCGCTGAGTATCCTTTGAAAATGGCACGGCCCACCACCAGGGTGACCAGGGTGCCAATAATGAGTTCCAGCATATTTGCCTTCTGATTGAATGAGAGTGGCGGAAGTCTATTCCTATAGGGGTAGAGTGGCGACAGGAAACAGGATGTTGTGTGAGCTAAATCAATGTTTCATCCTGTCAACAGAATTAAAGAAAGGTAAAGGCGCTTTACCCGGCGGGTTTGGCTACCTACCCTTGCCATCCTTGGTTGTCTTTTTAGGTTTTTATATGGCGACTGGTGGTTTATTGGGCATTAAACGCTCTATTTTTCTGATTGTGATGCTGTTTTCACCTACTTGCGTATTGGCAGTCATCAATGACGGGTTTCAGCAAACCGGTCCTCATCAGGCGGTCGCCATGCGGCGTCTCATGGCCCCTCACTCTTACGGCGTACTGGTGGTTGCCGAGGGGAACAGACCTCGTTTTGCCGCGCTGGCATCCAACACCACCGAAGCGAACTGCCTGGCCCGTCACGCCATCCGGGTAGATGGGGTCGTGCTGCTGGTCACCCCGAGATTCTATGCCAAAGAGGGAAAACGGGGACTTTGCGAGCTGTGGCTCAAGGAGGGGGCAGATCAGGACTTTTTTGCCAACCGCCTTAAAAATGATCATTTTATTCAGATAGATGGTCATGACATCAATGTGAAAAACTACCACCTCGACTGGCAGCGCATCAGCCGTCATGCGCAATAAAAATACAGTTTTGGCCTTGTGCCATACTCTGCTCACGCAACCTGTGAGCCTGCTCTGATTTATGGGCGCATCGTGGTATTGCGCCGCGTCGTGCTCACACATAGGCTATAGCCGTCATCTGTGTGGCGGTGGGTTTCACCAAGGTTGGTACTCCGCCCGTGCAATCAAGGAAGGTAGTCTGGCATGGTCAGCAAGGTTTATGGAGTCGTATGGGTTGTGTTGTTGCTGTTGCCCCTGAGCAGTCAGGCTCAGCCGAGCCGGCCACAAGTAGTGCCTGAGTCCCGCATTAATGTCCGCTTTTATGACGTCAATGCCGTCAGCTCAAGTCAGCTTGCCGCTGCGCTGGCCCAAAGTGCTCCCAAGGTGAATGGTAAACCTGTGCTCGGCAAGGCGAGTTATCAGATGGACTGGCAGCTGGAGACTGAGCAGTTACCAGGCCAGTGCCAGCTTAAACGGGTCACGGTGATCACTCACGGGACTATTCTGCTACCCCGTTGGCGACAAGGGGCGGGCAGCGATCCTGCCCAACTGCGCTGGGGGCGGCTGCTCTCCAGTATGTTTGACTACGAATCCCGAATGAAAGAGATGGTGCTGCAAGGGGCCAATCAAGTCGGTGGTGCCATTGCAGCGCTACCCGGACATGCAGATTGTCAGGCGTTGCGCTATGCCGCGTGGGCTGCGGGCAGTGGTGAGCTGGGCAGCATCAGAGCGCGTATTGATGGCTTTGAGCGGCAGAGTGGTTATGGTGAGCAGCTTGGAGTGCAGTGGCCAAAGTGAATTACGTGAGCGGTCTTAATATTGCGAGGCCTCTGCCATCCCTCTCCCAGCGACCTTTTGCATATACGAGATGACCGCCAGTCTGGCGGCCATGACATTCAGTGTTAGCCTGCCTCTGCTTTACCCCAGTGCTTTGCCTTTAAGCAGCTTGCGTACCCAATAACGGGCTGGGTGGAGCGATTCCAGCAGATCGGCGGCCAGCGGCAGGGGCTCGCCGCAGATCTCGCTGGCGAGCAGCTCGCCACAGAGCGGCGCCGAGCACAGACCCCGCGAACCGAGCGCCCCCAGCACATAGAGGCCGGGGTGAAGGGGGAGCGGCTGGGCGTTGTGCTGATCATGCTGCAGATCCGCATAGTGATCCGCCAGACCTTGCAGTCTGGCCACTGGCCCCACCACCGGCAGGTGATCCCGACTGGCACAACGCACCCCGACCCGCGCCTCGTTGCCGCTCACATCCACCTCGGCGGGCCAGGTTTGCTCCGGCAGGCAGGTTTGTAACCGTGCCTGATTCTGGATTTGCTCCTCGGCCCGAAACTCAAGACCGATCTGGTTGCGGCCATAACTGGCACCGATGCAGTGTTGATCGTTGTGCATCGGTGTGAGGTAGCCATCGTAGCAGAGCACACTCTTGAGCTGACGCAAGCTGGCGGTGGTCGGTACATGGCTCACCTGACCGCGCACCGGATAGAGCGGCAGCTCGGCAAAGGGGAGCAGTGCTGGCAACTGGTGACCGGCAGCGACCACCAGATGGGGGGCCTGCCAGTGGCGGCCATCCTGGCTCTCTACTTGCCAGCCATCGGCCTGCTCGGCAATGGCCACCACCTCGGTCTTGAACACCACCTCCAGCAGGCCGCTGGCTTGTGCTTCTTTGATCGCTGCGCGGGTGAGATCGGCCGGGCAGAGCCAGCCCCCCAGCGGGTAACTGACGCCGCTGTGGCCGCAGGGCAGGCCAACCACCTGCTCTACCTCTGCTGTAGAGAGGGGATGCATCAGCTCGGGGGGGAAGGGGCCCTGACTCATTTTCGCCAGCTTGGCTGCCGATTTGTCGTCATAACCGAGCTGGGTCACTCCGCATAATTCGAAAGCGATAGGATGGCGTTCGGCCAACGCCAGCAGCCGCTGGCGGGCATAGCCAAAGGCGAGCGAATAGAAACGCGACAACGCATCGTGCTCGCCGTTGAGCAGGGGATAGAGCGCCCCCTGGCGGTTGCCGGAGGCGCCGGTGGCCGGTTCGCCATCTGCACACAGCAACGTTACCTTGCGACCTCGCTCCACCAGAGAGAGCGCCGTCATGGCCGAGGCGATGCCGCCGCCGATGATCACCACCTCGCCAGCGCGTCCGGCAGGACGGGCATACCAGGGGGCGATGGTCTGCTGCGGCGGCTTGTCGGTGCGATCACCCACCAGCATCTCCCGCTTGCTACCGTGGCCCTTCACCTTCTTCATGGCAAAACCGGCGGCAATCAGGCCGCGCCGGACAAAACCGGCGCAGGTAAAGGTGGCGATGGTGCAATCTGGACGGGCGAGGCGAGCGAGACCGTCAAACAGCCCCTGTGTCCACATCTCCGGGTTCTTGGCCGGGGAGAAACCATCCAGATACCAGGCATCCACCAGACCCTCTGCCCGGTGAGGCACCTGCGGCAGCATATCCTTGATATCGCCAAACCAGAGATCGAGGCGAATGCGGCCGCCCGCAAAATGCAGGCGGTGGCAACCGGAGATCGGCAGCGGCCATTGGGCGATAAGGTCCTGACTCAAGTGGCCAAGTTCAGGCCAGGCCGCCAGCGCCTTGCGCAGATCGTCTTGGGTCAGGGGGTATTTCTCGAAACTGATGAAGTGCAGACGGGAGCCGTTGCCGGATTGGGGTGCCTGTTCCAGGAAGGCTTGCATTGTCGCCAGAAAGTTAAGGCCTGTGCCGAAACCTGTTTCACCTATCACGAAACTGTCGTTATCGTGGTGCGAAAATCGCGCAGGTAGCCGGTTTTGCTGCAAAAAGACGTAGCGGGTTTCACTTAGACCGTTATCATTGGAAAAGTACACATCCCCGAAGTCACTGGAGACCGGAGTTCCCGCTTCATTCCAGTCCAATCGGGCATGATGTAAGGATGTTTGACTCACGTTTTCCTCGGCTCGCGTCACAAAATCGCGGGCATTCTACGTGAAAGCAGACCAGTTTGGCAGCCGAAAGCGGGTAGACTTGGCGCCAGTTTTTCCAGACGAGATGAATTAATGAGAAGAGCAGTGATCACCGGTATCGGCGTCATCTCCAGTATCGGCAACAACAAGGAAGAAGTGCTGGCCTCCCTGAAAGCAGGTAAATCCGGCATCACCTATTCCGAGCAGTTCGAGCAGCACAACCTGCGCAGCCGTGTCTGGGGTAACATCAAACTCGAACCGTCTGAACTGATCGACCGTAAAGTCATGCGTTTTATGGGTGACGCTGCGGCCTACGCCTACCTCTCCATGCAGCAGGCCATTGCAGATGCCGGTCTGGCGGAAGATCAGGTCTCCAACGAGCGGACCGGCCTGGTGGTCGGTTCAGGTGGTGCCTCCGGCAAGAACACCTCGGAATCTGTGGATATCGCCCGCGACAAAGGGGTCAAGCGTGTGGGTCCTTACATGGTGCCGCGCACCATGTCCTCCACCACCTCTGCTTGCCTGGCGACCCCGTTCCAGATCAAGGGTGTCAACTACTCCATCAGCTCAGCTTGCGCCACCTCTGCGCACTGCATCGGTCACGCGCTTGAGCTGATCCAGCTTGGCAAACAGGATGTGGTCTTCGCCGGTGGCGGTGAAGAGCTGGACTGGTCCTCTACCATCCAGTTTGACGCCATGGGCGCCCTCTCCACCAAGTACAACGACACGCCTGAAAAAGCCTCCCGTACCTATGATGTGAACCGCGACGGTTTCGTTATCTCCGGTGGCGGCGGCATTCTGGTGATTGAAGAGTTGGAACATGCGCTGGCCCGTGGTGCTCACATTTATGCTGAGCTGACCGGTTACGGTGCCACCTCCGATGGCTATGACATGGTCGCGCCGAGCGGTGAAGGCGCGGTGCGTTGCATGAAGATGGCGATGCAAGGTGTGGGCAAGGTTGATTACATCAACACCCACGGCACCTCCACTCCGGTGGGTGATACCAAAGAGCTGGAAGCTATCCAGACGCTGTTTGGCGCCAACGGTCCCAAGATCTCTGCCACCAAGGCGATGACCGGCCATGCGCTGGGGGCTGCAGGTGTGCACGAGGCTGTCTACTCCCTGCTGATGATGGAACATGGCTTTATCGCCCCCAGCATCAACATCGAGACCCTGGACGAGAAAGCGGAAGGTCTGCCCATCGTGCGCGAGTACGAAGCTACCGAGCTCAATACCGTCATGTCCAACAGCTTCGGCTTTGGCGGTACCAACGCCTCTTTGGTGTTCAGCAAGTTCAAAGCTTGATCATCCGGTTGATATGAAAAAAGCGCCTCAGGGCGCTTTTTTTGTTTCCGTGATCTGCCATCACTCATTGCAGAGCAGAGCAGAGCAGAGCAGAGCAGAGCATCGGCCATTGTGGAATAGGAAGAGTGGGTTTGTGGCAGAGTTTAGTGCAGATGATGGGGGGGAGGTGGCGCCACACCAATAAGCCTGCTCTACATCTCTCTAGCGGGGCAGATAGCAAGAAGGGAGCCTGAGGCTCCCTTCTTTGTTAGCGGTAATGTGATGGTACTGGCTAGAACCAGAAGCCGATGATAAAGGAGCCCGCCAGGGTCAGCATCACGTTGGCCACCGCATAGGTACCGGCATACCCGAGCGCCGGAATGGAGCTGTTGGCTGCCTCGTTGACCACATCCATGGCCGGAGCACAGGTGCGGGCACCGGTAATGGCGCCGAGCAGCAGCGCCGGGTTCATTTTCAGCACCCAGACCCCGAACAGATAACCCACCAGCACCGGTAGGGTGGTCACCAACATGCCTGAGAAGAGCACGACCATACCTACCTCGCTGAGGTGGTCGAGGATGCCGCCACCGGCTTTCAGGCCCGTGCTCACCATAAAGACCGCCAGACCCAGATCCTTGGCCAGCCGCAGGGCGCCGGGTGGTACATAGCCGACAGTCGGGTGGTTGGCCCGCAGGTAACCCATCAGGATGCCTGCCAGCAGCAGGCCGACGGCGTTGCCGAGGCCAAATTCGATCTGACCGAACACCAGCGAAACGGAGCCGATCAGCAGGCCGAGTACGAAGAAGGTGGTGAACGCTACCAGATCCGTGGTCTGGCTGTGGATGCTGATAAAGCCGATCTTGTTGGCCAGCAGTTTTACTCGCTGCTTCTCGCCACTGATCTGCAACACGTCGCCTTTTTGCAGCATGATGTTGCGATCAAACGGCATCTCGATTTGGGAGCGCACCACCCGGTTGAGGAAGCAGCCCTTCTCGGTGAGATTGAGCTCCACCAGATGACGGCCTACCACTGAGTCATTCTTTACCACGATCTCTTCGGTGACGATCTGCAGGTCGAGCAGGTTGCGATCAAACACCTCTTTACCGTTGCGGTAATTAACATCCAGCTTCTCGTGACTCTCGGGATAGCCCACCAGGGCGATTTCGTCCCCTTCCTGGATGACGGCATCACCATCGGGGCTCGCCAGGATGCCGTTGCGGCGGATCCGCTCCACATAGCAGCCGGTGTGGGGGTAGATGCCGGTTTCGCGCAGGGTACGTCCTCCAATCCAGGCGGCCAGCTCAGGCCCGACCCGATAGGCGCGGATGATGGGCAGATAGGTCTTGCGATTGTCGCTGTCGGAGAGACCCCGCTCTCGGGCAATCTTCTGTGCCTCGGTATTGAGGTCGAGTCGTGCCAGCGAGGGGAGATAGCGCACCACCAGCATCAGGCCCACCAGACCGACCAGATAGGTCAGGGCGTAGCCGATGCCCATGTTGTCCAGCACCGCTTGCATGTTGGTCTGGTGGGGTAGATTAAGCAGCCCGCTGCGCAGCGCATCTTGTGCACCGACCAATGCCGGTGTGGAGGTGAGGGAGCCAGCCAGAATGCCGGCCGCCATGCCGGGGCCCAGATTGAAGAACTTGGCCAGCCCGACGGTGAGAAACAGGGCGGTCAGCAGGATCACCAGGGTCAGCGTGATGTAGTGAATACCATCGCGCAGGAAGACGCTGAAGAAGTGGGGCCCAGCTTCAATGCCGACACAGAAGATGAACAGCATAAAGCCGACGTTTTCAGTGGTGGCAGTAAACTCGAAGCCCATCTGGCCGAACAGCAGGGCCGTGAACAACACGCCTATGGTGTTGCCAATTTGAAAGTTGCCAATACGCACCTTGCCAAGCAGCAGGCCAAAAGCCAGTACCACGAACAGCAGCAGGGAGTCGCTTTGATGTAGCAGTGTCACGAAATCTATGGTCATGCCCGGAAAAACCGAGGAAAAAAGTGGGGTCGATATTGTGCCGGATCTCTCCCCAATAAAGAAGCGCCAAGGGGTGATTAATCGGACGTTATCGAACGCAATTTGTGGACCTGGCGGCGTAATAGAGAGCCAAGCCGATGAAAGCAGGTCTTTTTTGCTGTTGTTGTCGCTGTCAATTAGTGAAATATGCTGCCCGCTAGCGAAGCGTGCTGGCGCAGCCCCATATGTTAGATTCTGCTGTCCAACCGCTTGGTTGGGAGCTGTTTCAGCAGATTCAACCGATGGCTGCCATGGTTGGCAGAGCGGCAAATTAGCTTGATATTTAGCCGCTTGCCCATGGGGCAAGGGTTGGCAAAAAGATGCGTCTTAAAAGTGTAAATAGCGCCTGTCACCCGGCTGTTCCGGAGGGGGCCAAAAAACAGCATAAAATCAGGTTGGCCAGCAAAATGACTGTTTGCCGGGCACCATCACGGGCAATCCCGCGTCCTGACAAGGCTTGCTGCAGTTACCCACAGAATCTGTGGATAACCCTGTTTATGAATCTTGTTTATCGCCCTGAAAGCCGCGCCACTACTGGGATGCAAGGGCTGTTCAAAAAATACCGGAAGAAAAATGTTTGTATAAAAATCAAATAGTTAGGCGCGACAGGAGAAAACTCTGTCGAGCCGGAACGGGTAACAAAAGGGAGCGTTAGCAGCAAGCAGGATCTTGTGCATTAAAATTGGCAGGAGAGGGCACTAAAGTGGATAACTTGCACCGAGATGGTGAGGAATTGGCTCCCCCGACTGGACTTGAACCAGTGACATACGGATTAACAGTCCGCCGTTCTACCGACTGAACTACGGGGGAACATCAGGCAAGGAGGAGCATCATACAGAAGGTGTCCGGGGTGGTCAAGCCATTCGCGGGATGATGGCACGGGTGTACCGGTTGAGATCACTCGGTTACACTGCGCTACTTGCTGTTTTGTGTCGGGAGTGTTCATGAGCAAATTGTTCAAGTTAGCCAGCCAGTTTCAACCTGCCGGGGATCAGCCCACGGCGATTGCTCAACTGCTGGATGGCATCGAGTCGGGGCTGGCTCACCAGACCCTGCTCGGGGTGACCGGTTCGGGCAAGACCTTCACCATGGCCAACGTCATCGCTACCCTGAACCGCCCGACCATGATCCTGGCGCCCAACAAGACCCTGGCGGCCCAGCTCTACGGTGAGATGAAGGCGTTTTTTCCCGACAACGCAGTGGAGTATTTCGTCTCCTACTACGACTACTACCAGCCCGAAGCCTATGTGCCGACCACCGACACCTTTATAGAGAAGGATGCCTCCATCAACGATCACATCGAGCAGATGCGATTGTCGGCCACCAAGGCGCTGCTGGAGCGGCGCGATGTGGTGATCGTTGCCTCGGTGTCGGCCATCTATGGTCTGGGGGACCCCCAAGCTTATCTGAGCATGATGCTGCACCTCAAAGTGGGGGATGTGATCAATCAGCGGGATATCCTGCGTCGTCTCGCCGAGCTGCAGTATACCCGCAACGATATGGCCTTCCAGCGCGGTACCTTCCGGGTGCGCGGAGAAGTGATCGACATCTACCCGGCCGAGTCGGACAAGCTGGCCCTGCGGGTTGAGCTGTTTGATGAAGAGGTGGAGCGCCTCTCCCTGTTCGACCCGCTAACCGGTGCCATCGAGCAGACGGTGGTGCGTTATACCATCTACCCCAAGACCCACTACGCCACCCCGCGCGAGACCATTCTCGGCGCCATCGAGCATATCAAGGAGGAGCTCAAAGGGCGCCGCGAGCAGCTGTTATCCCTCAACAAACTGGTGGAGGAGCAGCGCATCAGCCAGCGCACCCAGTTTGACATGGAGATGATGCAGGAGCTGGGTTACTGCTCCGGCATCGAGAACTACAGCCGCTACCTCTCCGGCCGGGCGCCGGGGGAGCCGCCGCCCACCCTGTTTGACTACCTGCCGGGGGATGGCCTGCTTATCATCGACGAATCCCATGTCACGGTGCCGCAGATCGGCGCCATGTTCAAAGGGGACCGCTCCCGCAAGGAGACCTTGGTGGAGTACGGCTTCCGGCTCCCCTCGGCACTCGATAACCGGCCGCTCAAGTTCGACGAGTTCGAGGCCCTGATGCCGCAGACGGTGTTTGTCTCGGCCACCCCCGGCCCTTATGAACTGGAGAAGTCCGGCGGCGATGTGGTGCAGCAGGTGGTGCGCCCAACCGGTCTGCTCGATCCGGAGATCGAGGTGCGTCCTGTGACCATTCAGGTGGACGATCTGCTCTCGGAGATCCGCAAGCGGGTCGCCGTGGAGGAGCGGGTGCTGGTCACCACCCTGACCAAGCGAATGGCTGAGGATCTGACCGAATATCTGGCGGAGCACAACGTCAAGGTGCGCTACCTCCACTCAGATATCGATACGGTCGAACGGGTGGAGATCATCCGGGATCTGCGCCTTGGCAAGTTCGATGTGCTGGTGGGCATCAACCTGTTGCGGGAAGGTCTCGATATGCCGGAAGTGTCGCTGGTGGCGATTCTGGATGCGGATAAAGAGGGCTTTCTGCGCTCGACCCGCTCGTTGATCCAGACCATCGGCCGGGCGGCGCGCAACCTTAACGGCAAGGTCATCCTCTATGGCGACACCATTACCAACTCGATGAAGGTGGCGATCGAGGAGACCGAGCGGCGCCGAGCCCTGCAGCATGCCCACAATCTCAAGCACGGCATCACTCCCAAGGGGCTCAACAAATCTATTGGCGATGTGATGGACACGGGGAGTAGCCGTGGCGCCGGTACAGGTAAAGCAGGCAAGGGAACGCGCAAGGCGGCCGAGCCACAAGGGGAGTACCATGTCCGCTCTGCCAGCGAGATTGCCAAAGAGATCAAGCGGATGGAGGAGCAGATGTTCCAACATGCCCGGGATCTGGAGTTCGAACAGGCGGCGGCACTGCGGGATCAGATCCAGCGGCTGCGCGGTGAGTTGATCGAGTCATGAGCCGTAAACGCTGGCTGATTTGGCAACGACTTCGTCGTCTCTATCAGGGCTTTCGCCATCCCGGGACCCCCTGGTGGGCGAGGGGCCTGGTGATCCTTATTCTGCTCTATGGCATCAGTCCGGTGGATCTCATCCCCGATGTGATGCCCTTACTGGGCTGGCTCGATGATGTGTCCCTGTTGTTACTCTTGCTTTGGGGTTGGGAGCGCTGCCTGCCTACTCACGTGCGCAAGGATCTCTCCTGAGAACAGCCCGAGCGGTTCGCTGTCGGCACCAGAATCATGAGCTCGCCGGGTGGTCTCATACGGGTTTTTTCTCTTGATTAAATAAGAGGCGTGAGGAGCGATTGTGAGCGGCATGGCATTGGCGTAGACTCCATGCCGTTCACTTTATGGGGATGGGAAAATGGATCTGCTTCTCTTTGCAATCGACTTTATTTTGCATGTTGACGTTCATTTGAAAGAGCTGTTCGAGAACTATGGCGTCTGGGTTTACGCCATTCTGTTTCTCATCATCTTCTGTGAAACCGGCTTGGTCGTCACGCCGTTCCTGCCTGGTGACTCCCTGTTGTTTGCCGCCGGTGCGCTTACCGTGGGCAGCGTGCTGGATGTCCACACTCTCGCAGGTGCCCTCATCATCGCAGCCGTGCTCGGCAATGTGGTGAACTACACCATTGGCCACTTCTTCGGCGAGCAGCTATTTCGCAATCCGGACTCCAACATCTTTCGCCGCGACTATCTGGAGAAGACCCACGCCTTCTATGCCAAGCATGGCGGCAAGACCATCATTATTACCCGATTCCTGCCTATCGTGCGTACGTTTGCGCCGTTTGTGGCAGGGATGGGGGCCATGACCTATCCGCGCTTTTTGGCGTTCAACCTGGTAGGCGGTCTGTTGTGGGTCGTCTCTTTCGTCTATGCGGGCCACTTTTTCGGCAATCTGCCGATGGTGCGTCACAACTTCACCTTGCTGATCTTCGGGATCATCGGTATCTCCCTGCTACCTATGGTGGTAGGAGCCGCAAAGGCGAAAATGAGCAGTGCCAAAGCCTGATGATACAGCCAAGCTGACATGAAAAAGGGGGAGCCATGATGGCTCCCCCTTTTTATATCCACACGGGCATGATGATCAGTTGCAGCAGCGTCCTTTTACCAGATTGCCGATGGCCACTACGGTGAAGACCAACAGGTAAGCGGCGAAGATGACGACCAGCCACTGGGGCATGGAGTAACCGAAGAACTGCCAGGTGATCTCGGCACAATCCCCTTCCGGCATAAAGAGCCAGGGAAGCCACTGATCGAGCGGGGCCCAGGTCGGGAAGTCAGCAAACGGACTGCAGACGTTGAACGGGGAGGGGTTAACCTGATAATCAACGTGCTTAAGTGCCAACTGGAATCCACGGAAGGCGCTGTAACCCCACAGTAGTATGGCGCTCCAGCGAAGATACCACTTATCCGGTGCCATCATGCCGAGTAGACCGGCGGCCAGCACACCCAGGGTCGCCAACCGCTCATAAACGCACATCACACAAGGGTGAAGGCCCAGCACATGCTGGAAGAAGAGAGCGCACAACTCGAGGAACAGGGCTGATGCTGCCAGCAGACCCCAGGCCAGTCGATGGGCTGCTACACGGCGGAGAAACTCGATCATCTTATTGATCTCTCAGAAAAAACAGTGGCTGAATTAGAGCAGAGCGGGAGAGAAAAGAAAAGGGCCCTGACGGGCCCTCGGGATCCGTTGCAACGGATTAGTGCAGCGCCGGTTGCACCGCTGGCAGTGTACTTTCCATCACCAGCCAGCCGTGTTGATAGAACCACTCGGTAGTCGGGGCGAGCAGTAATTCGACGGAAAAGAAGCCGACCAGCCCCAACACAATGGTGTAGGGTAGCGCCATCAATACCATACGGCCATAGGAGAGGCGCAGCAGTGGTGCCAGTGCCGAGGTGAGCATAAACAGGAAGGCAGCCTGACCATTGGGAGTGGCGACGGATGGCAGGTTGGTTCCCGTGTTGATGGCCACCGCCAGCATATCGAATTGGGCGCGATCGATAGCCCCATTGATCAGCGCCGTCTTCACCTCGTTGATGTAGACGGTGCCGACAAAAACGTTATCACTGACCATGGAGAGCAGGCCGTTCGCGATATAAAAGAGGGCCAATTGTTGATCCTGTTCTGCCGATAGAACCCACTGGATAACCGGTTTGAACAACTGTTGATCGATGATAACGGCCACGATACTAAAAAATACGGCCAGCAGGGCGGTAAAGGGAAGTGCCTCTTCGAAAGCCTTACCCAAAGCATGCTCTTCGGTGATCCCGGTAAATGAGGTCGCCAGCACGATGACCGACAGGCCAATCAATCCTACCGCCGCCAGATGCAGCGCCAGGCCGATGATCAGCCAGACAGCGATCAGCGCTTGTACCAGCAACTTGGCTTTGTCCTGCTGGCTGCGTTTGGCATTTTCATGCAAGTTGTACTCTTCCATGATCTTGCGTACCGAGTCCGGCAGCTTGGCACCATAGCCGAACCATCCCATCTTTTCGACCAGAACACAGGTCAGCAGGCCACAGATAAAGACGGGCAGCGAGACGGGAGCCATGCGAATGGCGAACTCGCCAAAGTGCCAGCCAGCCTGCTCGCCGATAATCAGGTTTTGCGGCTCTCCCACCAGGGTGCAGACACCGCCCAATGCGGTACCTATGGCGGCATGCATCATCAGGCTGCGCAGAAACGCACGAAACTGTTCAAGCGCCTGATGGTGATCTTCTTTTACCTCCTGATCATGGGTGTGGTCATGTGCATGTCCGAACCCCTTGCCGGAGGATACTTTGTGATAAATGGCATAAAAGCCGGTGGCAACGCTGATCACCACGGCAATCACGGTCAGTGCATCGAGGAAGGCGGACAGAAAGGCAGATACCAGGCAAAAGGAGAGAGAGAGCAGGGTCTTGGAGCGCACCCCGATCAGCAGCTTGGTAAAGACATAGAGCAGCAGTTGCTTCATGAAATAGATGCCTGCCACCATAAACACCAGCAACAGCAGCACTTCGATATTAGCGACCAGCTCATGTTTGACCTGATCGGCAGAGGTCATGCCGATCAGCACAGCTTCAATGGCTAGCAGACCACCAGGTTGCAAGGGATAGCACTTGAGGGCCATTGCCAGGGTGAAGATAAATTCGACAACCAGCAGCCAGCCGGCAGCAAAGGGATCGAGATAGAAGGCGATCGGGTTAATCACCAGAAATAACAGAATGGCGCTCTTGTACCACTTTGGCGCATTGCCCAAGAAGTTCTTGGCAAATGCGTTCCCTAAGCTGATTGGCATATAATGGGTCTCTGTTTCGTTTATTGGTATCTGTTGTAATGCAGTCAGGACTGGACCTGCCTGAATGGCCGGATGCTGTCCTATATCAGATTGATTCTTCATGATTTTAATCAAAAAGAGTCCTAACTATAAATAACACAGTGAAAGATACCCAAGATAGTGTTCATTTTGTCTCCTGATGCAGGGGATGATTGGTGCTTATTGCATCCAATTGGATGTTTTATACATATGGTTGAGCGGTTATGTGAGCAGAGGACTGACCTTATGCTTGCCAGCCATCATCGCTTTGATATCATTCGTCAGCCTTTTTACGCATCACAACAGAGTCAATTCATGGTTATAAAAGCGCAGAGCCCAGCAGGGTTTGCCGAGGAATACATCATCGAGTCCATCTGGAACAATCGCTTTCCTCCCGGATCTATTCTGCCCGCCGAGCGTGAATTATCCGAGTTGATCGGGGTGACGCGAACCACCTTGCGCGAAGTGCTGCAGCGACTGGCCCGAGATGGCTGGTTGACTATCCAGCATGGCAAGCCGACCAAGGTGAACAATTTCTGGGAAACCTCCGGCCTCAATATTCTGGAGACCCTGGCTCGTCTGGATCAGGACAAGGTACCTGATCTGATCGCTCAGCTGCTCTCCGCCCGAACCCACATCTGCACCATCTTTATCCGCGGGGCGATCCGTCACAATCCCGAGCAGGCTGCCGAGATCCTGCGTGGTGCCGATGGGGTCGAGAACAACGCCCAGGCTTATGCCGAGTTCGATTATCGCCTGCACCACCAGCTGGCATTTGCCTCCGGTAATCCGATCTACGCTCTGATCCTGAACGGTTTCAAAGGGTTGTACAGCCGCGTCGGCAGCTACTACTTCTCTGACAAGCAGGCTCGCGAGACCGCAGATGCTTACTACAAGACCCTGCTCAATCTGGCGGAGACCAAGAACCACGAAGCCGTGTTCATGACGGTGCGTCAGTACGGTATCGAGTCCGGCAAGCTCTGGACCCGCCTGCGTCAGGACATGCCAAGCGATCTGTGCGACAACTGATCCCTTGCCTGTGCTGCCCACGAAACGCGCCATCCGGCGCGTTTTTTTATTCTGCCGTGTTTGTGTCTATTCTTGATTAGTGGTGGTAATTGCTTGAACTGCATGGATATTTGGCCAAAAGCTTGATCCAGCGCAAATGAACCCTGCATTTATCACTTTGGTGGCATAGGACCCAACCGCTGATTGAGGTCAAATGGAGGCATCAAGAGCGGAGCCAATATCCGCCAGAAGGAACACACCTTTCACCGGATGAAGGACACAACGATGAGTCTTCTTGAACACACCATCTGGACAGTACTGGGATACGGGGCCATGCCCTTTATCTTTTTGAGCGGATTCGTGGCGGTGGCAGTGACCTGTTGCATGCTGCTGAATGCGTTCGGGGTACAGTCCGCCGAGAAGTGAGTCGCTTCTCCATGCCGCCAAATGCCAGTCTTCGGACTGGCATTTGTTTTTTGTGTCTTTTAAAGCACTTATCCCGGCAGGGAAGGGGAAATCTATGGTCAGGATGGTCGAACCTGCCGCCGATTTTGATTACACTGGCGCCCGTATTTCCCACTCACCCTTCTCTAATCCAGGTGTTCAAGGTTTTCTATGGCTCTCAAGGCAACCGTATTCAAGGCCCAGATCAGTTTGTCTGATATGGATCGCAATCTGTATCAGGATTTCTCCCTCACGCTGGCGCGCCACCCCTCCGAAACCGATGAGCGGATGATGATCCGGCTGGCAGCCTTTGCCTGGCACGCTGCCGAGCGACTGGAGTTCACCAAGGGATTGAGCGCCGATGACGAGCCCGAGCTTTGGTGCAAGAGTTACTCCGACGAAATAGAGCTCTGGATCGAGCTGGGCCAACCCGATGAAAAACGGCTGAAAAAGGCCTGTAACCGGGCCCGTCAGGTGGTGCTCTATCTCTACGGTGGGCGTGGTACCAGCGTCTGGTGGAAGCAGAATCAGGGCAAGCTGAGCCAGCATGACAACCTCAGCATCATCGAACTCTCCGACAGCCAGACCCTGCCGCTCACCGCCATGGTCGAGCGTACCATGCAGCTCACCTGCACTATCTCTGATGGCCAGCTCTGGGTCAGTAACGGCGCACTGGAAGTGACGCTGGATCCGGTGGTGCTGATGGGCAAACCGGCCCGCGAACTGTAACGGACGCCCCCATGTTCAGTGCCTTGCTCAATATCGTCATTCCGGTGTTCGCGGTGGTCGGGCTCGGCGCACTCTACGGGAGGTTGCGACCGGGGGCCGCCCTCGGTTACGTCAATCGGGCCAATATCGAGCTGTTTACCCCGGCGCTGGTCTTCTCCGCGCTGGTCAAATATCCGCTGGCGCTGGCGGAGCATCTGCCGCTGATTGCGGCGGGGGCGCTGGTTATTCTGTTACCCGGTCTGCTGCTTGCGCAGCTTAAACTCAAAGGCATTGAGCGGGCCGCGCTGATCTTGCCCGCCATGTTCCGAAATACCGGCAATCTTGGTATCCCCTTGATGGTGCTGGCATTTGGCGAGCAGCAACTGGGGGCTATCGTGATCCTCTTTGTGCTCTCCAATCTGCTGCACTTCTCGGTCGGCATGTTTATTCTCTCGGCCAATACCTCCCGCTGGCTGTGGCTGCGCAGCCCTGTGCTGTGGGCCGCGCTGGCCGGTTTGCTGGTGGCCAACCTGCACATTACGCTGCCGGAATATGTGGTGACCACGGCCTCGCTGCTCGGCCAGATCTCGGTGCCCCTGATGCTCTTTGCGTTGGGCATTCGCCTGATGGAGGGAGAGCTTGATCACCTTGGCCTCGCGCTCAAGTGCAACCTGCTCTATCTGCTGGCGGGGGGATTGTCGCTGTTGCTGGCGATCTGGCTGTTGCCCCTCAAGACGGAGTGGATCCCGCTGTTGATGTTGTCGGTTTCGCTGCCGCCAGCGGTGTTGAATTACATGCTCTGCGAGCAGTATCACTGTCAGCCGGACAAGGTGGCCAGTATCGTGCTCGGCGGCAATGCCCTCTCTGTGCTGGTGATCCCGCTGGCGGTCTGGCTGGCGCTGCACTCGCCATTCTGAGCATTCGCATCCCGGGAATGTTTGTTCCGCGTTTTCGCTATCCCCTGGGCGTATTGATGGCGCAGATATTGCTGTGTTCGCCGTTGAGGTGAACATGGAGAGCGAACAATGATCATTGGTGCAGCCCGATATCAATTAGTACAGCCAGCGCTGGGGGCGACCCGGATGAGTGAATATGCCGCAACGCAGCAGAAAAGTATCCAGCTTGCTGACGACAAGGTGACCTTGAATGCAAGTCGGGATGCATTTAATGCGACCTATGAACGACCTGTGTTGGCTCGCAAGGAGCCGGAGCGAAGCCTGACCCAGATTGCCTGGGATAACCTGGTGGCGCAGCGTGTCGGGCTGAGCCGGGAAAAGCTTGATGAGCTGGAGCAGCAGAAAAAAGAGGTTGAGCATAACAGCGAGCTCTCCGATGAAAAGAAGCAGCAGTTATTGGCGGATCTCGACAAGCAGAAGGAGGAGCTCATCAAGGAAGCAATCGAGCGGCGTCAGGCGCGTGGAGACGAAGAGCGCCAATCCAATCCTGACTCAGGCTCACCCAGTTAAAAATTGCTATTGGCGGCAACAGGTTGCCGGCTGCCAGGCAGCCCTTTGCCGTTTATAACGCACCATCTTCTTTCCCCGGACCTGCCTGCACATAGTGCGAGCTGTAGCGACACGCCATTTCCCTTTTCGTGATCCCCCCCGAAGTTGTTCCCCCTGATATCCCTTAGTATCTGGCCAGCATGACTCCCTTTAGGGGGAGGATAACAAGAACAAAAAGGAATGATGGATGAGATCCGTGAGCAACCAATGTCTGTTGATGCAGATCCAGCCAACCATCTTGCATTTTGCCAAGATGCTGGCGAGTGTGCTGCAGCTTGAGGTCGAGATTGTGGATGCCGATATGGTGCGGGTGGCTGGCACCGGGCCCTATGGCAAGTTCTTCGGACGTCAGCTGGAGGGAGATTCCCGCCTGCTGCGCTATGTAATTGATAACCAGCGGGAGAAGATCGTTACCCATACCAGTGATGATCCTGTCTGTGACGGCTGTACCTGCAAGGGGAGCTGCCGTGAGCGCGCCTTCCTCGGGGTGCCCATCATGGTGGACGAGCGCTGTATCGGGGTGATCAGTCTGGTGGCCTTCAGTGACGAGCAGCAGGCGCGCCTCAATAACAATCTGCAGGATGTGTGTGACTATGTGCGCCACATCTCCACCATCTTTGTAGCCAAGTTGCTCGATTCGCGCGGGCTATCGGATGGGGTCAACAAGGTGTTCCTCAATCTGATGACTCACATGGATCAGGGTTGCCTGCTGCTCGATGACAAGAGTCAACTGCTCTACGCCAACGATGCGGCGCTCCATCATCTGGGTTGCCAGCAGGAACAGCTGCAGGGGCGTGAAGTGGGGATCCGCCCGCTGACCTTCTCCCGACAGGGGTTGAGCGGCCATATCCAGCACATCATCACCTTTGAAGGTTGCCAGGAGCTGATCATTGGTCAGCTGCACCATGTGCAGGGGCAGCTGCTCTTTCTGATGGCCTTTCACCAGTCCCACTCCGGTCAGGTGCAGGAGCCGGATCCGGACGTGCGGATCGATCAGTTGATCGGCGAGAGCAAGCCGATGCGCACCCTCAAACGGCTGCTGCACCGCATCGCCCAGAGTCCCTCCAGCGTGTTGATCTGTGGCGAGAGCGGCACCGGTAAAGAGGTGGTGGCCCGTGCCGTCCATCGCCTCAGTCCGCGGCAGGATAAGCCGTTCATCGCCATCAACTGTGCCGCCATTCCCGAACAACTGCTGGAGAGCGAGCTGTTTGGCTATGTGAAGGGATCCTTTACCGGCGCGGCCAGCGGGGGCAAACAGGGCCTGATCCAGGCGGCCCATCAGGGCACCCTGTTCCTTGACGAGATTGGCGACATGCCGCTCACCATGCAGGCCAAGCTGCTGCGGGTGCTGGAGCTGCGGGAGGTGACCCCCATCGGGGCCAGCCGACCGGTGCCGGTGGATATTCGCATCATCGCCGCTACTCACCAGCATCTCGATCAATACATCGCCGAAGGGAAATTTCGTGAAGATCTCTTCTACCGCATCAACGTTATCCCCCTCAACCTGCCGCCACTGCGGGAGCGGGAAGGGGACGTGGAGCTGCTGACTCATTACTTCCTCAACCTGCACACCAACCGCATTGGCATCGTCTATCCCGGTCTGGCGCCCGAGGTGATGGCGCTGCTCAAGGGGTATCGCTGGCCGGGCAATGTGCGTGAGCTTAGCAACCTCATCGAATATCTGGTCAATGTCAGTCAGGCGGGCGAGGTGATTGACGCCAGCCTGCTGCCCCCCAATATCATCCGCAATCAGGAGCCCCATCGCGTGGCGGCCCAGTCGATCCCGGTGACCAATCTGGATGCGTCGTTCAATGTGGCTGCCACAGCTCCGCTCGCCGCCATGCCGGAGAAGCTGCCTGAACCCGTTCCGGGTGAGAGCGGCCTTGAGAGCATGGAAAAACAGATGATTGAAGAGACCCTGCAGCGGCTTGGCAACAAAAAACTGGCCGCACAGGCGCTGGGGATTGGGATTGCCACCCTCTATCGCAAGATAAAGAAGTACGAGATTGCCGTGCAGAGCTGAGGTGCTGGCGGCATCTATCCGGCCCGTGTCGTTTATCGGATGAGACGGGCTTTTTATTGGAACAAGGTTCTGCACCATTGCCCGGTCGGTGATGAACTGATTGGCGGGGAAGGGGGGGACAGAATGCAAAAAGCCCGCTCGATGAGCGGGCTTTTTTAATCTGGTGCGTCCTAGTGGATTCGAACCACCGACCCCCACCATGTCAAGGTGATGCTCTAACCAGCTGAGCTAAGGACGCAGGGTGCGCAATGCGACTTTTATTTCTTTATGCAGAAGTGGTGGGTTTAATTGGATTCGAACCAACGACCCCTACCATGTCAAGGTAGTGCTCTAACCAACTGAGCTATAAACCCACATCTCTATTCAACTGGACTCGAACCAACGACATCCTATATGCCATGTCAAGGTAGTGCTCTAACAAACCGAGCTATAAACCCACATCTGGAATATCTGCATTTCTTTCAAACTGAATGGTGCGTCCTAGTGGATTCGAACCACCGACCCCCACCATGTCAAGGTGATGCTCTAACCAGCTGAGCTAAGGACGCATAATCAGTATTTTGTAATGGTGCGTCCTAGTGGATTCGAACCACCGACCCCCACCATGTCAAGGTGGTGCTCTAACCAGCTGAGCTAAGGACGCATCACAGAAAAAGTGGTGGGTTTAATTGGATTCGAACCAACGACCCCTACCATGTCAAGGTAGTGCTCTAACCAACTGAGCTATAAACCCACTTCACTACGCCAGCATTGCTGGCGTGGTCGGCATACTACCCATGGCCCCCAAGGCTGTCAACAAGGGACATGCACAAAGCAGACTGTTTGCCCAGTTCTTGCGCAGCCTGTTGATTTTACAGGCTCACATCTTCCGGGACGGGGGGAGCGAAGATCACCGC
The DNA here is from genome assembly GCF_000819725.1 of Aeromonas australiensis. GTDB lineage: Bacteria > Pseudomonadota > Gammaproteobacteria > Enterobacterales > Aeromonadaceae > Aeromonas > Aeromonas australiensis. The sequence goes on along the minus strand of NZ_CDDH01000107.1, from coordinate 4,154 downwards.
AGGGGCCTGGTTGCAGCGGCTAAATACGGCTTGCCAGGCATGGGCGTGACGCAGAGTAGCCGCCCGAAAATCCTGCCAGACCAGGCTATCGAGTCGAGCGGCATAGGTGAGGCGCCAAGGAGCAAGCGCCGGACTGTAGTCATCGGCAAACAGGGCTGCCAGGGGGGATTCAATCAGACGATACTGGCGTTCAAGGTGTGCCAGCCAGGGTTGCAGTGACTTGCCATAGTAGTGGGTCATGGCGCCGCGCAGTCGACCCAGACGCTGCGGATCCGTTGTCGGACAGAGCCGAGATGCGGGCATGTCCTCCAGTTGTGCGCTGATCTGGTTGAGCCAGGCCGCAGCCAGTGACAGAGAGTAGAGCAAGCGGGGCAGCGCATCGGAGCGGTAGAGCGGCTCGAGGATCAGTGCCAGGGATGGTAATGACTCTGGGGGATGGCTCGGGTTATTGACGGCCAGTTGCCACTGGTGCAGCTGTTCGAGTGCCAAGCGGCTTGCCTGCACGGAGCGATCCAGAGGGAGCGGTTGGTGCCTGGGATTGAAGGTACGACGCAATTCAGTAGTGCTGACCAGCAGGTTCCAGAAACGGTCCGGCAGCATGTCAGACTTTTGCCTGGCCAGCTCCTGAAGCCAGCGAGCTTGTTCCGGGTCGGCAAGCCGGCAGCGCTGCAGCCCCTGTACCAGTTGCCACTCATAGGCAAGCTGATTGACGTGGTCACCGCTGCGGCCGAGAGAACCGTTGCGTTCTGCGATCAGGGCGCCAAGTCCGCACTGATTGAGAGGCAGTATGTCGAGCAGACCGATCCTGAGGTCCGGCAGCGGCCGTTGCAAGTGCCGTTGTGCTGGCAATGGGATAACAGGCACGGTTGGAGGCGGTGGGTCTGGCTGCTCGAGGAGATGGTTGAGCCTGGTTTGATAGGTGGCGAAATCGGCAGGAATATCGGGGGAACAGCCTGCCAGCAGCCCCCCCAGTAGCACGCATATCAAATTACGAACGGGTGCCGAAACGGCCATATATCACCTTGAGGCGAGCCCCCAGCATCAGAGCCGCACCGGTTAAACCAACGATAAAGCCGATCCAGAATCCCTGTGGCCCCATCCGTGGCACTACCCAGTCGGTCAGCCCCAGGATCATGCCGCTTGGCAGCCCCATGCCCCAATAAGCGATGATGGTGATGTAAAAGATCGCCTGGGTATCCTTGTAACCCCTTAGTGCGGCAGCCGCGATCACCTGTACCGAGTCGGAGATCTGATAGATGGCTGCAAAGAACAGCAAGATGGCGGCCAGGGCGATCACCTGCCGATCATCGGTATAGATGGCGGCAATCTGATCGCGCAGCAGCACCGTCAGGGCAGCCGTTCCGGCGGCAATCGCCATCCCCAGCATCAATCCGGTTCGGGCGGCGACCCGGGCATGATCAGGCAATCCTTCGCCGATGCTGTGGCCGACCCGGATGGTGACGCCGACACCGATGGAGAGGGGCAGCATAAACACCAGGCTGGAGAAGTTGAGGGCAATCTGGTGGCTTGCCACTGTTTCGGCGCCGAAGGGGGCTAGCATCAGGGCCACCACAGTAAACAGGGTCACCTCGCAGAAGATCGCCATGGCGATGGGGAACCCCAAGCGAAACAGTCGCCAGATCCGGCTGCCGTTGGGGCGAGCCAGCTGAGAGAAGAGGCGTATTTCGGTGAAGTGACGGGAGAGCTTCACATAGAGGATCATCGCCAGCAACATGGCCCACAGCACGATGGCGGTGGCCACGCCACAGCCGACACCGCCGAGGGCGGGCATGCCAAAGTGGCCATAAATGAAGATGTAGTTGGCGGGAATATTGACCGCCAGCCCCACAAAACCTATCACCATGGTGGGCATGGTGTGGGAGAGCCCCTCGCTGAAGTTGCGCAGCACCTGGAACAGCACGAAGGCGGGTAGTCCCCATAGAATGGCGTGCAGATAGCCCGCCGTTTTGGTCGCCATCAGGGGATCGACCTCCATGAACAGCAGGGCCAGCGGACTGAAGTAAAGGGCGACCATGGCCACCGGTGTGACCATGAGTGCAAGCCAGAAGCCCTGATGCACAGCTGGACGCACTTCGTTCCGTTTACGTGCGCCATTGAGTTGGGAGACGATGGGGGTGAGCGCCATGATGATCCCCTGCACCAGCAGGATCACCGGCAACCAGAAGCTGGATGCCACCGACACAGCGGCGAGATCCACTGCACTGACTTGTCCCGCCATCACAGTGTCGACAAAGTTCATGGCGATCTGGGCCACCTGAGCGACCAGAATGGGGCTGGCTAGACGAACGAGTTGCCTCGCCTCGGACCAATAACGTTGCACTGACACCTCCGAGTGGATCAGATAAGAGCAAAAAGAGCGGAAATGGGGGAGAGCCTCTGCACTTTCGGACGAAAGTGCAGAGGGTGGGGGAGGCATTCTAGCCTGAAAACGATACAGGGTGAAACGTTTGGCTTTGAATGTGGTCGATCAGGCGTCTTGGTGATCGCTGATCAGCAGGTTGGCGGCGGCATAGGCTGCCTGCTCGCGCAGCTCGGCGGGCACCCGCTCATCGGCGGCGACCGCGTCGAGGGCACGGATGGTGGCGGCGATGGCGTTAGGTACATAGCCCTGCTCGCCGGAGCCAATCTGGTTATAGGCGATGCGGATCGCTTCACAACATTGATATACCAGCATGTCTTGTTTCCTTGTTTACCCGGATGTGAACGGCGTCACTATAGCGATCGGCCGCGAGCTTGTCAGCCAGTACCCTTGTCTCACCCTCTGCCCGAGGTTAATCTGCCCTTTTTGTCGTAGCAGGAGAAACCAGATGTTCACTGGCATAGTGCAGGGGACCGCCGAACTGGTGGCCATCGAGGAGCAACCCAACTTCCGTACCCATGTGATCCGCATGCCAGACCCGGCGTGGGGGGCAGGGTTGACCCTCGGTGCCTCGGTTGCCCACAACGGCTGCTGTTTGACTGTCACCCGGGTTGAAGGGGAGCGGGTCAGCTTCGATCTGATGCAGGAGACCCTGCGCCTCACCAACCTCGGCCAGCTGCAGATAGGGGACAAGGTCAATGTGGAGCGGGCCGCCCGCTTTGGTGACGAGATCGGCGGTCATGCCATGTCTGGCCATATCATCGGCATGGCAGAGGTCACCTCGGTGATAGACACCCCCAACAACCGCCAGGTGTGGTATCGCCTCGCTCCCGAGTTGATGAAATATGTGCTGACCAAGGGCTACATCGGCATCGATGGTATCAGTCTGACCATAGGTGAGGTGCGCGAGCGGGAGTTTTGCGTCCATCTGATCCCCGAGACGCTGGCCCGCACCAACCTGGGTTGGGTCAAGGCGGGCTGGCAGACCAATATCGAGATCGATCCCCAGACCCAGGCCATCGTCGATACCGTGGAGCGGGTGCTGGCGGCACGCGGAGGCAACTGAAGGGAACGGTACGGTTTCAAGCGTCAATAACAAGGGCCTGCAGTGTGCAGGCCCTTGTTATTCATGTGGTGAAAATATCCACTCAACTTTCTATGACTCGCAGTCAAAACAGTTACTCGTCCTTTTGCGACTCACAGTCAAAACAGCTGCTCGTCCTTTTGTGACTCGCAATCAAAACAGTTGCTCGTCCTTTTGTGGCTCGCAATCAAAACAGTTGCTCGTCATCCGCATCCACAAAGAGTTGCAGGCGGTCGTGCTCCTCATCCCGATGAAGCCGCAGGTGGATCGGATTGCAACAAGCCATGCAATCTTCGTAAAACTCCTGATCACCCTGGCTGGCATCCAGCTCGACCCGGGTATGGTGGCCACAGTGGGGGCAGACGATGCGCTTGCTGGTGTACTCGATCATGATAACCTCCTTGGGCCCAGAGGCCGCCTATCTACCCTGATTCTAGTCGGGCAGCAGGGGGTTAACCGCGAGCAAACGCACGTTTATGACAGAGATCAAGCCTGAGGGATGGCAAGGTGCAACCGGTTCGACTGGTCGTGTGCGAGAGGGGCAATCTGGTTGTGAATGACCAGTGAAAATAGATGATTGCCAACGGATGGTTAGCAATTGCAGGGAGCTGGAGCCCCCTGCGGATATGAGAACGCGAGCGCAGCAAGGCGCCTATAGGCGCTACTTGGTCCAGCTGGCCAGCATCTCGC
>NZ_CDDH01000106.1 GCF_000819725.1 Aeromonas australiensis | reverse complement strand
GAAAATGCCCGCAACTGGGCGAACGGGTGTATGTAGACCCCTGCGCAACATTGGTGGGAGATATCGAGCTGGCCGGCGATGTTCGAATGAAATGAGCAGACAATTCACCATTATCGCCCGGTCCAGGAACAACTCTGTACTTCCTATATAGAAGAAGTTGAATAATGAGTTGAGGCAGTTGAGGCAGTTGAGGCAGTATCAGAATTGATTAAAAGAAAAGCCGGGACAAGCCCGGCTTTTTCTTTATCACTCAGCAGCTGCTTCAGCAGCGGCCGGGCGGTCTACCAGCTCAATGTAAGCCATAGGGGCGTTGTCGCCAGCACGGAAACCGCATTTCAGAATGCGAGTATAACCGCCGGCGCGCTCCAGGTAGCGCGGACCCAGTTCATTGAACAGCTTAGCCACGATCGCGTTATCGCGAGTACGGGCAAATGCCAGGCGACGATTAGCAACGCTATCAGTCTTGGCAAGGGTGATCAGCGGTTCAACTACACGACGCAGCTCTTTTGCCTTAGGCAGAGTCGTCTTGATGATCTCATGACGAACCAGGGAGCTGGCCATGTTGCGGAACATTGCCTGACGATGGCTGCTGTTCCGGTTCAGTTGACGACCACTCAAACGATGGCGCATGACCTTATCCTTCTAACTAAATCTGTGAAACCCGTAATCTGGATTACTCGTCAGCGATGCTGGCGGGCGGCCAGTTCTCAAGGCGCATGCCAAGAGACAGACCACGGGAGGCCAACACGTCCTTGATCTCAGTCAGGGACTTCTTACCGAGGTTAGGAGTCTTAAGCAACTCAACTTCGGTACGCTGTACCAGATCACCAATATAGTGGATAGCTTCTGCCTTCAGACAGTTCGCAGAACGAACTGTCAGCTCCAAATCATCGACAGGACGTAGCAGAATCGGATCAAACTCGGGTTTCTCTTCTTTCTTCTCGGGCACGCTGACATCGCGCAGATCCACGAAGGCTTCCAGTTGCTCGGCCAGAATAGTGGCGGAACGACGGATGGCTTCTTCAGGATCCAGGGTACCATTGGTCTCCATGTCGATGACCAGCTTGTCCAAGTCGGTACGCTGTTCCACACGTGCTGCCTCAACATTGTAGGCAATACGAACGATGGGGCTGAACGCGGAGTCCAGCAGCAAGCGACCGATAGGACGCTCTTCATCATCGTTGTGAACACGAGCAGAAGCAGGCACATAACCACGACCGCGCTGAACTTTCAGGCGCATGCTGATTTCAGCATTAGCACCAGTCAGGTGGCAGATTACGTGCTCCGGGTTTACGATCTCGACTTCATCACCGTGAGTGATATCACCAGCGGTAACGGGGCCTGTTCCAGACTTGGTCAGGGACAGAGTTACCTCGTCCTTGCCTTCCAGCTTCACAGCGATACCTTTCAGGTTGAGCAGGATTTCAAGAATGTCTTCCTGTACACCTTCTTTGCTGCTGTACTCATGCAGTACCCCGTCAATTTCGACTTCAGTAACTGCACAACCGGGCATAGATGACAGCAAAATACGACGCAGGGCGTTGCCCAGCGTGTGACCAAAGCCACGCTCGAGTGGCTCAAGAGTCACTTTCGCATGAGTCGGGCTAACTTGCTCGATGTCAACTAGCCGCGGTTTAAGAAAATCTGTTACAGAACCCAGCATTGTGTCCTCTCTTTAGAAGCTAGCTTTACTTGGAGTAAAGCTCGACGATCAGCTGTTCGTTAATGTCGGCAGACAGGTCGGAACGCTCTGGCAGACGCTTGAAAGCACCTTCCATTTTAGCGGCATCAACCTCTACCCAAGTCGGCTTCTCACGCTGACCAGCAACTTCCAGGGAAGCTTTGATACGCGCTTGCTTCTTAGCCTTCTCACGAACGCAGATCACGTCCTCAGGGGAAACCTGGAAAGAAGGAATGTTCACAACGCGACCGTTTACCATGATGGCCTTGTGGCTCACCAGCTGACGAGATTCAGCACGAGTAGCGCCGAAGCCCATACGGTAAACAACGTTGTCCAAACGACCTTCCAGCAGCTGCAACAGGTTTTCACCGGTGTTACCCTTTTGACGGGCAGCGTCGCGGTAGTAGTTGCGGAACTGTTTTTCCAATACGCCGTAGATACGACGAACTTTTTGTTTCTCGCGCAGCTGAACACCGTAGTCGGACAGACGCGCTTTACGCGCACCGTGCTGACCAGGGGCGGTGTCAATCTTGCACTTAGAATCAATCGCACGAACACCAGACTTCAGGAAGAGGTCGGTGCCCTCACGACGGCTAAGCTTAAGCTTAGGACCGATATATCTTGCCATCTTCTTTCTCCAACAATCCTAGACCAAGTAGCTACAGCGTTATACGCGGCGCTTCTTGGGAGGACGACAACCGTTGTGCGGGATCGGAGTCACATCAGTAATGTTAGTGATGCGGAAACCAGCCGCGTTCAGGGCGCGGATGGAAGACTCACGACCGGGACCCGGACCTTTGACCATGACTTCCAGGTTCTTGACGCCATATTCTTTGGCCATCTCACCAGCGCGTTCGGCAGCTACCTGAGCAGCGAACGGGGTGGACTTACGAGAACCACGGAAACCGGAACCACCAGAAGTAGCCCAAGACAGAGCATTGCCCTGACGGTCAGTAATGGTCACGATTGTGTTGTTGAAAGATGCATGAACGTGCGCAATACCGTCGCTCACTTGCTTTTTAACGCGCTTGCGAGCACGAGTCGGAGTTTTAGCCATTTTCTACCTTCCCGTTACTTCTTGATAGCCTTGCGCGGACCCTTACGGGTACGAGCGTTGGTCTTGGTACGTTGACCACGAACAGGCAGGCTACGACGGTGACGCAAACCACGGTAGCAACCCAGATCCATCAATCGCTTGATGTTCATGGAAATCTGACGACGCAGGTCACCTTCAACGGTGAATTTACCTACTTGTTCACGCAGACTCTCGATCTGAGCTTCGTCCAGGTCTTTAATTTTCACATTCTCAGCGATACCGGCTGCGGCACAGATGGCCTTGGAGCGGGTACGACCGACGCCATAAATAGCAGTCAAAGCGATGACTGCATGCTTATGGTCAGGAATGTTAATGCCAGCGATACGGGCCACTATTCACTCCTACATATAGTAGATTACGACCACCACAAAGCCCGTGAGCGGATACGTGGCGGTCAACCAATACACAACAAAAGTTGGCTGGCTATATTAGCCAGCACAACTATTTGTTGCAAGTACTAACCGTAAAAAATTAGCCTTGGCGCTGTTTATGCTTTGGCTCGCTGCAAATCACCCGCACCACACCGTGACGCTTGATGATTTTGCAGTTACGGCAGATTGCCTTAACGGAAGCACGAACTTTCATTGCTTAACTCCGTAACTACGCCGACCTTTAGCGGCCGTAGCCCTTCAGGTTGGCCTTCCTCAGGACGTCACCATATTGATGAGACATCATATGGGTTTGTACCTGAGCCATGAAGTCCATGATAACTACCACGATAATCAGCAGCGAAGTGCCACCGAAGTAGAACTGTACGTTCCAGGCAGTCATCAAGAACTGGGGTACCAGACAGATAAAGGTAATATAGAGCGCACCTGCCAATGTCAGGCGAGTCATAACCTTATCGATGTAACGTGCTGTCTGCTCGCCCGGGCGGATCCCCGGGATAAAGGCTCCACTCTTCTTCAGATTATCTGCAGTCTCGCGGGGGTTGAACACCAGCGCGGTATAGAAGAAGCAGAAGAAGATAATGGCTGCTGCATACAGCATCTCGTAAAGCGGTTGACCCGGCTGCAGGACCATAGAGACCTGCTGCAGGATATCAGCTACTTTACCCTCACCCTGACCAAACCAAGAGGTAATAGTCCCAGGGAAAAGGATGATACTGGATGCGAAAATCGCAGGAATCACACCGGCCATATTCACTTTCAACGGCAGATGTGTGCTTTGCGCGGCGAATACCTGGCGGCCTTGTTGACGCTTGGCATAGTTAACGACAATACGACGCTGACCACGCTCTACGAACACCACAAAGTAAGTCACTGCGAAAACAATCAAGCCCAGCAACAACAACAGCAGGATGTGCAATTCCCCTTGACGTGCCTGTTCGGCCGTAGCACCAATGGCATGCGGCAGACCAGCAACGATACCCGTGAAAATAATCAGCGAGATACCATTACCAATCCCACGCTCGGTAATCTGTTCACCCAACCACATCAAAAACATGGTACCGGTGACCAGACTCACAACCGCTGTGAAATAGAAGCCTAGACCCGGATTAGTCACGAGTCCATGCATCATATTCGGCAGACCGGTTGCAATACCAATGGCCTGGAAAGTTCCCAAAACCAGCGTGCCCCAACGGGTATATTGGCTAATCTTGCGACGGCCGGATTCACCTTCTTTCTTGAGTTCAGCAAGAGCGGGGTGAACCACTGTCAGCAGCTGGATAATGATCGACGCCGAAATGTACGGCATGATCCCCAACGCAAGAATAGAAGCACGCGAGAGTGCACCACCACTGAACATGTTGAACATCTCAATGATGGTGCCCTTCTGTTGCTGGAACAACTCGGCCAGTACGGCGGCGTCAATACCAGGAATCGGCACATAAGAGCCTGCACGGAAAACGATAATCGCCCCGAGAACGAAGAGCAGACGGCTCTTCAGTTCACTCAGACCACCCTGTGCTTTAACATCCAATCCTGGTTTCTTAGCCATTGTACTGATTATTCCTCGATTTTACCGCCAGCGGCCTCGATGGCTGCACGCGCACCTTTGGTGACGGACAGACCACGAACGGTCACAGCACGGTCAATGTTGCCAGACAGAACAACTTTCGCGAACACGATGTTTTTGGTAACAACACCGGCTTGCTTCAGAGTGCTCAGATCGACCACATCACCTTCTACCAGAGCGATTTCGTTCAGGCGTACTTCGGCAGAAACCAAAGATTTGCGAGAGAAGAAACCGAACTTAGGCAGACGGATTTTCAAAGGCATCTGGCCGCCCTCGAAACCGTTGCGAACCTTGCCGCCACCGGAACGAGAAGTTTGACCTTTAACACCACGACCACCGGTCTTGCCCAGACCAGAACCGATACCACGGCCCGGACGGTGCTTAACGCGCTTGGAACCAGCGGCCGGAGACAGAGTATTCAGACGCATGCTTAGCCCTCCACCTTAACCATGTAATAAACCTGGTTGATCATGCCGCGTACGCAAGGAGTATCCTCCAGCTCAACGGTGTGACCAATGCGACGCAGACCCAGACCACGCAGAGTCGCCTTGTGCTTTGGCAGACGGCCGATAGAGCTGCGAGTTTGAGTTACTTTTACAGTGTTAGCCATGTCGCATTACCCCAGAATTTCTTCAACGCGCAGACCACGCTTAGCAGCGATCTGTTCCGGTGATTGACCGTGAACCAGAGCGTCTACAGTTGCGCGAACAACGTTGATTGGGTTGGTGGAACCGTAGGTCTTAGCCAGCACGTTGTGGATACCAGCAACTTCCAGAACGGCACGCATAGCGCCGCCTGCGATGATACCAGTACCTTGGGAGGCCGGCTTCATGAACACGGTAGAGCCAGAGTGAACACCTTTCACCGGGTGGTGCAGGGTGCCGTTGTTCAGCTCAACTTTGTTCAGGTTACGCTTAGCCTGTTCCATTGCTTTTTGAATAGCAGCCGGAACTTCACGGGCTTTACCGTAACCGTAACCTACACGGCCGTTACCATCACCCACCACGGTCAACGCGGTGAAGGACATGATACGACCACCTTTAACAGTTTTCGAAACACGGTTTACTGCAATGAGCTTTTCTTGCAGTTCGCCGGCTTGAGATTCGACTTTAGCCATCTTCGACTCCTAGCTTAGAACTGAAGACCAGCGTCACGTGCGGCAGCTGCCAGGGCAGCGATGCGACCGTGATACTTGAAACCGGAACGATCGAAAGATACGTTCTGAACGCCTTTGGCAATAGCACGCTCAGCGATAGCTTTACCTACAGCGGTAGCAGCATCTGCGTTACCGGTGTATTTGATAGCTTCACTGATGGCTTTCTCTACTGTGGAAGCAGAGGCCAGAACTTCGGAACCGTTGGCTGCAATAACCTGCGCATAGATATGACGCGGGGTACGGTGAACAACCAGACGGGTAGCTCCCAGTTCCTGCATCTTTTTCCGAGCACGAGTAGCACGACGGAGACGAGCTGCTTTCTTGTCCATAGTGTTACCTTACTTCTTCTTAGCTTCTTTAGTACGCACTTGCTCGTTGGCATAGCGTACACCCTTGCCCTTGTAGGGCTCCGGAGCGCGGTAAGCACGGATATCGGCGGCGACTTGGCCAACCAGCTGCTTGTCGACGCCACGCAGAACGATTTCTGTAGCAGTCGGGCACTCAGCGGTCACACCAGCCGGCAGCGCATGCTCTACCGGGTGAGAGAAGCCCAGAGCCAGCGCAACAGCATTGCCCTTGATGGAGGCTTTATAACCTACACCAACCAGCTGCAGCTTGCGCTCGAAGCCTTGGGTAACACCGATTACCATGTTGTTGACCAATGCACGGGCAGTACCGGCCTGAGCGTCAGCACCATTGATGCCAGCGCGCGGGGCGAACTTCAGTACATTGTCTTCTTTGGTCACTTCTACACCGGCGTGAATAGAGCGAACCAGAGAACCTTTACCACCTTTGATGGACAGTTCCTGGCCGTTCAGAGTCACCTCTACGCCAGCAGGAATAGTGACGGGTGCCTTAGCAACACGAGACATTTCCTACCTCCTATTAAGCGACGTAGCAGATGATCTCACCGCCCATGCTTGCTTTGCGAGCAGCACGGTCAGTCATCACACCTTTAGACGTGGACACGATAGCAACACCGAGACCGCCCATAACTTTCGGCAGATCAGTAGTGCGCTTGTAAATACGCAGGCCGGGACGGCTCACGCGTTGGATCAGTTCTACAACCGGCTTGCCCTGGAAATATTTCAGTTCAATTTCCAGCTCCGGCTTCACGTCACCAGCTACGGTGTAGCCAGCGATGTAACCTTCTTCTTTCAGCACTTTGGCAATCGCCACTTTCAGCTTGGAAGAAGGCATGGAAACCGCAACTTTGCTCGCCGCCTGACCGTTACGGATGCGGGTCAGCATATCCGCGATCGGATCTTGCATGCTCATAGTCTAACTCCCGAGATTCTTTACCAAGAGGCCTTTTTGAGGCCCGGAATTTCGCCCTTCATGGCATGCTCACGCACCTTGATGCGAGACAGGCCAAACTTGCGCAGGAAACCGTGCGGACGACCAGTAATGTTGCAACGGTTACGCTGGCGGGACGGACTGGAATCACGGGGCAGCTGTTGCAGTTGCAGAACAGCATCCCAACGCGCTTCTTCAGAAGCGTTCATGTCAACGATGATAGCTTTCAGCTCGGCACGCTTGGTCGCGTACTTGGCTACCAGCTTGGCACGCTTTGCTTCGCGCGCTTTCATGGATGTTTTAGCCATAACCCTAACCTTACTTGCGGAATGGGAAGTTAAAGGCAGCCAGCAGAGCACGGCCTTCTTCATCGGTATTCGCGGAAGTGGTGATGGTGATATCCAGACCACGGACGCGATCGACTTTGTCATAGTCGATTTCCGGGAAGATGATCTGCTCACGCACGCCCATGGAGTAGTTACCACGACCATCAAACGCTTTAGCGTTCAGGCCACGGAAGTCACGGATACGCGGTACGGAGATGCAGATCAGCCGTTCCAGGAACTCCCACATACGCTCGCCACGCAGGGTTACTTTACAACCTATCGGGTAGCCTTCACGAATCTTGAAGCCCGCAACAGATTTGCGAGCTTTGGTGACCAGCGGCTTCTGACCGGAAATGGCTGCCATATCGGCAACAGCATTTTCCAGCAACTTCTTGTCAGAGATCGCTTCACCAACACCCATGTTCAGGGTGATTTTCTCGATCCGAGGGACTTGCATGATAGTCTTGTAACCGAACTGCTTGGACAGTTCATTTACTACATCGGATTTGTAGTAATCATGCAGTTTCGCCATCGTTAAACTCCAATTACTTCACAAGTTCGCCGGTGGATTTGAAGAAACGGACTTTCTTGCCGTCTTCAATCCGGAAACCAACGCGGTCAGCTTTGCCAGTGGCAGAGTTGAACAGCGCTACGTTAGATACATCGATGGGGGCTTCTTTGGTGACGATACCGCCAGCCTGACCCAGTGCGGGTACCGGCTTCTGGTGCTTCTTCACCTGGTTGATGCCTTCCACGATTACCTTACCTTTTGCAATCAGGACTTGAGTGACTTTGCCACGCTTGCCCTTGTCTTTGCCGGTAAGAACAATCACTTCGTCTTCGCGACGGATTTTAGCTGCCATCGTTCGACTCCTTACAGTACTTCGGGTGCCAGGGACACAATCTTCATGAACTTCTCATTACGCAGTTCACGGGTCACCGGGCCAAAAATACGAGTACCGATTGGCTGTTGGTTGTTGTTAAGCAACACAGCCGCATTGTTGTCGAAACGGATGACAGAGCCGTCCGGACGACGAACGCCTTTACGGGTGCGTACGACCACCGCGTTATACACATCACCTTTCTTCACTTTACCGCGAGGAATGGCTTCCTTGATGGAAACCTTGATGATGTCGCCGATGCCGGCGTAACGGCGGTGCGAGCCACCCAGAACCTTAATACACATTACACTGCGAGCGCCGGAGTTGTCGGCAACACCCAGCATACTTTGCATCTGGATCATCTTAGTGCTCCGCTTTGTTTACTTCTTATCCCTAATGGGATCTGGCTGCCTTCAAAAGGCGCGAAACTATAACACAGGATTTTTAGAAAAGGTAGCCTAAAAAACAAACGGCCCCAGAAAGGGGCCGTTTGGACTAAAAAGTACCGATTAGGCCTTTTCTAAGATCGCAACCAGGGTCCAGGACTTGGTCTTGGACAGCGGGCGGCATTCGCGGATTTCCACGAGGTCACCTGCTTTACACTCGTTGGTCTCGTCATGTACGTGCAGCTTGGTAGTGCGCTTGATGATCTTACCGTAGATCGGGTGCTTTACCTTGCGCTCGATAGCAACAGTGATGGACTTGTCCATCTTGTCGCTGATTACACGACCTTGCAGAGTACGGATCTTGTCAGTCATTACGCACCTGCCTTCTCAGTCAGTACAGTCTTGATACGTGCGACGTCACGACGCACTTGTTTCAGAGTGTGAGTCTGAGCCAGCTGGCCGGTGGACGCTTGCATGCGCATGTTGAATTGCTCACGCAGCAGGCCCAGCAGCTCCTGGTTCAGTTCTTCGACGCTCTTTTGACGCAGATCTTGGGCTTTCATCACATCACCGTCTTAATTACGAAAGTGGTCTGAACAGACAGCTTAGCTGCGGCCAGGGCAAACGCTTCACGCGCCAGAGCCTCAGGTACACCGTCCATCTCGTACAGAACCTTGCCAGGCTGGATCGGGCAAACCCAGTATTCCACGTTACCCTTACCTTTACCCATACGAACTTCGAGGGGCTTTTCGGTAATCGGCTTGTCCGGGAACACACGGATCCAGATCTTACCCTGACGCTTAACGTGACGGGTCATGGCACGACGGGCTGCTTCGATTTGACGAGCAGTCAGCTGACCACGGGATGTCGCCTTCAGGCCAAAGGTACCGAAGGATACTTCGTTACCAGAGGTGGCCAGACCGCGGTTACGACCCTTATGGGTCTTGCGGAATTTAGTACGCTTAGGTTGCAACATTTACCGAATCTCCTTACTTAGCAGCACGGCGCTTGTTGTCACGCTTGGGCTTTGCAGGAGCTTGCTCTTGAGCAGCGGCAGCGTTAACAGCAGCCAGACCGCCCAGAACTTCGCCCTTGAAGATCCAAACTTTAACGCCGATCACACCGTAAGTGGTGTGGGCTTCAGAAGTTGCGTAGTCGATGTCGGCACGCAGGGTGTGCAACGGCACACGACCTTCACGGTACCATTCGGTACGCGCGATTTCAGCGCCGCCCAGACGACCGGAAACTTCCACTTTGATGCCCTTGGCACCCAGGCGCATTGCGTTCTGTACGGCGCGCTTCATAGCACGACGGAACATTACACGACGCTCCAGCTGGGAAGTGATGCTGTCGGCAACCAGTTTGCCATCCAGCTCCGGCTTGCGGACTTCGGAAATGTTGATCTGAGCAGGCACGCCAGCAATAGTGGCTACAGCTTTGCGCAGCTTCTCAACGTCTTCGCCTTTCTTACCGATTACAACACCCGGACGAGCGGTGTGAATGGTCACACGGATGCTCTTGGCCGGACGCTCAATGGTGATCTTGGACAAGGACGCGTTTTTCAGTTCCTTGGTCAGGAACTGGCGTACTTGAAAATCGCTGTACAGGTTGTCAGCGAAGTCTTTGGTGTTCGCGAACCAGGTAGAATTCCAAGGCTTGGTAATACCCAGGCGAATGCCATTAGGATGTACTTTCTGACCCATTGCTTATCTCCCAGCCTTAGCGTCGGATACCACTACAGTGATGTGAGCGGTACGCTTGAGGATACGATCCGCACGACCTTTGGCACGCGGACGGATGCGCTTCATGGAGGGACCTTCGTCGACCATGATAGTAGCAACACGCAGCGCGTCGATATCGGCGCCTTCGTTGTGCTCAGCGTTTGCAATGGCAGATTCCAGCACTTTCTTAACCAGCACTGCAGCCTTTTTCGGGCTGAAGGTCAGGATATTCAGAGCCTTGTCTACGGACAGACCACGTACTTGATCGGCTACCAGACGAGCTTTCTGGGCAGAAGTACGGGCATAACGGTGTTTAGCGATAGCTTCCATCATTTATCCCTTAGCGCTTCTTAGCCTTCTTATCAGCAGCATGGCCGCGATAAGTACGAGTCGGTGCGAATTCACCCAGTTTGTGACCGATCATTTCTTCGGTAACGAAAACCGGAACGTGCTGACGACCATTATGGACAGCGATGGTCAAACCGATCATGTTCGGGATGATCATTGAACGACGGGACCAGGTTTTAACCGGCTTTTTATCCCCGCTTTCCACCGCTTTCTCTACCTTCTTCAGCAAGTGCAGGTCGATAAATGGACCCTTCTTGAGAGAACGTGGCATGGTGATTCCTCTATGTTAACAATTACTTGTTACGACGACGTACGATGTACTTGTCGGTACGCTTGTTCTTACGGGTCTTGAAGCCTTTAGCCTTCTGGCCCCATGGGGACACAGGCTGCATGCCCTTGTTACGACCCTCACCACCACCGTGCGGGTGATCAACCGGGTTCATCGCCATACCGCGAACGGTTGGACGAATACCACGCCAGCGGTTTGCACCGGCTTTACCCAGTTGACGCAACATGTGCTCGGAGTTACCGACTTCACCGATGGTAGCGCGGCACTCGGCCAGAACTTTACGTACTTCGCCGGAACGCAGACGCAGAGTTACATAGTTACCTTCACGAGCCAGGATCTGGATGAAAGTACCAGCGGAACGAGCCAGCTGGGCACCTTTACCAGGCTTCATCTCTACAGCGTGAACGGTAGAACCAACCGGGATGTTGCGCATCGGCAGGGCGTTACCTACCTTGATGGCTGCATCAGCACCAGAAGCGATCGCGTCACCAGCTTTCAGGCCTTTCGGAGCCAGGATGTAACGACGCTCACCGTCTGCATACAACACCAGAGCGATGTTAGCGGTACGGTTCGGATCGTATTCCAGGCGCTCTACTTTAGCCGGGATACCGTCTTTGTCGCGCTTGAAGTCGACGATACGGTAGTGCTGCTTGTGACCACCACCGATATGACGGGTAGTGATACGGCCGTTGTTGTTACGACCACCGGACTTGCTTTTGCTGTCCAGCAGAGCGGCGAAGGGCTTGCCCTTGTACAGCTCTTGATTGACGATCTTGACGACGTGGCGGCGGCCCGGAGAAGTAGGCTTGCACTTAACGATTGCCATTTTTGAGAACTCCTCTTACTCGGCTGCGCCCATGAAGTCGATGTCCTGACCAGCTTTCAGGGTCACATAAGCCTTTTTCCAATCGGAACGACGGCCTACGCGTGCACCTGCGCGCTTGGTCTTACCCTTCATGTTCAGGGTACGGACGGTCTCAACTTCGACCTCGAACAGTTTCGCAACTGCAGCTTTGACTTCCGCCTTGGTGGCATCAACAGCAACTTTGAACACGATAGTGTTCTGCTTTTCTGCAACCATGGTGCTCTTTTCAGAGATGTGCGGAGCCTTCAGAACTTTCAGCAGACGCTCTTCACGGATCATGCCAGCATCTCCTCGATTTGCTTAACTGCGTCAGCAGTCATCAGAACCTTGTCGAAAGCGATCAGGCTGACCGGGTCGATACCGGCAACGTCACGCACGTCAACTTTGTACAGGTTGCGAGCAGCCAGGAACAGGTTCTCATCGACTTCAGCAGTCACGATCAGAACGTCAGTCAGTTCCATTTCTTTCAGCTTGGCGATCAGTTCTTTGGTCTTCGGAGCTTCGATGCCGAACTTCTCAACAACGATCAGGCGCTCTTGACGTACCAGCTCGGACAGAATGCTACGGATAGCGCCGCGGTACATCTTCTTGTTTACTTTCTGGCTGTGATCTTGCGGCTTAGCAGCAAAAGTCACACCACCGGAACGCCAGATGGGCGAACGGATGGAGCCAGCACGGGCACGACCAGTACCCTTCTGACGCCACGGCTTTTTGCCGCCACCAGACACTTCAGAGCGAGTCAGCTGCGCACGAGTACCCTGACGGGCACCAGCGGCATATGCAACGACGACCTGGTGAACCAGAGCTTCGTTGAATTCGCGCCCGAAGGTAGTCTCGGAAACTTCAAGAGCGCTCTTGGCGTCTTTCATTACCAATTCCATTACTATCTCCTCAGACGTTACGCTTTGACGGCAGGTTTGACGATCACGTTGCCGTTGGTTGCACCCGGTACTGCACCTTTGATGAGCAGCAGGTTGCGTTCAGCGTCAACACGAACCAGTTCCAGGTTCTGAGTCGTTACACGCTCAGCACCCATGTGACCAGCCATCTTTTTGCCCTTGAATACACGACCCGGAGTCTGGTTCTGACCGATAGAACCCGGAACGCGGTGAGACAAGGAGTTACCGTGGGTCATATCCTGGGTGCGGAAGTTGTGGCGCTTAACAGTACCAGCAAAGCCCTTACCTTTGGATGTGCCGGTAACGTCTACCAGCTTAACGTCAGCGAGAAGATCTACTTTCAGCTCGCTACCAACAGTGAAAGTTTCACCGTTGTTCAGGCGGAATTCCCACAGACCGCGACCGGCTTCAACACCAGCTTTGGCAAAGTGGCCAGCTTCCGGCTTGGTTACACGGCTGGCTTTCTTGGCGCCAGTGGTAACCTGAATAGCGTTGTAGCCGTCGGTTTCTACAGATTTGACCTGAGTTACACGGTTAGCTTCAACTTCGATAACAGTCACCGGGATAGAAACGCCATCTTCAGTGAAGATGCGAGTCATACCCACTTTGCGACCTACAAGACCGATTGTCATTGTTATCAACCTCTTTCCGTAATTAACCCAGGCTGATCTGGACGTCTACACCAGCTGCCAGATCCAGACGCATCAGGGCGTCTACGGTCTTGTCAGTCGGCTCAACGATGTCTACCAGACGCTTGTGAGTGCGGATCTCGTACTGATCACGCGCATCTTTGTTGACGTGCGGGGAGATCAGGACGGTGAAGCGCTCTTTGCGAGTCGGCAGCGGAATAGGACCGCGAACCTGCGCGCCAGTGCGCTTAGCAGTTTCAACGATTTCCGCAGTGGATTGATCAATCAGGCGATGATCAAAAGCCTTCAGGCGGATACGGATTCTTTGGTTCTGCATTGACAGAGCTCCAATAGATAAAAGAACATAAATCAACACCGCCCGACCGAGATCTCTCCCGCCAGAGGTGTGATTTTTCACGTTTCCTCCCATATCGGGAGGACTGTATGGCTGGCTCCTGTCAACAGGAAACTCAGCAGCAGACATATCGTCTGGCTTACCTCATGGGTAAGCGGAGGGGATTATACGGATTTTTCAAATTTGCGCAAGGGAGAGCGAACAGATTATGCGCAGTTTTATGTGACAGATGGATCTCGCCTGCGGCAACGTGCTCTGCAGCAAACGTCCAGGTAACGACAATGTTACAAGCGGACTGGTAGACTGTGCGCTTGCCTCTGTCAGTGGAACGACATCCCATGCTCAAAGATCAAAAGAAAGCCTATCAGTATGGCCTTTGCGCCGTTGCCCTCTGGTCGACGGTCGCCACAGCCTTCAAGATCTCCCTCGCCTATTTCGAACCTGTGCAACTGTTGCTTGTGGCCGCCTTCACCTCGACTCTCACGCTGACAGCCGTCGTCGCCAAACAGGGCAAACTGCCGCTGCTGGGCAGCTATATCAAGGCCCGCCCTTTCTACTACCTGACTCTGGGCGTGCTGAACCCTTTTCTCTATTACCTGTTGCTGTTCAAGGCATATGACCTGCTGCCTGCCCAGCAGGCACAGACCCTCAACTACACCTGGGCTATCACTCTCAGTCTGCTGGCCGTCCCCTTCCTCGGCCAGAAGCTGCGTCGGCGCGATGGCGTCGCCATCGTGCTCGGCTACTTTGGTGCGCTGGTGATCGCCACCAGAGGAGATGTATTTGGCCTGCAGTTCGACAGCCCCCTCGGGGTGGTGCTGGCGCTGGTCTCGACCCTCATCTGGGCCAGCTACTGGATCCTCAACACCCGCAATCAGGGCGATCCCATCGTCAGTCTGTTGCTCGGCTTTATCATTAGTCTGCCCTTCATCGTCGTGGCGACCTGGTTGCTCTCCGATTTTGCCATGACTGCCTGGCAAGGCTGGGTGGGGGCCATCTATGTGGGGCTGTTCGAGATGGGGTTCGGCTTCGTGCTCTGGCTGATGGCGCTGCGCCATGCCACCAACACAGCCCCCATCAGCAACCTCATCTTCATCTCGCCGTTTGCCTCACTGGTGCTGCTCAACCTGTTGATCGGCGAAGCCATACATCCTGCCACTCCCATCGGGTTGGCGCTTATCGTTGCCGCCCTGCTGATCCAGCAGCTCAAGTACGGCAAACGCTACCGCACATCAGTCGAGACCGAGAGCTGACCATGCAGAAGGGCGCATCCACCGATACGCCCCTCTCTCAATCCATCCACTCCTGTGGCTGATGTTTCGGCAGCCGCATCTCGACCAGCAGGCCGCCAAGATCCGAACTCCCCAGCCGGATAGTGCCGTGGTGCTGGGCGACTATCTTGGCCACAATGGCCAACCCCAGACCACTGCCGCCAACGGTACGGGCAATATTTCCCTGGGTGAATGGCTTGAGTACCCGGACATAGTCCTGCTCGGGGATCCCGGGGCCATCATCAGAGAGGCGCAGACGCACCCAGTGTCCATCATCCTTCAATTCGGCATGCAATCTGCTGGCCCCATAACGCTGCGAGTTGCTTGAGAGGTTGTTAAGCACCCGCCGGATACTGACCGGATTGCAGGCTACCCGCACTGCCTCTTGCGGCAGCGCCAGATCAACCTCCAGCCCCTGCTCCGAGTAAATCAGCAAAGTATCGTGCACCAGCTGAGTCAGGTCGATCGGCTCCAGATCCTGTCCCTCATCCGGGCGGATGTAGTCGATGAACTGATCGATGATGGCATTGGACTCATCGATGTCGGCGTTGATGCTCTCCTTGAGGTACTCGTCACCGGAGGACATCATCTCGGTGGCCAGCCGGATGCGGGTCAGCGGGGTGCGCAGATCGTGGGAGACCCCCGCCATCATCAGGTTTCGCTCTTCAATCAGGCGCTTGATGGAGTGGGACATATGGTTGAAGGTACGGGTCAACCGGCGTACTTCACGCGATCCCTGCTCCCCCAGTGCATCAGGAAAATTGCCACGCGCCACTGCGACCGCTCCCGCTTCGAGATCTTCGAGCGGACGTACCAGCTGGCGAGCAAAACGCCAGGCCGCAAACAGGGTGATCACCAGCAGCACGCTCAGATAGAGGATGAGGGGTTCGATATCGTCATCTTCAATCTCGGTCAGCGGGATCCGCACCCAGATTTTGCTGGTCTGCGGCGGCTGGATCCAGATGATGTAGTGATCCTGGATCTCGACCCGCACCTTGGCCGGGCCGCCCAGTTCACGGCTGATGTTCTCCTCCAGATAGGGGTACGGCTTGGCATCGTTGAAACCATGCTGCACCGCCTCGCTCTGGGTATAGATATCGGTGCCGGTTGTCACATAAACCAGCGCTTCAGCATCTTCACTCAGCGCCAGCTGTTCGCTATTGGCCGGAACGATCAGCTTGACCTGATTGGCCAATAAGTGGCTGATTTGCTTGACCGTTGGCGCTAACAAATAGTTGTAGAAAGTGACGTAGGAGACCGCTTGATAGACCACCAGGACGGCGGCCAGAAACCAGAGCATGCGTGAAAACATGCTGCCGACCTTTTTCATGCACCATCACCATCTGGCACAAAAACATAGCCCAGACCCCAAACGGTCTGCAGATAGCGGGGCTGGGCCGGATCCTGCTCCAGCAGGCGGCGCAAGCGGGAAACCTGCACGTCGATGCTGCGCTCGGTGGCGGTGTATTCACGACCACGAGCCAGATTCATCAGTTTGTCGCGGGAGAGGGGTTCGCGCGGATGGCTGACCAGCACCTTGAGCACCGCAAATTCACCACTGGTGAGCGCCATCGGCTCGCCATCCCGACTCAGTTCACGAGTAGCCAGATTGAGCTGAAAAGCACCGAAGTTGACCACCTTCTCTGCAGCAGAAGGTGCCCCCGGCAACTCGACGGTATGGCGGCGCAACACGGCACGGATCCGCGCCAGCAGTTCGCGGGGATTGAACGGCTTGGGCAGATAGTCATCGGCCCCCATCTCGAGCCCGACGATGCGATCCACTTCGTCCCCCTTGGCGGTGAGCATCAGCACCGGGATCTGGTTGCCCGCTTCCCGCAGACGGCGGCAGATGGAGAGCCCATCCTCCCCCGGCAACATCAGGTCGAGCACCATCAGACTGAAGTTTTCACGAGCCAGCAAGCGGTCGGCCTGTTCCCCATTGGCCACGCCGCGCACTACGAATCCCTGCTCGGTGAGATAGCGCTCCAACAGGGAACGTAATTTCAGGTCATCGTCCACGACCAGGACCTTGTATTGCTGCTGACTCATTGATTTGCCTCTTCATGCTTTAGCTGCCCCCAATACTAGGGGGGGAGATAGCGGGAGCAAAGCACAAATATGTTACCGGTTATTACCCATGCCGAGAGCGTGACAGCCATCAAGTCAGGGCACTGGCCAGCCACATCCTGAGTGGCCCCTGCCAAGCTGGCGCAATTTCTCTCGACAGCAAGAGGACAAAGGCTAATATTCCCGAGCACTTAGTAATGAATAACCCTCTTTGACCAGGCCCGCATTACCATGAAGACAAAGCTGATCACCCGCGAAGGCTACAACAAGCTGAAAGAAGAGCTCGATCTCCTCTGGCGTCAGGAGCGCCCCGAGGTCACCAGGAAGGTAGCATGGGCCGCCAGCCTGGGGGATCGCAGCGAAAATGCCGACTACCAGTACAACAAGAAACGGCTGCGGGAGATCGACCGGCGGGTACGCTACCTGCGCAAATGTCTCGAAGAGCTGGGTATCGTCGACTATGCCCCCGCGCAGGAGGGCAGGGTCTTCTTCGGCGCCTGGGTCGAGGTGGAAAACGAAGAGGGCGAGACCAAGCGCTTTCGCATCGTCGGTTATGACGAAATATTCGAGCGCAAGGATTACATCTCCATCGACTCCCCCATGGCCCGCGCCCTGCTCAAGAAAGAGGTCGGAGATGAAGCTATCGTCCGTACCCCTGTTGGTGACGTCTGCTGGTATATCAACGAGATCAGCTACCCCAAATAGCCGGACTGCTGGCGAGCTGCTTGCCACAGCTACAACCTGAGTAACAGGTGCAATGGCAAGATAAACGCCCTCCCCTGCGACTTTATCAGTCTGACGGGCGCAGACCCCGGCGCAGGGTGGCATCCCGCAACACGACCCCATATAGTGCTCACACTTGGCGCCTGATGGCGCGGACTCGACCACAGAGGCCCTCAACAACATCATGATGCAAACCATAGAGAGACAGATTGCCGGTGAGCTCAATGCTCGTCCCGAGCAGGTGCAGGCCGCAGTGCGCCTGCTGGATGAAGGCTCAACCGTGCCCTTTATCGCCCGTTACCGTAAAGAGGTGACCGGCGGTCTGGACGACAGCCAACTGCGTACCCTGGAGAGCCGCCTCGGCTATCTGCGTGAACTGGAAGATCGCCGTCAGGTGATCATTCGCTCCATCGAAGAGCAGGGCAAGCTGACCCCCGAGCTGATGCGCGAATTGAATGGCGCCGACAGCAAGACCCGGCTGGAAGATCTCTACCTCCCCTACAAGCCCAAGCGCCGAACCAAGGGGCAGATGGCGATCGAAGCCGGGTTGGAGCCGCTGGCCAACCTGTTGCTCAGCGACCCGATGCAGGATCCTGAGCAAGCTGCGGCCGCCTTCCTCAATCCCGAACAAGGCATTGCCGACAGCAAGGCGGCCCTCGACGGCGCCCGCTATATCCTGATGGAGCGCTTCGCCGAGCAAGCCGACCTGCTGGAGAAGTTGCGCGACTACCTGTGGCAGAATGCCACCCTGCGCGCTCGCGTGGTGGCTGGCAAGGAGCAGGAAGGGGCCAAGTTCAAGGACTATTTCGAACACGACGAACCACTGCACAAGGCCCCCTCCCACCGGGTGCTGGCCATGTTGCGCGGCCGCAATGAGGGGATCCTCAATCTGGCGCTGGTCACCGGTGACGACGAAAGTGCCAGCCCCTGCGAAGGGATCATTGCCCACCACCTCAAGCTCAATCTGCACAGCCGCCCGGCCGACAAATGGCTGCAAGGGGTGGTGAGCTGGACCTGGAAGATCAAGTTGTCGCTTCAGATGGAGACAGAGCTGATCGGCCGTATTCGCGAGTCGGCAGAGGAGGAGGCGATCAAGGTGTTCGCCATGAACCTCAAGGATCTGCTGATGGCGGCTCCGGCGGGCATGCGCTGCACCATGGGGCTGGATCCGGGCATCCGCACCGGGGTCAAGGTTGCCGTGGTGGATGCCACCGGCAAGCTGGTCGATCACGCCACCATCTATCCGTTCGAACCAAAACGCCAGATTGATCAGAGCCTCAAGACCCTGAGCGAGCTGTGCCAGAAACACAAGGTCGAGCTCATCAGTATTGGCAACGGCACCGCTTCGCGGGAGACCGACCGGCTGGTGAGCGACCTGTTCGAACGCTACCCCGCCGCCAAGGCGCAGAAGATAGTGGTGAGCGAGGCAGGGGCCTCTGTCTACTCCGCCTCCGAGCTCGCCTCCCAAGAGTTCCCGGATCTCGACGTCTCGATCCGTGGCGCCGTCTCCATCGCCCGCCGCCTGCAAGACCCGTTGGCCGAGTTGGTCAAAATCGACCCCAAGAGCATCGGGGTGGGCCAGTATCAGCACGATGTTGGCCAAAGCCAGCTGGCCCGCCGGCTGGATGCCGTGGTCGAGGATTGCGTGAACGCGGTCGGGGTGGATGTGAACACCGCCTCGGTCGCCCTGCTCAATCGGGTTTCCGGTCTCTCCCAGACGCTGGCCCAGAACATCGTCGCCTACCGGGATGAGCACGGCGCATTCAAGAGCCGTCAGCAGTTGCTGAAAGTGAGCCGACTCGGCCCAAAAGCATTCGAACAGTGCGCCGGCTTCCTGCGCATTCGCGGCGGCAGCAATCCCCTCGACAGCTCGGCGGTGCACCCGGAGTCCTATCCGGTGGTGGAGCGGATCCTTGCCAGGCTGGAACAGACCGTGGAGAGCCTGCTCGGCAACAGCAGCCTGCTGCGCAGCCTGAAACCGGCCGATTACACCGATGAGCAATTCGGCGTACCTACCGTCACCGACATCATCGGCGAGTTGGACAAGCCGGGCCGCGACCCGCGCCCCGAGTTCAAAACCGCGACCTTCAAGGAAGGGGTGGAGCAGATCAGCGACCTGGTGCCTGAGATGGTACTGGAAGGGGTAGTCACCAACGTCACAAACTTCGGCGCCTTCGTCGATATCGGCGTTCATCAGGATGGCCTGGTGCATATATCCTCCCTGACCGACCGTTTCGTCAAGGATCCCCGCGAGGTGGTCAAGGCGGGCGATATAGTGCGGGTCAAGGTGCTGGAAGTGGACGCCCCGCGCAAGCGGATCAGCCTCACCATGCGCCTCGACGAAAAAGCGGGGCAAGCTGCCCGCAAGCCGGCCGAAGCGCGCAACAGCAGTGCCGGCAACCCCAAGCCAAGAAATGAGCCGCGGCAAAGCCCCCCTATGGGTGGTGCCATGGGCAACGCCTTCGCCGCAGCGCTCTCCAAAGCGAAAAAATAACGACCCCCTCCAGAACGCCTCTAAACGCAAAAAGCCCCGCAAGGGGCTTTTTTACACGCGAAGCTCAGGATTACTGCGTCAGGGCAGCAAGAATGCTCTCGGGCTCTCCATGCTGGGCCAGCACCTCCCGCAGTCGGTTGAATGCCTTGCAGGCCTCTTGCGGATATTTGCCGTAAGAGACGACACCGGTGTGACTCCAGCCAGCAGCCAGCATCACCTTCTTCTTGAAATGGGTACCTTCGGTACCACCACCCGCAAGCTGCATCAGAAATTGCTCCATCTGCAGATGGGGAGGGGGCACTCTGGAGAAGGTAGTAAAATCTTCCGCTTTTACCTCATCGAAATGCATGACAGCTCCTGTGTAATTGGAATAAACCAGATCTTCAGATTAGCTGTAAAACAGGTAAAGCAGCTGAAAGTTTGGCAAGATGATATGTAACGTGCAATGAGATGAATGATGAATTCAGACACGCAGGTCAAGGGCACCATTTGAAGTCGATTTGGCAACCTGCTGATAATAACCCGCAATGACACTGTTACGCTTATCCATATAGGCACTTAGCACACCGCCAGAATCAGCGGCCTGCTCGGCCAGCAAATCTTTACGTGCCCTGGCTTCACTCGCGGCAGCACTGCGGGCGACGGCCAGATCCTGCGCGGAGGGCTCGGCAGGCGCCAGTGCCGCAGCACGGACCTGCTGCATTTTGCTAATGGTTGCTGCGGGATCACCGGGCACTTCACTGGTATCTATCTGAACTTCGCCCCCCGTAGCATAGCGCTTGCCATCCGGCCCCAACGTAAACTGATAGGTGGGCGAGCTGGCATACTCGCCTCCCACCATCTGATGAGCCTGCTCGTGGGTTCGGACCTCCTGATCCCGCTCAGCCAGCTCCTTAACCAGCTGCTCCTGACGACGTTGCTGCTCCTGCTGTTTCGGATCTTGCTGTTTGCGCTGGCCCTCTTCACCGGTCGCCTCGACAAAGCGACTATCTGGCTGTGTCGTCGGCGCAGATTGCCCGGTTTCACGGCTGTTCTGGGAGGGCTGATTGCTGGAGGCCTGAGCGGCTTTGGATTTCTCTTTCTGGGAGCCGACTTCGGATTCGGCAACGGAGGCTTGGCCCGCTCGAGCTTGCGGGATCAGCTCTGCCCGGCGATTATCCGTCCTGGCCGCTTCCACCTGGGGTTGCAGCTGTGTCGGAATAAGGGGGGGCAGAGTGACATTGATGTTCATCTCACACCCTGATATTGATCAGGGTTCCCATCATATCGCTGGCGGTCTGCACTACCTTGGCGGAAGCACCAGCCTGCTGCTCGGCCACCTTGAGATTGACAAGCTCATCGGTCACTTGCACCTGATCCCCGCTGGGGGTGTTGAGGCGGGCAATCTGATTGGATGCCTTGTCGGCCATCTGCTCAGCTCGCTGAAATCCCTGTACCCCGCTATTGAAAGCAGAATCAATACGCATGATGTTACTCCTCTGGTCACAGCTTAATTATCCGCCAGACCAGAGGATTATTGAAGCTTGCAGGCTATTTTTTAGCCAGCAAAATCTCGAACGATTTCAATGAATTCGTCAGGGTGGGAGATAAAAGGTGCGTGTGAGGCCTTATTGAGGGTCACACTGCGGCTGGCAGGGTAGAGAGCATCCAGCAGAGGAATGGTCGCTTTGGGTACCAATGAATCCAATCGTCCATAGATCCGTAACCAGGGCAGAGCCAGCCCGCACAATAGTTCGCGCTGGTCAATCTCTGCCAACAGCGTCAAGCCGGCCTCAAGCGCGGCAAATTGGGGGGCAGGACGCTCGGCCAGCCAGTGACGCAACTGGCGAATATCGTCACGGGCATGTTCACTACCCATTGCCTGGATCGCCAGAAAGCGCTCTATGGTCTGGTGAAAATCCCCTGCCAACATCTGGTTGAAGCCGGTCAGCACCTTGGGTGCGATCCCCGGCCACTCATCGCGGGCCATAAAACAGGGGGAGCTGGCTACGGTGACGAGGGAGTGCAACCGATCTGGATGCGTCAGCGCCAGCTGGCTTGCCACCAAACCGCCGAGCGACCAGCCAAGCAGATGGCATTTCTGCGGCAAGATGGCGGCCACCTGCTCGGCAAGCCAGGACAGGCTGTAATCCACCTCGTCAGCCAGCGGGCTGTTGCCAAAGCCAGGCAAGTCCACCAGATGAACCCGATAGTGGGACGCTAATTGCTGGGCAATGCCATGCCAGACCGCTCCATTCATCCCCCATCCGTGCAACAGCACCAAATCGGGCCCCTGGCCACACTGCGCTACCGATATGCTCATCTAGACTCAAGATCCCTGTTTATGTTCTTGGGGTCAGCATGTTAAAGCGACTGCTCGCTAAAGCAAGCCCGCTGCTCGGCAGCCACAGCGACTGGCAAGGCAGTTGCCTCCTCTGTCATCAGCCTTGTGACAACTCCCCCCTGCTCTGCAGCTGGTGTCGGCAGGCGTTGCATCAGTCACAGCCAAGATGTCATCTCTGCGCTGCGCCCTTGACGACCTATATTGCTGAGAGAGTGATGCTCTGTGGCCGCTGCCAGCGCAGGCCCCCTCCCTGGGAGCGATTACAGGTGATCGGCGACTATCAGGCCCCCTACCCCATGCTGATACCCCGGCTCAAATATTCCGGCCAGATCTTGCTGGCACCATTGCTGGCGAGTCTGCTGGCCGACCACTTAGATAATAGCGATCCGCCAGAGGCCATTATTCCGGTCCCCCTGCACTGGTGGCGACAGTGGCGGCGCGGCTTCAATCAGGCTGAAGAGATTGGTAAGGAGTTGGGCCAACTGACCGGGCTCCCCTGTGATAGCAACTTGTTGCGACGGTTCAAAGCGACACCGCAGCAGACCGCACTGAGTGCAGGCCAGCGACGGCGAAATCTGCGCGGAGCATTCCGGATCCGCCCCCACCAATACAATCATGTCGCCCTGCTCGATGACGTCGTGACCACAGGCGCCACCGCCGGTCAGCTGAGCCGACTGCTACACGAGAGCGGAGTCACAAAGGTGGAGGTCTGGGCCATCTGCCGTACTCTCAAGCACCTCAAGTAGCCATCGGCATGCTACCCAAGCATTAATAACCGCGTTATCATGAATACCCTAGTCGTACACTCAGGTTTATGAGGATAGTGATGATCAGCATTTCCGACGCCGCCCAGGCCCATTTCCGTAAACTGCTGGAAAAACAGCCTGATGGCACCAATATCCGGGTGTTTGTGGTCAATCCGGGAACCCAGAATGCCGAGTGTGGCGTATCCTATTGCCCGCCCGATGCCGTGGACCCGGAAGATCAACACCTGCCCTTCAGCGGCTTCGACTGCATGGTCGATCCCCTGAGCGCCCCCTTCCTGGTGGATGCTACCATCGACTTCGTGACTGATCAGATGGGCTCCCAGCTCACCCTGAAAGCACCGAACGCCAAGATGCGTAAAGTGGCCGACGACGCGCCGCTGATCGAGCGCATCGAATACGTGTTGATGTCCGAAGTGAACCCCATGCTGGCCGGTCACGGTGGCAAGGTGACCCTGGTCGAGCTGACTGAAGACAAACTGGCCATCCTGCAGTTTGGCGGCGGTTGCAACGGCTGCTCCATGGTCGATTACACCCTGAAAGAGGGGATCGAGAAGCAGCTGCTGGAGAAGTTCCCGGGCGAACTCAACGGTGTGAAAGACGCCACCGAGCACCAGCGCGGCGACCACTCCTACTACTGATTTGTTGCCATTTCAGTGCAAAGAAAAGGCCCCGCCATCCGGCGGGGCCTTTTGCATGGGCAATCGGCCGATTACTCGTCCTTCTTGTCTCGCGACAGCAGGGCGATGGCCGCCTCTTTCGGGTTCTTGCCCTCGTAGAGCACCTTGAAGATCTGTTCGCAGATGGGCATCTCGACGCCGCAGCGGGCCGCCAGCAGATGCACCTCTTTGGTGTTACGATAACCCTCCACCACCTGACCAATCTCGGTCATGGCGGTGTCCACATCCTTGCCAGCCCCGAGGGCCAGCCCGAAGCGACGGTTGCGCGACTGGTTGTCGGTACAGGTGAGCACCAGATCCCCGAGCCCCGCCATCCCCATAAAGGTTTTGGCATCGGCACCCAGCGCCGCCCCCAGACGCTGCATCTCCACCAGACCCCGGGTGATGAGCGCGGTTCTGGCATTGGCGCCAAACCCGAGCCCGTCGGAGAGACCGGCACCGATGGCGATGACGTTCTTCACAGCCCCACCCAGCTGCAGACCGACGAAGTCCGGATTGGTATAGACCCGGAACGAGCGGCCACAGTGCAGCAGGTGGGAGAGATCGTCGGCGAACTCGTCGTGAGTCGAGGCGACCGAGATGGCGGTCGGCAGACCGGCAGCCAGCTCCTTGGCGAAGGTGGGGCCGGAGATCACCGCCAGCGGCATCTCGTCACCCAGCACGTCACGGGCCACGTCCTGCAGCAGACGGCCACTGTCCGGCTCCAGACCCTTGGTGGCCCAGGCGATACGGGTATCGGGGCGCAGGAAGGGTTTGATCCGGGTCAGTACATCACCAAATACATGGCTCGGCACCACCAGCAGCAGCACGGGGGCAGCTTGTACCGCCCGTTGCAGATCCGCAGTCAGCTGCAAATCAGCAGGAAAAGGGACATCAGGCAAAAATGCCTTGTTGCAGCGGTCTTGTTCCAGCTCGGCGACATGAGCGGGGTCGTGACCCCACAGCAGGGTCGGATGACCGTTGCGCGCCAGAGAAATGGCAAGGGCGGAGCCATAAGACCCCGCCCCCAAGACCGAGATAGCGATCTGGTCAGCCATTATCAGGCTTCCGCAGTCGCCTGCTGGGCCTGTGCTTGCGCCATGTGCTGGGCAAACAGGGCATCGAAGTTGACCGGTGCCAGGTTCAGCTGCGGGAAGGAACCCTTGCTCACCATGTTGGCCACGGCTTCGCGGGCATACGGGAACAGGATGTTCGGGCAGAAGGCTGCCAGGCAGTGAGCCAGTTGCGGCTCCGGCAGGTTGCCGATGGTGAAGATACCGGCTTGCTGTACTTCGCACAGGAAGGCGGTTTCGGTTTCCAGTTTGCAGGTCACGGTCAGGGTCAGGACAACCTCGTACACGTTCTCAGCCAGGATGTTGGTCTTGGTATCCATATCCAGCTTGACGTCCGGCTGCCACTCTTTCTGGAAGATGTGCGGGGTGTTCGGCGCTTCGAAAGAGACATCCTTGGTGTAAACACGCTGGATGTGGAATTCCGGTTGTACTTCCTGGTTGTTGATCTCGTCAGCCATTTCGTTTGATTCCTTGTTATATGGATAAGTGGGCTCAGGCCCTGCTTAAATCAGCGTTTCTTGGTTACCGGCAGATTTTCTGCACGCCATTGGGCCATGCCACCGCCGAGCACATAAACCTGCTTGAAGCCAGCTTTGCTCAGCTGACGGCCCGCGCCGCCCGCAGTCATTCCCGACTCGCACACCACTATGATGGGGGCATCTTTATGCTTTTCAACCGGGCCCAGATTATTGCTCTGGATTTGGGTCAGCGGCAGGTGCTGGGCACCGGCCAGATGGCCCTTGGCGTACTCTTCCTGACTGCGAATATCCACCACTGTGGCATTCTCGCGGTTGATCAGCAGGGTCGCGGTGTGATTGTTGACGGTTTTTACCGGAGACAAACGGGCACGCACAGTGGTGTAAACCAGGGTGCCAGCCAGGCCCAACCAGGCTGCGGTCAGCAGCGGGTTACGGGCCGCAAAATCCAAATACTCTTGCATCTTCTACTATCCAGGGACCAAGACAAGGGCCCGAGTATACATGGGGGTATTGATAAGATCAGCCATCTTGGCGGCAAAGCGCGAGCAGGCTCCCATCATCATTGGGCAGCGAGCATGGCAGGAAAGGCTGGCTTGCGGGGCGGCGGGAGCGCCCCTTGGCTATCAGGTGACTATTTCGGCAGATGTAGTAATATTACGCTAGTTTTATTTCCCGCATTTTTTCCAATCCGAGAGGACATAGTCTTATGTCAACAGCTAAGAAACCTTTGGTTCTGGTCATCATGGACGGTTGGGGCTACAGCACCAAGCAAGAGCACAACGCCGTCGCTGCCGCCAAGACTCCCAACCTCGATCGTCTGGCCCGTGACTATACCAGCACCCTGATCTCCGGCTCCGGCCTGGATGTCGGTCTGCCGGATGGCCAGATGGGCAACTCCGAAGTAGGCCACGTCAACATCGGTGCCGGTCGCATCGTCTATCAGGAGCTGACCCGCATCTCCAAAGACATTCAGGATGGTCCCTTCTTCCAGAACGTCGAGCTGGCCAAGGCTGTTGACGCTGCCGTCACCAACGGCAAAGCCGTTCACATCATGGGTCTGATGTCCCCGGGTGGCGTACACAGCCACGAAGAGCACATCATGGGCATGATCGAAATGGCCGCCAAGCGTGGCGCCGAGAAGATCTACTTCCACGCCTTCCTGGATGGCCGTGACGTGCCGCCGCGCTCTGCCCAGTCCTCCATCGAGCTGTTCGATGCTCTGTTCGCCAAGCTGGGCAAGGGTCGTTTCGCCTCCATGATCGGCCGTTACTTCGCCATGGACCGTGACAACCGCTGGGATCGCGTGCAGCAAGCCTATGATCTGATGACCCAGGGCAAGGGCGAGTTCACCGCCGAGAGCGCCACCGAAGCACTGGCTGCCGCCTATGCCCGCGATGAGAACGACGAGTTCGTCAAGGCGACCCGCATCGGCGAAGCTGCACCGATGGAAGATGGTGATGCGCTGATTTTCATGAACTTCCGTGCCGACCGTGCCCGTGAAATCACCCGCGCCTTCGTTGACACCGACTTCACCGGCTTCGCCCGTGCTGCCCAGCCGAAGCTGAACTTCGTGATGCTGACCGAATACGCGGCCGACATCAAAACTGCCTGTGCCTACCCGCCGACCGCTCTGGTCAACACCCTGGGTGAGTGGCTGGCCAAGCAGGGCAAGACCCAGCTGCGCATCTCCGAAACCGAGAAGTATGCTCACGTCACCTTCTTCTTCAACGGTGGCGAAGAGTCCTGCTTCACCGGCGAAGATCGCGAGATCGTGGCCAGCCCGAAAGTGGCAACCTATGACCTGCAGCCGGAGATGAGCTCCGAAGAGCTGACCGACAAGCTGGTTGCGGCCATCAAGAGCGGCAAGTACGACGTCATCATCTGTAACTACCCGAATGGCGACATGGTTGGTCACACCGGCGTATTCGATGCCGCCGTCAAAGCCTGTGAAGCCGTTGACCACTGCATCGGTCGCGTCACCGACGCGCTGGCCGAAGTGGGTGGCGAGTGCCTGATCACTGCCGACCACGGTAACGCCGAGAAGATGCTGGACGAAGAGACTGGCCAGGCCCACACCGCCCACACCAATCTGCCGGTTCCGCTCATCTATTTCGGTCGCAAAGCCGAGGTTGCCGAAGGTGGTAAACTGTCCGATCTGGCCCCCACCATGCTGACCCTGATGGGTCTGCCGGTGCCGCCGGAAATGACTGGCAAGCCCCTGATGATTCTGAAATAATCCTTCCCCATGCGGGGATGCGAAGTTATTTCACAGAAAACCAGTCGCGTCGGCCTGTTGGCCGGCGCGCTGTTTTTTTGCCTGTCGTTTGGCACCACCCCAGCTGCCGCCAATCAGCAGCTGGGCACCATGCAGTCCCAGATCAAAGCGCAACAAAAGACCATCCAGCTCAGCAAGCAGGAGCTGGCCAAACTCAATACCCAACTCAAGGCTGACGAGCAGGCCATCTCGGCCGCTGCCGCCAAACTCAACCAGACCAGACAACAGTTGAAACAGAACCAGCAGCAGCTGGCGACCCTGCAAAAAGACAAGCTGGCACTGGAAGTTCAAGCCAAGCATCAGAAGCAGTTGCTGGCCAAGCAGGCGGAGAGCGCCTTTCTGGCTGGACACCACGACTACCTCAAACTGCTGCTCAATCAGCAAGATCCGGCCAAACTGAGCCGGTCTCTCGACTACTACGATTACCTCAACAAGGCCCGCATCGAAGCTATCGACGCCCTGCGTGCCACCCGTGACCAGCTGGCGAAAAACCAACAGTCCACCAAAGAGACCGAAACCAGACTGCAGAGCCTGCTCGGCGAACAGCAGGAGCATCACCAGACCCTGCAGGCCAGCCAGCAGAGCCGGGCCAAGGTGCGCAACCAGTTGCAGCAATCTGTACAGAGTGACGAACAGAAGCTCGCCAAGCTGGTCAAGGCAGAGAAGGCTCTCAAGGCCCGACTGGAAGAGCTGCGCCGCCAGCAGGAAGAGAAAGAGCGCCGTGAACGGGCCGAGCGGGAGCGCCTTGCCAAGATCAAGGCCGAGCAGGAACGCCAGCGACGGCTAGAGGCACAACGCCTGGCCGCCGAACAACAACGACTCGCGGAGCAACAACGTATCGCGGCCCAGAAACGACAGGTCGATGAACAACAACGGCTCGCAGCTCAACAACAGAGAGTCACCGCACAGCAGGAGAAGGTCGCCGAGCAACAGGCTGCAGCACGCAAGAGTGCCAAGGCAAGCGCCAACGGTTACAGCGGCCTCAAGACCAGTGGCAGCCTGCGCTGGCCGGTACAGGGGCCGATCCTCATCGCCTACGGCTCGCCGCGCACCGCCCAACTCAAGTGGAAAGGCACCCTGATCGGCGCCCGCGAGGGGACCCAGGTCAAGGCGGTCGCACCGGGGCAAGTAGTCTACGCCGACTGGCTCGACGGCTTCGGTATGCTGCTGGTGATCGATCACGGCAAGGGCTATATGAGCCTCTACGGTCACAATCAGTCGTTGCTGCGTCAGGTTGGCCAGAATGTGGAGCAGGGGGAACCGGTGGCGCTGGTCGGTGACAGTGGCGGCCAGGACAGACCGGGCCTCTACTTCGAAATTCGCTATCAGGGCGAAGCGGTCAACCCGACCAAATGGCTGGCCAAGGGGTGAGTTAACCCGGCCGACAAGCGAGTCACACGCTCACTAGCAAAAGCCTGTATCACGCAGGCTTTTGTCGTTTCAGGAGAACAGCAACCTGCTGTCGGTCCCATTTGATGAAAAATTACCTCATTTTCGCTCGGCTCAGGGAAAGACAACCAGACCGATCTGCTCCAGCAAGGTCTGCTGCTGATCCTCGTTGATCTGCACCCCTTGCAGATCGACCCGACGCAGATCCAGCCCCGGCAGATCGCACTGACGCAGATCGCAGCCCTGCAGCTTGAAGCTGGTCCAGTCGATCTGGCCAAACTCGGAGCCGCTGAGATCGGACCCCGCCAGCGAGGCACCAAACAGGTTGGCTCCCTGCCAGCGGTTTTCCGTCAGCTCGCACTTCTCCAGCAGACAGCCCTCGAAGCTGGCGTAGCTGAAGTTGTTGCCGGTAAGGTGGGCTTCGCAGAAGTAGCTTTTGGCGGTGATCTGGTTGGCAAAGCTGGCGTGGCCGAAATTGATGCCGACCGCCTGACAGTCGCGCAGCTCCAACCCCAGACACTGGCTGCGACTGCAATCGGCCATGGTAAGATCGCAGCGCAGGAAGCTGGCCTCACGCAGGTCACACCCCTGCAGCAGGCAGCCCAGTTCGCTCTCCCGATCGTAGAAGCTGCAGTCGATGAAGCGGCTATCGCTCAAATCCAGCCAGGAGAAGTTGCAGCCGATAAAGCGGCACTCCGAGAACTGCTCCCCCTCCACATCCTGCTGCTCGAACCGGACATCCACAAACTGCTTGCCTCTGATCATCGGAAAACTCCTGCAAAAAACAGCTTCGTATGCTGACTTTATCCACCGATGGCGGTAATGTTACATGTAACATCCACGCTGGACACCCCTATGAGCCCCACCCGCAAGCGCCGCCCCACTCTGCAAGATATCGCCGACCAGACCGGCGTGACCAAGATGACTGTCAGCCGCTATCTGCGCGACCCGCAGACCGTGGCTGAGGGGACCCGCGAGCGGATCGCGGCGGTGGTGGAAGAGCTGGGTTATATCCCCAACCGGGCGCCGGATATTCTCTCCAACGCGACCAGCAAGGCAATTGGCATCCTGATCCCCTCCCTCTCCAACCAGGTCTTCTCGGCGGTGGTCCAGGGTATCGAGTCGGTGACCCGACCGGCTGGTTACCAGACCCTGCTGGCCCACTACGGCTACAGCCCGGAACGGGAGGAGGAGCAGGTCGCGTCCCTGCTCTCCTACCATGTGGATGGCCTGATCCTCTCCGACAGCCAGCACACCGAGCGCACCCGCAAGATGATCGCCACCGCCGGCATTCCAGTGGTAGAGACCATGGATCTGCCGCAAACCCCCATCGACATGGTGGTCGGCATGGACCATAGAGCCGCGGCCCGGGCCATGGTAACAGAGATGCTGCGCCGGGGCCGACGCAAGGTGGTCTATCTCGGTGCGCGGCTCGACGTGCGCACCCAGCTGCGGATGGAGGGTTACTATCAGGCGATGACCGACTTCGGCCTCACCGGCCAGCATCTGCTGACCGAGCAATCCTCCAGCTTCACCCTGGGGGGCGAGTTACTGGATCAGGCGCTGGTACGCTATCCCGACCTCGATGGCCTGTTCTGCACCAACGATGACCTGGCGGTGGGAGCCCTGTTGCAGTGTCAGGCCAAGTGGATCCCGGTGCCCCAGCAGATCGCCATCGCTGGTTGCAACGCTCTCGACATCGGCCACGCCATGACCCCCAAACTGGCCAGTATCGCCACCCCGCGGGAAGCGATCGGTCGGGAGGCGGCCACCCTGCTGCTGGCGCGTCTCAGCGGCCAATCCCAACCCGATACCCGCAAGGATATCGGCTTCTCCCTCTATATCGGGGAGAGTCTGGGGTAATTCCTTCCCTCACCCACTTAAGTCACGGCGATAACAAACAGGCCACCCGAGGGTGGCCT
The DNA here is from genome assembly GCF_000819725.1 of Aeromonas australiensis. Taxonomy (GTDB): domain Bacteria; phylum Pseudomonadota; class Gammaproteobacteria; order Enterobacterales; family Aeromonadaceae; genus Aeromonas; species Aeromonas australiensis. The sequence continues at coordinate 14,538 of NZ_CDDH01000106.1, read as the reverse complement.
GTTTGGTTTTCTGCACAACTGAGGCTTAGCGTTTAACCAGCTCAACCGCTTCGCGGGAGAGGCGGGTCACCTCTTCCCAGTTGCCGCTCTTGACCGCATCGGCCGGCAGCATCCAGGAGCCGCCGACGGTGGCCACGCACTTGAGCGCCAGATAGTCGGCGACGTTTTTCGGGCCGATACCGCCGGTCGGGCAGAACTTCACCTGGGGCAGCGGGGCGGCAATGGCAGAGAGCGCCTTGGTGCCGCCATTCGCTTCGGCCGGGAAGAACTTCAGATGGTCATAGCCCGCTTCCAGCGCCTGCATCACTTCAGACGGAGTAGCCACCCCCGGGATCAGCGGTGCAGTGCTCTTGGCCGCGTGGGCCAGCAGGGCCGGCGTCATCCCCGGGGAGATGACGAAGCGGGCACCGGCAGCGACGGCTGCGTCAAACTGCTCGCAGTTGAGCACGGTACCGGCACCGACCATGGCATCCGGCATCGCCTTGGCGATGAGAGCGATGGCATCGAGCGCCACCGGGGTGCGCAGGGTGATCTCGAACACCGAGATGCCGCCATCGAGCAGCGCCTTGGCCATCGGCAGAGCCTGATCCAGCTCATTGATAACCATCACGGGTACCAGCGGGGAGGCGGCAAACACCTCGGCCGGGGTCACTTTCCAGTTCTGCATAGCTCTTCCTTAGTCAAAGATGGTAGCGCCACACTCGGCGCTCGATACCGCGCGACGCATCACGCTGAACAGTTCACGACCCCACCCCTCTTGTTCCGGAGTGAGGTCAATCTCGGCCTGGGTACGGCCAGTCAAGTCGGTCAGGCAGTCGAGGCTGCCGTTTACCGCGTCAACCCGCAGCAGGTCACCGTCAGCCAGCAGGCCGATGGCCCCGCCGTGCAGCGCTTCCGGGGTGACGTGGATGGCTGCCGGGATCTTGCCGGAGGCGCCGGAGAGACGGCCATCGGTGACCAGCGCCACCTTGTAACCCGCCTTCTGCAGGTTGCCGAGCACCGGCATCAGCTTGTGCAGCTCCGGCATGCCGTTGGCGGCCGGACCATTGTGGCGCACCACGATCACGGCGTCCTGATTGAGATCGCCCGCCTTGTAGGCCGCTTCAACCGCATGCTGGGAGGAGAAGACCCGCGCCGGTGCTTCAATCACCCGATACTCGGGCGCCACGGCGGAGACCTTGACCACGGCGCGGCCCAGATTGCCCGCCAGCAGCTTGGTGCCGCCGGTGGCCTGGAACACGCTGCCGGAAGGTGACAGCACGCTCACGTCACTGCTTTCACCTACCGGCTGCCATACCAGCTGGCCATCGACCAGGGTCGGACGCGTGAGGTAATCCTGCATCTCACCAAAGACAGGGGTTGCGTCCATGTGGATCAGCCCATCTTCGGCCAGGCGACGCATCAGACCGGGCACGCCGCCCGCCTGCTCGAAGGCGTTGACGTCGGCCGGGCCGTTCGGGTACATGCGCACCAGCAGCGGCACCACATCGGAGAGATCGCTGATGTCATCCCAGGTCAGCACCAGACCGGCGGCACGGGCCAGCGCTACCATATGAATGCTGTGGTTGGTGCTGCCGCCAGAGGCAAGCAGGGCCACCAGACCGTTGACCAGCGAACGCTCGTCCAGCACCTCGCTCAGGGGACGATAGGCCGGGGAGCCCGGGATCATGGCGCTGATACGACGGGCCGCCTCAATGGTCAGGGCCTGGCGCAACTCGCTGTGGGGATGCACAAAGGCAGAGCCTGGCAGCATCAACCCCATCGCCTCGAACACCAGCTGGTTGGTGTTGGCGGTGCCGTAGAAGGTGCAGGTACCCGCCGCATGGTAGGCGCCGCACTCCATCTTGAGCAGGGCGTCGCGGCCCACTTCACCTGCGGCGTACTGCTGGCGAACCTTCACCTTCTCGTCGTTGCTGATGCCGCTCGCCATCGGGCCAGCAGGAACAAATGCCGTCGGCAGGTGAGCGTGGGAGAGGGCACCCATGATCTGGCCCGGAGCGATCTTGTCGCAGATGCCGAGCAGCAGGGTGGCATCGAAGGTGTTGTGAGAGAGCGACAGCGCGGTCGCCTGAGCGATGAGATCCCGGGAGAAGAGGGACATATCCATCCCCGGCTGCCCCTGAGTCACGCCATCGCACATGGCGGGCACGCCACCGGCAACCTGAGCACTGTGGCCCAGCTCGGCCAGCGCGCCCTTGATGATGTCCGGATAGCCCTGATAGGGCTGATGGGCACTCAGCATGTCGTTGTAGGCGGTGACGATGCCGACGTTGGCACGGGTCATATCGAGAATACGACCCTTCTCGTCACAGCTCGAGGCCGCCACGGCGTGGGCCAGGTTGCCGCAAGAGAGGGAGGCGCGGGTCTTGCCATGCTCTGCCTGACGCTGGATGCGGGCCAGAAATGCCTGACGACGGGCGACACTGCGCTCGCGGATGCGAGCGGTGACGTCGGAAATTACCTGATGAATCATTGGGCTTGCTCCAATGCTGTGACGGCGCGGTCAACCACCTGTTCGAAGGTGCCGTCTATATCAATGTGGAATACACCGGCTTCGCCATCCGGGCGCTCCAGAGTATCGAACTGACTTTGTACCATGCTTTCACGCATGAAATGGCCCTTGCGGGCACGCATCCGTTCGAGGATCAGCGGCTGGCTGCCATCGAGGAAGATGAAGCTGACCGACTCGTTGCCTTCGCGGATCTGGTCGCGGTACTGCTTTTTGAGGGCGGAACAGACGATGATGCCGGTCTCGTTCTTCTGCTCGAGACTGTAGGCGGCGTCGCGGATCCGCTCCAGCCAGGGGGCACGATCCTCGTCGTTGAGGGGGTTGCCACCCGCCATCTTCTGGATGTTGGCCCTGGGGTGCAGGTCATCACCATCGATGAACTTGGCACCCAGCGCTTGGGCCACTTTCAGACCCACGCTGGATTTGCCGCTACCACACACACCCATCACGATAATGCACTTGCCCGCCATAATTTGACCTCTGTCCCACTTTTCAAAAAACCAGCTGTTGATGGGTTCTAATCTAACACGTTACCGGTAACATGTTACCGGTAACGACTGAAAATGTGAAGTCTGCCACAGACTGAGCAAACCCATAGCCACCTGGGCATATGATGTTGAGCCCTTGCCATAAATCTAAATAAATCATAAAGATATGGTTTGCCGACGGATCAGCAAGGTGTCACTACAGAACTTGGATTAAGGAACGCATAACAATGTCTGACCTCTCCCTGATCATGACGGCCGCAGGCTCGATTGTGCTGCTGCTCTTCCTGGTGATGAAGGCCCGGCTCCACGCCGTTGTCTCCCTCATTCTGGTCTCCATGGTGGCGGGTCTCGCCGCTGGCATGAACCCGGCCGATATCGCCGCCACCATCCAGAAAGGGATGGGGGGCACCCTCGGCTTTGTCGCTGTCGTCGTGGCGCTGGGCGCCATGTTCGGCAAGGTGATGGAAGTGACCGGCGCCCTCGACCGGGTGGCTCACACCCTGCTCGGCAAGTTCGGCGTCAAGCGAGCCAACTGGGCCATGGCCCTGACCGGCTTTGTCTGCGCCTTGCCGCTCTTCTTTGACGTGGCCGTGGTGCTGCTGATCGGCGTCGCCTTCGCCATCGTCCGTCGTGGCGGCGGCAGCGTGGTGAAGATTGGTATCGCCCTACTGGCCGGTATCGCCACTTGTCAGGCCTTCCTTATTCCAGCGCCGGGCCCGATTCTGGTGGCTTCCCAGCTGGGTGCTGACTTCGGCTACATGATCCTGTTCGGCCTGATCGCCGCCGTACCGGCGCTGATCCTGGCAGGCCCGCTGTTCGGTGACTTCATCAGCAAGATCGTCGATGTGCCGCTGCCCGCCGATGCCCAGAACAGCGTCCACGATGACAACAAATCCCTGCCCTCCTTCGGGTTGGCCATGGGCCTAATCGGTCTGCCGCTGCTGCTGATCGGCCTCAAGACCATCGTTGGCCGCTTTGTCGAAACCGGTACTAGCCTGCACGGCTGGCTGGAGTTCATCGGCCACCCCTTCACCGCCATCATGGTCGCCTGCCTGGCCGCCTTCTATCTGCTGGGTATTCGCCGTGGCATGTCCCGTGACGAGGTGATGAGCGTCTGCAACAGCGCCATCCAGCCGGCGGGCGTCATCATCCTGGTGACCGGTGCCGGTGGCGTGTTCAAGCAGGTGCTGGTTGATTCCGGCGTGGGTGCCGCTCTGGGCAACATGCTGGCCGATACCGGTCTGCCCATCGTCGCACTGGCCTTCATTCTGGCCGCTGCGGTACGGGTGATTCAGGGCTCTGCCACCGTCGCCATGCTGACCGCCTGCGGTCTGGTACTGCCGATGCTGGAGCCGCTCGGTCTCAGCGGTGCCCAACTGGCAGCCGTCACCATCGCCATCGGCGGCGGTTCCATCGTGCTCTCCCACGTCAACGACTCTGGTTTCTGGCTGGCCAACCGCTACCTCGGCCTGACCGAGAAGCAGACTCTGCAGACCTGGACCGTGATGGAGACCATCATCGGTACCACCGGCGGTGTGATGGCAATGATCATTTACAGCTTCCTCTGATCACGACGAACACCCCCAAAAAAGGCCTCACGAGTGAGGCCTTTTTCATCTTTCTGACGATTCTTTCTTTGGCCCAGAGGGCGAGATTGCTAGAATCGCCTATTCATCGCTCCGAGTGGAACGCTTAACCCCGTGATTTCAGGTTTCTCTATGCATTCATCGGCCCATTATCGACAACTGCTGGCACACCTGCCCCAGATCGCCGTCGCAGCGGATCAGTTTGAAGTGCTCTACAGCGCCCAGGATTTCAAACGCCGCATTCTTGCGCTTATCGCCAGTGCCACCCGGCGCATCTATCTGGTGGCTCTCTATCTGCAGGATGACGAAGCAGGCCGGGAGATCCTCTCCGCCCTCTACGCCGCCAAGCAGCGCAACCCGGCTCTCGACATCAAGCTGTTCGTCGATTTTCACCGTGCCCAGCGCGGCCTGATCGGCAAGGGCAAGCAGGGGGGCAACCACCTGATGTATCAGGCCATGGCTGCCGAACACGAGCACCAGATCGAAATCTACGGCGTACCGGTCAAAGGGCGCGAGCTGCTCGGCGTGCTCCACCTCAAGGGCTTTATCTTCGACGATGTGGTGCTCTACTCCGGCGCCAGCCTCAACGACATCTACCTGCACCAGCAGGATCGCTACCGCTTCGATCGCTATCACCAGATAGCCAGCCCCGAACTGGCCCGCAGCATGGCCAACTACGTGGATGACCTGTTCGTGAAGAGCGACGCGGTGCAGCGACTGGATCACAGCGATATCCCCAGCGCCAAGCAGCTGAAGGGGCCGATCCGCCGCTTCAAGCAGAACCTGCGCCAGAGCCAGTACCGCTTCAGCACCATGCCGGTCAACACTCAGGAAGTGGCCGTCACCCCCATGGTGGGTCTGGGCAAGCGTAACAACCAGCTCAACCTGATGATCCGCAATCTGGTGCGCGCCACCGAGCGGGAGATCTTCATCTGCACCCCTTACTTCAATCCCCCCAAGGAGTTGAGCAAGGATATCGAGGATCTGCTGCAGCGCGGTTGCAAGGTGACCATCGTAGTGGGCGACAAGACCGCCAACGACTTCTTCATTCCGCCGGAAGAGAAGTTCTCCACCATCGGTGGCCTGCCCTATCTCTACGAGACCAACCTGCGCAAGTTTGCCGAGCGCAACCAGCGCCACATCGACGACGGTCGCCTCAACCTGATGCTCTGGTGTTGCGAGCGCAACTCCTACCATCTCAAGGGGATCTTCGTGGATGACGAGTGGGCCCTGCTCACCGGCAACAACCTCAACCCCCGCGCCTGGGCGCTGGATCTGGAGAACGGCCTGCTGGTACACGATCGTCGCCACCTGCTGCGTCCCCAGTTCAACGCGGAGCGGGAGAACATCCTGACCAACACCAAGCGGATCAGCCACTTCGATCAGGTGGAGCAGATCCAGGACTACCCGGAACAGGTGCGCAAGCTGCTGGGACGGATCCACAGGGTCAAGGCTCATCTGCTGCTCAAGCGGATCATCTGACCCCGGGGCGCGCAACGCCCACCCCGCCCAACGGCAATCAGACCAAGGCCTCCCGTTTTCGGCAGGCCTTTGTTATATCCGCCGTTTCCCCCGCCTTGACGGCCCAGCCAGCAGCAACTCGGCTTGCATCGGCCCCTCAACAACCCCTATCATCTGGACATATTTACAGTGTTTTCGGGCATCTAATTGATGAAATTGGATAAAATTCCTCTCGATAGCCTCAAGGGTGTCGGCAGCAAGATGCTGGAGAAGCTCGAGCGGCTGGGGCTGGCCACGGTACAGGATCTGCTGTTCCACCTCCCCCTGCGCTACGAGGACCGCACCCAGGTGTGGCCCATCGGCGATCTGCCGCCCGGCCTGCACGGTGCCGTCGAGGGCGAAATCCAGGACACTCAGCTGGTGATGGGGCGCCGCCGCATGATGGTCTGTCGCATCAGCGACGGTACCGGCACCCTCACCCTGCGCTTCTTCAACTTCACCGCCGCCCAGAAAAACAGTCTGGCGGCGGGCCGCCTGATCCGCTGCTTTGGCGAGGTGCGCCCCGGCAAATACGGGCTGGAGATGGCCCACCCCGAGTACAAGCTGCTCGGCGAGGAGCAAGCCGGCCAGACCGAAGAGGCACTCACCCCCGTCTACCCGACTACCGAAGGGCTGCGCCAGCTCACCCTGCGCAACCTCACCGATCAGGCGCTGGCCCAGCTCGACCTCTATGGCGTGGAGGAGCTGCTGCCTGCCGGCCTCTATCCCCACCAGATTGAGCTGGCCGCCGCTCTGAAGCTGCTGCACCGTCCACCCCCTTCGGTGGCTCTGCCGCTGCTGGAAAGCGGCCAACATCCGGCCCAGCAGCGACTGGTACTGGAGGAGCTGCTGGCTCACAACCTCTCGGTACTCAAGGTGCGTGCTCAGGCACAAACCCAGCTGGCTCGCGCTCTCAAACCGGCGCCCGCGCTGGTTGAACAACTGCTCAGCGCTCTGCCGTTCAAACCGACCGGCGCCCAGAGCCGGGTGGTGGCCGAGATAGGTAAGGATCTGCAACAGAGCCACCCCATGATGCGGCTGGTGCAGGGGGATGTAGGCTCCGGCAAGACCCTGGTCGCGGCGCTCGCCGCCCTGCAAGCCATCGGCAACGGCTGTCAGGTGGGCTTGATGGCGCCGACCGAGCTGCTGGCGGAACAGCACGCCATCAACTTCGCCAAGTGGCTGGAGCCGCTCGGCATCGGGGTCGGCTGGCTGGCGGGCAAGCAGAAGGGCAAGGCGCGGGAAGAGGCGCTGGCTGCGATCAAAGATGGCAGCGTCAAGATGGTGGTGGGCACCCACGCCATCTTTCAGGAGCAGGTGGTGTTCCAGCGCCTGGCGCTGGTCATCATCGATGAACAGCACAGATTCGGGGTGCACCAGCGCCTCGCCCTGCGCGAGAAAGGGGAGCGTGAGGGGGTACATCCCCATCAGCTCATCATGACCGCCACCCCCATCCCCCGCACCCTGGCGATGACAGCCTATGCCGACCTCGACACCTCGGTCATCGACGAACTGCCGCCGGGCCGTACCCCCATCACCACGGTGGCGCTGCCCGACAGCCGTCGCGGCGACGTGATCGAGCGGGTCAAGCTCGCCTGCACCGAGGGCAAGCAGGCCTACTGGGTCTGCACCCTGATCGAGGAGTCGGAGGTGCTGGAGTGTCAGGCCGCCGAGGATACCGCCGCCGAGCTGCAGAACCTGCTGCCCGGCCTGCATATCGGGCTGGTGCACGGCCGGATGCGGCCGGTGGAGAAACAGCGGGTGATGGAGGAGTTCAAGGCAGGCATACTGCAACTGCTGGTCGCCACCACCGTCATCGAGGTGGGGGTGGATGTGCCCAACGCCAGCCTGATGATCATCGAGAACCCGGAACGTCTCGGGCTGGCGCAGTTGCACCAGCTGCGCGGCCGGGTTGGCCGGGGGGCGGTGGCCTCTCACTGCGTGCTGCTCTATCATGCCCCCTTGTCCAAGACGGCCCAGAGCCGGCTCGGGGTGCTGCGTGAGACCAACGATGGCTTCCTCATCGCCCAGCGCGATCTGGAACTGCGCGGCCCGGGGGAACTGCTCGGCACCCGCCAGACCGGTCTGGCCGACCTCAAGATCGCCGATCTGGTGCGGGATCAGCCGCTTATTCCACAGGTGCAGAAGATGGCGCGCTTCCTCATGGATAGGCACCCGAGTCATGTCGAACCCTTGATACGGCGCTGGCTCGGCTTACGGGATCACTATTCCAATGCCTGATCGAGATAGATGCAGAAGATGGGCACATCTCCTGATGGAGAGGCATCCGAGTCATGTCGAACCCTTGATACGGCGCTGGCTCGGCTTACGGGATCACTACTCCAATGCCTGATCGAGGTAGATGCAGAAGATGGACACATCTCCTGATGGACAGGCATCCGAGTCATGTCGAACCCTTGATTCGCCGCTGGCTCGGCTTACGGGATCACTACTCCAATGCTTGACCTGCGGAATCACGCTGCCAACACCTGATCACTCAACCAATACAGGAGGAAAGCACTTATGAATTCCTGGCTACGCGGCCTGCTCTACACCTTTGCCTTCCTGCTGCTGTTTGTCTGGGTTGCCCTCGGCCTGTTCGACGCCGAGCGCGCCAAAGGCCCCATCGCCAGCTGGATCAGCCAGCAGACCGGTGTGCCGGTCACCATAGGGCGACTGGTGTTCAACCCGCTCCACCCCTACACCCTGCTGGCAGAGCAGGTGCGTTACGGCGATGCGGTCTCTCTCGACAAGATCTATCTGGAGATCGAGAGCATCGACTGGCTGAGCCGCGATGTGCGCATCGCCCATCTCGATCTCATTCGTCCCGCTATCAAGCTGCCGCTGCCCAACCAGCTGCCGAACCTGCCGGTGCACTCCCTCACCATCAGCGACAGCACTATCGATCGCCTCAGTCTGGAGAGCCCCGAGCTGACCTTGCGCGGCCTCAACGCCACCCTGAGCGACTGGGAGCTGATCGACCCGAAACGGCAGCCACAGGCCAACCTGAGCCTCAATATCGGCCAGCTGGAGACTCCGCAGTTCACCTTCGCCCGTCTCAACCTGCAAGGACGGCTGGAAGGGGAAGTGCTGCGCAGCGACAAGCTGGTGACCAACCTGTTCGACGGTCTGCTGGAGACCGGCGTGGTGCTGGACTGGCCCGCCCGCACCCTGCAACTGCACGATCTCAAGGCGCGCGGCATGCGGGTGGAGCTGGGGGATCTGACACAGCAAGGCTTCCCGCAGCGTTTCCCGTTGCAAAGCGTATCGCTGGATCGTGGTCAGCTGAACGGCGTCAGCCTCAACGACATCAATCAGGAGCTCTCCTTCAACAACTTCAGCGGCCAGCTCACCGCCTTCAACTGGCAGGCGGGCAACCAGCCCACCGGCTATCTGAGCGGCACCCTGGGGGACATGGGCCGCGGCCTGTTCCAGCTGGAGGAGATCAAGGGCAAGCTCGCCTTCTCGCCCCAGCAGATTGACGGCGAACTGCAGGGCAAAGCCTATGAAGGGGCGTTCAATGTCGAGCTCTCCCTTGATACCCAACAGCAAAAGCTGACCCTGAAAGACGTGGCGCTGAGCGGCATGGATATCAGCCTGCCGCAAGGATGGTGGCAGGATTGGCAGGGCTGGCGCCCGCAGCAGGTCGATATCCGCAAGCTGGCGTTCGACAAGCTCAAGGTGCTCTCCTTCGACGATACCCTGCCCCTGTCGCTGACCGGCTGGCAGCTCTATCTGAGCGATCTCGCCCTGCGCGATAACCAACCCGGCCCGCTACTCGGCCGCGCCCGTATCGAGAGCAAGTGGTTCGAACTGGTGTGGGATGGCCTCAGCGCCCGCAATGGCGAACTGGATGGCGAGCTGACCCCCAGCTCGTGGCAACTGGGCAAGCTCACCAGCACGCTGCCGGATGAGGGCACCCTCAGCCTGAGTGGCCAGTGGGGCCGCGAGCCGGGCCAGAGCAGCCGTCTGCAGCTGCAGGCAACCAGGCTGGACCTGCAGCAGTGGGGCAAGATACTCAACCCTCTGTCTCCATCTCCGGTCTCCTTCGCCGGCAAGGCGGACGTGAGCGCCGACCTGCAAGCCGAACATGGAAAGGTGGCGGGCGAGTGGCGCCAGACCCTGCAGGGCAGTTTTGCCCTCGATGCCGATGAGCCGTTCTGGGACAAGGTGAAAATAGATCCGCTGCTCAATGAGTGGTTCAAGGGGGCGACCCCACCGACACTCACCCCCCATGAGCTGTGGCAGGCAATGCAGGGTGGGGACACCCCCTTCTACCGCATCAAGCTGCAGGGCAAGATCGACAAGGGGCAATTGCAGATCGAGCAGGCTGGCGCCTCCACCATCACCCACCTGCTGGCGCTGCAAGGGGGGATCGATCTGGTCAACGAGCAGTGGCAGCTGGATCTGGGGATCCTCAACGGCAACCGCTGCGCCGAGCTGCTCGGCCAGTGGCGCGGACCGCTGACAGAACCTACCCTGGTCTGGCGCTTCCCGCAGAAGCAGGATGCCTGCGGCTGGGAGGTGGGAGTTCGCTATCCACCACAGGGCAACAGCGCCCCGCTCTGGCGCCCCTCTGCCCCTCCTGCTGCCCAGTAAAAAGAACAAGGCCTCGTCATGAGGCCTTGTTCTTTAAGGGTACCTCCTCACAGCACGGGGGCCAGCCCCCGTCGCTTGACCGGCTGTACTACATAGTGACCGAGAAACTCGGCTGCCAATGTCTCGCCGCTGAACAGCTTGATCTGCAGGCTGAATCTGGCCAACTCCCCCCGCTTGAGTGGCTCCAGCACGGCAGGCATCCCCTCCCGGGCTACCCGCGCCTCCGGCTCTTCGCTCACAGGTCGGTAATACTTGATGTTACCCTCCGCCAGCACCGTATCCCCCACCAGGCCAGCCTCCTTAAGCTGCAACCAGATCAGGCCCCACCCTGCCAGCACACACTGGCTGTAGATGCTGCCGGCAAACATGGTGTCATGCACATTGAGGTTAGCCGCCAGATTGGCCTTGAGGTGAAAGGTCTGGCCATCGTAGTGGCTGATGTGCATTCCCATCTTCTCGCTAATGGGAATACCCCGCGACCAGCGGGTCGTGAGATCCTGACACCACTCAGGTCGATACTGGATGGTCTGCAAGGGACTCAGGGATTTGATCATCTGACGGTGGGGGATGCGACCAAAGGAGACGGGGCCTTCCCCTACCTCCAGAAAACCGCACTTGCGATAGAACTCCACCGCCTCCTGACGGGCGTTCATCACCAGCCGTTTCACCTTCTCGCTGCGGGCCAGTTGCTCCAGATCCTCCACCATTTTGGCCCCCAGCCCCTGGCCGCGATATTCCGGACTCAGTGCCATAAAGCGGATCTGCGCTTCATCACCGCCAATAAAGAGGCGACCCACCGCGATGGGGGCGCCATCGGGTGCCAGCATCAGTCGATGAATAGCAACGGAATCATACTCATCCCGCTCGGAACCAAGTGGTAGATTGAACGGTTTGCGCAATAGTTCCCAGCGCAATTGATAGTAGGCATCCAGCTCGGCGGCCGTCTGAGGGGTGACTACCCGATACATAGCTTCATCCTTGAGTGTGTGCCGAAGCGCAGATGGAAGGGATTACGCAACAAGTTCTCCCGGTGCTCTCTGTGGTAACTCCCCTGCTCCACTGCCATTCGAGGGGGGCTACCCGGTACATAATTGCATCCTTGAGTTACACTGGTCGCAAACCATCTTGCCGTGCAAATTCATGGACTTCAATCTGCAAGCGTACCAAGCCGATCACTTGTTGCACCTCAGTGTCAAACCCCAACGTCGCCTCACCGTTCAAGAAAACGGCCAGCACCGTTGGCTGGAGATAGATGGCGTGGTGCAATCCGCCATGTCGCTGGCGGACCCTGCCGCCCTCTGTCTGCCGCATCAGCGGGTCGTTGCCTGTCTGCTGCCGGAGCAAGCCTCCCGGATCCTCGAACTGGGGCTGGGCGGGGGCGATCTCACCCGCCATCTGGGCCAGCGCTGGCCTGATGCTCATCATGAATGTGTTGACCTCGATGAGGAGGTGCTGACCGTTTATCAGCAGTTTTTCCAGCATCCACAGAGCGATGAGCACGCTACCCCTGCCCTCCATCTGGCCGATGCCCTCGCCTTTTTGGAACAGAGCGAGCAGCAGTACGACCTCATCCTGCTCGATCTCTTCAGTCAGGATGGCAACCCGCTGCTGCTGTTTCAGGAGCGACTCTACAAGGCGCTGGCTCCTCGCCTGAATGGCACCTTGATCATCAACCTGCTGCCGCGCACCACCCTTGAGTTAACCCACGCCCTGCTCCTGATCGAACAGTGGATTGGACCGGCCACGCCTTATCCGGTCGCGGGGCTCATCAACATCATCATCCATGTCACCCCACGGGATGCCAAAGCCTCAGACCTGTAACCAGAAGGTAACCGGGCCATCATTGACCAGTGCCACCTTCATATCGGCAGCAAAACGGCCGGTTTTGGTCGGGATGCCGCTGGCTGAAGCCTTGGCCACGAAGTAGTCATAAAGCCGCTCGGCCTCACTCGGGTGAGCTCCGCAGGAGAAGCTGGGGCGCATCCCGCTCTTGGTGTCGGCCGCCAGGGTGAACTGGGAGACCACCAGCAGGCTGCCACCGATCTGGCCGACATTGAGGTTCATCTTGCCATTCTCGTCACTGAACACCCGATAGCCGCTCACCTTGTGCAGCAGCTTATCGGCCTTAGCCTCGTCATCCCCCTGCTCCACCCCGAGCAGCACCAGCAGCCCCTGACCAATAGCACCTGTCACCTCCCCCTCGACGGTCACGCTGGCCTCGCTGACCCGCTGAATCAATGCAATCACATCCCTCTCCTCTGCAAACAAAACGACCGCCCCCTCACAGGGGCGGTCGTCGATGCTACCAATAAACCAATGGCCAAGGCGATGGCTTAGCCCAGCTCTTCGCTGACCGGTTTCTCGTATTCACCGAGGCAGGCGGTAGTTTCTGCGCCAAGCAACACCACCAGCACACTCAAATAGACCCAGACAAACAGGATGGGGATGGTCGCCAACGCACCTCAAAATTGGGAGCTCAACAGCAAAAACCAATTCGCTTTGGCATGGGAGGCTAACGTGGTCAAATCGCGATTATGTGATCTCGGGCGTCATTTGGGTTTGTTTTTTTGTGTACTATACCAAGTAGTGTTTGTATGGATATGTTTTCTTCTAGGTGGTTGACAAATATGGGTTTTTTTAATTTATCGAAAGCATTTGATGAAGTCAAGGATGCTTTTGGAGCCAAAGAGACGGCGATAGCCGGAGCTAAGTTATTAGGTAAGGGAGTTGTTAACGTCGCCCAGTTTGCGGCGACAACGGGTCTTGACACCGTACTTAAATCTTCGAGTGAGAAGATTCTAAATAAAGCTGATGCTACCGAAGAACAGCGAATGAATGCCATGGAAGTCCATGAGAGGGCTTGTAATCGCATTGCCGCTCGTAAAGAAAAAGAGCGTCTCGAGCGCGAATCAGAAGGCTAATAAATTAGTCTACGTATAAACAATCAAATAGAGGTGTAGTAAATAATGGCAGTTGTATATCGAGCTAAGTGTTCAGATTGTAAGTATGAGTGGACTAGCAGAGCGGGGTTCGGCACACCAGATTACTGCCCTAAATGCAGAAGTAAACATATCAGCTCATCGCCAATAAAGCAGTAACTTAGGTGCTGCTATCAGGGGGCGTTTCAGAATTCTGAATTTAAAGTACGGTAAGCGGTTGACTCGGTGGACGCGCTCACAAACGATCGTTTGTGAGCAGTACCAGTGAGAATCCGACCTATGCCAGTGCTGGCATGGGTCGTTACTTTATCAAAAACCACTCTCGTATCACACGACTGAAACAGCCGAGTTTCGAGAACCACGAAAATGCGGTATCTAGGGGGCGTTATTTGCGTAAAGCAGCGCCGTTGCGTGGCCTAGAATTACTTAACGTACTTTAAATTCAGAATTCTGAGGCGAGCCAAATAAGTTCGACTGGGTAATTATTAGGAGAGATAAAATGGGCTTTTGGGATACAGCAGGCAAGCTTGCAAAGGGTGCTGCAAACGCATTAGAAGAAAAATCTAATGAGCTTCACGCCATAAAAATGCGCTTAGAAAGCAAGCGCAGTGAAGAGCTAAAACGCCTAATAAAAGACGATGGTATTTTTTCTGCGAGCAGCTCAGAAAAAAGCATTGCGATGAAAATCCTCAGGGAACGCGGAGACATTTAAGAAAGGTTAAACAATAGGCGCGATGACTTTTACTCATACGGCGTTAGTCCGCTATGCGCTTAAGGGGGCGTTACGTTAAATCGGACGCACTTTTTCTGACGCTGCCATCGAGCAAGATGGCGCGGTCCTCTCAAAACAGAACGACCGCCCCCTCACAGGGGCGGTCGTCGATGCTACCAATAAACCCGACATTCCGCACCTGATT
>NZ_CDDH01000105.1 GCF_000819725.1 Aeromonas australiensis | reverse complement strand
CTCCCCTCTCTCTATTTCGTAACGCGTGCCATGGCAGATGAGTGCGTGGCGGTGCCGCGCTACCCCAGCGCGTCACTGGCCAGTGCCACCTTGAGAAAATCCTTCCAGCTGATGATGCCAACCAGGGCACCATTCTCCAGTACTGGCAGACAAGATACCCCCTTCTCCAGCATCAGTTTGACGCCGTCGCGCACGGTGAGATGGGGAGCGATAGTGATGATCTGCCGACTCATGATCTGATGGGCTCGCTTGCTGAGGGTTTCGGTATCACGGCTCATCTCGGCTTCGGAGTCGAGATAGGGGCTGATGGCGCGAAACAGATCCCGATCCGAGATAACTCCTACCAGCTCTCCCTCCTCCAGCACCAGCAGATGACGAAAGTGGGCCTGCTCGAAGATATCTCTGATGAGACTGAGTCGATCATCCATTGAAACGGTGGCGACCCGGGTCGTCATAATATCCCTGATACGCATGCTAACCTCCCGTTATCCAGCTGGTTTCTCTGTTATGACATGTTTTTGCGGCGCCAGCCAGTGAGCAGCCCTTCGCTACAGTGCAAATCTGCGTCATTTCACGTAAGATCCGCGCCAGTTTTTCTCCTCCATCTTGAGCAAGCAGATCCCACCCATGATAGTTGCCAGTCAAATCGAACTGATCCGCGGCGGCCGCAAGCTGCTGGACAGCGCCTCCGCCACCATTCACCCCGGCCACAAAGTGGGTCTGGTGGGCAAGAACGGCTGTGGCAAGTCCACCTTTTTTGCACTGGTTCGGGGCGAGTTGGCCATCGACAGCGGCAGCTTCAGCCTGCCCGCCGGTTGGCAAATTGCAGGGGTGGCGCAGGAGACCCCGGCGCTCGACTGCTCCGCCCTCGAGTACGTGATCGACGGCGACAAGGAGTTCCGCTCGCTGGAAGCCCAGCTGGTACAGGCCGAGCAGGATGACAATGGCCTGTTGGTAGCAGAGCTGCACGGCAAGCTCGATACCATCGGTGCCTACAGCATTCGCGCCCGCGCCGCCGAGCTGCTGCATGGTCTGGGGTTTGCCGACGAGCAGCTCAGCTCGCCGGTGCGCAGCTTCTCCGGTGGCTGGCGCATGCGTCTGAACCTCGCTCAGGCGCTGCTCTGCCGCTCCGATCTGCTGCTGCTCGATGAACCGACCAACCACCTGGATCTCGATGCAGTGATCTGGCTGGAGAAGTGGCTCAAGAGCTATCAGGGCACCCTGGTGCTGATCTCTCACGACCGCGATTTTCTCGACTCCGTGGTCGGTCGCATCATCCATATCGAGAACGGCAAGCTCAACGAATATACCGGCGGCTACTCCGACTTCGAACTGCAGCGCGCCGAACATCTGGCCCAGCAGCAGTCGATGTACGAGAAGCAGCAACGGGAGATGGCCCACATGCAATCCTATGTGGATCGCTTCCGCTACAAGGCCTCCAAGGCCCGCCAGGCCCAGAGCCGCCTGAAAGCGATGGAGCGGATGGAGAAGATCCTGCCCGCCCACGCCGACTCCGAGTTCAGCTTCGAGTTTCGCGAGCCGTCGGCCCTGCCGACCCCGCTGATCGCCATGGAGAACCTCTCTGCCGGTTACGGCGACAAGGTGATCCTGGAGAAGATCAAACTCAATCTGGTACCGGGTTCGCGCATCGGTCTGCTCGGTCGCAACGGCGCCGGTAAGTCCACTTTTATCAAGATGTTGTCCGGCTCCAACCCGCCGCTCTCAGGCAAGCTGGAAGTGAGCGCTGGGGTGAGCATCGGTTATTTTGCCCAGCATCAGCTGGAGACCCTGCGTCTGGACGATACCCCGCTCGATCATCTGGTGCGCCTCGCGCCGGACAAGACCGAGCAGGAGCTGCGCAACTATCTGGGCAGCTTCGGTTTTCACGGTGACAAGGCGCTCGACAAGGTAGCCCCCTTCTCCGGCGGCGAGAAAGCGCGGCTGGTGCTGGCGCTGATCACCTGGCAAAAGCCGAACCTCCTGCTGCTGGATGAACCGACCAACCACCTGGATCTGGAGATGCGCCACGCCCTGACCATGGCGCTGCAAGGCTTCGAAGGGGCCATGGTAGTGGTCTCCCACGACCGTCACCTGCTGCGTACCACCACAGATGACTTCTATCTGGTGCACGGTGGCCGGGTCGAGCCGTTCGACGGCGATCTGGACGACTACCACAAGTGGCTCGGCGAGCAGGAGAAAGAGGCCAACGCCAAACCGGCCGATGGCCCCGTCTCTGCCAACTCGGCGGTGGCGCGCAAGGATCAGAAGCGGCGCGAGGCGGAGTTCCGCCAGCAAACCCGCCCCCTGCGCCAGAAGCTCGAAAAGCTCGAAGCGAGCATGGAGAAGCTGCAAGGCAAGCTTGGCGACATCGAGAGCCAGCTGGCCGACCCCGCCATCTACGAAGAGAGCGCTAAAACCAAGCTCTCCGAGCTGCTCAAATCCCAGGGCCCCCTCAAGGAGCAACTGGAAGAGGTGGAGCTGGAGTGGATGAACCTCTCCGAAGAGCTGGAAACCATGGAGCAAGCCTTCTTTGCGTAACGAACAGCTGATGGCCAGCGAACGGGTCGCAGTACACGAATTGCCGACGCCGATCGGCTTCTGGCACTGGAGCGGCAAGGTCTATGGTGAGCGCAGCCAGGATTGGCTCACCGTGCAGGAACAGGGGGGCAACGTCAATCTGGCGCTGCTGCTGCACCGGCTCGATCAACTCGGCGTCGTGGTCGATCTACTCGATCTGCAGCCCGCCTTGCTGCAGACCGAGGCGGTGCTGACCCCCTGGCGCGCCCTGCGCCAGAGCGCCAAGACGCGACTCGACGAACAGCAGTATCAGTCGATGCTGGCCCACGAACTGGAGCTGGAGCGGCTCCAACAGGGCGTCCTGTTGCAGACCCTGCGCAGCCTCTCCCTGTTTCGCGGCAACAGCCGCAATTTGTTGAACTATCTATCGCTACTGGGTGCCCAGCAGGGCCCCCTCAGAGATCTAATATGCTGAGCTACCGCCACGCCTTTCACGCCGGCAACCATGCCGACGTGCTGAAACACACCGTTCAGGCCCTGATCATCGAGTCCCTCAAGAAGAAGGAGAAACCCTTCATCGTGCTGGACACCCATGCCGGTGGCGGTCTCTACGACCTGCGCGGCGACTGGTCCCAGAAAAAGGCCGAGTATGCCGACGGCATCGGCCGCCTGTGGGACGAGCGGGCCCAGTGGTCTGCCATGGCCCCCTATCTCGGCGTTATCGAGGAGATGAACCCCGCTCAAGAAAGAAACAGCGGCGAGCTGCACTACTACCCCGGCTCGCCGGAGCTCTCCCGTCGCCTCACCCGCGAGCAGGACAAGCTGGCGCTGATGGAGCTGCACAACAACGAGGTCGAAGACCTGCGCGCCAACATGGGCTATGACCCCCGCGTCGCCGTGCACCACCGTGATGGCTTCGAGGGGCTGATCGCCCTGCTGCCGCCCACCCCGCGCCGCGGGCTGGTGCTGATCGACCCGCCTTATGAGCTCAAAGAAGATTACTTCGCCGTGGTCGATACCCTGAAAAAGGCGCAGAAGCGCTGGGCGACCGGCATCTACGCCCTCTGGTATCCCATCCTCGGGCAGGAGGCGGACAAATCCCGCGATATGCTGCGCGCCATCAAGCGGGAGAACTTCGGCAACGTGCTGGTGGCCGAGCTGGAAGTGGCTGGTCAGACTGCCGACTGGGGCATGAACGGCTCAGGCATGCTGATCATCAGCCCGCCCTGGATGCTGGACGAACAGATCGAAGCCTTCCTCAAACCCCTCTGTGCCAAGCTGGCGCAGGGCGCCGGCGCCCAATACAAGGTGGAGTGGCTGAACAAGGTCGAAGAGTAAGCTCGCACCAGCCCGCTCTGGCGCCCGGTCAAGGCGCCAGCAAGTCGCTCACCCAAGCCGTTCACACTGGCGGCATGGCCAGCAAAGAGAAGCCCCGTTCAGGGGCTTCTTGTTTTTTTAGGTTCATCGCG
>NZ_CDDH01000104.1 GCF_000819725.1 Aeromonas australiensis | reverse complement strand
TCTAAGGCTTGTAGCAAATACCAAGCGAACTACTAACTAATTAAGTGATAGCGAAGCCAACAGGCAACTCGTTATTCACGTCAGCTTTCTAGATGAAGAATTTGCCTGGCGGCCATAGCGCCGTGGAACCACCTGATCCCATGCCGAACTCAGAAGTGAAACGCGGTAGCGCCGATGGTAGTGTGGCATTCGCCATGCGAGAGTAGGACACTGCCAGGCACCCAATTAAACGGTTATGCGACAGCGTAATCGGCCAGCGAGAGTAGGACGCTCTTGGCAGGCACCCAATTTCAAGATTACGCCCAGCGTGGTCTTTACCGGTTAGTGTGCTGATATGGCTCAGTCGGTAGAGCGCATCCTTGGTAAGGATGAGGTCCCCAGTTCGATTCTGGGTATCAGCACCATTTTAAAGTTAGTTTTAAAAGCTTTTGCCTGACGGCCATAGCGCCGTGGAACCACCTGATCCCATGCCGAACTCAGAAGTGAAACGCGGTAGCGCCGATGGTAGTGTGGCATTCGCCATGCGAGAGTAGGACACTGTCAGGCACCTATTTAGAAGAGGCCTCCCATTCGGGAGGCCTTTTTGCATTTCTGTCTTCCACAAAACGGCTCTGCCGCTGGCATTTTAGTAAAAGTGCTGGGCTATCAAGGGATTGCCCGTTACTCTTTAGCCGTTACCCATTAACACGTGATGCTGCCAGCGAGGTATTGATGGCTACGTTGAAGGAAATTGCACAGGAGGCGGGAGTGTCGCTCGCCACGGTATCCCGGGTACTGAACGAGGATCCCAGCCTGAGCGTCAAGGAAGAGACCAAGCAGCGGATCTTCGAGATTGCCGAACGGCTGGAGTACAAGACCAGCACTGCCCGCAAGGGGGTACACAAGAGCAAGCTGCACTTTCTGGTGGTCTATGCCTATCCCCAGAGTACCGAGGTCAACGACCCTTACTATCTCGCTATCCGTTATGGCATCGAGACCCAGAGTGCCCGCCTCAATATCGAACTGACCCATCTTTATAGCAGTGGTGAAGGGCGCGAGCTGAGCGCAGTGGATGGCATTTTGGTGGTCGGCACCCTTACGGCCGAACGCCTGGCCCAGCTCATGGTCTGCTCCAGTCAGCTGGTGTTTGTCGACTGCCGTTCACAGGGAGAGTTCGATTCGGTCGATGTGGATCTCGCCCTGATTAGCCAGCAGGTCGTCGATTACTTCATCGCGCAGGGGCACCAGCGTATCGGTTATATCGGTGGTCAGGATGAGAATCCGGATCTGCGCGAACTGGCCTTTCGGGATTATGGCCAGCAGCTGGGGGTGGTGCAGAAGAGCGATCTCTATCGTGGGGATTTCTCCAGCGCTTCCGGCTACCAGTTGGCGAAGGAGATGCTGGCAGGGGATTGGCCCAAGGCGCTGTTTGTCGCTTCCGACTCCATCGCCATCGGTGTACTGCGTGCCATCCACGAGAAGGGACTGGCGATTCCCCAGCAAATTGAGCTTATCAGCGTCAACGATATTCCGACTGCCAAGTTCACCTTCCCGCCGCTCTCTACGGTGCGGATCCACTCCGAGTTGATGGGCTCCCAGGGAGTTAATCTGCTGGTCGAACGGCTGCGTGATGCGCGGGATATCCCCCTGCGGGTGCTGGTGCCGAGCAAGCTGACCCTGCGTGGTACCACTCGCTGATTTTAGTAAAATACAACACTTTTTAGTCGCGCCATCTTGTGTTGGTGCGACTCCTTCTATTCATTATCGCCTCCAACCCATCTCCTTGTGAATTCATAAGTCATTGTTTTATGATGACTCTATCACGCTTTATGCCTGGATTAATCAATATCCATGCCATCACTGTCTACTTAACCCCTTTTATCTCCCGCTTCTGATCTCGCTCACAAAACCATCTGTTCATTGTGATCAGATTAAAACTTTACCGATCTAAAACTGATATTTAGTAAATATTTATCTAAGGTTTACCCAGTTAACGTTGCCTTGTTCCGGGAGGACATGTGAATAACTGGGAAAACGTCCAATTCGTTGGTGAAAACAGACTGGCCCCGCGCGCCTACTTCTTCTCTTATGCCGACCACGCGCTGGCGGCCACCATGCAGCGCGAGCTGAGCCGCCGTTTTCTGAGCCTTGGCGGCCAGTGGCAGTTCCACTACTTCGACCACCCCCTGCAGGTTCCGGAGGCCTTCTATCACAGCCATATGAGTGAGTGGGGTCAGATCACCGTGCCCAACATGTGGCAGATGGAAGGGCACGGCAATCTGCAGTACACCGACGAGGGTTTTCCCTTCCCCATCGACGTACCTTTCGTACCGACCAACAACCCGACCGGCGCCTATCAGCGCAGTTTCACGCTGAGCCCGGCCTGGGATGGCGAACAGATAATCATCAAGTTCGACGGGGTGGAGACCTACTTCGAGCTCTATGTAAACGGCCACTATGTCGGCTTCAGCAAGGGGAGCCGTCTCACCGCCGAGTTCGATATCAGTGCCTACGCCAAGGTTGGCGAGAACCTGCTGTCGGTGCGGGTGATGCAGTGGGCTGACTCCACCTATATCGAAGATCAGGACATGTGGTGGATGGCGGGGATCTTCCGCGACGTCTATCTGGTGGGCAAACCGGCCGCCCATGTGCAGGACTTCTTCATCCGTACCGAGCTGGCCGATGACAATCAGAGCGCTACCCTGAGCTGCGATATCCAGCTCGAGAACCTGGGGGCGGCTGCCCGTGATCACCGTCTGGTCTGGGCGCTGCTGGATCAGGGCAGCGAGATCGCCAGCGGCTCCCTCGACCATCTCGCCATCGACGGCAAGTGTGATTGCCGCTTCACGCTGGATCTGGCCAACCCCCGTCTCTGGAGCGCCGAAGATCCTTACCTCTATCAGCTGCAACTCTCCCTCTACAACGGTCAGGGCGAGCTGCTGGAAGTGATCCCGCAGCGAGTCGGGGTGCGTGAAATCAAGGTCAAGGATGGCCTCTTCTACGTCAACGGCCACTACCTCAAGCTGCACGGGGTGAACCGCCACGACAACGACCACCTCAAGAGCCGCGCGGTCGGCATGGATCGTGTTGAACGCGATATCGTGCTGATGAAGCAGCACAACCTCAACTCGGTACGTACCGCCCACTACCCGAATGACCCGCGCTTCTACGAGCTGTGCGACCAGTACGGCCTGTTCGTGATGGCGGAGACCGACGTGGAGACCCACGGTTTTGCCAACGTCGGCGATCTCAGCCGCATCACTGACGATCCCTTCTGGGAGCCGGTGTTCGTGGATCGCATCGAGCGCCACGTGCACGCCCAAAAGAACCACCCCTCCATCATCATCTGGTCGCTCGGCAACGAGTCAGGCTACGGCTGCAACATCAGAGCCATGTACCAGCGCTGCAAGGGGATCGACCCGACCCGGCTGGTACACTACGAAGAGGATCGCGATGCCGAGGTGGTGGATGTGGTGAGCACCATGTACTCCCGCGTCTCCCAGATGAACTGCTTTGGCGAGTTCCCGATGGAGAAGCCACGCATCCTCTGTGAATACGCCCACGCCATGGGCAACGGCCCGGGTGGCCTCAGCGAATACCAGCAGGTGTTCGACCGCCATCCCCACATTCAGGGTCACTACATCTGGGAGTGGTGCGATCACGGCATTCTGGATCAGGACGAGCAGGGCCGCCCCGTCTACAAGTACGGCGGCGACTACGGCGACTATCCCAACAACTACAACTTCTGCATGGATGGCCTCATCTATCCGGATCAGACCCCGGGGCCGGGCCTGCGTGAATACAAGCAGGTGATCTGCCCGGTCAAGGTGCGGGCAGTGGATTTGGCGAGCGGCAAGCTTGAGCTGGAAAACCGCTACTGGTTCTCCACTCTCGACGATATCCGCCTGCTGGTCGAAGTGAAGGCCGAAGGCGAACTGCTGGCCAGCCAGCAGATCCGGCTGGAAGGGGTTGCCCCCGGCGCCAACACAGAGCTGCAACTCGAACTGCCGACCCTTGATGGGCGGGAAACCTTTGTCCAGCTGCGGGTCATCAAGGCCACAGCTACCCGCTACAGCGCGGCGGAGCACGAGCTGGGCCAGTACCAGTTCCGGCTGAAAGAGTCGACTCGCCAGCTGCAGCCCTTTGCCAATCCCAACGCTACTCCGTTGGATATCGCTGATGAGCGCCTCGCGCTGACCTTGAGCGGCACAGGCTTCGCCCTGCGTTTCTCGCGCCTCGACGGTAAGCTGGTGAGCTGGCAGCAGGATGGTATCGAGCTGATTGAGCGCTCGCCGCGCCTCACCTTCTTCAAGCCGATGATCGACAACCACAAGCAGGAGTACGAGAGCCTGTGGCACCCGAACCACCTGCAGATCATGCAGGAGCACTTCCGTGGCTTAAGCTGGCGCCAGCTGGGCGAGGCGGTCGAGGTGACGGTCGAGAGTCTGATCGCGCCGCCGGTGTTCGACTTCGGCATGCGCTGCCGCTACGTCTACACCCTGAGCCCGAACGGCCAACTGCACGTGGCCTTATCCGGTCAGCCCTACGGCGGTTATGACGACATCATTCCCAAGATCGGCTTCGAGCTGGGCATCCGTCAGGATCTCGACCGGGTGCACTACTACGGCATGGGGCCGGGCGAAAACTATCAGGACAGCCGCCAGAGCAACTGGATCGACCGCTTCCAGAGCACAGTCAGCGAGATGTGGGAGCACTACCCCTTCCCGCAGGACAACGGCAACCGCCAGCAGGTGCGCTGGGCGACTCTGACCAACCGTCACGGCGCCGGTCTCTACGTGCGACCCGATGCCCCCATCAACCTGAGCGTCTGGCCCTACAGCTGGGAGCATATCCACGCGGCGCAGCACATCAATGAGCTGGAGCCCTGCGGTTATCTCACCCTCAATCTGGATCACAAGGTACTGGGGCTCGGCTCCAACTCCTGGGGCTCCGAGGTGCTGGACTCCTGGCGGGTGCGCTTCGAGCCGTTCAGCTTCGGTCTGACCCTGCTGCCCATCGCTCGCGGCAACCTCAATCCGGCTGCGCTGGCCGGGCTCGATCTCACCATCAACGGCGGGAGGAACCTCGCATGATCACTCTGGACAACCTGACCCTGTTCAAAAGCATCTACCGGGAGGGCAAGAAGTGGGGCCGCTGCGTGGAGGCCATCAACAACCTGGCCAACCTCAAGCCCGGCATCTGCCACTCCATCGGTGACTCCCTCACCTATCGCTTGCAGGAGGGGGCCAGCCCGGCCACCTCCCTGTTCGAGGGGCAGCGTCGTTACTTCGACGTTCACTACTACCTGGAAGGGGAAGAGACGGTGGAGTGGGCAGCCAAGAGCGAGCTGCGGGTCGAGCAGGCTTATGACGACACCACCGACCGCGAGTGGCTGGCAGGCGAGGTGCGTGAGCGCCAGCAGGTCGGCAACGGGCAGGTGGTGATCTTCGAGAACGACGAGGCTTACCGGTTCGCAGGCGACAGCCCGGTGCGCAAGGTGATCATCAAGGTCACCGTCGAAGGCGGCTACTTCAAAAACAAATAACAAGCCGCCGGTTCTGCACTGACAAAGCCGGAAGGGCGGGGCCCACCCTACAAATCATGCCCCGCCCTTTCGTGGCAATAACTACAGGTCTGGAGATGCACCATGTCTGATCCCAAACGCAATACGATAGGCAAGTTTGGTCTGCTGTCGCTCACCTTCGCGGCGGTATTCAGCTTCAACAACGTCATCAACAACAACATCGAGATCGGTCTGGCCTCCGCCCCGATGTTCTTTCTGGCTACCATTTTTTACTTCATTCCGTTTTGCCTGATCATTGCGGAATTTGTGTCACTGAATAAGAACTCCGAAGCGGGGGTCTATGCCTGGGTGAAGAGCTCCCTCGGCGGGCGCTGGGCCTTTATCTCCGCCTACACCTACTGGTTCGTGAACCTCTTCTTCTTCACCTCCTTGCTGCCGCGGGTTATCGCCTACGCCTCCTATGCCTTCCTCGGCTACGAGTACATTCTCACCCCGGTGGCGACCACGGCCTTGAGCATGGTGCTGTTTGCCTTTGCCACCTACGTCTCCACCAATGGCGCCAAGATGCTCGGTCCCATCACCTCGGTGACCTCGTCCCTGATGCTGTTGCTGACCCTCTCCTACATTCTGCTGGCAGGTGCGGCACTGGTGGGCGGCGTACAGCCGGCCGACCCCATCACGGTAGAGGCCATGGTCCCCGATTTCAGCTGGGCCTTCCTCGGCATCACCACCTGGATCTTTATGGCTGCCGGTGGTGCCGAGTCGGTGGCGGTCTACGTCAATGACGTGAAGGGCGGCTCCAAGTCCTTCGTGAAGGTGATCATCGTCGCCGGGATCTTTATCGGCGTGCTCTACTCCATCGCCTCGCTGTTGATCAACGTGTTCGTGCCGAGCGGTACCTTGAAATATACCGGCGGCTCGGTGCAGGTATTTGAGGGGCTGGCGGCCTACTTCGGCCTGCCGGAGATCCTGATGAACCGCTTCGTCGGACTGGTCTCTTTCACCGCCATGTTCGGCTCCCTGCTGATGTGGACGGCGACCCCGGTGAAGATCTTCTTCTCCGAAATCCCGGCCGGCATCTTCGGCAAGAAAACCGTCGAGCTGAACGAGAACGGCGTTCCTGCCCGTGCAGCCTGGATCCAGTACCTTATCGTGCTGCCGCTGATGGTGATCCCGACTCTGGGCTCCAACACCGCGCAGGATCTGATGAACACCGTCATCAACATGACCGCTGCCGCCTCCATGCTGCCGCCGCTGTTCATCATGCTGGCCTACCTCAATCTGCGTCTGAAGCTCGACCACCTGCCACGGGATTTCAAGATGGGTTCGCGCACCACCGGCATCGCCGTGGTCTCGGTGTTGATCGCCATCTTCTCGGTGGGCTTCCTCGCCTCCACCTTCCCGACCGGTGCCGACATCATGACCATCATCTTCTACAACGTCGGCGGGATCGTGATCTTCCTCGGCTTCGCCTGGTGGAAATACAACCGCTACGAGGCTTCCCTCAGCGCCGAAGCGCGTGCCAAAGAGGCCCAGCCGACAGCGCAGGTTGCCATGCAGACGCCATAGCCACTGCATTGAATCCGAATAAAACCGGGTGGCCGTTGGCCACCCGCAAACCGCTGAACCAGAGAAGGAAAAGAGCATGAGCGAGACGATCGAGTTTGCCGAATTCAAACGGGTCGAGATGAAGGTGGGCAAGGTGCTGGAGGTGGTGCGCCACCCCGGGGCCGACAAACTCTACATCGTCCAGATCGACGTGGGTGGCGAGCGGCCGCTGCAGACCGTCACCAGTCTGGTGCCTTACTACAGCGAAGAGGAGTTGATGGGCAGCGAAGTGGTGGTACTGACCAACCTCAAGCCCACCAGGATGCGCGGCGAGCGTTCCGAGTGCATGTTGCTCTGCGCCGAGACCCCGGACGAGAGCCAGAGCGTGCTGCTGCAGCCGCGGGTGCCGATGGCGCCGGGCACCCCGATCGTCTGACTGGTATTGCGAGCCGGTGCGGGAGACGGTACCGGTTCCCCAACGAGGCCGCCCACGCGGCCCGATCATAACAAGAGAGTAACGCGCGGGGCCGACAGACCCTTGCCGAACACATTACAGAGTCACAGCGTTACCCGCAGGGAGCGCGAATCCACTGGAGGACACCATGTCTGAATCCGTACGCGGCACCATAGGCAAGTTTGCCCTGTTGTCGATGACCTTTGCCGCCGTGTTCAACGTGCGCAACATCGTCAACAACAACATCGAGCTGGGGCTCAGCTCCGCCCCCATCTTCCTGCTGGCGACCATCGTCTACTTCATCCCGTTCGTCTTCATCATCGCCGAGTTCGTCTCGGCCAACAAAAACTCCGAGTCGGGTATGTACGACTGGCTGAAAAAGCCGCTCGGCACCCGGATGGCCTATCTGGGTTCGTTTCTCTACTGGTTCGTGAACCTGTTCTGGTTCGTCTCCCTGCTGCCCAACGTCATCGCCTACGCCTCCTACGCCATGCTGGGCTATGAGTACAGCTTCTCGCCCATGGTCACCTCGATCATCTCCATCGTGCTGTTTGCGGCGGCGACCCACATCTCGACCAAGGGGGCAAGCTGGCTCGGCAAGATTGCGGAGATCGTGGCCTACGGGGTATTTGCCCTGTTCGCCATCTATGTGCTGGGTGCCCTGATGGCTCTGAGTGGCGATCATGTGCCGGCCCAGCCCATCACGCTGGAGGCGATGACTCCCACCGTCAACTGGGCGACCCTCGGCATCATGTGCTGGATCTTCCAGGCGGCGGGCGGTGCCGAAACGGCAGCGGCCTACCTTAATGACGTGAAGGGGGGCCAGAAGTCCTTTATCAAGGTGATCATCAGCGCCGGTATCGTCATCGGTGCCATGTATGCGGTTGGTTCCCTGCTGGTGAACGTGTTCGTGCCGCGCGAGAGCCTCACCTATGCCGGCGGCATGGTGGAGATCTTCACCGGCATGGCGCAGTATTTCGGGCTCTCCGAGGCGCTGGTGGGCCGCTTCGTCGGCGTGGTGCTGTTTATCGCCATGTTCGGCTCCATGATGATGTGGACCTCGGCGCCGGTGAAGATCCACTTCTCCGAGATCCCGCAGGGGGTTTACGGCGAGAAGACCACCCAGCTCAACGAGCACGGGGTGCCGGTGCGCGCCGCCTGGTGGCAGTTTGTCTTCGTGTTCGCGATGCTGGTGGTCAACGGCTTCGGCTCCGAGTCGGTGCAGCAGATGATGAACACTGCCATCAACCTCACCGCCGGCACTGCCATGCTGCCGCCGATCTTCATCATGGTGGCCTACTTCGTGTTCCGCTGGAAACATGACGACACCCCCCGCGATTTCCGCATGGGCTCGCGGACTTTCGGGATGGGCGTGGTGTCGGTGCTGATCGCCATCTTCGTGGTGAGCATGAGCGCCTCCGCCTTCCCGAGCGGTGTCGATCTGGTGCGCGCCTTCTTTATCAACGTCTTTATGACCGCAGTGTTCTCGGCGCTGGCCTACTGGTGGATCTCCCGTTTCGAGAAGCGGCAGGCCCGCAAGCTCGCCGGCAATGAGAAGAAAACAGGCAACGGCAAGCTGGCCAGCCAGCGCTGATCGGCTGGGTGAAAAAGCGGAACGGGCGGCCTTGGTCGCCCGTTTTTTTAGGTTCATCGCG
>NZ_CDDH01000103.1 GCF_000819725.1 Aeromonas australiensis | reverse complement strand
TGCCGGCTGTCCGGTTGTGATCACCTCACAGCATTCTCTATTTTCTTCATTAGGGAAGGTAGCAGTGACAAACTCCGTGACCCGATTCAAAAATGCAGGTACCCACTCGGGAGGAAGGGCGCTGTATACCTCATTAAGCGCAAGCAAAATGGTGACGTTATGGGATAAATATTCGGGCTTATTGGCTGCCTTGGCGATATAGAATTCAAAGATATCGTGAAAGCCGTACTCGGCATGCCATTGGGAAATAGCTTGGTAGGCAGCGGGATAAATACCACGCGCCAGAATGCGATGCCTGCGTAAATCGGAGAAAACGACAGGCTGTACACTATCGGTGAGCACTGTTGACACCTGTAATCCATCCTGGGCAATCAATTTGGCGGTTTGTTGCCACAAGGCTTCCGGTTGCCCAAGGTGTGCAGCAAGAAATTGAGTCGATAAATAGGCTTTTAGCGCGTGAGGCTGGTGAATAACAGCGCTGCTGTGTACTGCTTGCTCAAGTAGTTCCCGAGATGTCATTAATCCTCCATGAATTTAACGTGCTCCTAAGGGGCTGGCAAAGCAAATCTAGGAAAAGCAAATCTAGGACACCCACC
>NZ_CDDH01000102.1 GCF_000819725.1 Aeromonas australiensis | reverse complement strand
CATTGGCGACGGGCTCCGTATACCTTCGGGCGAGTCAGGCTGTCGATAAACGGCACACAAAGGTTGGCCAGCAGCACGGCAAAGGCGAACGCATCCGGATAGCCGCCAAAGCGGCGAATGATATAGACCAATACCCCGATCAGCAGGCCATAGATCAGCCGGCCCCGTGGCGTGGTGCTGGCACTGACCGGATCGGTGGCGATAAAGAAGGCACCCAGCATGGTTGCGCCGCTAAAGAGATGAAATATCGGCGTGGCGGTGGCATCCGGGCTCACCAGATAGCCGAGGGTCGAGGCCAGCAGCAGAGCACCGAGAGTCGCGGTGGGAATGCGCCAGTTGATCACCTTCTGTTGCAGCAGGAACAGGCCGCCCAGCAGATAGCCGAGGTTGACCCAGCTCCAGCCGATGCCGCCCCAACCCTCAAACAGCGGGCCACTCAGGATCTCGCCTGTAGTGAGCCCCTGGCTCAGGCCGGTTTTCATCGTATCGAGCGGGGTTGCCATGGTGAGACCATCCACCCCTTGCTTGAGCTGGGCCATGCTGTAGCCATCGAGGCTAAAGCCGGTAAAGATGACCGAGGCCGCATCGCCAAAGCCGAGGCTGTAGGCGCGCACGCTCTCCGGCGGCAGCCAGCTGGTCATCTGTACCGGGAAGGAGACCAGCAGCAGCACATAGGCGACCATGGCCGGGTTGAACAGGTTCTGGCCCAGCCCGCCGTAAAGGTGTTTGGCAACTATGATGGCGAAGGCAGTGCCCACTACCAGCATCCACCAGGGCAGCAGCGGCGGCAGGGAGAGGCCGATCAGCACGGCGGTGAGCGCCGCACTGCCATCCATCAGGGCTGGCTTGATGACGCGGCCACGGAGCTTGAGCACCAGCGCCTCGCACGCCAGCGCAGTGACCAGCGCCAGCAGGATCTGGATAAAGGAGCCCCAGCCAAAAAACCAGGTCTGGGCCAGCAAGCCTGGCACGCAGGCCAGGATCACCAGCAGCATCAGGGTGCGGGTCTGTTTGCGGTTATGGGCAAACGGCGCAGTCGCAATATGGAACATGAGTCTGTCGGTTACCTTGTGGTTGTTCGGTCGGCTGACGGTGCATCTTGAGCGACGGTCTCGGCTGCTCTGGCCGCCTCGGCTGCCAGCTTTTTCGCCTTGGCACGGGCGACGGCCGCCGCAATGGCCGCCTTTTTCGGATCAACGCTCGCCTCGGCAACGGCAGGTTCGGCCACGGCCTCGCTCATCGGCTCGGCGAGTGCTTGCTCACCGCGAGTCCCTTCTGCTGCCTGCATTGGCTCACCTTGTTCAGCTGCCTGCTGGGCCAGCTTTTTCGCCTTGGCGCGGGCGATGGCAGCGGCGATGGCGGCCTTCTTGGGATCGACCCCTTCGCTGGCAGCCGTTGCTGTATCGCTTTGGGTAGCAGTGGATCCGCTGGTGCCAGCACTTGCAGTCAGATCGCCCTCAGCGCTGTTACCCTGCTGGGCCAGCTTTTTGGCCTTGGCGCGGGCAATGGCAGCGGCGATGGCGGCCTTCTTGGGATCGACTGTTTCGCTGGCAGCAGATGGCGCGTCGCGTTGGGTAGCAGCGGATCCGCTGGTGCCAGCACTTGCAGTCAGATCGCCCTCAGCGCTGTTACCCTGCTGGGCCGCCTTTTTGGCCTTGGCACGGGCGATGGCAGCGGCGATGGCGGCTTTCTTGGGATCAACCCCTTCGCTGGCAGCCGTTGCTGTATCGCTTTGGATATCTGTGTCGGCTGCTGCGTTGTTGACTGCGCTTATCGGCTCGCCACTGGCTTCAGCCTTTTTGGCTTTGGCACGGGCGATGGCGGCGGCAATCGCTGCCTTTTTCGGATCAACTTCAGCCTTTTGCTGATCAGCATCTACCGCAGGGGCAGCAGCGGTTTCGGCAGCAGACTCGGCGCTCTCGCCAGCCTGAGCCGCTTTCTTGGCCTTGGCGCGGGCCAGTGCGGCAGCGATGGCCGCTTTTTTGGGATCGCTGGCGGGGTCAGCTATCTGCGTGGATTGCGCCGCGGCGGCAGTGTCACTGTTTGCGTTTTCCGCCAGTTTGGCGGCGCGGCGTGCCTCCGCTTCCCGTTTGCGGGCTTCGCGGGCGGCAATCACCGCGCTGTTGTCAGGCAAGCCCTCTGCGGTGGCGGCAATGGCGGTGATGGGGGCATCCTGCTTGGCCTTGATGCGGGCGAGAGCCGCGGCCACCGGATCTTCGCCGCCGGCGGCCGTCATGGTCTGACGGCGCTGGGCAGCGGCTTGCGCATGGCGGGCTTCGCGGGCCGCTTTTTCCCGCTCGAAACGGGCCTGCTTGGCCTCGAAACGCTGCTTGGCGCGCTCGGCTTTTTCGGCCTCGGCGCGGGCTTCGCGAATGTCATCCTTGGCGATCTTGTAGTACTGCACCAGCGGGATCTCGCTCGGGCAGACCCAGGCGCAGGCGCCGCACTCGATGCAGTCCATCAGGTTGAGCTGCTCGGCCTTGTCATACTCCTTGGCCTTGCTGTACCAGTAGAGCTCTTGCGGCAGCAGGGTGGCCGGGCAGACATCGGCGCAGGCGCTGCAACGAATGCAGGGCTGCTCCGGGCCGGGGGCGGGTAGTTCGGCTTGCGTTGGCGCCAGCAGGCAGTTGGTGGCCTTGACCACAGGCACCATGGCGTGGGGCAGGGTAAAGCCCATCATGGGGCCACCCATGATCACCCTCTGCTCCGCTTCCGGTTGCAGCTCGAAACGCTGCAACAGCCAGCGTACCGGCGTACCGAGGCGCACCCAGGCGTTGCCGGGCTGCTTGAAGCTGTCACCGGTAAGGGTAACGATCCGCTCGATCAGTGGCTCGCCGTCGATAATGGCGCGCTTGATGGCAAACACGGTGGCCACGTTGAGCACCATGATACCAATATCGACCGCGCGGCCACCCTTGGGTACCTGACGGCCGGTCAGCAACTGAATGGTCTGCTTGGCACCGCCCGATGGGTACTTGGTCGGTACCGTCTTGACCATTACATCCGGGTCTGTGGCATGGCGGGTCAGCTCGGCGATCGCCTCGGGCTTGTTGTCTTCCACCCCGATCAGGGTCAGCTTGGGCTTGAGCAGGTGCTTGAGCACCCGGATGCCATCCATGATCTCATCGGCGTATTGCTGCATCAGCCGATCGTCGGTGGTGATATAGGGTTCGCACTCCAGCCCGTTGACGATCAAAATCTCGGTGAGCTGGCCGCGGCCGTCGAGCTTGCTGTGGGTGGGGAACACAGCGCCGCCAAGGCCCGCCACCCCCGCCTGCTGGATGCGTTCGAGCAGCTCGCCCCGCTCCAGATTCCAGTAATCGGCTTTGCCATTGCGCTCGCCCCAGGCATCTTCGCCATCGGGGGTGATGGTAACGCAGAGATCGCCGAGCCCGGAGGGGTGGGCAACCGTGTGTGTGCCAATCTCGGTGATGGTGCCGGAGGTGGAGGCATGCACCGGCACCGTCCGCCCTTTGGCGTAACGGGTCAGCGGCTGCCCTTTTTTGACCTTGTCGCCTACCTGCACCAGCAGATCACCGGCGGGGCCTGCGTGCTGGCGCAGCGGAATAATAAGGCGTGGCGGCAGACCGGCGTCTACCACCGGGCTCTGGCTTGATTGCAGCTTGTTGTCGGCGGGGTGAATGCCACCGTGAAAGTCCCACAGCGTGCCGGCTTTGATACGTTCGAGTAAGGAATGCATGGTTGCTCCGCTGTTTATTCCACTATCTTGACCGGAATCTTGCCCGGAACCTGCACGTTATTGAGATCCCACTTCCAGTTATCGACCGTGGTGGGCACCGGGATCATCTCGATGCAGTCGGTCGGGCAAGGGTCAACGCAGAGATCGCAACCGGTGCACTCGTTGGCAATCACCGTATGCATCGCTTTGGTGGCGCCGACGATGGCATCCACCGGGCAGGCCTGAATGCACTTGGTGCAGCCGATGCACTGATCTTCGTGGATAAAGGCGACCTTCTTGACCGGCACCGCGGCCACGTCACTGCCCCCCATCGGCTGGGGCTCGACCCCCATCAGATCTGCAATTTTGCGCATGGTGGCCTCGCCACCGGGCACGCACTTGTTGATCTGATCGCCGCCCGCGAGCGCCTCGGCGTAGGGTTTGCAGCCAGGATAGCCGCACTGGCCACACTGGGTCTGGGGCAGCAAGGCATCGAGCTGATCGACGACGGGGTCCGCTTCTACATGAAACTTGACGGCGGCAAAGCCCAGGATAATCCCGAACGCCAGCGCCAGCAGGGTGAGCACCAGAATGGCAAAGAGTATGTGAGTCATAGCGCTATATCTTGATAAGGCCGGTAAAGCCCATAAAAGCCAGCGACATCAGACCGGCGGTGATCATGGCAATGGAGACCCCGCGAAACGGCGCGGGCACATCGGCGGCGACCAGTCGCTCGCGCATGGCGGCAAACAGGATCAACACCAGCGAGAAGCCGGTGGCAGCGCCAAAGCCGTAGATCACGCTCTGGATAAAGTCGTGTCTCTCATTGATGCTGAGCAGCGCTACCCCGAGCACCGCACAGTTGGTGGTGATGAGGGGCAGGAAGATCCCCAGCAGGCGATAGAGGGTCGGGCTGCTCTTGCGCACCACCATCTCGGTAAACTGCACCACCACGGCGATCACCAGAATAAAGGCGAGGGTGCGCAGATAGGCGATATCCAGCGGCAGCAGGATATAGTGCTCCACCAGATAGGAGCTGGCACTGGCCAGAGTCATCACGAAGGTGGTCGCCAGCCCCATGCCGATGGCGGTTTCCAGCTTGCCCGAGACCCCCATAAAGGGGCAGAGGCCGAGGAATTTCACCAGCACGAAGTTGTTAACCAGCACGGTGCCGATCAATAAAAGCAGGTACTCAGTCATCAATTACCGTCACTGAAAGTCGGGTTATCCGGGTTTGAAGGCGGGCGGTATTATCTGACGTTAGGGCCAGTTAAACAACCGCAAGGCCGCATGGTTATTATGCAACTGGATAATTTAGCCGGGGTTTTGGGCAAGAATCCGGTGGGTTTTGCGCCATTTTCCCACCGGGTGAGAAGTCTTACTAACCAACCGCCAGTTTGGCGGCCTCTTTCCACATAAATGGCGGCATCGGAGTGGTGAGTCGCCATTTAATGTTCATTGGTTGGCTGCCAGTGTGGGATACGTACTCCACCTCACCAAAGTTCACAAAGCCAAGGGTGCGGCCAAATTCATCTTTGCTCTGCTCACGGACGAACAAAAACAAGCGCTTACCTTCTGCTCTGTGGTTGATGTAACTCAGCCCCTTACCCCGTTCTGGGCGAGCGCTGTTTTGGCTCTGCCAATGAAACAGCGACTCGTTGATGGCGTAGTCGTGATAACGAGTGGTGGGGGAGAAGTGCTGCTCCGTTTTGTTCAAGGTCACAAACAGTAACTCGATATTTTGCTCTGCGATGACATAGACCCCTTCGCGAGCCGTGGGTTGTTGCACGAAGGTGGTTGCGCCAAAGCCAACCAGCACCTGCTCTCTGGCATAACGGGCATGCAGTTGCAGTGGATTGTCGGTAAGGTCGGGCATGGTGCTTTGTTCGTGCTTCACCCGGTTGATCAGCATGGGCAACAGATCTGCCAGCTCGGCCCTTAATTCAGGTTGATTGAGTTGTTTCAGGCTGTGCGCCAAGGAGTTAAAGCCTGCGTTAGGGCCGCTCTGTTGCCAGAAGTCGTAATGGCACATCAAGGCCATCCGTTCATCGTGTTCGGCCGTTAAGGTAAAGGCGTCTGCCACCAAGGTTTGTAAGAATTTCAAGTAATGGAGCGCATCACAGCCCAATAGCCGGGTTTTGATGGCCCGGGTGTAGAGGGTGGATAGTTTCTCATCGCTCATTTCAGAAACGGTATGGTTGTGGGCCTGTTTGACCAAGGCGCTCCAATTGCCGCGCTTGTAGATCTCCTCAAGGCTGATGTGAGGGTAGAACGTCAAAAAGTTCGCCAGCGTCAGCGGTAAATCACAGTCCTGCGAGAAACGGCGGATCAGGCCCATGAGGCGCGAGGTATTGAGGGTCGCCTTCTTGATATTGCTCAGAATGAACTCTTGGGTCTGTTTTGAGAGTTCGATGCGGCAGCCCAAGGGGGCGTGAGGGAAGCCCTGTTTGATTTCGTGGCTGATCGCCTTATTGGTTTTACCCACCAGTGCGCGGAATTTTTGGGCAAAGTCATACTCCGCATGGGCATTGCCAACAAAGTCCAATACGGTGCAGCACTCTTTATCGCTCGCCAGCCGCAGGCCGCGCCCTAATTGCTGCAAAAAGATGGTGAGGCTTTCCGTTGGTCGTAAAAACAGCAAGGTATCGACTTCCGGGATATCGACCCCTTCGTTGAAGATGTCCACCACGCAAAGAATGTTGATCACGCCGGTACGTAAATCTTGTTGTTTACTATGCCGCTCGTCTCGGTTATCGCTGGTGAGAATGTCAGCCTTGATGCCCTTCAATAAAAATGCTTTGCGCATAAAATCGGCATGTTCACGGCTCACACAAAATGCCAGCGCTTTGATCTTGGTAATATCGGTGACGATCTCAGCGAGACTCTGGACGATTTTCTGAACCCGGCTGTTATTTTTAGTGTAAATATTGGTCAGTGCAGTAATGTCATAACGGCCATTTTTCCAAGCCACTTGGCGCAAGTCTGTATCATCATCGATACCAAAATATTGGAATGGACAGAGATGGCGACGATTGATGGCCTCGGGCAAGCGGATTTCAGCGGCGATGACACCACAAAAGTCAGCGAGAATATCACCGCCATCATGGCGCTCTGGGGTTGCGGTCAATCCCAACAAAATCTGAGGTTCAAAGGCGGCGAGCAGACCGCGATAACTGGCCGCCGCAATATGGTGAACTTCATCAATGACGATGTAATCGAAATAGTCTGGGCTAAGACGTAAATTAGCCAGCTGGTTATTCAAGGATTGCACCGAGGCAAATAGTTGACGGTAGTGGGTTGGCACGGCGCCGCCGACCAAGAGCTCGCCAAAATTGGATTGCTTGAGCACTCCGCGGTACGAAGCTAATGCTTGGCGCAAGATCTCCTCTTTGTGGGCGACAAACAGAAACTTGGCATCGGGTTTGGTTTTCAAAAAACGCGCAAAATCAAAGGCGGAGATCAGGGTTTTCCCTGTACCGGTAGCCGCTACCACCAAATTACGACAGCGCTGGTGTAAAGCGCGCTCCATCGCCAATTGTTCAAGGATCTCCAGTTGATGGGGAAACGGCGTGATATCAAAGAAATAGGCAGGGCTATTTTTGTCACTATCCCCACGGGCCTCTTGCAGCGCATGCTGCAATTTTGTACGGCTTTCCAGCTTGCCATCAAACAGCTCAAAATCATCGGATTCCCAATAGGTTTCAAAGGTACTCAGGGATTTCTCGATAATATGCGGGATCTCTTGCGAGGTGATTTTTAGGTTCCACTCCAAACCGCTGGTGAGGGCAGAGTGAGAGAGGTTGGATGAACCTATATAGCCGGTATGAAAGCCAGTATGTCGGCAAAAGAGATAACTCTTGGCATGCAACCGCTCGCGCTGGGTGTTATAGCTGAGTTTGACTGCGGTGTTGGGCAGGCTGGCTAAAAATTCAACTGCCTTGGCGTCGGTTGCCCCCATATAAGAGGTGGTAATCACTTTTAATTGGCGACCGCTGCGAGTGAACTCTTCCAGCTCATGTCGGAAAATCCGGATACCTGCCCATTTGATAAATGAGACCAGCCAGCAGATGCTATCTGCCGATAATATCTCCCGTTTAATCTCCGACTCCATCGACAACCCCCCATTGCTGCCGCAGAACAGCTCACTTTGCGTCAGACCGGTCAGAGGGAAAATATCTTCGGCATATTGCTTTAAATTGGCGGAGATGGGGTTATCCAACTGGTAGAGCGCTGTCAGAATTTTTCCCTGACTATCGATGAGGTTCTCGCCAATAAAGTCTGGGTCTTGGGTGCGATCCTTTAGCCAAAGCAGTAACTGGTTAGCCAGCTCAATCTGCCGTTGCAGTTGATCCTCTCCAGTGACCGAACCCACCGCATATTCCAAAACCCGGCTCAGAAATCTGGATAACCAAACTGCCGCTTCGGCAGGCTCAAGTTGGCGTTCCCCCACGTAAAAGCGATCGCGGTCGAGTCGAGATGTCAGCAGTTGAGTAATGAGCTGTTCATAAATACCGCATTGTTGCATCGTACAGTGCCCTTGAACGTTGTACATGAGGGTGGCGAGAAGAGTATCATTTTTTCCAACCAAATCAGTAAGCTGTTGTCGCCTGTTACTCGTTTGAAAATCGCCCCGGTTTTCGGTAAGAGAGCCCGGCAGTGACAACCACAGGGAGGTGGTGATGGATCCGGTTTCCTATCTTTTTTCGGCTTATCTCAATCTGGTACAGCAGCAGGTTGCGGATATCTATGGCACCGAGGCCAAGACGCTGGTGGTGCAGTATGAGGGGGAATCAGTACCCTTCTCGTTTCAGCTGTGGCAGATCCAGCAGCCGAGTGTTTGTCGCCCTTACCAGCAGGATGTGCCGCGCTTTAGCCAGTGCACGGTCAAGGCGTCCGCCCTGTTTCACAAGCTGTGCGATGACTTGACCCGGCAGGATGACAGCAGTTGGCAACTGCCCAAATTTCGCACCATGTATTGCTCGGCGGCCATCAGTTATCGGCCGATGATTGCAGAGATTGGGGATGCCAAGCAGAGTCCTGCCAAGCTGGTGGAGCGCGCCTGTAATCTGGCGATTCTGGCGGCGATGGACAGTGACGATGAAGCCCTGCTGGCCCAGCGTGACAAAGCGTGCGCTGCGGTGCAGTGAGGCGGATTTATCTGACCAGATCATTTGCGCTCTCTTGGTGTGCCACGACAGCCCTATCAGAAGAAAGAGATCTATAAGTGGGAGAAACGTGCCCGAACGATCGCCACCCGGTTTGGCAGCACTACGCAATATTGGCTCTGTACGGCTCTGTACGGCTCTGTACGGCTCTGGTTGGGCGGGTTGGTAACCGGGCAAGTGTTCATCCAGTAGGCGCTGGTCACAAAGTTCTGATATAATCCGCGCCCTTAAATTGAGGCCACCCGAGTTATTACCATGAAGTTCATTATCAAGCTGTTCCCCGAAATCACCATCAAGAGCAAGTCGGTTCGCCAGCGCTTTATCAAGATCCTGCAGGGCAATATCCGTAATGTCCTGCGCCGCTTCGACGATGATGCCCGGGTGCGGATGGATTGGGACAAGCTGATTGTGAGCTCCCGCAATGATCAGTTCCGCGAGCAGGCCATCGAAGCCCTGGCCTGTATTCCGGGCATTCAGGCCTTTCTCGAGGTACAGGCGAGCAAGTTTACCGACCTGCACGATATCTTCGAGCAGGTGAAAGCGGTCTGGGGCGATCAGCTCGCGGGCAAGACTTTCTGCGTGCGCGCCAAGCGCCACGGCAAGCATGAGTTCTCCTCGCTGGAGGTTGAGCGCTACGTGGGCGGCGGTCTGAACCAGCACTGCCAGAGCAACGGCGTGCGCCTCAAGAACCCGGATGTGAAGATTAACCTCGAAATTGACGGCGAAGAGCTCTTTATCGTCAGCGCCATCCATCAGGGGCTGAGCGGCATGCCCATCGCCACCCAGGAAGATGTGCTCAGTCTGCTCTCCGGCGGTTTTGACTCCGGCGTTGCGTCGTTCCAGTTCATCAAGCGCGGCTGCCGGGTGCACTACTGTTTCTTCAATCTGGGCGGTGCGGCCCACGAGATCGGCGTCAAGCAGGTGGCCTATCACCTGTGGAACCGCTTTGGTTCATCCCATCGGGTACGTTTCACCGCGGTAGACTTCGAGCCGGTGGTGGCCGAGATCCTCGAGAAGATCGACAACGGCCAGATGGGCGTGGTGCTCAAGCGGATGATGATGCGCGCCGCCGCCAAGGTGGCCGATGAGTGCCAGATCCCGGCGCTGGTGACCGGCGAGTGTGTGGGTCAGGTATCCAGCCAGACCCTTACCAACCTCAACGTCATCGACCGGGTGACCGACAAGGTGATCCTGCGCCCGCTCATCACGTGGGACAAGCCGGACATCATCAGTGAAGCCCGCCGCATCGGTACCCTGGAGTTCGCCGAGACCATGCCGGAGTATTGCGGTGTTATCTCCAAGAAGCCGACGGTGAAGGCCGAGCTCGCTCGTATTGAAGAGGAAGAGGGCAATTTCGACTTCGCTATTCTGGACAAGGTGGTGGCCGAGGCCCGTTATCTCGATATCCGCCGTATCGGTGAAGAGACCGCCGCCGAGGTGCAGGAGGTGGAGACCACTGCCGCGACCGGTGATAACGAGGTGATCCTGGATATCCGCTCCATGGAAGAGCATGATGACAAGCCGCTGGTGGTGGAAGGTCGTGAAGTGCTGCATATCCCCTTCTTCAAGCTGGCTACCGCTTTTGGCGATCTGCCCAAAGAGCAGACCTATCTGCTCTATTGCGATCGCGGTGTGATGAGCAAGCTGCAGGCGCTCTATCTGAAAGAGAAGGGCTTTGCCAACGTCAAGGTGTACCGCCCGTAAGGGTATCTTTCACCTTCAATAAAAAATCCGGCCAATGTGCCGGATTTTTTATTCATCAGAGCTGTTGCTGTTCAAGGGCAGGGCACCGGGGTGAAGGAGTCCTGTCCCTCACAGCGCCAGCCCATTTCCGCCTCCCGCATTTGCCACAGGTTGTTGCTGCGGTAGAGGGTCAGGATATAGAGCATATCGCTGTGGGCGCCGTCCAGTGCGACCGAGAGCACCAAGTGGTTATCCAATTGCTGTGCATGGATCCGGCTTGGGGTGTCGTTGTGGCCAACAAAGCGCATCGCCACTTCACGATAGTCGTTGACCCAATGCTGTTGCTGGTCACTGGCCTGCTGTATGACCTGATTGAACTGTTGCACCGGGGTCGATGCCAGACGGCCAAACACTATTTGAGCTCCGGCCTGAAATGCCGTCGCACTCGCCATAACAAGGGTGGCGAGTATACCGATTTTTTGCATGAGAAAGTCCGGCTAACAACCACTGCTTTCTATGACAACAGAAAAGGTGATTTGGTTCAACACAAGGCCCCCAGCGACATGATGGCGCTGTGGGCCTGCTCTCAATTGCGCTGCAATGAGAAGGTGGGGAGCGACAAATGCCAGTAGATAGCGGCAACCCGTAACCCGAATACGGCACTCATGCAGATAAGCATTGCTGTCACTCTCTCCATACCCGTCTCCAGCGCCAGGGTATAGAGAATGCCGCCGAGGATACAGGCGGTGGCATAGATCTCCTTTTGCAGCACCATGGGCACTTCTCGCGCCAATACATCGCGGATCATGCCGCCGGCTACCCCGGTCATGGTCCCCATCAGTACGGCGATGAGCCCCGAGGTGCCAAAATTGAGTGCTTTTTGCGCGCCAATGACGGTAAAGAGGGCCAGCCCGAAGGCATCGGCCACCGGCAGTACATACCAGGGCATTCTGCGGGGCAGTTTGACCATCCACATACCGATCAGCGCCGTCGCAATGACGACCCAGATATAGAGGGGGTCACGCACCCAGAATACCGGGGTCGCCCCCAGGATCATGTCACGGATGGTGCCGCCACCGATGGCAGTGACCGCCGCCAATACCATGACGCCAAATCCGTCCATTCTGAGCCGGCCTGCCACCAATACCCCTGAAAACGCGAATACCGCAGTACCAAACATGTCGCTGATGTAAACAATCTGCTCAACCAGTGTCTGCATGGAGAACAACTCACGCCAAATTGTTGATCGGGCCGCGATTTTAGGGGCTGCTGAGCCCAATCGCCAACTGTGCTCGACAAAAATGCGAGTCTACAGCGGTTTTTTCTTGCGGCATGAACCGGGTGAGTCTGGTGGATGCGCGCTGGCCCCAGCCGTTGGCGGGGGGCTGGAGCTTGTTCCAGTCGTCTCTGGTTGCCCGATTTTTTCCTTAAGTTTCCCCCTGACCCGCCGATATATAGGGTAAGCGGCGTTAATGCGATGAAGCGTTAAAAAAAATGCTAAAGACATCGAAAAACGAGCCGTTAAATAAGACGCATCGGGCACAAACTAAAAAGAAAGCCTGAGCTAATAAAGAGCAAATTTAATCGCTTAGGAGAAATATCATGAGTATGTATGTAAATACCAACGTATCGAGCATCAACTCGCAGCGTAACCTCTATAACACCAACAAAGCTTTGGATACTGCGTATCAACGTCTCTCCTCTGGCTTGCGCATTAATACAGCCAAGGACGATGCGGCTGGTCTGCAGATCTCCAACCGTTTGACCTCCCAGATCAACGGTTTGAACCAGGGTAACCGTAACGCCAACGACGGCATTTCGCTGGCCCAGACTGCTGAAGGGGCGATGGAAGAGATCACCGGCATGTTCCAGCGGATGCGGGTGCTGGCTGAGCAATCGGCCAACGGTTCAAATACCGATGCTGACCGTTCTGCCATCCAGCAGGAAGTGCGACAGCTGGCCACCGAAATCAACCGGATTGCCAAAGATACCACCTTTGGTGGTACCAAGTTACTCGATGGTAACTATAAAGGTATCTTCCAGGTGGGGGCCGATGCCAAGCAAACCATCAGCTTTACGCTTTCTCAGACTGACGGCTTTAGTATCTCGGGATTGGGTGCTGCTGCAAGTGTCGCCACGATTTTTGGTGCGGCTTCCTCATTGTCAGTGTCGACCCAGGATAACGCGCAAAGTGTGTTGGGGGCGGTGGACAAGATGATTGCCCGGGTGGATAGCAAACGTGCCGAGCTGGGTGCCATTCAAAACAGGATGGAGTCAACCATTCGTAACCAGGCCAACATAGCTGAAAACGTCAGCGCTGCCCGCTCCCGCATCAGAGATGCTGATTTTGCGCAAGAGACGGCCGCATTGACCCAATACAACATTCTGCAACAGGCGGCATCAACTGTGCTGGGGCAGGCAAACCAGCGTCCCAATGGCGCACTTCAGTTGTTAAGAGGTTAATAAAAAAGAAAGGCGGTTGTTCAGGCCGCCTTTCGGTAGGACGCATCAGAGGGTGTTCGGGAAATCATGTCTCTGATAAGTCACAACACTGTAGTAAACTATTATGCTCAGCGAGCGCGGTTTGCAACTGCACAACCTGACTCGCCACATTCTCCTGAGCTAAAGCTCGTTGGCCGACCTTGAGTCGGCCTTTTTTATAGCACTGCTCATGCTTTTGTTGTCATAAAACACAAAGCATGAAACATGCCAGTTTGAAGTTTTAGCTATGTTGGCGGCGGCTGGTGCGGATCTATCCGACGGTCTGACCATCAGTCAGGCAGATGCTGGTCTTGATAAGTCAATATATTGACGTCGAACGCGGGGTACCGAGGCGTGCGGTGA
Organism: Aeromonas australiensis; assembly: GCF_000819725.1. Classification (GTDB taxonomy): domain Bacteria; phylum Pseudomonadota; class Gammaproteobacteria; order Enterobacterales; family Aeromonadaceae; genus Aeromonas; species Aeromonas australiensis. Next base: position 629 of record NZ_CDDH01000102.1, on the reverse strand, counting down.
CCCTGCTATCTCCTCTTCCCGCTTCATTATCTTTACATCCCCCCAAGTTGACTGGAAGCCACAGGTCGGGGCGGCAATGTTTTGCCGCCAGCGGCAAAAAATCCTCAAGCTTGTTGCAACGCGGCCGTTAACCAGAGTAAGCAAAAGAAGGTGTTCGGGACTCCTGAATTTTGCGGTGTGGCGGTGGTTGTCTGTTCAAACAACTGCCGCTGGTCGAGAGTCGAAGGGTTTGTTCACCCCTTCACTCCCGGATTGCAACAGGGCTGATGTTAGCGAGGCCTGCAGTCTGTATCGAATGGGAGAAATATCATGTCGATGTTTATTAATACCAATGTGTCCTCGCTGAACTCTCAGCGGAACCTGATGAATACCAACAAGGCGTTGGATACCGCCTACCAACGCCTCTCCTCTGGCTTGCGGATCAACAGTGCCAAAGATGATGCGGCTGGTCTGCAGATTTCCAACCGTTTGACCTCCCAGATCAACGGTTTGAACCAGGGTAACCGTAACGCCAATGACGGTATCTCCCTGGCACAAACCGCTGAAGGGGCGATGGAAGAGATCACCGGTATGTTCCAGCGGATGCGGGTGCTGGCCGAGCAGTCAGCTAACGGCTCCAACACAGATGC
>NZ_CDDH01000101.1 GCF_000819725.1 Aeromonas australiensis | reverse complement strand
GATCCCAGTAACGACCACCATATTCGCAGACAAGGTCGTGACATCGACCATGTTGCAGAAATATCCCCACTAGGCTGGGGATTTTTTTTGCCCAAAATTCAGTGCGTCACACGCGTCAGCGTTCGTTATTGCGGGCCGCTTTCTCTCTCTGTCTGCTCTCAAGCTTGTCATCGCCTTTACTCCTGCGCAGTGACTCCGTCTCGGCGTTGCGGGTATCTCCTTTTCTCTGTCTGCTCTCAAGCTTGTCATCGCCTTTACTCCTGTGCAGTGACTCTGTCTCGGCGTTGCGGGTATCTCCTTTTCTCTCTCTGCTCTCCAGCTTGTCACCGCCTTTACTCCTGCGCAGTGACTCCGTCTCGGCGTTGCGGGTATCTCCTTTTCTCTCTCTGCTCTCAAGCTTGTCACCGCCTTTACTCCTGTGCAGTGGCTCCGTCTCAGCGTTGCGGGGATCCCCTGTTTCGGGCATGGCGGGGCGCGCAGGCAATAAAAAGGGCAGGCCAAGGCCTGCCCGTGAGGGGATACAGAAGTTAGATGATCCCGCGGATCAGGATCCCGCTGATCAGCAGCGGTGCCACCAGGCGCCAGCACCAGAGCAGCGCCAGACGCAGGGTGGGTGACAGGCCCGCAGGCAGTATGGTATCACCCAGGCGCCAGCCCAGCAGCAGGGTCAGTACCAGGCCAAACAGCGGCATCATCAGGTTGGAGGTGAGGTAGTCGAGCAGCTCGAAGATGGTCTTGCCAAACAGAGTCAGATCGCTCCATGGACCGAACGACAGGCTCACCGGAATGCCGGATGCCATGATAAGCAGGGTCAGTACCCGACAGGCGCCACGACGCGACCAGCCCCACTCCTCGGTGGTGAAGCGCACCAGATGCTCCAGCATGGAGATGGAGGAGGATAGAGCGGCGACCAGCAACAGCAGGAAGAAGACCACCCCCAGCCCCTGGCCGAACGGCAGGTGGTTGAACACGGCGGGCATGGTCATAAAGGTGAGGCCGGGCCCGGCGGTGGGATCGATGCCGGTCGAGGCCAATGCCGGGAAGATCATCAGCCCCGCCAGCACCGAGATAAGGCTCGCCAGAGTGACCACCCAGACGCCAGAGCGCAGCACCCCTTCGCTATTGGGGAGGTAGGCGCCATAGGTGGTGTGTACCCCAAGCCCGATGGAGAGGGAGAAGAAGGCCAGCCCCAGCGCGTCCAGCACGCTCTGACCGGTCAGCATGGAGAAGTCCGGCAGCAGCAGCTGGCGCACGCCCGCCATGGAGCCCGGCATGGAGAGACCGACCCCAACCAGCAGCAACATCATGATAAATAGCGCGGGCATCATCCAGCGCAGTGCCCGCTCCACCCCTTTTTGAATACCGCCCTGGACGAACCACCAGGTCAGCCCGGCAAACACCAAATGGGTCAGGGCTGGCCACCAGGGGTTGCTGACATAGCCGTTAAACAATGCGGTGAGGGCACTCCCCTCGCTCAGATTGAGTTGTCCAGAGAGTGCCAGCGTCGCATAACCTACGGTCCAGCCACCTACCACGCTGTAGAAGCTGTAGATCAGAAAGCCGCACAGGATCCCCATATACCCCATCCAGCGCCAGTTCGGCCCCACCAGCTTGCGGAAGGCGCCGAGCACCCCGCGCTGGCTATGGCTACCGAGCAGGGTCTCGCCAACTTGTACCGCTACCCCCAGGGTGAAACTGAACAGCAAAAACACCAGCAGGAAGGCGCCACCGCCATTGGTAGCCGTGACATAAGGAAACTTCCAGATGGCGCCAAGGCCAATCGCGGTGCCTGCTGCGGCTAACACATGACCAAGACGAGAAGACCATTGAACCTGGCTCATACAACCTCCGGGTGACACGACATCGAGCTAATACTCCTGGGTAGCAATAAAAACTGACCATAAAAAAGGCCGCCTGGGGCGACCTTTGCAATGAACATTCAGACAAGCTGTACGTGCAAGGTCACCTCTCTTGCGAGCTAAAAAATCGACCAAACAGCACGAGGATGGCAGACATAAGGTGATGACCTGAACAGTGAATGAGGTGACAGCCTAAACCATGGAAACAAAATTTGACACATAAAATAAAATTTTTATTTTTGTGCGTCGAAAAAAAACCTTGGTGTTGATCAGACGGGCCAAAGATGCCCGCCTGTATGCATGAGGCTCAGACCAGACCGCGAATCAGGATCCCGCCGATCAAGAGAGGGGCGACCCAGCGCCAGCAGTTCATCAACAGGTGATGCCAGTGGTTGGTAATCCCCTGTGGCAACGCCTTGCGTCCCAACTTCCAGCCCAACAACAGTGTGACCATCAGCCCGAACAGCGGCATCATCAGGTTGGAAGTGACAAAATCCAGAAATTCGAAGATCGTTTTGCCAAACAGGGTTGCGTGTTGCAGCGGGCCAAATGACAGGCTGACCGGAATGCCGCAGACCATGACGAAACCGGTGATGGCGCTGCAGGCGGATCGACGGGGCCACCCCAGGCTCTCGCACAGGAAGCACTGCAGATGCTCCAGCAGCGAGATAGCTGAGGAGAGGGCCGCAAAGACCAGCAGAGCGAAGAAGATCACCTCCAGTCCCTGGCCAAATGGCAGCAGCTGGAACACCGCTGGCATGGTCATAAAAGTGAGGCCCGGGCCTGCAGCCGGATCGATACCGGTTGCCGCCAGCACCGGGAAGATCATCAAGCCCGCCAGTACCGCCACCATGCTGGCCAGCAGGACTACCCAGAGGCTGGAGCGACCAACCCCTTCGCTGCTCGGCAGATAGGCGCCGTAGGTGGTGTGAATGCCAAGACCGATGGAGAGGGAGAAGAAGGCCAGCCCCATGGCATCAAGCACGCCGGACATCCCCAGCTTGCTGAAATCGGGCATCAGGAAGTGACGCACCCCCTCCATCGCATTGGGCAGGGTGAGACCAAAGAGCACCAGCATCAGCATCATGATAAACAGGGCCGGCATCATCCAGCGCAAGGTGCGCTCCACCCCTTTCTGAATGCCCCCTTGAACCACCATCCAGGTGAGGGCCGCAAACAGCAGGTGGGTGAGAATGGGCCAGACGTCGCCACTGACATAGTCATTGAAGCGGGCAGTGAGGGCCGCCGCATCACCGTGATTGAGTTGGCCGGAGATCGCCATGCCGGTATAACCCAGGGTCCAGCCACCCACCACACTATAGAAACAGTAAATAAGCAGGCTCGAGAGCACCCCCATGGCTCCGACCCAGCGCCAGCGCTGGCCAAAAAGGTTGGCGAAGGCACCGACTACCCCGCGACGGCTCATGCTGCCGAGCAGGGTCTCTCCCATCAGTACCGCTACCCCCAGGGTAAAACTGAACAGCAGAAATACCAGCAGGAAGGCACCGCCACCATTGGCGGCGGTCACGTAGGGGAATTTCCAGATTGCGCCGATACCGACGGCGGAGCCTGCGGCAGCGAGGATATAACCGAGACGGGATGACCATTGGGACTGCTTCATACGAACTCCAGGCGAGTGCCCCAAAGGGGGCGGAATGGAGCCCATGTTACGGAGGTCAGGGCGCAATCACTACGACGGTTATCAGGTATAAATGCGATCTATTGGCATGATTGGCTAATTTAATTCTGTTTTTTGCTCAATCCTGCCACCAAATAAAAACCGGAGCGAGATTGCTCCGGTTTGGTCTCTGACAACGGCTCGTCGGCGGACTAGATCACCCCCAGCTCCCGCAGTCGCTCCATCAGATAACTGTGAGCGGTATGGCGCTCGGAGAGCACCACATCCGGGCGCGGATGGAGGAACAGCGGCAGGGAGATGCGTGACTTGGCGGCACTGCCACCGGTCGGGTTGATGACGCGGTGGGTGGTGGAGGGATAGTAGCCGCGAGAGGCCTCCTGCAGCATGTCGCCGATGTTGATGATAAGGGTGCCAAAGTCGCACGGCACGTCCATCCACTCGCCATCGCAACCCTTCACCTGCAACCCTGGTTCGTTGGCGGCGGGCAGGATGGTGAGCAGATTGATATCTTCGTGGGCGGCGGCGCGGATGGCGCCCGGCTCCTCGGTGCCATCGAACGGCGGATAGTGCAGCACCCGCAGCAGGGTCTTGTGGCTCTCTTCGATCATTGAGGAGAGGGGGCAGCTGTAGTTGGCGGCGATATCGGCAGGGGTATGCTGCTCGACCCAGCCCAGCAGCTCGGCGGCCAGACCGTTGGCCAGACGATAGTACTCCATCGCCTGCTCTTTCAGCTCTTCCGGCATCTGGCCCCAGGGGTAGAGGTGGAAGTACTCCTTGATGTCTTTCTGGCTATGGCCCTTGGCCACTTCGGAGACTGACGGCGGGAAGTAGCCATCCTGAGTCTCGCGATTGAACAGGAAATCCTGCTTCTGTTCGCTCATGAAGAAGCGATACCAGTTGTCATAGATAGATTGCACCAGCTCTTTCGGGATGGGGTGGTTGGTCAACACGCCAAAGCCGGTGGTACGCAGGGATTCGGTGAAGCGTTGGGCCGCATCGGGTGAGCGGTAATCGACGGTCAGGACTTTCATTGTTTTTGTTGCGCGCCAGTTAAAAGATGGCGCAGTTTACCTTGCGCCTGATAACAATAAAAGCGGGTTGGCACCTCGTCAGACGCGGTCGCGAATAGTGACAAAAACATCAAAGAAATAGCGCCAGACCGCACGGGGGCGCATCCCTTGTTAAGGCCTTTTATCCTCTCTAGAATGCTTGGCAATGTCTTTTCCGGAGTCTGTTCATGTCCTCTAAAATCCTGTTGCTGACCCTGCCGCTATTGCTGGCGGGATGCAGTGCCCTGTCGGAAGATGAGTGCCGCACCATGAGTTGGTACAACCTGGGTTATCAGGATGGATCGGAAGGCAAAACTCGTCAGGCGACCCGCGATTACGTTTCGTCTTGCAGTGAATATGGCCTCAAAGTGGATGAGGCTGAGTGGAAACGGGGCTACGACAAGGGGCTGGAGCTCTACTGCATTCCCGAGCTGGCCTACAGCAAGGGCAAGGAGGGGCAGGCCTATCTGGGGGTATGCCCCAACGATGCCAGCTTCCTCAAGCAGTATCAGCGCGGCTACGAAGAGTACAAACTGGCTGCCCGCCTGCGGGAGATCAGCGACGAGCTGGCGCGTACCGAGCGGGATATCGAGCAGTTGGAACGCAGCATCCGCAATGAAACCAACACGGAACAGCGCGCCTACTACCGTGCCAAGCGCGATCGGGCCATTCGCAACCATGAATCCTTGCGTCGGGAGTACAACCGTCTGCGCTATCCGGATCGGGTGATCCAGTTCTCCTTCGGCGGTTAATACCGCTCTTTTTAATGGCCAGCCAGCGTGCTGGCCATCTTGCATCTTGTCAGGGCAGTACCCAGCGCTGCAGCGCCAGTGCTATGCCATCTTCGTTGTGATCGGCCGTGACCTGATGGGCATGACTTTTGATCTGCGAGGCCGCATTGCCCATGGCCACCGCCAGCCCCACCTGCTCGAACATGCTGATGTCGTTGTTGTTGTCCCCAAACGCCACCACCTGCTCCATCGCAATCCCTTCGCTGGCGGCCCACTGGGCCAGCCGGTTGCCCTTGCTGCAACCGGGCTGTACCAGCTCCACAGCATAGGGGGCCGCCCAGTCACGGGTAAAGGGCATCTGCTCGACCACCTCGCCCATAAAGGTATGAAGGCGTGCCGGATCCTGATTGAACAGCTCCAGCTTCCAGACCGGGTTATCGAGCCAGCCTGCCAGCTCCTCGAGCGGGTGGAGGGCGATCTTGAGGTGGTCCGGCTGATTGGCCGACCAGTGGCGGATGCGGGTGACATGCTCTTCACAGCCGATGTAGCCAATGCCCTCGCTCAGGTGGAACAGGGCGCCCATCTGCTGCGCCTCGACCGCGGCCAGCAGCTCGGTAAGCGGGGCGACCGCCAGCGGGTCGCCGCTGAGGATCCGGTTCTGCACCGGATCATAGAGATAGGCGCCGTTGCTGCAGATGAGGGGGGTATCGAGGGCCAGCTCGTGGTGGAAAGGACGCGCCGTCATGTAGTGGCGCCCCGTGACCAGCAGCACCTTGATGCCGTGGGCGCGAGCCTGCGCCAGGGCTGCCCGGGTGGCCGACGAGATCTTGTGATCCCGGGTCAGCAGGGTGCCATCCATATCGAGCGCGATGGCCTTGTACTCACTCATAGCTCCTCCAAAGATGTGTGCGGTGGCTGCTGCCATTGATATCACTCCACCGCCATGGGCTGAGCAATAAGCTCCCAAAACCATCAATGCCATGCAAGGGCTCTGTGCCGTCGAACCGCAAGGTTGTGATCGGGAGCGGGGTTATGGGGATGACCAGCCAAACGCCCAAAAACAACAAAGCAGGCGCCGGGATGCCTGCTTTGTTGCCTTCGGGGAGGGGGTTCTCTCGTTCCAGCCCGTCGTTTCCCGATAAGGTAAGACGGCTGATGGGGCTCTTGACCCGGTAAGGTCCTTCACCGCAGAGACCCGGTCAGGTATCTGCTTTGCCACCGGAAGATGTAACCATAGTATCCCTCCCGTGCCGGTGAGTGGTTGCAAAGTAACCACTTATTTCGGTTGTTTTTGCAATAGTTCACCCTTAATCTAGGAAAAGTGGATTAGTCATTGCAACGAGGAAGGGTAAATGCTGAAACTTGATCGCATAGACAGACATATTCTCGAGCTGATGCAGGAGAATGGCCGCATCAGCAATCTGGAACTGGCCGAGCTGGTCGGGCTCTCGCCGTCCCCCTGCTCCCGCCGGGTCAAGGCGCTGGAGGATGCCGGTCTCATCGACACCCACGTTACTCTGCTCAACGCCCGCCAGCTTGGCCTCACCCTCACCGCCTACATTCACATTTCCATGGACAGACACACGCCCGAGCGGTTCGAAAACTTCGATCGCGCCATCAGCGAACTGCCCGAAGTGCTGGAGTGTGACCTCATCACCGGTAACGATGCCGACTACCAGCTCAAGGTGGTGGTGCGAGACATGGAGCACTATCAGCACTTCCTGCTGGACAAGCTGACCCATATTCCGGGGGTGACCGGAGTGCGCTCCAGCTTCGTGCTGCGCCGCATCAAGCACAAGACGGCGCTGCCGCTCAACCATCTGGGGTGAGCCCGCGCAAGCCGCTTATAGAAACAGAAAGAGGAGGCCACTGGCCTCCTCTTTTGCTATTCGCTCTTGGTTATTCGGTAGTGGTTATCGGGTCTGGATTAGCTGTTGCGGTGACGGGGCGACTGCCGCTGTCAGACGCTGACCTGGCTGATGTCTTCCACCTGCAGCAGCCAGCCGCTCTGCTCCTGCTGCGGTTCGCCGCTGACCCGCAGCCGCTCGCCGGTCGGCACCCACTGCCCCTCGGGTAGGGAGACCAGCAGGCTCTCGCTGCCGTTGTCGAACAGCCAGCGATCTTCGCCAAGCGATTCAATCAGATAACCTTCCATCTCCACTCTGGACTCGGCTTGCCAGGATGGCGCAACGGAATCACGGCTCTCGATGAAATCCCCCTGAACACCAAAACTGGCTAGCCCCCACAGAATGGAGAGCCCAACGATGGATGTTTGCATCTTGTCTCTCCTCTTTTGGAACTGTAGGGCCAGTATGGGAACAGAAAACTGAGCGCACCATGAACAAGGTGGCAAAGTGCTGGCGAGATCGCGAAAAAAACCGGCCAATTGGCCGGCAGTGTCATTTTATGGTGCCTGGATCACACTATTTAGCGGCTTCTTCTGCCATCCGTTCAGCTCTTGGCTTATTCGTCCACATGGCTACCCCGCGATGATCCCCACAGATCCCCTCTGCCACCACGGCGCGAACCCGGGTGCCATCTTTGCAAATGGCCTGCCAGGCGTCGGCATCATCGATGGCGAGCGAGTTGGGGGGCGGCGTGGTTTGGCAAGCCGTGAGCAGCAGGGCGCACAGGGGGAGCAATTTTTTCATGGCGGACTCCTCGAGGTAATGGGGGACACAGAGGATTGGGATGACCTCTCCATCCGGGCTTCACCCCCCAGCATCAGTGATAACCGGTTAAGGGGCAAGGGGAGGAGCCACCGACAGGTGCAGGTGCCGTGCAGCCGGGGCTTGCCCTGTGCCCTCCTTGGGCCTAAGGTGGGGCCGTTTTACTGCCTGATTGAAGGAGCGTTTTCATGTCCACTCTCTATCCCCGCGTCGGGGTTGGCGTCATCCTGACCAACGCCCATGGCCAGGTGCTGCTTGGCAAGCGCAAAGGGAGCCATGCCCCCTACTGGTCGATCCCGGGTGGTCATCTGGAGTTGGGGGAGAGCTTCGAGTCGGCGGCGATCCGCGAGGTGGCCGAGGAGACGGGACTTGAGATCCACGGGCCCGAGGTGGTGGCGGTGACCAACAATCTGGAGACCTGGCGCGAGAGCGGGCTGCACTATATCTCGGTGACGCTGCACGCCCGGGCCGATGGTGAGCCGCAGCTGCTGGAGCCGGAGAAGTGCGAAGGCTGGGTCTGGTGCGATCCGCGCGCGTTACCCGAGCCCCATTTCGACGCCAGCCGCCAATCCATCGCCTGCTGGCTGGCGGGACGCTGCTATCTGCCGGGTGATGTGCCAATGGTGTCGGCCTAATCAGCCTGATTGTCATAAAACGATCATTGCGCTGTCATAATATCCCCTCTCCATCGGGAGAAGAGGGATGAGGGAGAAGAGCGTGGGACAGGTATTTATTCAGTTTTTATGGCTGGGATGCATCAGCTTTGGTGGTCCGGCCGCTCATATCGGCTATTTCCAGCGTACCTTCGTCCAGCGGCTCGGCTGGCTGACACAGGCCGAATTTGCCCGCCTGCTGGCGCTGTGCCAACTGCTGCCGGGGCCCGCCTCCAGCCAGCTTGGTTTCGCCATCGGTCGTCATCGCGCCGGTCTGGGCGGGGCGCTCTCTGCTTTTGTTGGCTTCACGCTGCCCTCATTTCTGCTGCTACTGGCGGCCGCGATCGGCATCGGCCAGCTGGGCAGCAATCTGTGGCTTGATGCGGCGCTGCACGGCCTCAAGCTGCTGGCGCTGATCGTGGTGGCCGATGCGGTGCTCACCATGAGTCGTCAGTTCTGTGCCACGGGAATGACCCAAGGGATCATGGTGGTGACCGCCGCTGCACTCTGGTGGCAGCCCGGCCTGCTGACTCAACTGTTGATGCTGGCGGGAGCGGCGCTGATCTGCGCCCGCAGCCTGCGCGGGGCGGGTAGTCGCCCAGCTACCGCCGAGTTGCCTTCTGCCGCCAGCAGTCAGCCTCATTGGCCGACCCTGCTGCTGTTTGGCATCCTTTTTATCGGCCTGCCGCTGCTCGGCAGCCCGCTTGGCCAGCTGGTTGCCGACTTCTATCGTGCCGGTAGTCTGGTGTTTGGCGGTGGCCATGTGGTGCTGCCGCTGCTGCAAGAGAGCGTGGGCCAGACCCTCAACGAGCAGCAGTTTCTGACCGGTTACAGCCTGGCCCAATTGGTGCCAGGGCCCATGTTTACCCTCGCCACCTATCTTGGCGCCCAGCTGTTGCCCGAGATGCCGCTGACCGGGGCCCTGTTGGCGACCCTGGCGCTCTTTGTGCCCGGCTTTCTGTTGCTCTGGGCGGTGGGCCCCTGCTGGCAGCAGTGGTTGGCCCGGCCCCGTCTGGCGGGAGCCGTCACCGGCATTAACGCCGCCGTGGTGGGCTTGTTGCTGGCGGCGCTCTATCAGCCGGTGTGGCAGAGTGCGGTGCTGGCGCCGACCGATCTGGCGCTGGCGGCCATCGGCTTTTATCTGCTGCGGGTGGTGAAGCTGCCGATACCGGCCATCGCGGCCCTGCTGGTGATGGCCGCCATCCTGCTGGCGTGAAGCCGGTAAAATCCCGATAAAAAACGGCGCCTCCATAACGGAGGCGCCGTTCTTATTGCAATGGGTAAGCCGTTCAGACCTCGGGATCGAAATCCAGACTCAGGCTGTTGACGCAGTAGCGCTGGCCGGTCTCGGTCGGTCCGTCGGGGAAGACGTGACCGAGGTGAGAGCCGCACTGGCGGCAGGTGATCTCCACCCGCTTCATGCCGTGGCTGTTGTCTTCGGTGTACTCCACCGTCCCCTCGATGGCCTTGTCGAACGAGGGCCAGCCGCAGCCGGAATCAAACTTGGCTCCTGAGTGAAACAGCACGCTCTTGCAGCAGACACAGAGGTAGTTGCCGCTCTTGCGATTGTGGAGCAGGGCGCCGCTGTAGGGGCGCTCGGTGCCCTTCTCCCAGCAGACGTGAAACTGCTCGGTGGTCAGTTGGCTGCGCCACTGTTCCGGATTGTTACTGCTCATACCGACTCCTTGCCATCCATACTGGCGCCCAGCATAGCGGCTCCGTAAAGCTGACTCCAGCATGCCTCTTATGCTTTGCCCGCATCTGTGATCGAGGTGGCAACCATCTCTTCACCGGATGCCGGGAGAATTTCCTGCTGCGGTGGTTGGGCATCCTCCGCCGTGCTGGTCAGTGCCACCCGCTCCAGCAGTTTGAGGGAGTGAGCCCGGCCAACTGCCACCTGCCGCTTGATGTCGTCGGGCAGGAAGGGGAGGCCATCGTTGGTGGCGGTGTCGACGGTCTGGATCCACTCCAGCCCTTCCCCCGGTGGCGGCAGGCGGAACTGGATATCGTAGTCGCTGGCGTTGAACAGCACGTACCAGCGCTCGCCGACACAGTTGATCATGCCGATATCCATGGCGAACGCCTGCCCCATGGGGGCGTGCCAGTCCTGATCGGTGAGCTGGTGGCCATCCGGGTGATACCAGTTGACCTGATGGCAGCTGGTAGCGGCGCCGTTCCAGCTGTCGTCGCTCAGTTGCAGATTCGAGAAGACGCAAGACTCCGCCCGCAGCGCCATCATCTGCTGGGTGAAGGCGAGCAGCCGTTCGTCCTCTGGCCGCCACTGCCAGTTGACCCAGCTGATCTGGTTGTCCTGACAGTAGGCATTGTTGTTGCCAAGCTGGCTACGGCCCATCTCATCCCCGGCAAGGAAGTGGGGGGTCCCTTGGGAGAGCAGCAGGGTGGCAATCAGATTGCGCTTCTGCTGCTGGCGCAGACTGTTGACCCGCGGATCCAGAGTCGGCCCTTCGACCCCGTGGTTGTATGAGAGGTTGTTGCCGTGGCCGTCCCGATTGTCTTCACCGTTGGCCTGATTGTGGCGCTGGTTATAGGAGACCAGATCCTCCAGGGTGAAACCATCGTGATAACAGATGTAGTTGACGCTGGTGTGGGGGGCGCGCCAGTTTTTCGGGAAGATATCCCGCGAGCCTACCAAGCGGGTGGCAAAGTCCCCCATCTTGCCCGCATCCCCACGCCAGAAGGCGCGCACCGTGTCGCGGTAGCGGTCGTTGATCTCCTGCCACTGGCTCGGGAATTGACCCAGCCGGTAGCCGAAGGGGCCGATATCCCAGGGTTCGGCGATGAGTTTGACCTGTGACAGCACAGGGTCGGCCATCACCGCCTTGAAGAAGGCGCCCATGGGCTCGAACTCCCCCGCTTCCCGCGCCAGGGTCACTGCCAGATCGAAACGGAAGCCATCCACCTGCATTTCGGTGACCCAGTAGCGCAGGGCATCGAGCACCAGGCGCAGGGTGTTGGGGTGATCCAGATTGACGCTGTTGCCACAACCGGTCACGTTGGCGTGACGGCGGTAGTCGGGACCGTGGGGGCCCGCTTCGAAGGCGAAGTAACCTGCGTTGTCAAAGCCCTTGAACGAGAGGGTGGGGCCATCGAAGCCAGAGGCGGCTGTGTGGTTGTAGACCACATCCAGGATCACCTCGAGCCCGGCCCGGTGCAGCTCGCGTACCATGGTCTTGAACTCGGTCACCGCCTCGTCTGCCTTGGTGCTGTAGCGCGGCTCCGGGGCGAAGAAGGCGATGGGGTTGTAGCCCCAGTAGTTGGTCAGGCCCAGCTGCTCTAGCCGGGGTTCCGACATAAAGGCGGCCACCGGCATCAGCTGCACCGAGGTCACCCCCAGGGTTTTGATATGCTCGATGATCAACGGATGGCAGATCCCGAGGTAAGTTCCTTGCTGCGCTTTGGGGACCCCCGGGTGCTGCTTGGTGAAGCCTTTGACGTGGGTCTCGTAGAGGATAGTGCGGGCCGGGCTGATCCCCGGTTTGCCAACCCCTTGCCAGTCAAAGCTGTCATCCACCACCACCGACTTGGCAATCATCCCGGCACTGTCCCCCTGATAGAGGGCTTCATCCCAGTAGGTGGGGCGACTGAGCGCCTTGGCGTAGGGATCGATCAGCAGTTTTTGCGGATCGAACAGCATCCCTTCCTGCGGGGTGCCATAGACCCGATAGCCGTAGCGTTGACCGGCCTTTACGCCCCGCACGTAGCCAAAGCGATACTGGCCACGGCGGCCGGGCAACTCCAGCCGCATCAGCTCCTGCTCCTGTTCGTCGTACAGGCAGAGCTCCACCTTGTCCGACTGGGGGGCCCAGACGCAGAAGTGGCAACCGTTCTCGTCAAGGCGGGCCCCCAGCGGGTGGCCCACCCCTTGTTCCATTACAAGCATCAAGACTCCTGTTTGATAAACAAGGTCGCCAGCGGCGGCAAGTCCAGCACTATGCTGTGTGCCATCCCCTGCCAGGGGGTCGGCTCGGCAGCGAACACCAGACCCACATCATAGTTGCTTCCCCAGTAATACTCGCTGTCGGTGTTGAGTACCACCCGATAGTAGCCCGCCGCAGGAACGCCGACCCGATACTCGATACGCGGCACCGGGGTGAAGTTGCAGGCTACCAAGATGGTCTGCTTGCCCGCTTTGTCCGCCCGCAGCCAGGCAAAGATGCTGTTGTCGGCATCGTTGTGATCCAGCCAGCGGAAGCCGGTCTGCTCATAATCGGCCTGATACAAGGCAGGCTCATGACGGTAGAGGTGGTTGAGATCGTGGATCAGCCGCTGCTGACCGGCATGCTTGGGATATTGCAGCAGATGCCACGGCAGCTGGGCGTCGTGGTTCCACTCGTTGCTCTGAGCGATTTCGGTGCCCATGAAATTGAGCTTCTTGCCCGGGTGGGCGTACATGAAGCCCATATAGGCCCGCAGGTTGGCGGCCTGCTGCCACTCGTCGCCCGGCATCTTGTAGAGCATGGAGTGCTTGCCGTGCACCACCTCGTCGTGGGAGAGCGACAGAATAAAGTTCTCGTCATAGTGGTAAACCATGGAGAAGGTCATGTCGTTGTGGTGGTAGCGGCGGTGGATCGGCTCTTTCTGCATATAGGTGAGGGTGTCGTGCATCCAGCCCATATTCCACTTGAAACCAAAGCCCAGGCCGCCGAGGAAGGTGGGGCGGGAGACCCCGGCAAAGGCGGTGGACTCTTCGGCTATGGTCATGGCGTGGGGATACTTGCCGTAGACCTCCTCGTTGGTCCACTTGAGCAGGCTGATCGCCTCGTAGTTGTGGTTGCCGCCATCGACGTTCGGTACCCACTCACCGGCGTTGCGGGAGTAGTCCAGATAGAGCATGGAGGCGACCGCATCCACCCGCAGGCCGTCGATATGGAACTTGTCGAGCCAGAACAGGGCGCTCGCCACCAGGAACTGGCGCACTGTGTCGCGGCCAAAGTCATAGATGTAGGAGTTCCAGTCCGGGTGCCAGCCACGGCGCGGATCTTCATATTCGTAGAGCGGGGTGCCATCGAAGCGTGCCAGGCCGTGGGCATCGGACGGGAAGTGGGCGGGCACCCAGTCCAGAATGATGCCGATGCCGGCCTGGTGGCACTGGTCGACGAAGTATTTGAAATCATCAGCCGTGCCGTAACGGCTGGTGGGGGAGAACATACCCACCGGCTGGTAGCCCCAGGAGCCGCTGAAGGGGTGCTCGGAGACCGGCAGCAGCTCGATGTGGGTGTACTCCATCTCCTTGACGTAGGCGACCAGCTCCACCGCCAGCTCGCGCCAGTTCAGGCTGTCGCCGTTGGGGTGGCGCTTCCAGGATCCAACGTGCAGCTCATAGATGGAGAGGGGCTGCTCGCGCTTGTCGTTGTGCTGGCTGGCAATCCACTCGCCATCCTGCCACTGGTACTGGTCGTGGTCATAGACCACGGAGGCGAACGACGGATACTGCTCGCAGTAGAAGCCGACCGGATCGCTCTTGTGGGGCAGCCGGTTGCCCATGGGATCTTTCAGCTCGAACTTGTAGCGTTCCCCGGCCTTGAGGCCGGGTACAAACAGTACCCAGTGACCGCAGAGGCTGCGCTGCATCGGGTGGCGACGGCCATCCCAGAAGTTGAAATCGCCGATCAGGCTCACCGCGGTGGCGCTTGGCGCATAGACCGCAAAACGCACCCCTTCCACCTGCTGGCCAAGATGCTCCACGGTGCGCAGCTGGGCGCCAAGGGTGTGGTAGAGGTTTTCCGGCTGGGCGGTCAGTTCGGCCAGGCCTGCCCAGGCAGCATCCTGAAACTGATAGGGGTCGATGACCTCGGTGGTGGCATCTGGGTAGCTGGCGATCAGCTGGTAGGGGAAGGGGTTTTTGCGGCGGGTGAAAACAGTTTCAAAAAGACCCGATTCATCGGTGGGCGCCAGGGTGGCAACAACTTTGCCCGACTTGAGATCCTTGACGCGAACCTCGAGGGCATCAGGCAACCAGGCGGTCAGTTTGAGGCCGGGCCCATCCGGATTGGCCGAGAGGCCTAAGTGAGAGAAGGGATCGGAACAGCGGGCAGCAACCAAACGTTCAACGAGCATCGAGATTTCCTTTCATGACAGAGCATCCACTCCGGCCGAAGCCGGAGTGGATTGAGGTGAGAGCGCTGTGGCAGACAGCGTCTCAACGACTGGCCTCATCACGGGCCTGGCTCATCTTGCCAGCCAGTGCCTTGAGTGCCTCATTGGCAAAAATATCTTCCAGATCAGCAGAGAGCTTGCGGCGCCAGTTGGGGTATTCATAACTGGTGCCCGGTACGTTAACCGGCTTGTCCATCTCCAGCCAATCTTCCAGCTGGGTACTGAACAGGGCGCAGCTGCCGCGGGACATGTGGATCTGCAGACCGTGGTTGAGCTCGGTGTTCATGCCGACCCAGTTCACGTCATGGCTGATGTTCTCGGAGATAACACCGTGGCCATGCAGGCTGTCGAGGATCCGCTGTTTGGCCTGGTGACGATCAGCATACAGAGTCTTCAAAACCTCTTCATCCGGATACAGACCCAGTTGACGGCCGAGCGCCAGATCGTCGCAGTGCCAGAAGCCCTTGAGGGTCGGCATGTCGTGGGTGGTCAGGGCCGACATCGCCTGCTCGGTGTAGTGCGCCGGGGAGATAAAGCCGCCATCTTCCTTGGAGCGCTCGAAGAAGAACACCTTGTAGGAGTGAACGCCGTTCTCTTTCAGGGTCACGTCGATCCCCTCCGGCACGGTGCCCAGATCCTCGCCGATCAGCAGGCACTGATTACGGTGGGATTCGAGGGCCAGAATGCCCAGCAGATCGTTGACCGGATAGTAGATGTAGGCGCCCTTGGCGGCGGACGCTCCGGGCGGTACCCACCACAGGCGCAGCAAGGCCATCACGTGGTCGATACGCAGTGCGCCGCAGGAGCGCATGTTGGCACGGAACAGGTCCACCATCGGCTGATAGGCCGCTTCGAACAGCTTGTTCGGGTTCATCGGGGGCAGGCCCCAGTTCTGACCGAGCGGGCCGAGGATATCGGGCGGCGCACCGACCGAGGCTTTCGGGCAGTAGAGATCCTGGTTGGCCCAGATCTCGGTGGAACCTTCCGAGACGCCCACTGCCAGATCCCGGTAGATACCCATCACCATGCCGGCAGCCTTGGCACGGGCATCGGCTTGCGCCAGCTGCTCATCAGCCAGGAACTGCAGATAGAGGTAGAAGTTGACATCTTGCGGGTGCTCGGCCATCCAGGCGGCAACGGCAGGGTTGTGGTAATCGCGCAGCTCCTGCGGCCATACCGGCCAGCCCCAGGCATTTTCGCCCTTGGCATAGAAGTGGGCCTGCAGGGCATCAAATGCTGCCTGCTGTTGCAGGCTGTCGCCACCAGCGGCCACGAAGGCATCAAAGGCGGCCTGACGCTCGGCGCCAAGGCTGGCTTCGTCGAACACCTGACGCAGCATGCCGAGTTTGGTCTGGATCACGCCGGTGTAATCGACGTTCTCTTTGGCACGCAGATCGGCCAGATGTTGCTGGAAGGCAGGGCTCGCCACTTCCGCTTTCAGGCGATCGCTTTGCTGGAATTCGGGCACCGCTTCCACATTGATATAGGCCACGTTGAGCCAGCGACGGGAAGAGGGGCTGTAGGGACTGGCGCTCTCCGGATTGGCCGGATAGAGGGCGTGGATGGGGTTGAGGCCGACGAAGTGGGCCCCCCAGGCGGCCGCTTTCTCGACCAGCTGGCCCAGATCGCTGAAATCACCGATACCCCAGTTGTGGCGGCTGCGCAGGCAGTAGAGCTGTACGCTCGGACCCCATACCTTGCGGCCATCAGCAATCGGCGCCTGTTTGTAGCACGCCTTGGGGGCGACGATAAGGCGCATGGTGGCCAGCGGCTCGTCATTGCCCTCTTCCAGCACTACCAGCTGGTGATAACCCAGCTCGGGGGCCATCTCCAGGGTAACGCGATAGGCCTGGCACTCCATCTCTTCAAATTCGGCCACGCCGACCAGCTCACCCTCGATGGGGGTGAATTGACCGGACAGCACAGCACCCTGCTCCTGCTGGAGCTGCCAGGTGAGGGCGTCGTTGACGAATTCGATGGGGAGGCGAACCTCAAGGGTAACGGGCTCGCCGGTGCGAACCACCATCACAGGATCCAGCGCCCGCAGCCAGTGCTGGCGATGTTCCTCCTCCAGCTGTTGTACCAGTGCTGCCTCGTCATCGACGCGGTAGCCCATGGCGCCCAGCATGGCGGCCTTGCTCTCTTCGGATACCTGGGCCGGGTGGCCCCAGGCATCGACATACTCGCTGGCGATACCTTTTGCGGCAGCCAGCTGTTCAATCAGGGTGGTCATAGTTTGAGAATTCCCGCTGTGGATTCTATCTATACTATTTTGTTTGATTTTTATGGGTGGTACTTGAACAGTGGCTCGTTGGCCATGCTAAACCGCGCACATTTTTACATATCTCTGTGAATGGTTGTGTGACCGAGTAGGCACTATTGTTGATATCTACCCGATGCCACGTGCTGGCACTTTTTTCGTCAAAACGTGGTAGTCAGTTACATAAACAGAAAATAAATTTCACAGTTTTTCATGATATAGCGCAATTTCAGACAGAATGTTGGTTGACTCACGGGGGAGTTCTAGTAAATTTACAAGCGGAATTTTCTTTGACTACTGAACAGTTAGGTAACTAAATATGACTATCAAAGTAGGTATTAACGGTTTTGGCCGTATCGGTCGTTTCGTATTCCGTCTGGCCGCTGAGCGTGCTGACATCGAAGTTGTTGGTATCAACGATCTGATCGATGTTGACTACATGGCTTACATGCTGAAGTACGATTCAACTCACGGTCGTTTCAACGGTACCGTTGAAGTTAAAGACGGCAACCTGGTTGTAAACGGCAAAACCGTACGTGTTACCGCTGAGCGTGACCCGGCCAACCTGAAGTGGGGCGAAATCGGTGTTGACGTTGTTGCTGAAGCTACCGGTCTGTTCCTGACCGACGAGACTGCTCGTAAGCACATCGCTGCTGGTGCCAAGAAAGTTGTTCTGACTGGCCCGTCCAAAGACGCTACCCCGATGTTCGTAATGGGTGTTAACGACTCTACCTACGCTGGCCAGGACATCGTTTCCAACGCTTCCTGCACCACCAACTGCCTGGCACCGATCGCCAAGGTTCTGAACGATACCTTCGGTATCGAGTCTGGCCTGATGACCACAGTTCACGCTACCACTGCTACCCAGAAGACCGTTGATGGTCCGTCTGCCAAAGACTGGCGCGGTGGCCGCGGTGCGGCTCAGAACATCATCCCGTCCTCTACCGGTGCTGCCAAAGCTGTTGGCGTAGTTATCCCGGAACTGAAAGGCCTGCTGACCGGTATGGCTTTCCGTGTTCCGACTCCGGACGTGTCTGTTGTTGACCTGACCGTTAACCTGAAGAAAGCTGCCACCTACGCAGAAATCTGCGAAGCGATGAAAGCTGCTTCCGAAGGCGCTATGAAAGGCGTTCTGGGCTACACCGAAGACGAAGTTGTATCTACCGACTTCCTGGGTGAGCGTCAGACCTCCGTATTCGACGCCAAGGCTGGTATCCAGCTGAACGACAAATTCGTTAAAGTTGTATCTTGGTACGACAACGAAATGGGCTACTCCAGCAAAGTTCTGGACCTGATCGCTCACATCTCCAAGTAATTTGGGATGCGCAATCGCGTAGCTTGAAAAAGGCGGCCATTGGCCGCCTTTTTGTTTTCCGGTTTCCCCTGATGACAGGAGTCCACATGCAATCCATTCGTCCCCTGACCGCCAATTGCAAGCTTGCCAACAATGCGGCCGGCCTGCCGGTTCTCTCCGTCAACAACGACTATGCCAAGGCCGATATAAGCCTGTTTGGTGGCCATGTGCTGAGCTATCAGCGTCATGGCGAACCAGCCTCCATCTGGCTGAGCGACAAGGCGGTGCTGGATGGCAGCAAGCCTGTTCGCGGTGGTATCCCGATCTGCTGGCCCTGGTTTGGCCCGGCGCCAGCTCGTGTCGGTAGTGGCAAGCCCTCCCACGGCTTTGCCCGTACCACCCTCTGGATGCTGGACGGGGTCTCCGACCATGCCGACGGCACGCTCGTCCATCTTTCTCTGCGCGACAGCGACGCCACCCGCGCCCTGTGGGATCACCCTTTCGAGCTGGAGCTGGACGTGCTGGTTGGCAAGGAGCTTTCGCTGGTGCTGACCACTCGCAATACAGGTGCTCAGCCGCTGACTTACAGCGGTGCGCTGCACACCTATTTGCAGATCAGCGCACCGGAGGCGGTGAGCGTGAGCGGTCTGGGTGAGCCCTATGCCGACAAGCTGACCGAAGAGGATGCCAAGCAGCAGGGTACCTTGACCCTGAACGGGCCGCTGGATCGGGTCTACTGGCAGCCAGAGGCGCTGGTGAGGGTGCAGGATGGTGAGCTCGAGACCCGGGTGGTCAGTGGCAACCACGACAGCGTGGTGGTCTGGACCCCCTGGCTGGAAGGGGCCACCGCCATGGCCGACATGAGCGACGATGGCTATCGCACCATGCTCTGCGTCGAAGCGGCCATCGCCGGTGAGGCGGGTGTGACCGTTGCGCCGGATGAAGAGCACAGCCTCTCCACCGTAATCATCTAAGTTGGATGAGGTTCAGATAAATAAAGAGGGCTCCCGCGGGAGCCCTCAGATTGCTGAAGAACCCCCCACTTTTTCAAAGAGGGGGGTTCTTTTTTCGCTCGGCTCCATGGGGCTGCTCACTGGCTGACAAGTCGGCCTATCGGCCATCTTCGCCATGAAAAAGGCATCAAAGACCATGCTATCGCCCTAACAAGACCATCTGCCGGGGAATTCGGCGG
>NZ_CDDH01000100.1 GCF_000819725.1 Aeromonas australiensis | reverse complement strand
AAATTCACTATGCCACTACACCTGGCTTGCGTTGAAGAGGCTCGCAACCAGACCGGTGTGTTCATCCTGGCGACCAATGACCACAGCGATACGCTGACCATGGCAGAGCTGTTGGCCACCTATAAAGCGCAGCAAAATGTCGAACGGGGCTTTCGTTTTCTCAAGAGCCCGGAGTTTTTAACCTCCTCACTGTACCTGAAAAAACCGGAGCGGATTGAAGCGCTGCTGATGGTGATGACCTGTAGCCTGATGATTTACGCCGCGTTGGAGCATCGTATCCGGCAAGGATTAGTGGAGCAAAACCGCAGCGTGGCGGATATGAAAAAGAAGCCGACCCAGCAGCCGACGGCCCGTTGGATCTTTTTGCGCTTTGGTGGCATCCATGAATATCGACTGGGAGACGCTCCGCCACAAGTAACGGAGCTAACAGGAGACCAGCAGATCATGTTGGAGGTATTGGGTGAGCGCTATCGGCAAATTTATTCCTAAATCAGGTGCGGAATGTCGGATTGATAAAGAGTCGTCCATTTTAGAGGTACAGGAAAAAATAATCCTATTGGAAGATCAATACAGAAGCTTTGAAATGGAATTGAAAAACCGTCGCTATCATATACAAGATGAGATTGATCAAAAGCAAGATTTGCTATACGACCTTCTCAATTTAGATGAACTTAAGGCAGAGTTTTATTCACAGGTTGATGATATAAATAGAACAATTAAAGCCAAAGAGGCTCAGCTTGATGCTGGTGAAGTCGAAATACGCAGGAGTTCAGCTTCCTTAGAACTAATACAGAAAAATTTAAATGATAGCCTCATCTCACTACAAGCACGAGAAGATGCCTTAACAGAAAAATCCAAAGACTTGGCAAGCATCGTGGATATTGAATCAAGAGAGCAGGCTAAAGTTATTTTTGAGCAGTTGCTAAAAGAAAAGACAACAGAGATAAAAGCATTGGAAGACAAAGAAAGGCAGGCTATTAAGTCTATTGATAACCTAAGAAGAAAATACGGTTCGTTTATGAAAATTCCAGATTAAATCTCCATAGATTCGATAGTTTACATGCCTGTAAGATAGTCCCAATAGTCTCTGCTATTAGTTACTTGATCTTCAAGCATGCATCCATACATGTTAGTCGATAAATTTTTATAAGCTCACAGGGATTCGCTTCCTAGCAGCTCATATCACCTATTAGTGCCTACTCTGGACTCTTTGCATCCAACGTCTGTTTAACGCCTTTTCTTACAGTCATCATATATACAGCAAATAACCCTGTGATACCAGTAACACCTGCCAGTACAAATAAAAAAGCTCCAGATGAATGGCTAAGAACAAATGCTCCTATGAATGGCGCTAGAAGCATAGAGCTGTTCTGGATTGCTTGCAGTCGTCCAGCTGCAATCCCAAGGCTAGCTTGAAAGTTTTCAGCCAGGTATACATTTGATGAGATCGCAAATCTAGAACTGAAAAGCCCTACAACAAAAAATACTATAGCCAATGATGCCAATTGTAATGTAAAGGGTTCATATAATATGGGTGCGATCAAAATAAACATACACATAGTAATAAAGGCAGGGAACAAGATCTCCTCAATTAGTCCTTTCAGAGAAGAAGACGTAGCATTACGAGCACTCCACAACCCATAGAGAAAGTTTCCTATAGCAGATGAAGATACTAATACACCAAGGGCACTTTTATCTAACCCGTTATCTCTAAGTAAAATTGGGAGTTGATTGTTGACCATGAAAACGGCGATAAAAAATATGGCCATTACTATGGCGTATGAATTCCAACTTTCATTACTCAATGTTGATGGCTTTGAGCTTGGTGAATTGTCCAGTCCATCTTTAACTGTTGTAGTCTTTATTGTCCAGAACACAAGGCAGCCAGCCAGCGTTAATCCACCTGAAATCACCAATGCATATTCATCCCTCCCGAATGACGCGATTGCTCCACCAAGTGCAGGGCCAGTTATCTTTGCTGCACTATTCATCATATTTAGCAAGGAATAGTAGCGAGTTCTGTTTTCCGCTGGTACACAACGAGCACTGATAACTGATATAGCTGGTGTGGCTATGCTATTAAATAGAGATCTAATTACAGCTATTGCCACAAAGATATATAGGTTGCTTGCAGTTAATAGTGCAACAGTCAGCAATGCCCTTAGCATCAGACTTGTACGTAACCAATAAAGAACTTTACAGCCATTAACAAAATTACTAATAAATCCGGTAAATATGATACCTGGCAATAGCATACTTGCGCCGATAATTGCTATCTCCATGCTATCAACTTGAAATCGATACACACATATTGTCAGTATGGCTATATAGTCAATCCATCCCCCGAACACGACCAACCCATCACCCAGTAAAAGTAGCTTGAGACGGTTTGTAAATGAATGAGTTATTTTATCCAAAAGAATACTCCTGCAACTTCATCTGCAATTTGAAGTGGTTTTGAAATTCCATTTTTTTCTCTAAATTCATCAACCGCTAGCTTACATCCTGGTAGATTATAATCATCAATGATGATGAATCCGCCATCGGATATTAGGTGATATACGTTATCTAGAACGTCTTTTGTTGAGCTATACCAATCCGCGTCAATTCTTACAACACTAAACTTAACATTAGCAGCTGATAATGATGGTAGTGTATCTTCAAACCAGCCTGGCATGAAAATTATGTTATCGTCGAGTAATCCATAACGATTAAAATTTTCCTTTACATCATCAATGCTTGCTAAGCAGTCTAGGTTATATATCGGAAGTGCCTTAGAAAATCGATACCAGAAATGATTTGCAAAAATCCCATCCTGGGTACTGGGAACCGGTAGACCTGAAAAGGAATCTGCTACATAAACCTTACGAGATGAGTTTAGGCTTTTCAGAACTCCAGCCATGTAGATTGAAGTCCCCCCTCTCAAAACCCCACAATCTAATACATCGCCAACAATCTTTTTTTCATTTGTGATTGTTATGGCATCTCGTATATTATTCAATGCGTCAACGCTAACGTATGTATGAATATTTCTAGATCTCTTGGTGTACTGAAGGATTTGGGTCAAGTCTTCTGCGCTGATATTAAGATTGATACCATCGTTCATTAATAAGTCTAGAGTCTTCTTTATTTCGTCCACTTCATCAGGTGTTGCTTTTGGACTATCAGGTTCATAGATTTTGTTTGTTAGCACTTTACTTAATAAATCAAGATACACGAAAACGCCCCTTTAATGTTACTCTAAAATAAGAATGCCAACATTAGCCAACTCTTGACAGAGCAGAACTTTCGACTCTAGGTTTAGGTCGCCAGAGAGCTGACTTGGAGTAAAGCAAACTAATCCCCTTGAGCAAATATAATCTATTTCACCCTGACAATAATCAGGAAGAGTTACATTCGAAGGCCTTGAAACAAGCGGTTTTCCTGGGCTGATTGTCGAACTAAAATATATTGATATAGAACCGTCACCAGTTCTAGCCTGTATATCAACACCTTGCCTTAGCCGTAGCTTTGTTGACTCAGTAATCGCATGTGATGCAGCAAGAGTTTCCAGGCGTCTATCGCAGGTCTCATGTTTGGTTGCGCTATATGCGATATCAAAGTCAGCTTTAATTACATCAAAAGGTACTTTCTTTAATCGATCTAAAAGTAGTTTTGTATTTTTATCAAGAAGATCTCGTTCAGTGAATGGATATATATTCTGTCTGAGTTCAACTATGTGCTCAGACATTAGCCGTAGGTATCCTTCCAGTACTTCAAAAATTTTTATTGGTTGCAAACCAATAGCCATATATAATGAGTGGCTATCTAAGCATCGTGCAGAATGTGGCGCTCCTGCTGGAATATATAATATATCTCCAGGTTCTAGAATAACCTCAATTGATGGAGCTCCAAGATCGACATCTTTAAAGTTCTGTTGAAGTGGAAGAGTTGGATTATCGATTACCTTGTCCCAAACATGCCAAACTTTACGCCCTTCTAGTTGGACAACAAAAACTTCTGTGGTATCAAAATGCGTATCAAGGCCTGGGAAGTTTGCGCCAGTAAGGAATGGTTTTGCGAAAACATATCCACCAAAAATGTCCTCAAGGCTTTTGCAGATCTTAGCGATGTCACTGTGACGATTATCAAGATCTTCTAGCTTAAGTGTCGCACCAGATTTGAACGCTTCAAGTACGAATTCTCGTTGTGTTGTTGCTTGACCATGATAGGTCGGTATCGTTATTGCCACCCCATCCTTAGTTATTCTAACTAAGTTATGTAGCATGCCCTCTCCAGCAATCAAATAGCGATCAAAGTCAGCTAGGGTGAACATATTGATGAGACTGCTCGCTGCTCTTTGGAAGAGTGGTTTTTTTTCGAAGTAAGTATTAAAAAAACTTTCTTGGTCAATAGACCCTATAATTTTATGCAACATTCTATAATCCCCTATTGAAAAAGGATGGTGTATACACACCATCCTTTTTCATACGTCCATATTCAGAACAGTACGTGCTGAACATGTTTCAGTGCAGCCGCAGAAACGAATTTAATATCCTTTTTATTCAGAGTCATTTTTTATTTCCTTATGAAATGAAGGTTGATGAATACCAGGAGAGCAGGCTCCAAACGGAGATTTCAATTTAATGACCGAGAAGTTAGATGTAAACACCTGCTAGCAGGAAGATGCACGAGTGTTGATTATTTGTAACAAGCGATAATCCGTAGGATGTTGAGTCGAGTAGTGATATTGACTGAGGAAAATGCATATTTGATATAGAAAATTCAAATTCTTTACCAAAATTAAGGCCAAAATATTTTTTTTGACCCTAAGCGATTATTTATATGGGTAACAAAAATCAATTGACATCTATATGTAAAATGTGGATTTGACTATAAATTAGATTAATAGACTTCTTTTACACGTCTTGCGATAACGCAGTGGTTTTTAATCTGGTAAATGAGCTTGGTTATAGTGAATCGCCCCCAGTTCCCTAGACACCTCACAGCCTTAAAATGAGGCAACTATTGGAGGTGTTATGACCCGTCAGCGTTATCCAGAAACATTCAAAATCGAAGCGGTTAAACAAGTCACCGAGCGTGGGCGGCCGGTAGCTGATGTTGCACGAGCCCTTGGGGTATCCAGCCACAGTCTGTATGCCTGGCTCAAGCAGTACGGTAAGCCCGCTGACCAGCTGCTCGAAGAGTCTGCCTTGCAAGCCGAGATACGCCGCCTGAAAGCCGAACTGCGCCAGGTCACCGAGGAGCGCAATATCCTAAAGGAGGCCGCAGCCTACTTTGCCAGCGAGTCAAGGAAAGGTACGCGTTCATAACCTCCCGACTCGACCGGTACAGTGTCGTTACCCTGTGCCAGACCCTGGGGGTTCACCGAAGTGGCTTCTACGCGTGGCTGAAACAGCCCGTATCACCACGACAGCAGGAGGACGAACGGCTGACCGGATTGGTCAAGCAATCCTGGTTGGAAAGTGGTGCGGTCTACGGCTATCGCAAGACCCATCGCGACCTTCGTGACGGGGGGAAGCCTGCGGCAAGCACCGTGTGGCCAAATTAATGAGGCGGGAAGGGCTGCGTTCGCAAACGGGCTATCAACGCCGCAAGGGGCATTATGGAGGCAAGAGCCCACAGGCGGCCCCAAACACGCTGGCTCGTCAGTTTAATGTGCCAGCCCCCAACATCTCCTGGGTGACTGACATTACCTACATCCGCACTCAAGAAGGGTGGCTGTATCTCGCGGTGGTACTCGACCTGTTCTCTCGCCAGATCGTCGGCTGGGCGATGAAATCACGCATGACGGCAGACTTGGCGGTGGATGCGTTATTGATGGCCGTCTGGCGGCGCAAGCCCAAGCAGCCGGTGCTGGTGCATTCGGATCAGGGGAGCCAGTTTACCGGTGGTGAATGGCAGGACTTTCTGAAAGCCCACAACCTGAGTTGCAGCATGAGCCGACGTGGCAACTGTCACGATAACGCTGTCGCCGAGAGCTTCTTCCAGTTGCTCAAACGGGAGCGGATCAAGCGCAGGATTTACGCGACAAGAGACGAAGCCCGCAGCGATGTGTTTGATTATATCGAGATGTTTTACAACCCAATCAGGCGCCATGGTTCCAATGATGGGCTGTCGCCGGTAGAGTTTGAAAGGCAGTTTATTTTTCAGCAACAGAGTGTCTAGAAAACCAGGGGCGATTCAATACGCAGATAAAGACGTTCGAAAAATTGTGTAAACTTTTTTATCGTAAACGCATCAAATGTTGACACGAACTACATTAATGATAGGTTTAATGCGATTTAAGGACATGTTGGTGAGATTTCAAGGTGGATAGATGCTGTGGTTACTTGCCTTGCACTCAACCAACTCACACACACAGTGGCAGTTATCCTGCCCTTCCTTTCTGAGTTAACCTTAGAGTTATCTGTAAAGAATACATATACAGACCCCTGTTAATTCAGGGGTTTTTGGTTTCTGATGCAGAGAAAATCGCCACATCCCGATTACCTCAATGGTTTCAACGAGACCATCACTGGCCAGCAGCTGCGCGAGCGGATCTGGGTCGATAACCCCCTCCGCCGCGATGGCTGGGGCGGCCGCCTGCTCGGCGCCATGGAGCAGTACGCCCAAAGCAAGGGCATCAGCAACTACCATCTGGAAACCACCAGTTTTCAGGCCCTCCCCTTCTACCAGAAGCAGGGTTACGAGGTCTTTGGCCAGCTGCCCGATATGCCGCCGGGGCATATCAGTTACTTTCTGAAAAAGCAGGATGAGTAATGACATTTCAGCCGCTGGCCAACGCCAAACTTGCAGCTCGTCCGTTCGAAGCGGCTGATGCCCGCCCCCTGTTTGAGCAGCGCCTTGAGGCGATGCGTCAGGATGGTCGTTATCACCAGATGTTCGCGGCTTACGGCGCCACGCCGTGAGCCACAAACATAAAAGCCAGCCGGTAAGGGCTGGCTTTGCACTGGCTCCGAAGGAACAACAGTAGGGGAGCGTTACTTCATTGCGCTGCCATTTTTCAGTTCTGCTTTCTGACGTTTGGCTTCGCGTTTCTCTTTCAGTGACATCTGCGGTTTTTTCTTGGCATCTTTGCCGTTGTGATGTTCTTTGTTACTCATCATCAAACTCCAAAAATGTTACCCAGACAGTTGGTTCCCGAAGGGAGCCAGCATGCCATCCGAATCATCAACTTCAGTACGCTTGGTGGGATGGCGCAAGACCATCACCAGACCCAGCATACCCTCCAGTGACATCCGGATCCAGCCTCATTCTCGTCCAAAAAATGTCGCGCGCAGCCCCCTGAGCGCGGAGACCAAACGACCTCGGCAGGAAAGACCAAAAAAGAGTAATTCGCATTATCAAATGCTGTCACATTTATATTGAGGCATCGCGAACAAGGTATTTACACGGATTAATATAGATTCCTCTCATTATTTACTGCTGTGCAAGCAGCCACTATTTTTAATAAGCATTCGCGATATCACCGGAAACATCAGGTTACAACTCTGAATAGTGTTATTTACGGTCAGGCCGATATAATGCGCGCCGCACCGATATATCCATCGTTATTCAGGAAACTGTGACATGAACCGAAAAACCAGAGCCGCCATGGTGTCGGTCTGCTCCAATATCAGTCTGATCATCATGAAAATGGTGGCCGGGTTTGCCAGCGGCTCGGTCAGTATCATCTCGGAGGCGATCCACTCCGCCATGGATCTGGTGGCGGCCCTGATCGCCCTGTTCGCGGTGAAAAAGTCCGATCTGCCACCCGATGAACACCACCCCTATGGTCACGACAAGATTGAAAATGTCTCCGGCGTTATCGAAGCACTGCTTATTCTGTTAGCCGCGGGCTGGATCATCTTCGAAGCCGTCGACAAGCTGATCACCCCCAGCCCCATCGAGAGCATTGGCTGGGGTGTGCTGGTGATGGTGATCTCGGCGCTGGTCAACAGCGGCGTCTCAGCCCACCTCTATAAGGTGGCCCGGGAGGAGGAGTCGGTCGCCCTGACTGCCGATGCGCTCCATCTCAAGGCGGACGTGCTCACCTCCGCCGGTGTTGCGGTCGGTCTTGGCGGGATCTGGCTGGCCGGTCTGTTCGGCCATTCACTCGCCATCCTCGACCCCTTGGTCGCCATTGCGGTCGCCATCTTTATTGTCAGGGAGGCGATCAGCATGCTCAACGAGGCCTTCCAGCCGCTGATCGACCAGAGCATGAGCCCGGAGGAGCTGGCAATGACCAGCCGCATCATCACCGAATGCTGCCCTGCCGCCGGCGGTTTTCACGATCTGCGCAGCCGCCGCGCCGGTCGCCGCCGCCATATCGACTTCCACCTCACCCTGCCCCCGGAGATGAGCATCGGCGATGCCCACGATATCTGTGATCGCATCGAACACGCCATCATGGCGCAACTGCCCCACGCCATCGTGCTTATCCACGTCGAGCCGGAGGAGCAAGAGATGCCCTCGCCGCTCGCCACAAACTGAAATGTGGCAAACAGGCGGGAAAGTGGCAGCGAAATAACGGAAAGTTGGCACAAACTCGCATTTTTACTGCCGGAAAGCCGATTGCATAAGAAGTGATCGGCACAACTGTGTTAGGGTGTCTCACCACCCTGCCGCAGGAGCCCGCCGTGAAAAAGCTGGAAATGAAAGATCTGACCGAGGCCGAAAAAGCCGAGATAGCCTTGTTGTTGCAAAAGGCACAAGCCAATGCAGACCACCAGCTGACCAACGGAGAGCGGAACAAGATCCGCGAAGAGGGTCGCCTGAAAATTGTGGCCGACCGCGCCGAAGCGGCCAAGGCAGCCTCCAAGCTGGCTCGCGAGAAAGCCAAAGAGCGCGCCAAGAATCAGGTACTACCGGAAACCTTCAGCTGGATTGATTCGGTCAGCAACAAGTTTCGCAGCAAGCGCTGATCACCTCTTTCAAAACGCCCGCTGGCATCTGGTGTCAGCGGGCGTTTGCATGTCAGAGCAGTGATATCACACAGCCATTTGCCGCAAATGAGCGATGAGAGAACCCGAACGGGCACTCCCCAACAAACGCCACCTTTGCATTTCCTCTCATTTTTTTACCAGAACTGGCTACATAATCAGGACAAAAAAGCCGAATCTGCCCCCCGCCGGGGTGAAACGAGTCCTTACGGATCTTGCTATGCAGTTGAAATACATCATGTTTACTATAAAAAGTGAGATTTTCAGCTGTTACAAAACATTAATATCGAGATAAAGTTTGCTTTAAAAATGAGAGCGTGTTTTAATCTTTCACGATGATTCGGCAGTTCAGACCTGATTATGTTAGGCAGTCATTTTAGTAAAGCAGTGATTAGCATAAGCGTTATCCTCGGATAGTTCTTATCAAATAATTCTCCTTCTTTAGTGCTCCCCATACGTATTGCTGACGAAAAATCAAATTTGCCATCTGATGGCATTTCTAACACTAAATTAAAGAGAAATTATTATGTCTAAAGTGACTGGTACCGTTAAGTTCTTCAACTCCGAAAAAGGTTTTGGCTTCATCTCCCCGGTTGACGGCAGCAAAGACGTGTTCGTTCACTTCTCCGCCATCCAGACCCCTGGCTTCAAAACCCTGGACGAAGGTCAGCGTGTTGAGTTCACCATCGAGCAAGGCCAGAAAGGCCCGGCTGCTGCCAACGTAATTGCTCTGTAATTACAGCTGAAGCATGCTGCAGATGGCTGACGCCAACGGTTGACAGCTCTGCAAAAATTTAAAAAAACCCGCTTCGGCGGGTTTTTTGTTGTTCCCTGCTTTTTGCTCACCGCACTCCCCGCCGCCGACCGTTTGATCCCTGCCTTGCACGCTCTTACCACTTGAGTCTAACGAAGAGCTCCGAATGGACTCAAAATGTAAAATAGTGACGAAAATATCAGGTTATGCACTGCATTTACCGCGAATTCTTGCTATTTTGCGCGCCACCAACGCAAACGATTTCCTTCACACTTTCAGGATTAGTTATGGCAAAGCAAGATATGGCCGCCCAGGCAGGGACCGGCGGCTTTCTGGACTCTTATTTTTCCATTTCTGCGCGCGGCAGCAGCGTGCGTCAGGAGCTGGTCGCGGGGCTGACCACCTTCCTGGCGATGGTCTACAGCATCATAGTGGTGCCGAACATGCTGGGTGCTGCCGGCTTTGAGCAGGGCCCGGTGTTTGTGGCCACCTGCTTGATCGCCGCCTTCGGCTCCCTGCTGATGGGTCTGTGGGCCAAGCTGCCGATGGCTATCGGTTGCGCCATCTCCCTCACCGCCTTTACCGCCTTCAGTCTGGTACTGGGCCAGGGACTGAGCATTCCGGTCGCCCTGGGTGCCATCTTCCTGATGGGGGTGCTGTTCACCCTGATCAGCGTCACCGGCGTGCGCCAGTGGATCCTGGATAACCTCCCCTCCGGCATCGCTCACGGTACCGGTATCGGTATCGGTCTGTTCCTGCTGCTGATTGCCACCAACGGCGTCGGCATGGTGATCAAGAACGAAGGGGCCGGTCTGCCGGTTCAGCTGGGTGAAGTGACCGCCTTCCCTGTCGTCATGACGGTGCTGGGTCTGGCCGCCATCTTCGGTCTGGAGCGCCGCAAGGTGCCGGGCGGCATCCTGATGGTGATCATCGCCATCTCTATTATCGGCCTGATTTTCGACCCGAACGTGGCCTGGCACGGCTTCTTCGCCATGCCGAGCCTGACTGGCGAGAAGGGCTCACTAGTGGGCAGCATGGATCTGCTGGGTGCCCTCAATCCGGTGGTGATTCCCACCGTGCTGGCGCTGGTGATGACCGCCGTGTTTGACGCCACCGGCACCATCCGTGCCGTGGCCGGTCAGGCGGGCCTTATCAACGAACGTGGCCACATCATCAGCGGCGGCAAGGCCCTGACTGCCGACTCCGTCAGCAGCATGGTGGCAGGTGCCGTTGGTGGCGCTCCGGCTGCCGTCTACATCGAATCTGCCGCAGGCACCGCGGCCGGTGGCAAGACCGGTCTGACCGCCGCGCTGGTCGGCGTGCTGTTCCTGCTGATGATCTTCCTCTCCCCGCTCAGCTATCTGGTACCGGCTTACGCCACCGCACCGGCCCTGATGTACGTCGGTCTGCTGATGCTGGGCAACGTCACCAAGCTGGACTTCAACGACTCGGTCGATGCGCTCTCCGGGATGCTGTGCGCCGTCTTCATCGTGCTCACCTGCAACATAGTGACCGGCATCATGCTGGGCTTCGTGGCGCTGGTCGTTGGCCGCATCTTCGCTGCCGAGTGGAAGAAGCTCAACGTCGGCACCGTCATCATCGCCCTGGCGCTGGTGGTCTTCTATGCCGGTGGCTGGGCCATCTAACCCGCCCGCATATTCCGGTTATAGCCAAGGGCCCTGCGGGGCCCTTTTTCATGGCTGTGAGTCAGCTAACAGTTTCCCGCCCGCTTGCCCTGCGTTGTTTCAGATTGAAACACCCATCCCCCTTCTGCTGTTTCAAATCCGAACCAAATCGGCCGTCATTTTTATCCCTTTTTCTGTCGTTAGACTGGCTCCATCAACCATTTGCCCACCCGAGCGGTGGCAAGCCAAGGAGTGAGCCATGAAGAAACTGATCAATGCCGTCGATGCCGTGGTCCGTGAACAACTGATGGGGATGGCAGCCGCCCACCCCGAGCTCAAGGTACGTATCGAGCCCCACTACATCACCCGCGCCGACTCCCCCGTGATGGGCAAGGTGGCGCTGGTCTGTGGCGGTGGCAGCGGCCACGAGCCGATGCACGGTGGTCTGGTAGGCAAAGGGATGCTGGATGGTGCCTGCCCCGGCGAAATTTTTACCTCCCCGACCCCGGATCAGATGTACGAGTGCGGTCAGGCCGTTGATGGCGGCGCTGGCGTGCTGTTTCTGGTGAAGAACTACACCGGCGACGTACTCAACTTCGAAACTGCGGTCGAGCTGCTGCACGGCGATGGTGTCAAGGTGGGCTTCGCCCTGATCGATGACGATGTGGCGGTCAAAGACAGCCTCTACACCGCCGGCCGCCGTGGGGTTGCCACGACCGTGCTGTGCGAGAAGCTGGTCGGTGCCGCCGCCGAAGCGGGCTACGATCTGGCGCGTTGCGAGGCGCTGGCCCGTCGCATCAACAACCAGAGCCGCACCATAGGGGTTGCCACCCATGCCTGTACCGTGCCGGCCGCTGGCAAGCCCTCCTTCACTCTGGCGGACAACGAGATGGAGTTCGGCGTCGGCATCCACGGTGAGCCGGGCATCGAGCGTCGCCCCTTCACCGACCTCAATACCCTTGTGGACGACATGTTCAGCGAGCTTGCTGACAACACCCCCTACGGCCGCACCCTGCGTCATTGGGATCGCACCAGCGGCAGCTGGCAGGAGGAGCACACCTTTATCGAACCGCTGAATGCGGGCGATCGGGTTATCGCGCTGGTCAACAGCCTCGGCGGCACCCCGATTTCAGAGCTGTATGGTGTCTATGGCCGCCTCGCCACCCTGTGCGAGGAGGCGGGCATCCATCTGGTGCGCAACCTGATCGGTCCCTACTGCACCTCCCTCGACATGACCGGTATCTCCAT
This sequence comes from Aeromonas australiensis, assembly GCF_000819725.1. GTDB lineage: Bacteria > Pseudomonadota > Gammaproteobacteria > Enterobacterales > Aeromonadaceae > Aeromonas > Aeromonas australiensis. The sequence goes on along the minus strand of NZ_CDDH01000100.1, from coordinate 53,486 downwards.
CACCTTGCTCAAGGTGGATGATGAGCTGATGACCCTGTGGGATGCCCCCGTTCACACCCCCGCCCTGCGTCGCGGCTGCTAAGGAGAACCCATGTTAAGCAAGCATCACATCGTCAACTGGCTGCTCGACTGCGAACAGATCTTTACCGAGCAGCGTGACTACCTCACCGCGCTGGATACCGACATCGGCGACGGTGACCACGGCCTCAATATGCAGCGCGGCTTCGCCAAGGTGGCCGAGAAGCTGCCAGCAGTGGCGGACAAGGATATCGGTCAGGTGCTGAAAACCACCGGCATGACCTTGCTCTCCTCGGTCGGCGGTGCCAGCGGCCCGCTCTACGGCACCTTCTTTATCCGGGCGGCGGCCAGCAGCGATGCCTGCCAGAGCCTCAGTCTCAGTCAGCTGTGCAAAATGCTGAGCGACGGGGTCGAGGGGATCGTCTCCCGCGGCCGTGCCGAGCCGGGCGACAAGACCATGTGCCACGCCTGGTGGCCGGCACTGGCCGCCCTGCAACAGGCGCAGCAGCAAGAGCTGCCCCTCAACGAAGCGCTGGACAAGGCGGTGGCGGCTGCCGCAGCCGGTACCGAGGCCACCATCCAGATGCAGGCCCGCAAGGGGCGCGCCAGCTATCTTGGCGAGCGCAGCATCGGCCATCAGGATCCCGGGGCCACCTCGACCCTGCTGCTGCTGACCGCCCTGCGTGACAGAGCGAGGTTGTAGACATGATCGGAATCGTAGTTGTCTCTCACAGCGCCATGCTGGCGGCCGGTTTGAAAGCGCTGGCCGATCAGCTCGGCAGCCCGGCTCGTTTGCTGCTGGCGGCCGGGGTCGATGACCCCGACCACCCCATCGGCACCGATGCCATCGCGGTGATGAGTGCGATTGAAGAGGCGGATGACGGCAGCGGTGTGCTGGTGCTGATGGACTTGGGCAGCGCCCTCTTGAGCGCCGAAACCGCCCTCGAACTGCTGCCCCCCGAGTTAAGCGCGAGGGTGCGGCTCTGCCCGGCCCCGCTGGTCGAAGGCACGCTGGCCGCTGTGGTGGCGGCTGGTTCCGGCCTGACGCTGGATGAGGTGGCCGCCGAGGCGCTCGGCGCCCTTGGCCCGAAACAGGCGATGCTGCCTGCCAGCACGGCGCAGGCCGCTACCGAGACAGCCCCCGTTGCCGATGACGGCTGGCTGCGCTGCGAGGTGGTGGTGGATAACCCCCACGGCCTGCATGTGCGCCCCGCCGCCCGACTGGTGGCCGCCCTCAAGCCCTTTGCCGCCGAACTCAAGCTGCAAAAGGGGGATAAAGAGGCCAATCCCCGCAGCCTGACCCGGCTCACCATGCTCGACGTGCGTCAGGGCAATACGCTCACCCTGCTGGCGCGCGGGGAGGATGCCAACGCCGCCCTGGCCTGCTTCCAGCAACTGGCCGACGAGCGTTTTGGCGACTGACGCCGCACGCCACTGTATCAAGGTTTCAAGGGGCTGCACTCGCTCGCTGAGCCTGTGCAGCTTCATTCAAGACGAAGGAGTCCCCAGCACAGCCGCCCCTTCGCCCCTGTTAGTTTCAAAAGAAGTCTATGAACTAGAGAGAGGGATAAAATATGGACCGCATTATCATCAGCCCCAGCAAATACGTGCAAGGCAACGGGGCCCTCGCCAATATCGGCAACTACGTTAAAGCGCTCGGCAGCAAGCCGCTGATCCTGGCCGACGCCTTCGTCACCAAGCTGGTGGGTGATACCGTGGCCACCAGCTTCCACGGCGCCGGTATCAAGCCCGAGTTCGACTGCTTCAACGGCGAATGCTCCCGCCCCGAAATAGACCGCCTGCTGGCCCGCTGCCAGCAGACCCCGTTTGACGTCATCATCGGCATCGGCGGCGGCAAAACCCTGGATACCGCCAAGGCGGTCGCCTTCTACCAGAAGGTGCCGGTGGTCATAGTGCCGACCATCGCCTCCACCGATGCCCCTACCAGCGCGCTGGCGGTCATCTACACCCCGGAAGGGCAGTTCAGCGAATACCTGATGATCCCGACCAACCCCAATATGGTCATCATGGATACCGGCGTGGTCTCCCGCGCTCCGGTACGGCTGCTGGTCTCCGGCATGGGTGATGCGCTCTCCACCTACTTCGAGGCGCGCGCCAACAAGGTTTCCGGTTGCCAGACCATGGCCGGGGGCGCCTCCACGCTGGCGGCGCAGGCCATCGCCGAGCTCTGCTACCAGACCCTGCTGGCCGATGGTTACAAGGCCAAGCTGGCGGTGGAGCAGGGGCTCTGCACCAAGGCGGTGGAGAACATTATCGAGGCCAACACCTACCTGAGCGGTATCGGCTTCGAGAGCAGCGGACTGGCCGCCGCCCACGCCATCCACAACGGTCTGACTCAGCTCGCCGAGTGTCACCACCTCTACCACGGTGAGAAAGTGGCGTTCGGTACCCTGGTGCAACTGGTACTGGAGAACGCCCCGATAGCGGAGATTGAGACGGTGCTGGGTTTCTGCCGCTCGGTGGGCCTGCCGACCAACCTGCATATGATGGGGGTCAAGGAGCTGGATATGGCGCGCCTGATGGAGGTGGCCAAAGCCTCTACCGCCGAGGGCGAAACCATCCACAACATGCCGTTCAAGGTCACGGCCGAGAATGTGCTGGCGGCCATCGTCACCGCCCACCAGCTGGGGCTGTAACCACGCCACCACTGACCCTGCCATATAACAAGGCCCCGCATCTGCGGGGCCGTTTCGCTTTCTGCGGGCCAGTTCGCGACGGCTCACCGTCAGCCGTGATAGTCGGCGGGATCAATTTCGAGCAGTTTGAGCCGCCGCCACAGGGTGGTGCGGCTGATGCCAAGATGCTGGGCCATCTGGCTCACCTGCCCCTTGCAAGCGTGAGCGCAGCGCAAGATGGCTTGCTGCTCCAACTCCGCCAGGGTGAGCAGCGGTTGCCCCACCACCTCGTCGGCCACCCGCTGATAGCCGTGGCGAATGGCGGCGGGCAGCGCCTCGGGCGGGATCGGCCCCTGACCGGCATGAAGCAGGGCATGCTCGACGGCGCTGCGCAGCTCCCCCAGATTGCCGGGCCAGGGATAGGCGAGCAGACAATCGAGGGCCGCCGGACTGAACTGGCGCACCGGCTCGCGCCCCTGCGCCCCCAGCTGCTGGCTGATAAGGCCCGGCAGATCCGCCGCGCGCTCCCGCAGCCCCGGCAGCCACAGCTCGCACGCCTGCAAGGCATAGAGCAGCTGGCGGCCAAACAGCCCCTCCTGCACCAGTTGTTCCAGCGGGGCGCTGCTGGTGGCTATGATCCGCACCTTGAGCGGCAGGATGCGGGCCGAATCGAAGCGCTGGATGCGACCGGTTTTGAGCAGTTGCAGCAGCGCCGCCTGCATGGGAGCAGAGAGGCACTCCACCTGCTCCAGCACTAACGTGCCGCCGTGAGCCAGCTCGAACTTGCCCGCCCGCTCCTGCCCCGCCTCGTCGGAACCCATCAGCTCCAGCGCCATCCGCTCGCTCGGCAGCGCCTTGCAGTTAAGGGTAATGAGCGGCCCGGCGGCCCGTTCACTGCCAAAGTGGATCGCCTCCGCCAGCTGGGCCTTGCCCACCTCCTCCTCGCCGCGCAGCAGGATCGGCCCCTGACTCTGGGCCGCCTGCCGGGCATAGCGCAGCAGCTTGCGCATGGCGCTCGATTCCCCCACCAGTGCCGACAGCTCGGACACCGTCTGGCGCAGCTGGTGAATGGCCCGCAGCCGATCGACCGGGTGCAGCAGGGCGATAAAGCTGACCCCCTCCGGCCCCGGCAGCGGCTTGAGGCTCACCAGCGCATTGATGAACTCCCCCTCCTGCGCGCCGAGCCGCTCCAGCGTCACCTCCACATGGCTGAGCGGCGTCTGCCCCCTGATGGCCAGCTGCAACCGCTGGGGCAGCAACAGGTGCTGCTCCAGCGGCTGGCCGAGACAGAGCGCGGGATCGAGCCGCAGCCGATTGGCCGCCAGCGCGTTGAGGTAGCGCAGCCGACCCTGCGGATCCCAGGCCAGCACGCCGTCATCCATGCCATCGAGCAGGGCGTAAAGTTCGCTCAGGTGGTGCTGGGACTCCTGCATCAGGGTCTCCATCTGCAGCAGATGGGCCAGCTCGCGTCCGGCGCTGACGGTGAGCGCCAGATCGCCAGCGCTCGCCTCCTCCACCTTGCAGATCAAAGCGATGATGGCGACCTGACGGCCATTGCTGTTGTAGACCGGACTGGCGCAGCTGTGCCACGGATGGAGGGTCTGGTTGAAGTGCTGGGGGCCGCTGACGCAGAGCGGCACGCCCTCCAGTGCCGCCAGATTGATGGCATTGGTGCCGATACGCCCCTCGCTGAAAAAAGCGCCGGGGCCAAACCCCAGCACCGCCAGCTCGCGCAGGGTGTCGGGGTGGCCGGTCTGGGCCAGCAGGCAGCCGCTCTCGTCGGTGAGCAGCAGGGCGCAGGGGCGCCCCTCCATAAATTCGTAGAGATCCTCGAGGGCCATCTCGCCGGTGGTAAGCAGGTCCCGCTTGCGCTGGCGCAGGCTCTGCAAGGTCTGCCCCTTGGCGCTGTGGGGCGGATGCCAGAAGGTGGCACTGGTCTGGTGGGCGCAGCGCAGCCAGGATGCCTGCAGATAGTCGGGCCAAGCGAGCAGCGGCTGAAGTTCAGATGGCATGGTCACAGCAATATCCGGCAAGATGTAAGCCGACCATTTAACCACTCTTGCTTGCCCGATTCAGTGACCTGCCTCAGAGGGTGGCAACCACAACGCCGGAGATATCGTTCGTCATAAATGCATCACGGGGCCTCAGGAGCCCCGCGATCACTCTATTTATAAACTCCTCCCTGACAATCAAGGAGCCATGGCTACGTCAGCATCCGCTTCACGCAGGTAAAGTGTTGTAAATGGGTCAGTGTCACTCCAGCGCTTGAATGTCATGATCCCTTTCGCTGGGTCAACGCCGTCAAGCGAAGTAATCCGTTGCTCCCAGCAAGTCCACCAGGCACAGGGTTCCGAACCAATTCCTTTCAGGAAAACCAGCGAAGTCATGCCCCCCGCCTGTTGTAGCAACAGGTCCTGTGTGCCGACACGCTGACCATTCACCGTCATTTTTTGTTTGCCAGAGGCACCAAGCCAACTGTCGTTTGTCACCAGATACCCTTTGAACGCAGTGGTAAACAGAGGACCAGACAGCGCAACTTGGTCATAAGCCCCCAATCCGGGCAGCTCAGCGGCTGTAATTTGAGCAAAGCTCTTGCCTTCTGCCAGCAGCGCGAGCACTTTGCTAGGGAGATTGTCCACCGCTTGACTACCCCACTCGGCATAGTTATGGCCAATCCACCACCCTTTCATTGCATCCCCATCAACCTTGTGCCGACGCATGACCTTGAACTCCTGGCCAATATCGTTACGGTTGAAGTCATGTCCATCCAGCGCAATGTGCTGCCAAGTCACATGGATCTGCTGCTCATCGGCAGATACCTCTTTCTGTTGCACTTTGTACTGATGGAACAGGTAGCCATCCGGGTGTGAGTCATCGCTCTTGCGCAGCTGTTTCTCCTCATCCAGCAAATAGCGCTTCCCTTCCATGGTTAACTGCTGTAGCCCATCTCCCAGGGGGATAGATTCGACCACATTTTCGTACCAATAAGGCAAACGTGTATCTGTGTGGAAGTTGTAGTCCGCATACTCTTCGAACGAATCATCGAGAGGATTGGCCCAAACAATTTTTCCTGACTCATAACGCGTTGTGCCATTTTTGCGACTGAGCAGTGACTCTCGCTGATTGATGGAGCCATCAGCGTTCCAGTCACTCTCATGTGTGATACGTACACCGTCGCCTTCTTTAGCGTAATGCTCCAGTCGGCGGAAACCGGGTTGCCCCGGATTGTCCGGCTTGAACCAGTCGCGCGTCGGTGCATCGGTTTTGTACTCGATCATCTCGATGTCGTGGCCCGTGGCATTGGCATTTTTCGTCCACATCTGAACAAAATCGATAGTACTGTAATCCTGCGCTACGAACTCGGCTCGCAAGTCTCGCCCTTCATATATACGTTTGGGATCATTGCACTGATGTTCATTCAGCTCTTTGCAGTTGGTGTCCTCGTCAAAATATTCCACCCACTTGGTGTCGTTCCCCACACTCAGCGATTGTCCCTTGAAGTTTCGCTCGCCATCCTTGTTAAAGTCATGTTCCCATTTTGCATAGCGCTCTATGGTTCCATCAGCTTTGCGTGTTGTCTCCAGGCTCCATGTGGTAGCGATCAGTGGTTTACCATTGTATCTCTCATAATCGTTGGCATTTTTATCCCAGTAATATTTGGTACCTTGGCTTACCTCGACACCGCCCTCCGTTTTACGGGTGGCAAACTCAATGGTGAATGTTGCCTTATGAGTGTTGTAATCGATTTCACTCTTCAGGGTGGGAGCCCCCTGATCGGTGATCTGTTCATCTGTCAGTTTGTCGTAAATAGCAGTGGCTTGACCGCTTTTATTGTTCAGAGCCAAACGCAGGACATCCTGTTCGTTTGCCTCTGCTGGCAGCGAGGCTGGTAGCGCATCGGCGATAACTTTGGCGATAAACAGGGCCCGCCCATCACCCAACGCGACAAAGTCTGCATCCAGCATGTCTGAAGATATGCCCAAGCGCTGAGCCAATGCTTCCCGAGCCTGTGCCAAATCGCTATATTTCTGTGTTTCGAGATGCAGCAACGTGGTCAGAGGAGATACGACTCGTTCTGCACCATTACTGCCCGAACCTGCAGGAGCAACCATAGTAAAGGCGGTATCAACAGGTCCTCGTTCCAGATCGACGGTCTCGCCGGGAATCGTTTCCACATACACATTGGTGCGCGCTTGGCCAGGCTCAAGGGTGAACAGCACTCTCCCCTCACTATCTGACTTGGCTGAGGGTTCTGCAGCATCACGCAGGCCATTTCCGTTGAGATCGATCCACACCAATGCGCCCTGTAACACGCCATCAATCGCTCTTATCTGAAGCGTGGTTTTAGGCTCGGGTGGCGTTGTGCTGTCACCACTACTGCCTCCGCCACCACAGCCGCCAAGAGCGGTAATGATGCTGGCGGCCAGCAATGATTGAGTAAAAAGTTTCATATATCCCCCGGTCCCTGACTTTTTATATGGCTTGCTGTCATCCATGACGGATGCACCGACAGACCCCTTTAAATACCTGACATGTCGCTTTAGCGACTGTGTTGGTTATAGGCTCGTCGTGCATAAACCGCATCCCCCTATCGGGGGATCGGTTGCATGTGGGGAAGGAGAGTAGTGGTGTATTTAATGAGAAATATTGAACAACAAGTTAAGTAGATCGTTTTGGTTGTTGGTGCCAGTTTTATGCAACAGCATTTTTATTTGGCTTTTGCCGGTTTCGACCGTGACACCACGAAGACGAGCAACCTCTGCTCCAGTCAAGCCACGTGAGAGCAGGGTAAGCACATCCTGTTCGCTCTTGGTCAGCCCATAGAGTAGCTCCATGCGTTGAAGGTGTCGCTCATGCTCCCATCGCGGGTCAATCAACATCAGTTCAAACCACCCAACGGGCTCTGGCAGTGGTGCCCATTCGAGGATTACGCGATGAGATTCTGATAGAGGCAGAGCAAGCCGCCCTTCACTCCCACGGCTCAACGATTCCCGCCAAAGAGTCTGCCAGCGAGAAGGGATGACCAGTTGAAGGTCAACAGGGCTCTGTGTGATGCGATATTCACCCAGCGCCTGTTGCATAGCTCGATTGGTCAGCTGCAGATGTCCATATTGATCCACAACGGCGCGGGGACGATTATCCCGCTCCAGCAGGGCAGTCAATAGTGTACGTTCCTTATTGAACCTCTGACGTCGACGATAACTTCTGGCCCAACATCCCAGACCGTCGGAGAGCAACTGCAACATCTGTTGCTCAGCCGGGGTGAAAGGGGATTGTGTCTGATCCCGATGGAGAGTGATCGCAAACTCATCCAAGGTACTCAGAGGAACCAGAATGCACAGAGCATAGCGAGCCTGAAAACGCGGCACCATCTCTTCCCTGAACACGGGGTTGTCGATGCGATCAAAGTTCAACAGCTGATCAACGATGACAGCCTTGCCAGCCAGCATGTGCTGCATATAGGTATTGAGAAAGACATCGTCTGTCATGCGTTCAAAATAAAATTCCAAGTCAGAGCGAGAGTAGCTTTTGGTCCAAACGATGGCATCCTCAGGGGCGTGTCTTGGCGCCAGCACCACGCTGGCAGCGGATGCATTGAACAGGACTCTCACCTCATCAAACAATTTGCACAGGAGTTCATAGTCTTGCTCCGCTTCGTAGAGGCGCCCCTGCAATTCCAGTAGCTTCGAGATACAAATTGACATACACACCAACCTCCACTGTTAGCGTGATGATATGGGCACTACCCATTCTGGCGTATACAGAAGCCAGTGAAAGCGAGGCTGTCTATTTATGTGATCTGTGGCGGAAGAGATATGGTCAGATGCCAGAACATCATCTGTTCATCATCACACGGGGTTCATTTAAGATATGTCAGGCAGTGCCAGTCCATCTGACAAGATGCCCATCCCAGCCAATTTCCAAATGACATCAAGCGTATGCCATCTGGTACATCACCTAGCCAGACCCAGTGACCTGCCTCAGAGGGTGGCAACCCCGCCCTCCTCCCGGTCGGGTTCACCGTCGGCAAACTGCTGGCCGAGCCAGTGGCAGAAGGCGCTGGTACTCCTTAACTCTCCTGATGCACCTGCGGGGCCACGGTTTGAGTGTCATTGATTGGCTGCACTTATCCCTTTTATGGGAGATCGTTTGTTCGCCACCACAGCCACGGATAGTCTATTACTCAACGCAATTCGATTAACAGCGCTTGTCACTTCCGGTCATTCAGCGACAGCAAAGAGCGACCTCATCCAAAGAGTTTTCATGCTATCCCGACGCAACGTATTGAAACAGCTGGCGGCCATTGGCGTGCTGGCCGGGCTCGGCAACCTGCCGGGCAAGGCCCACGCGGCCAGCAGCAATGCCGATGAGAATGCAACCAGCGCCAGCGGCGAGCAGTTCCATATGCCCGATGAGGCTGGCCCTCAGGCGCAAGTCTGGGTCGCCTTTGCCGCCAGCGCCGATATCTGGGGCCGCGACTACAAAGAGGTGCAGGCCACCATAGGGCGGCTGGTTAAAGCCATGACCCCTTACACCAAGGTGAGTGTGCTCTGCCGCGAAGAGGAGGAGGCGCTGGCCCGCCAACTCTGTGGCGAGCAGAACACCCGCTTTATCGTCGCCGAGCTGGACGATATCTGGCTGCGCGATACCGGTGGCGTCTTCGTCCAGAACGGCGAAGGGGAGCTGGGGCTGGTGGATTTCAACTTCAACGGCTGGGGCGACAAGCAGGAGCACGAACAGGATGCGGGGGTGGCCGAACTGGTCAGCAAGCAGGCGGATGCCCGCTGCTGACTGGCGAGGGGGGCGGCATTGAGGTGGATGGCAACGGCACCGGCATCATGACCGAGAGCTGCTGGCTCAACAGCAACCGCAACCCGGGGGTGAGCAAGGCGCAACTGGAGGCGGAGCTGAAAGCCAATCTGGGGCTGCGCAAAATCATCTGGCTGCCGGGCATCAAGGGCAAAGACATCACAGATGCCCACGTCGATTTCTACGCCCGCTTTGTCCGCCCCGGGGTGGTGGTGGTCAATATGGACAACGATCCGGAATCCCACGACTACGAGGTGACCCGCCAGCATCTGGCCATCCTCAAGCAGGCCACCGATGCCGACGGCAACAAGCTGGAGCTGCATGTGCTGCCGCCCCGCTCGATGTGCGGGACAACCGCTTCAGCCGCAGCCGCGACTTTGCCGCCGGTTATATCAACTATCTGCCGATCAATGGTGCGGTGATCGCACCCGAGTTTGGCGACAAGGCTGCCGACCGCTACTGCCATGATCTGCTGGCCCGCCTCTACCCCGGCCGCGACATCGTGCAGATCAATATCGATCCGGTCGCCGCCGGTGGCGGCGGCATTCACTGCATCACCCTGCACCAGCCAGCCTGACCCTTCCCTACCCACTGATAACCCGGGGCGTTGCCACGCCCCGGGTTATTTATCCCAACTCAATGCGTACCAATATTACACCAGACTCACCGCCTAACTCTTGGCCAGCGACACCATATAAGACGTTACCCCGATCACACTCCTAACCTGTTCACAAAGCCGAGCCTGAGCGGTACTTTCAATTGCTACGCCTTAAGTGTATTTTTACTCACAGTAGAAAACAGAGTCAAAAGAGGATGTTTCACAAATACGCTCAACACCATAGACTGGCTGGCAACGTGATAATTGAAAATTAATTTTACGTGGTATTCTCCAGAAAGGTTATGGAATATATGAAAGGCTCTACATAACGAGTAAACACAATCTCTCATCTAATAACAGTTAGCTATCAGGATATACAATGGACATATTTACTCAATTTGTTGTAATTGTCGGTCGCATGACTCCCAGCCATGTTGAAATGCTTGGTACTGCTTTTATGATTTCAAGTGATGGTGCCTATGCAACATCACGGCATGTGATCGGTGACAATCCAAATGGGCTGGTTATTTTGGCACCTCACATTCAAAAAATAAATGAGTATCAAGATGTAACAGACACGCATTGCCAACCAATAGATGCTGTTGTTTTAGAAATAGACCCAATCAAAGACCTTGCAATACTTAAGGCTGATGTGACATTTTCTGGAAACATTCCAGCCATTGCATCTCTTGATGAGGTGATTGTAGGCGAGACTCTAGGAATATTTGGCTACCCTCACTGCACAGAAGGGCGTCGTGTCCTAACATTTCAAAGCACTGCTGTTGGAGCAAAAATCCTTCTTGAGTCAAGTTCAATAAAAAGCAAGCATGCGGTTCTTAATATTCAGTCACGCCCAGGCCAATCCGGATCCATGGTGTTTAGTCCGCGCTTACAAAAGATTGTAGGGTTGTTGGTTGGAACTTACGCTCCCCAGTTTGGTATCTCTCTTGGGGGAATCAATCCAGCTGAATTGAATCAAACAACTCACATAATTTCTGCTGAGTACATTCGGGAGATGATGTAATGACAGACCTAAACACATTGCCAACATTTAGTCTTGATGAGCTATTAGCGGGGTTGAAGCCATACCAGAGGAGTTCAATTACAACACTAATCGAAGCCCATGGTGAAGAAGAGGCTGCAAAACAATGGTTAGCAGCTAATGGTCCCTCGAGTACTCAGCAATTTGGAGGAAAACCGCAAGGAAATCCTCAGCCATTTTGGGAGCGGCTTATGGCGGAGTTCCGCTTATTTATATGCGGCGACAAAAAGTATAAAAAAGACAGGGATAAACTTCTTGCTCAAGCGACTCCGACTGCAATGTTTATTGTATCTGGCATCAGTAGTGTTATAGCATCAACCTTAGGTTTAGCAGCAGCTCTAATTACTCCTGCAATTGCAATACTGCTTCATGTTATTGGTAAAGTGGGAGTCAATGCATGGTGTGAAGTTGGTTAACAACTCCATCAACGAGGAAATTAGAGCCCGTAGGTTCGATTAGCCGTAAGGCGTAATCGGACGTTCGCGTAAATAAATTCCCCGCGATAACGGCCATCCATATTTCTCCTCTGCCAGATGCCGCTGATTCACGGAAATACCGGAACGGCGGCATCTCGATCCTCCAATCAAGCTTCGCTAATCAAACCGGCATAGGCGGTAACACGGGGTACATACGGGTTGGCACAAATCGGCAATTGCCTGTGGCAGACCTGTTTCGAGCCAAATCGTGGCGCTGGGGCTGGACAGGCGTCGGTATAAGCAAAAATTGGGGCATTTAGCACAAATCCATAAATTCAGCTTATACCGCTTACTCGGTCTGCTTTGCCGCCATAAGTCACCCGCATTTCCCCTCAGTCGGGTCACCGCCGACTTATGGATAGAACCGGAACAGCGGCATCTCGCTCGTCCGATCACGCTTCGCCAATCGAACCGGCATGGGACGGCAATAAACAAAAGAGCCGCCCTTATAGGCGGCTCCTGGCATCAGCGATTGATGGCTGAATCGTCTTTTACTGAATCGTTATTGGGCCTTGGGCGCTTCAACCGCGGCAGCCGCCGGTTGGTCATCTTCCTTGATCCAGGCATCCAGCAGGGTGTAGCCCACCGCCAACACTACCGGGCCGATAAAGAGACCAATGATCCCCATCGCCAGCAGGCCGCCGATAACCCCCACCAGAATGAGGATCAGCGGCAGATTGGCACCCCGCTTGATCAGGAAGGGACGCAGGAAGTTGTCCATGGTGCCCGCAATCAGCGACCAGACCAGCAAGAAGGTGCCCCAGGTGGTGTCCCCACTCCAGTAGAGATAACCAACGCAGGAGATCAGCACCGGGAAGGGGCCGATCTGGGCGACGATCAGCAGGAACATCACCACCACCAGCACCATGACGTAGGGGATGCCGGCGATCCACAGTCCCACCCCGGCCACCGAGGATTGCACCAGCGCGGTCACCACCACCCCCATCGCCACGGCGCGGATCGCCTGTGAAGCGAGCACGGTGGCGTTGTCGCCACGCTGACCCGCCAGCCGGTGGGCAAAGCGGCGAATGCCGGTCGCCACCACTTCACCGGAGTGATAGAGCAGACCGCAGATACCGACCGTCAGCAGGAAGTGGACGAACAGCAAGCCAAGATTACCGGCCTGAGAGGCCAGCCAGCGGGCGGTCTGACCAAAATAGGGGGCCAGCTTGGCAAACAGCACCTGACCACCGCTTGCCAGAATTTGCTGCCAGAAGTCATAGAGCTTGTCGCCCACCAACGGGATCTGTTGCAGCCAGAGCAACTCAGGTGGCGGTGACTGACTGATATGGGTGCCCAGCTCGATCAGCATGGGGGCCTTCTCCGCCACATTGGCCAGGGTCATAAAGAGCGGGATAACGAACATCAGCAGCAGCACCAGCGTCATAAAGAGGGCCGCCAGGGTGCGCTTGCCCCACAGCAGGCGCTGCATCATCAACATCAGCGGCCAGGTGGCGATGGTGATCATGGTGGCCCACACCAGCGCAGGCAGGAAGGGGCGCAGCACCATAAAGCAGGAGATGATGAGCAGGCTGAGAAACAGCACCCCCAGGGTTATCTTGGCCAAATCCACTTTTTTCATATTCATAGGGTTCCCTTGTCAGGGCTGTTGCCCTTGGGTCGTGTGTCGCATTTCAAGAAAGAGAGTATCCACCAGAGGCCAGCGCTCAACCAGAGCCCCAGCCCGCAAAAGAGCACAAACTGACCGAGCAGGATAGTGAGCGAACTGCTGGTCAACAGCGGCAGCGCCCAGAGTCCCGCCCCTATCAGAGCGCCCCCCGCCAGGGTGACCACGCCGGTCACAATGGGGGGATAACCGCCGCGAGTCAGGGTAAGCAAACCGCCAAGCCAGAGCCCGAGGGCCGTCAGGCCGATCCCGCCCAGATGGGCAGATTGGGTCAGCCCCCCAAGCGCCAGCGCAGATGCAATCAGCAGCAGCCAAGCCGCCGACTGCCTGTCGGCACCCCAGCAGGGGCGAGCAGCCAGCAGCAAACCGCCCAGCAGCAGCCCCGCCGCCACATCGGAGATAAAATGCACCCCGAGCCAGACCCGCGCCAGCCCAGTGGTGAGCGCCAGCAGCAAGGCCAGCGAATAGGCCAGCCCGCGCCGGGCAGGCCAGAGCCAGCCAAGCAGCGCCCCCCAGAACAGCAAGGCCGAGGCGGTATGGCCGCTCGGCATGCCAAAGCCTTGCGCACTGTGAGTTGCCAGCAGCGGTTGCAGATGGAAGGGGCGCGGCCAGCCAATCCCCTCTTTGCTTGCCTGCACCAGCAAGCCGAGCCAGAGCATGGCAAAGAGCAGCTGACGCAGTCGCGGCCACCCCAGCAGCGGGAGCAGCAAAGGTATCAGGGCAAGCTGAAAGCCGCCTGAACCAAACAGATTGCTGACCGACAGCCACCAGAGATCGGGCCCCAGCCACTGCTGCAGCCGCAGTATCAGCGGGATCTCGACCTGATGCAGCGCATTGCCCTGCGCCACAAAATCGGCCTGCCAGTGCACCTCGCTCTCGGGCACCTGATCCAGCAGGGCTTGCAGCCAGTCGAGCTGATCCGGGAAGCGGCGCTGCTCGCGGGGCAGCTGGTCGATGGCGATCAGCCGGGCGTTAAGGATCTCTCCCCCCAGATTGGGAGCTTTCAGCAGCGAGACAAAATCGGAATCTTGTTGGGCGACGATAGGCTCCAGAGTGCGACAAGCGAAGATAAGCGCCCGCTGCCAGCGGCCCAACTCCTGCACCACCTCCCCCCGCAAGCCGGTCTCTTCATAGAGTTCGCGCAGCGCCGCCTGCTGCGGGCTCTCGCCGCCATCTATATAGCCACCGCTCAGGCTGTAGCGGGAGGAGATGCGATCCTGCACCAGCAGCAGTTGATCCTGATGGCGGATGGCGCACACTGCCGCCGTCGGCGCCGCCGGTTCGGCACTCAGGGCTGGCAGAGCGGCAAACAGCGCCAGCAAGAGTAAAAAGAGGGTTCTCGACATCAATTTGCTTTCCCTATGCACAATGGCGACAAGCCTCCCAGAAATCAGATAGTTGGGCAACGGTAGCGGCCGGATCGTCGCCGTTCCCGCCGCGCTGGCGGTGCACGGAAGATTGCGATGAGCGAGGGCACTCCCTACTATTGGCGGCTATCTTCAATTTCACACAGCAAATGCTGGAGCCCTCCATGAGACAGTTCGGCTTTTTCCTCGGCATCGCCATCGGTGTCATTTTGATACTGTTCGGCAGCATCGTTATCTTTCAGGCGCTCCCTGCCGCACTGGATGTACTGCAGATGCCAAGCCGCATCCCCTTTGTGCGCGAGGTCTACACCTGGCTGATGACCAGCGCCAACGGCCTGACCGCTCAGCTGGAGCAGAACTTCCTGGAAGCGTTCCAGACCGTGCTCAAGCTGATCCTGCTCATCACCTTCATGTGGGTCTGCGTCAAGCTGGTCAACATGGGGGTGCTGATTATCCGCGCCGGGGTTGATCTGATCCGCACCGCCATCGCCCACAGCGAAGGCCCCCACGACCAGAAGAAGCCGGATCAGCACGATCACTTCTGACTCTGATATGGTCGATGGATGTGAACGCTGCCGCCCCCAACCGGGGCGGCAGCTTTATATGTGCGGTATAAAGGCCCCTCCCAGCCACCATGAGTACCCGATAAAGCAGCGGCTTTCCCTTGTGAATCAGCAAACTGCCCATATGTTGCATCACCTTGAGATGGTTGGCGCCCCGCGCGGCGGCGGCCCGGTTTCTATCCCGACCCCGTGCTCTGGTATAATCGACCACCTCTTTTCCCCGTTATGGAGCCTGTTCATGCCCAATCATGCAGAAAGTGCCCTCGAGGTTCGTCTCGACAAGTGGCTGTGGGCGGCCCGTTTCTACAAGACCCGCTCCGTGGCGCGGGATCAGATAGACGGGGGCAAGGTGCACTACAATGGTCAGCGCAGCAAACCGGGCAAACAGGTGGAAGTGGGCGCACTGATCCGCTTCTGGCAGGGGCAGGACGAACGGGAAGTGCGGGTGCTGGCCTTGAGTGATCAGCGCAAATCGGCCCCGCTGGCCCAGCAGCTCTATGAAGAGACCGCCGAGAGCCTGAAAAAGCGGGCCGAGAATAGCGAGGCGCGCCGCTTCAACAGCCAGTTTGCCCCAAGCCCCGAGCGCCGCCCCGACAAGCAGGAGCGACGCCAGTTGCTCAAGGTCAAACAGTACTGACCGACCCCGATTTGATACCGGGCTGGCCTCAACCCCAGCCCGCCCGATTTACCTCACCGAAAAGCCAGGAATACATGATGAGCAACCAAGATCTGCTGTATCGCTATCTGTTTGAAGAGTACGAAGTGCGTGGCGAGCTGGTCCAGCTGGATCACACCTACCGCCACGTAGTGGAAGCCCAGAACTACCCGGTGCAGGTGCAAAAACTGCTGGGCGAGCTGCTGGTCGCCACCAGCCTGCTGACCGCCACCCTCAAGTTTGAAGGCTCCATCACTGTGCAGTTGCAGGGCGATGGCCCGGTGCGTCTGGCGGTGATCAACGGTGACAACAACCAGCAGCTGCGCGGCGTGGCCCGCTATGAAGGGGAGCTGCCGAGCGATGGCAAGCTGCAGAGCCTGATTGGCAATGGCCAGCTGATCATCACCATCACCCCGGATCAGGGCGAGCGCTATCAGGGCATCATCGCGCTGGACGCCGATACTCTGGCGGGCTGCCTGGAGCACTACTTCGCCCGCTCCGAACAGCTGGCCACCAAGCTGTGGATCCGCACCGGCTACCATGAAGGGGAACCCCGCGCCGCCGGCATCATGCTGCAGGAGCTGCCGGCCCAGAGCGAGGATCACAGCAACGATTTCGATCACCTGACCCAGCTCACCAGCACCATCAAGGATGAAGAGCTGTTCGGCCTGCAGGCAGAAGAGATCCTCTACCGTCTCTACCATCAGGACAAGGTGCGGGTGTTCGATCCGCAGGCAGTCGAGTTCCGCTGCACCTGCTCCCGCGAGCGCTGCGAAGGGGCCCTGCTGCAGATAGAAAAGGAAGAGGTACAGGAGATGGTGAAGGAGCTCGGCAAGATCGACATGCACTGTGATTATTGCGGCGCCCAGTACCAGTTTAATGGGATCGATGTCGAAACCCTGTTCAGCAGGGTTTCCGGCAATGATGCAAACCAGTTACACTAATTAAAGGCGGGTAAAACCCGCCTTTAACTTTAATAACAAAAATAACCCATATTTTATAAAGTTTGATGGCGATCGCTAAACTCTACCACCTAAGTGATAGGATGGACGCCAGATAGAACCCTACACCCCTCTGAACCCAGGAGCATATAATGACAATCGTGGCAGAACCCACCCTGGCCCAACAATTAGGACTGGACCAGTACGGCATCAAAAACAGCCAAGAAATCGTTCGCAACCCCTCTTACGAGCAGCTTTTCGCAGAAGAGACCCGTTCTGACCTGGAAGGGTTCGAGCGCGGTGTGGTGACCGAGCTGGGCGCCGTCAATGTGAACACCGGTATCTTCACCGGTCGCTCCCCGAAAGATAAATATATCGTCAAAGATGCCACTACCCAGGATACTGTATGGTGGTCTGACCAGGGTAAAAACGATAACAAACCCATTACCCCGGAAGTGTGGTCACATCTGAAATCCCTGGTGACCAAGCAACTCTCCGGCAAGCGCCTGTTTGTGATCGACGGTTTCTGCGGTGCCAACCCGGATACCCGCCTGGCCGTGCGGATCATTACCGAGGTGGCCTGGCAGGCACACTTTGTGAAAAACATGTTCATCCGCCCGAGCGATGCCGAGCTGAAAACCTTCAAGCCTGACTTCGTGGTAATGAACGGTGCCAAGTGCACCAACCCGAACTGGAAGGAGCAGGGTCTCAACTCCGAGAACTTTGTGGCCTTCAACATGACCGAGAAGATGCAGCTCATCGGTGGCACCTGGTACGGTGGCGAGATGAAGAAGGGCATGTTCTCCATGATGAACTACTTCCTGCCCCTGCGCGGCATTGCCTCCATGCACTGCTCTGCCAACGTGGGTCAGGATGGCGACGTCGCCATCTTCTTCGGCCTCTCCGGCACCGGCAAGACTACCCTCTCCACCGATCCCAAGCGTGCACTTATCGGCGATGACGAGCATGGCTGGGATGATCACGGCGTGTTCAACTTCGAAGGGGGCTGCTACGCCAAGACCATCAAGCTCTCCGAAGAGGCTGAGCCGGACATCTACCACGCTATCCGTCGCGATGCGCTGTTGGAGAACGTGACCGTTGCTGCCGATGGCACCATCGACTTCGATGATGGCTCCAAGACCGAGAACACCCGCGTCTCCTACCCCATCTATCACATCGACAACATCGTCAAGCCGGTCTCCAAGGCAGGTCACGCCACCAAGGTGATCTTCCTGACTGCCGACGCCTTCGGCGTGCTGCCTCCGGTCTCCAAACTGACCAAGGAGCAGACCAAGTACCACTTCCTGTCTGGCTTCACCGCCAAACTGGCCGGTACCGAGCGCGGCATCACAGAGCCGACTCCGACCTTCTCCTCCTGCTTCGGCGCAGCCTTCCTCTCCCTGCACCCGACCAAGTACGGTCAGGAGCTGGTGAAACGGATGGAAGCGGCAGGTGCAGAGGCCTATCTGGTCAACACCGGCTGGAACGGCACCGGCAAGCGCATCTCCATCAAGGATACCCGCGCCATCATCGACGCCATCCTGGATGGCTCCATCGAGAAGGCCGAGACCAAGGTGCTGCCGATCTTCAATCTGGAGATCCCGACCGCACTGCACGATGTGAACCCGGCGATCCTCGACCCGCGCGACACTTACGCCGACAAGGCCGAGTGGGATGCCAAGGCCGTCGATCTGGCAGGGCGCTTCATCAAAAACTTCGAGCGCTTCACCGATAACGACGAAGGCAAACGTCTGGTTGCGGCAGGCCCGCAGCTGTAACTGGCTCGCTTCGTATCAGTGACATCATGCCGGTCAGCCACGCTGACCGGCATTTTTGCTTTTGTGGAGCCCCGAACGCCGCCATCGGCCCCGTTAAAGGGGCCAAAACCTTGCCTTTGCCCATTGTGACAGGTTAGATTCAGCCAAACTTTATACAATATACAATTCTGTAACGCCCAATCGTGACCCGACCATGACCCCACCCTACAAGACCCGAACCCAGATGGTGATGGAAAACCTCCGTGGCCGGATCCTCCGTGGGGAGTTCCCCGCTGGCGCCCCCTTGCGTCAGGATGCGATTGCCAAAGAGCTGGCCGTGAGCCGCATTCCGGTGCGCGAAGCCCTGATGCAACTGGAAGCGCAGGGGCTGGTGAAGTTCGAAGCCCATCGCGGCGCCGTGGTCACCATGCTGGACGCCTCGGCCATTGAAGAGCTCTTTTATTTGCGAGCGCTGCTGGAAGCCGATACCCTGTTTCACGCCGTCGACAAGATGACGGAAGCCACCTTCGCACAAGCGGAGGCGATCCTCGCCCAGTTTGATCACGCCCTGGAGTCAGGCACCCAGATCGAACATTGGGCCGAGTTGAACCACAGCTTTCACGCCACCCTCTATCAGGCAGCCGGTCGCCCCCAGGCACTTGAACTGATCGCCCAGATCAATCTGAGCTGTGACCGCTATGTCCGCTTCGAGCTGCTGTTTGCCAGCAACGGGGTGGACAAGGCGGAGCGTGAACACGCCCAATTGCTGGAACTGTGCCGCGCCCGGCGCAAGCACGAGGCGGTGGTGCTGCTCAGGCAGCATATCGAAGCAGCGGGTCAGTCGATCAAGCGGATCCTGGCCAGCGGCCATAAAAACTGAACACTCATATAGCAACCATCTGGCACTAACGACATGAATAATTTCGAGATAATTGAAACCCGCGTCGCCCAAGTCAGGGCCGAGCTGGCCATGCAGGAGTTGGACGCCTTTATCGTCCCCCACGATGATGAACACCTCGGCGAGTACATCCCCGCCTATGCCGAGCGGCTTGACTGGCTCACCGGTTTCAACGGCTCTGCCGGGGTCGCCATCATCATGGCCCAGCGGGCAGCCCTCTTTGTCGATGGTCGCTATACGGTGCAGGCGCGGATGCAAACTCCCGCCGAACTGTTCGAATTCCTCCACCTCATTGAAAATCCGCATGTGCAGTGGCTGGCCGAGCAACTGCCGTCAGGCTCCCGGGTTAGCTTTGATGCCCGCCTGCACAGCCTGACCTGGTACAAGAATGCCAAGGCCGTGCTGGCCGATCGCGGTATCGAGCTGATCCGCGTCGAGCAGAACCCCATCGACCTGAACTGGAGCGATCGCCCGGAGCCGACCAAGAGCCCGGTCATCCTCTACAGCGAGGAGCTGGCAGGCCAGTCCAGCCAGTCCAAACGTGAACAGCTGGCGGCCGACCTGCGCAAGCGCGGGCTGGATGCCGTGCTGCTGACCCAGGCCGAGCCCATCAACTGGCTGCTCAACCTGCGCGGCCGCGACATCGACCGGCTGCCGGTGGTGCTGGGTTTTGCGGTGCTCTACGCCAACACCAGCATGGATTTCTTCGTCGATACCGACAAGATTGACTGCTTCGCTTTCACCCAGCACGTTGGGCAGGATGTCTCCGTCTACCCCATCGACAAGCTGGGCGACGTGCTGCAACGCATCGGTGAAGATCAGCAGAAGGTGCTGGCCGATCCGGACAGCGCCAACGCCTGGACCCAGCTCGTCATGGAAGAGGCGGGCGCCATTCTGGTGGCAGGGCAAGACCCCACCATGCTGCCGAAAGCGTGCAAGAACGAGATCGAACTGATCGGCATGCGTGCAGCCCATTTGCGCGATGGCGTGGCCATGACCCGCTTCCTCGCCTGGCTGGATCGGCTGATCGCCTCCGGCGAGTTCGAAGGGGTGGATGAAGCCACCCTGGCTGATCAGGTAGAGACGTTCCGCCGCGAGCAGGCGCACTACGTCGAGCCAAGCTTCGATACCATCTCCGCACTCGGCCCCAACGCCGCCATGTGCCACTACAACCACACCAATGGCACCCCGCGCGCGTTTGGTCAGGACAGCCTCTATCTGCTGGACTCCGGAGCCCAGTATCTGGATGGCACCACCGATATCACCCGCACCATCAAGGTGGGTGAGGTAAGTGACGAGGAGAAGGCGATGTTCACCCGGGTGCTGCAGGGCCATATCGCGCTGGATCAGGCCCGCTTCCCGCGCGGTACCGCTGGTATCCAGCTCGATGTGCTGGCCCGCATGCCGCTCTGGCAAGCCGGTTACAACTATGACCACGGCACCGGTCACGGCGTCGGCCACTTCCTGAGCGTGCACGAAGGCCCTCAGCGTATCTCACCGAAAGGGAACATGGTGGCGCTGCAGCCGGGCATGGTGCTCTCCAACGAGCCGGGCTACTACCGGGAAGATGGCTTTGGCATCCGTTGTGAAAACCTGGTGGTGGTCACCGAGCTGGAGCAGATCGGCGAGCTGCCGATGCTGGGCTTCGAGCGCCTGACCTATGTACCGTTCGATACCCGTCTGATCGACCGCAGCCTGCTGAGCCCGGCCGAATTCCGCTGGATCAACGAATACCATGTCGAGGTGTTCCGCCGCCTGAGCCCGCTGCTCGAGGGCGAGGATCTCGCCTGGCTGGAGCAGGCAACCAGCCTCATCTGATGACACAGGGCCCGCGGGCCCTGTTTTTATCCCCCCCTTTTGACCTGTATCAACACCCCAAGCGAACAGGTCAGGAGAATGGCGGCCATGAAAAGTCATCATGCCAGCCCAGCCCGGGCCTCACACGCCGCAGCCAGCAAAAAGGCGAGTTACCATCCCAGACTCATGCGCGAGCAGCAGACGGTCAGCGCCATGATCCGCCTCTACTGCCAGCACCATCATCAGGATCCCCATTGCCGCCACTGTCGCCAGTTGCGGGATTTCGCCCATCAGCGCCTTCGTCGCTGCCGTTATGGCCATGGCCACAAACCCACCTGCGCCAACTGCAATATCCACTGCTACGCCCCGGCGATGCGCAAACAGATCCAGCAGGTGATGAAGTGGAGCGGCCCGCGCATGTTGTTGCGCCACCCCTGGCTCACCCTTCGCCACCTGCTCGACGGCTTGCGCAAAGCCCCCAAACTGCCCCAGAGCCGCCCCCTGCCGCCATAACCGCGCTATCCCTTGCATCCGGCAGGGGATGACCACTACCCTATGACTCCTTTGCTGCCGTTGACCCCAAGGTCAGCGGCGTTGCTGATCCGTTTGATACCCATGGAGTCCTGATGCACCACAACCCCCCCCTGCTACGCACCGCCACCCATGCCGATATGCATGCCATCTGGCAGATCGATGCCAAGGTGTTTGGTGACGATGTCTATCCCGCCTTCTTCTTCCGGCAGGCGATGGATTTGTGGCCCGAGTTGTTGCTGGTTGCCGAATACGAGGGGCAACTGGTGGGGTATGTACTGGGTGGCTTCGGTCAGGAGCGGTCGCAAGGCTGGGTGCTCTCGCTGGCAGTACTGCCCGAGGCCCGCGGCTTTGGTCTGGCCGAACGAATGATGCGCCAGATGGAGGCACACCAGCAGGCGCTGCAGGTCGGCGAACTGCGGCTCACGGTCGATCCTGCCAATCCTGCGCAACGTCTTTACTATCGCCTTGGTTATCAATTGGTTGAAGAAGTAGCAGACTATTTTGGCGCTGGCGAGCACCGGTTGGTATTGGTCAAGCGCCTAACAGAATAATTCGCCACCGGGGCATTTCGCCGTAACAGGTTACATAATTGGTTACATTTCGCTGATTTCATGTACCACAAGCTTGCAGTACAGTTCACTGCAGCACTCGAATTGTTCAAGTTTTATGCAGCCCCGGAGGCCCATCATGTTGAAACGTATGACCCTTATTGCCCTGCTGGCCGCTACCACCGTGACCGGTTGCGCCAATAGCGATATCTACTCTGGCGATGTCTACACCAAGGACCGTGCCAAACAGGTACAAACCGTCAGTTACGGCACCATCATCTCCACCCGCCCGGTCAAGATCCAGGCCGATGAGAACTCCCTGATAGGCACCATTGGCGGTGCCGTAGTCGGCGGCCTGCTGGGCAGCACAGTCGGTGGCGGCACCGGACGCGACATCGCAACCGCAGGCGGCGCCATCGCCGGTGCCGCGGCAGGCAAGGCTGTCGGCGACAAGATGAATCAGGTCGACGGGGTCGAGCTGGAGATCAAGAAAGAGAATGGCGAAGCCATCGTGGTGGTGCAGAAAGCCAGCCCCACCTTCACCCCGGGCGCCCGCGTCCGCATGACCCAGGGCAATGGCAGCATCAACGTGGCGGTGGTCAACTAACCGCCACCTGTCACCCTCGCAATAAATACCCAACGCGCCGGACCCAGCTCCGGCGCTTTTTCATCGAGATGAACCCGGTGGGGCAATGATGGAGCATCGGTTACCCCTTGAGGCAACCAGCATCCCTCTGGTCCCATGGCGCCCCCTCACCAAAAAACGTGAGATAAACCCGAGCTGGTCCACAGGCTGATGCAATCAAGATCGCCTGGGCAAGCCTGCGCGTATACACTGGTAGGCCAGCCTGATTTAGTTATCTGGTCAGGGCGCCATTTCACAGACCCTGCTGGCGGGTGAAACCGGGCCCATTTCGAGGAAACCCATGCAGTTCAATCGTCTCGATATCAGTCTCTGCCGCTATCAGCGTCTCGATTGGGAGCACAAAGCCCACGTTGTCTCACTGGCTGTCGTGATGCTGGTCATCATGGCCCTTCATCTGTTGCTGCTGCCCCACTTCCCTTACGAGCGCTTTTACGCCGTCAGCTTTGGCTTCGAGGTGATCAACTGGCTCACCATGCTGTTCCTGTTCTGGGTGGTGCAGTGCGCCCACCTGCCCACCCACACCTACCGCATGCTCTCCTGCGGTCTGATGTTGTGGATCATGGGGGCCACCGCCGACATCATGGATGAACTGGTGGCGCAGCCACTCTGGCTCGCCATCTATGCCGAGGATCTGCTGCGCTCCAGCGGCATCCTGCTCAGCAGCATCGGTATCCTGAGCACCATGCACCACCTCTTCCACATCAATACCCAGCTCAGACAACAGGCGCTGTTCGACGATCTGACCCGGCTGCCCAACCGGCGCTACTTTCATCAGCAGCTGTTTCTGGAACAGGGGATTTGCCACGCTCTCATCCTGCTGGATCTGGATCACTTCAAGCGGATCAATGACAACTACGGCCACGATATCGGGGATCGGGTGTTGCAGCAGTTTGGCGAGCTGTTGCAACAACACTGCCCGCCCGGTGCGCTGGCTGCCCGTGTCGGGGGTGAAGAGTTTGCCCTGCTGCTGCCCGTCGCCCACGAAGCCGAGCTGCAGCAACTGGCCAACACCCTGCTCACTGCGACCCGCGCCATAGCCCCCGACCCGACCCATACCATGACGGTCAGTCTGGGAGTAGGAGTCCGCGAGCCCAGGGAACCGGCAGTCTCGCTGTTCAAACGGGTGGATCAGGCGCTTTATGGCGCCAAGGAGGCGGGCAGAAACTGCGCGGTATGGGCGACGCCAACTAACAAGGAGACGTGAAGATCTGCCGGTTGATTACCGATCACAGCGGAAGATTGCTGCTGAAACAGGGGCCCAGGGAGCCCTGTTTCATGGGGGAAATCCCCTCGCCTAAAAGCGGAAGGTAAGACCGATATTGGCCTGCCACTGGGTTACCAGCTCCCCCCGCACCTTGAACACGCACTGCTCCGGGTTGCAGAGAAACTGGTTGTTGTCGTTGACCAGCGAGCCATAACCGCGCACCTCGGCCCGCAGCGCCAGATGCTCACTCAGCCTGGGTTGCACCCCGAGCGCCAGCGACATGGAAGGGGTCACCTCGCTGTCGTAGGCGGCAAAGCGGGTCACCCCGATCCCGGCGCCGATATAGGGCGCCATCAAGTTGTCAGAGAGGGTCAGCGCCCCGGCAAAGTGCAGGATATCTATGGTCAGGCGGTCTGGTTGTTCGGGAGAGATCCTGGTGGTCTGATGGCTGTAGAGCAGCTCAATCATGCCTGGGTCATCCACCTCCTTGCTGATAAATAGGCCCCAACTACCGGATCGCTGCCCCTGCAGTGAATCAAACGATGCAGAAAGCGGCACCGGCTGCACCACATCGTCACTCTTCTCGAAGTCGATGGATGAGCTGTAGCCAAAGAACGGCGTCACCTGCCAACCTGATGTAGTCACACTCCAGGCTTGCCCGAAAGGCAGCAACAGCACCACCATAGCCATCCCTGCTCTCTTCATTATCATCCCCTGCGTTGGTGTGATTATGCGAAAAGCATACCAGAAGCCTCCACCCCCCATCCTAAACGGCGGCTGTACCGGTTCGTTTTCATGCTTGTGCCACACACCACCATTGCGCCAACGGCCTGCTGGGCTAACCCCGATATACAGAAAAAGGGCGACCAGATGGTCGCCCTTTTTGATTTGTGCGGGATACCGCCTGGTCAAAGCAGATCGTAGATAAGGGCCGAGATGGCAAGCAGCCCCATCACCAACACAAAAAGGGTACTCAGCCCGCGATAACCCTTGAGGACGGGCAAGCGATAGATGGAGCAGGCCGGCAGCAGAAGCAGGATCACCGCAATCAAAGGCCCGCTCACCTTTTCGATGATCTCCAGTACATTGGGGTTGAGGTAGGTAATCCCCCCGGTCACTACGAACAGAATGACTGACGAGACCCGTGCGATGGTCGCTTCGCGCAGCGAAAGTCCCAAGCCATGACAGACGCCGCTCACCATGCTCACCGTCCCCTCGCTCACCCCCATGGAGGTGCCAAGGAAGGATTTGGACATGGCCAGAATGGCGATAAGCGGCCCCACATAAGCGATCAGCGGATTGGAGAACTTGTTCGCCAGCGCCGACAGCACCGAGATATTGTCGATGCGTGCCTGCGCCATCTCAACCTGACTCAGGCTCATTACACAGCTCACCACAAAAAAGAGCACGCTGCCGCAAATCAACATGCTGCTGCACTTGATGATCCGCTTGGCACGCAGGTCGGCACGCTCCTGACAGCGCTTCTTCTGCGCCGCACTGAAGGAGGAGATAATAGGCGCATGACTGAACGAGAACACCATCACCGGCACGATCAGCCAGAGGGATTTCCAGAACGCCGGGTCACGCCACTCCACCCCCTGACTCTCGCTGAAATAGGAGAGGCTCCACTGGGGCAGCAGATAGATGGAGAGGCCAATCAGAAAGGCAACCATCGGCAGTGCCAGCACGCTGATGGCCGACACCACGATCTGTTTGCCGGCCAGCAGCACCAGATGCAGGCCCAGCATCACCCCCAGCACCAGCAAGCCGCGGGGAAGCTCGGCGTCCCCCAACTGGTGAATCACGAAGCTCTGGATCGCATTGGTGATGGAGATGCTGTAGACCAGAATGATGGGGTAGAAGGCCATCAGATAGACCAGCATCAGCAGCTTGCCCGCCCTGGCACCGAAGTGCTCCTCCACCACATGAGTGATGTCCCCTTCCTTATGGGAGCTGGAGAGTACAAAGCGGCTCAATGCCCGGTGGGCATAATAAGAGAGCGGAAAAGCCAGCAATAATATAAACAGCAAAATAACCGGAGAATTACTGCCAACGGTAATAGGGAGAAATAAGGTACCGGCACCAACAGCCGTGGCATATAAGCCCATGGTCCATACCGAATCGCTTTTCTCCCATTTCAACTTTGAAACAGGGTTACTCTTTTCAGCAATAGAAACACTCATTGCAATATATACCTTATTAGTCTGTCATCATTATTTTTATTGGCCAAAATAACAGGCTGGAGATATGTCGTTGCATATCGCCCTGCACATGAAAAAACAACGCCGCCAGTGGCCAATAGGGCCACCGGAGAGAAACGGAGCTGCCATGCTACCATCGTTGAAATCGCTATCCGGGTCAAGGTTAATAATTCATGACTGTTTGAATCGGAATGTTTCAAAAGACAACTGAATGTATCAAATTCGTCACCCAAAACCCGATTCAGGCCTGTTTGATAACATACCGATAAAACCTCATGCTGTTGCCCAACAACATAAATAAGACCAGCGAACAGGTCGATAATATTAACACCTTAAGCTGTGGAATATGAGTTAAATAATACGGCCAACTTTTCTACTAATTGACAGTGATGTCAGCCAATTTATTCAGGGGAAAAGCGCAGACTATTTCAGACAGCGACCGGGGCGGTACTCTCAACCTGCCGGGCAGTGTGCCACCCGGTTGCGGCCTGCCCGCTTGGCCCGATAGAGCCACTCGTCGGCCCGGGCCAGCGCCTGATTGATATCCTCCTCCGGCTGCACCAGGGTTGTACCCAGGCTGACCGTGATGGCGACCGGATCGGCAGGCAGCGCTTCGACGGCGGCACGGACCTGCTCCGCCATCTGCAGCAAACCGGCTTCATCGATCCGCGGCAAAAGGATCAGAAACTCCTCGCCACCGCTGCGCACGAATAGATCCTCAGCCCGCAACCGGGCATCGACGCAGGCGGCAAAGCGCTGCAGCGCCAGATCCCCCTGCTGATGACCGAAGCGATCGTTGATCTGTTTAAAGTGATCGATATCGAGCATGATAAGACCGCCAGGCGCCTCGTTGCCCCTCACCTGCTGACAGTGCTCGAAGAAGAAACGACGATTATAGAGGCCGGTCAGCTGGTCGGTTTCACTCTGATGCTGCAGACGCTGCTGCAACTCGAACTGGCGGGTAATATTGCGGGTCACCCAGGCCACCGCCCGCTTGCCATCATAGAGGGAGGGCAGCGGCGCAATCTTGCCCTCGAAACGCTGTACCCCTTGCGGCCCGACACCGGCATCAATGCCACCCACCTCGCTGGCAGCCAGATCGTACTCAACCACCTGCACCAGGCCACTATCCAGTGCCAGCGCGACCTGTGCCATCACCCAATGCGCCATCGCCTCGGGCAATACATCCAACAACCGCACTCCTGCCAGCGGATTGCCGTCCTGATAGGATTCATGCTCCATGCCGCCGATATATTCCACGTAATAGCCATCTTCACTGAGGATAAAGACCGGATCTGGCAGCTGGGCCATCACCTCGTAAAGCTGCGATACCGAAAGAGCCATAAATACTCCTGCACTTCTATGACCAAGCGGAGCCACCCATTGTGACCCAATCCAGTGCTCCGCCAAAAATCAGCATAAGCGATAGCTTTACAACACTAGCCAACAGCCCTTTATAGCAAGTTTACCCCGCATGGCGAAATAACCCGGCGCGACCAGCAAACCCCACTCAAATCAGGGAACAGTGAGGAGCAGCGCAGCTCCTGCCACCCCCTTTCATCTGCAAGCACTGCGCCATAATCCGTAAGACCGGCGGTACGCCCAGCCTATTTGATAACAAGATCAATTATATGCAACCAACAAATGCAATTGACAATCATTATCACTGGATCGAAAATTGATCTGCAAAAGAACCATGATGGGAAGCAATATGAAATTCAACTTTGTCACAGCGCTGTGGCTGTGCCGTATTTCAGGGGTCAATACCAATAACAGCTTTTGCACCAACTTCAACACCATAAAACTGAGTAAACCTTATTATGTTGAGACGAACGAGATATATTTTAAAACAATAAAGAGGATATGTTGAGGATTGCATAATTCTTACCACCATAAACATAGTTCTGGAATATTTACCTCACAGTTTAAATTCTCACAACCAGGGTGAAAATATCTCTACAATGTCGAAATTAATGATCACCAACTCGAGCATAACCATTCTCGACGTCGAGCACGATGACCTTATTTTCATAAGGGATGACAACCCCAATACACTTTCGAAAAGAGCGCCTCCTGTAATGGCGTGGCCAGGCGGCGGATCCGCCGTCATGGGGGCGATGAGTGTCATTGCCAGCAACCATGGGGCAAGCACAAGAGAGATTACTGCTGATGCCTTTGGTGGTGTGCTCACAGATGAATTGCGCCACATAATGGAGGCTGGAGCACTTGGCATGATGGCTTCAGAGCGCCCAGGGTTGTCAACAAGCGGTGGCAGCGCCTTATGCCATCAATGATAGAAATATTGACGTTGATGGCTGCAATTGCTGCACCTTTTATATTAACTACTAGATATTTTTATCGAATAGCACTGCTGCTAATCTCGCTCAGTGCAATATTAAGCAATTACTTCCCTAATAATTTATCAGTCTGGATACATATTTCCTTTATTGTTTTCACTATTATTTTAAAGACTAAATATAATTCTACCAAGGTGCATCGTGATGATGTCATACTGGGCTGTTATATAATTTTTTATTTGCAACCATTAGTCTTGAGACTAACCTGAAACGTCCTGTTTATATGCAGTAGACGATATAAGCTCGCCATAAAAAAGAGCGCATGCTATGCGCTCTTTTTCTTTTTAGGTCTATGGGATGATATTTATCAACCTGTATTGCGCATCCCTGCCGCGATACCAGCGATGGTGACCATCAGCGCCTTGTCCAGCTCGGGGTGCAGGGTCTCCGGGTGGTTGCGGGAGCGGTTGAGCAGTTCAGCCTGCAGCACGTTGAGCGGGTCTGTGTAGGGGTTGCGCAGCTTGATGGACTCCTTGATCCAGGGCTGATCCTCCAACAGCCCCCCGCGCGGGCTCAGTTTCAGCACCACCTCGATGGATTCGGCGAGCTCCTGACGCAGCTGTTTGCCCAGGCCCCACAGCTCCTGCGGCACCAGACGGGTGTCGTAGTACTCGGCGAGCCAGGCATCGGCCTTGAGGAATACCATCTCCAGCATCTCGAGACGGGTACGGAAGAAGGGCCACTGGGCGCTCATCTCCTCCAGCACCGCCAGCTTGCCGCTGTCGATGGCTTTCTGCATCCCCTTGTGAGCCCCCAACCAGGCTGGCAGCATCAAGCGATTCTGGGTCCAGGCGAAAATCCACGGTATGGCACGCAGGCTCTCGACGCCGCCATTTGGCTTGCGTTTGGCGGGGCGGGAGCCGAGCGGCAGCTTGCCGAGCTCCAGCTCCGGTGTGGCGGCACGGAAATAGGGTACGAAATCAGGGTGGCCACGCACGATACTACGGTAGTGATCACAGGAGTCAGCAGCCAGCTGTTCCATCACCTCGCGCCAGCACGCGTTCGGCTTGGGCGGTGGCAACAGATTCCCCTCCAGCACCGCGCTGGTGTAACGTTCCAGGCTCTTGATGGCGACTTTCGGCAGACCAAACTTGAAGCGGATCATCTCACCCTGTTCGGTAGTACGCAGACCACCGCGCAGGGATCCCGGCGGCTGGGAGAGGATCGCCTGCTGAGCCGGTGCGCCACCACGACCCACGGTACCACCTCGGCCATGGAACAGGGTGAGGCGGATATTGTTGGCCTCCGCCAGCCCCACCAGAGATTCCATGGCGGCGTACTGGGCCCAACCTGCTGCCATCATGCCCGCATCCTTGGCGGAGTCGGAGTAGCCGATCATCACATACTGGCGGCCCTGAATGTAGCCACGATACCAGTCCACCGACAACAGACGCGCCATGACCGCAGGCCCGGCCACCAGATCATCCAGGGTTTCGAACAGCGGGGCGACCGGCATTCGGAACGTACAACCTGCCTCTTTCAGCAGCAGCTGTACAGCCAGTACATCGGATGCGGCACCCGCCATGGAAATGATGTAGATACCGAATGCATCCGGGTCATGCTGGGCAATCACCTTGCAGGTATCCAGCGTCTCGCGGGTCTCGGGGCTCGGTTCCCAATCGAGAGGGATCAGCGGACGGCGGGAACTTAATTCGGTGAGCAGGAAGCTCTGCTTGTCATCTTCGCTCCACTCCGCGTAATCCCCCATCCCCAGATAGCGGGTCAGTTCGGAAAATGCCTGGCCATGGCGTTCGCCATCCTGACGGATATCCAGCTTGACCAGATGGATACCGAAACAGGCGACCTTGCGCAGCACGTCCAACAGCATGCCATCGGCGATGTTGCCCATGCCGCAGGCGTGCAGAGAGTGGTAGCAGAGCTCCAGCGGTTCGCGCAATTGAGCGGTGGTTTTGATGAGATCACGGCTCTCGCTGCTCTGCCCCTGAACTTTGGCTGTCAGGTACTCTTTGGTTTCCCGCAATCCGTCACGCAATTCACGGATCAGTACGCGGTAAGGTTCCGGGTGGTCACCAACCCGCGCGCGCACCGCCTCGGTACAATCGGACATGGAAAGCTCGGAAGTGAGCTCCTTGATGTCTTTATAGAACAGGCTTACCGCCATCCAGCGGCCCAACTCCAGCACTTCGGCAGTCACCTTGGCGGTGACGAAGGGGTTGCCGTCACGGTCGCCCCCCATCCAGGAGGTGAACTTGACCGGCGCAGCATCCAGCGGTAACCGCACACCCAGATGGTGTTGCAAACGCTCGTCCAGATTGCGCATAAATTCGGGAATCGCTGGCCACAGACTGTTTTCCACCACCGCAAATCCCCACTTGGCCTCGTCGACCGGGGTCGGGCGCTGCTCACGGATTTCGTTGGTGTGCCAGGCCTGATTGATCAGCTGTTCGATGCGATTGAGAATATTATCCCGCTCACGGGGTAACAGGTCGGAGAGCTCCAGCGCTTCGAGGCAGTCGTTGAGCTGTACGTGCTTGTGGATCAGAGTGCGGCGGGTCACCTCTGTCGGGTGCGCGGTCAGCACCAGATCGATATCCAGCTCGCGCACGGCCTGGATAATGGCCTCCTGGGACAGGTTGGAGGCTTTCAGCTTGTCAAACATATCCTCCAGCAAGTCAGTGCCACTGGTTTGTTCCTCATAACGACGAGAGATGGTGTGGAACTGTTCAGCCACGTTGACCAGGTTGAGAAACTGGCTGAAGGCGCGGGCCACCGGCAGCAATTCATCATCGCTCAGGGTTCGCAGGGTATCGAGCAGACGTTCCCGGTCTGATTCATTGCCCTTGCGGGAGGACTTGGCCAGTTGGCGAATGGTTTCGATCTTGTCGAGAAAGGCCTGACCCTGATGATCCTTGATGGATTTACCCAGCAGCTGACCCAGCATACCTACGTTGGCGCGTAGTGCGGCGTACTTTTCGTTCATTCCACATCCTTATCTTGTTGGTGCCTGACACCCATCCTGGGGTGCGAGACGACCTCACTTATTGTTGTGCGATTACAACATATGCTCCGTCATCTTAGGGTGACAATCTACCCAGAATGTCTGCGCAAGGTCAAATAACAGGCCGATTCAGAACATGTATTTCCCTCACCACTCCACAACCGGCTTGTTATGTAACTTACTTACAGTTTTTACGCCCCTTTCACCGCCGCCGCTACAGGCAAAAACGGCTGATCAGGTGCTGCAACACTGAGGTGGTCGGCTTGACGAAGGAGAGGTCGAGATACTCATCCGGCTGGTGTGCCTGGGCGATATGGCCAGGGCCCAGCACGATGGTCTGGCAGCCAAGCTGCTGGATAAACGGTGCCTCGGTGCAGTAGTTGACCGACTCGGCGGCGCGACCGCTCGCCTTCTCTGCTTCGCGCACCAGCACAGAGTCGTCGGCGCAGGCGTAGGCGGGAATGGGCTCGTGCAGGTGTTGCAGATGGAGGCAGCCCGGTTGGTGGATCTCGATGGGCGACAGCGCCTCTTTGAGCATCCCCATCAGCTCATCTGGCCCCACTTGCGGGGTGGGCCGCAGGTCAATATGCAGCTCGCAGCAGCCGCAGATGCGGTTCGGGCTGTCACCGCCCTGAATATAACCCAGGTTCAAAGTCGGCTGCGGCACGGCAAAGCGATGGTCGGCGTAGCGATCTTTGAGATCCTGCTGCAAGCGCAGCACCTGCCCCATCGCCTTGTGCATGATCTCCATGGCGTTGACGCCGTTGGCGGGATCCGAGCTGTGACCGCTCTTGCCGGTAATGCGGATCGCCTCCGACATATGCCCCTTGTGGGCCACCACAGGCACCAGCCCGGTCGGCTCGCCAATCACCGCATAGTCGGGTTTCAACTCGGCCGCCGCAGCGATGGCGCGGGCCCCCGCCATGGTGGTCTCTTCGTCGGCAGTGGCGAGAATACGCAGCGGCTTGTTGAGCTTGGTGAGGTCAATCTCTTTGAGCGCTTCGACGATAAAGGCGAAGAAACCCTTCATATCGATGGTGCCGAGACCATAGAGGCGGTTGCCCTCTTCGGTCACCTTGAAGGGATCCTTACTCCACCCCCCCTCATCGAACGGCACCGTATCGGTGTGACCCGCCAGCAGCAGACCGCCCTCCCCCTGACCATATGTCGCCACCAGATTGAACTTGCCCGGCAGGTCGGGGAGCGCCGTTACCTCGCACTGAAAACCGAGCTGGCCGAACCAGTCGGCTAGCAGCCGGATCACCGCCTCGTTGCTCTGATCCCACTTGGGATCCGTGCTGCTGATAGAGGGAATCGCAATAATATTCTTATAAAGTGAAAAAAAATCCAGATTGGCCATCAGCTCCTCCTTGCTTCCCCAAAACGTTTCTGTTAGAAAATACAAATGCAGTGCGAATGCATGAATATTCTGTCATTTTGCCAGGATAAGCAGCTCGCCAACAAAGGCTTCTAGTTGTAAGGGAAAGTTAATGTTCTGTCACCTGATCTATAACCGACGACACACACCCGCCTGAATCGCCCCTCCGCACTTGTTTATCAAGACGGTGCTCCGGGGTGAACAAACCCCATGCACTGCAGCGCCATGCTGTGAATCTCGAACTCTGACTTGGAATATTCAACATGCTTAACACCGTTATCGTCGGTGCCAGTGGCTACGCGGGAGCCGAACTGGCCGCACTGGTACAGAACCATCCACAACTCAAACTGTTCGGTCTCTATGTCTCCGCCGGCAGTCAGGATGCCCACAAGCGCTTCTCTTCCCTGCATCCCCAGTGGGTCGGAGCCCTCGATCAACCACTGCTGCCGCTGGACGACGACGGCATGACCCGGATCCTGACCCAGGCCGATCTGGTATTGCTGGCCACCGCCCACGAGGTGAGCGCCGAGCTCGCACCCAAGTTTCTCGCCAAGGGGCTGCCGGTGTTCGATCTCTCCGGCGCCTTCCGGGTCAAGGATCAGGGCTTCTACGACAACTTCTACGGCTTCACCCACGACAGCGAAAAGTGGCTGGATCAAGCCGTCTATGGCCTGGCCGAGTGGAACGCCGATGCCATCGCCACCGCCCAGCTGATTGCCGTGCCGGGTTGCTACCCGACCGCATCGCTGTGCGCCCTCAAGCCGCTGCAGCAGGATGGCCTGATTGCCAAGGGGTGGCAGCCCATCATCAACGCTGTCTCCGGGGTTTCCGGCGCCGGTCGCAAGGCGGCCATCAACACCAGCTTCTGCGAAGTGAGCCTCAACCCTTACGGCACCTTCAACCACAGACACCAGCCGGAGATCAGCCACCACCTCGGCAAGGAGGTGCTGTTCCAGCCCCACCTTGGCAACTATGTGCGCGGCATCTTGGCCACCATCTATGTGCAGCTGGCGGACGGCGTCACCCCCACTCAGGTGGATCAGGCCTTCCTCAAGGCTTACGAAGGCAAGCCGCTGGTGCGCCTCACCGGCCAGATGCCCTCTATTCGCGGCGTCGCGGGCACCCCTTACTGCGACATTGCATGGCAACAGCAGGGCAACATGCTGGTGGTGGTCTCTGCCATCGACAACCTGCTCAAGGGCGCCGCCTCGCAAGCCATGCAGTGCATAAATATCAAATTTGGTTTTGAACCGGCCACCGGCCTGATTTAAGGACTTAGGAAGGATCTCGAACATGGACAAACAGACGTTGGTAATCAAGCTGGGCGGCGCCCTTATCGAGAACGACGAGGCGCTGACCGCCCTGTTCGCCACCCTCAAAACCTTTCTCGACGATCAGCACCGTCCTCTGGTGCTGGTACACGGCGGTGGCTGTCTGGTGGATGACCTGCTCAAGGGGCTGGGTCTCACCTCCACCAAGAAGAATGGCTTGCGGGTGACCCCGTTCGAGCAGATCCCCTTCATTGCCGGGGCGCTGGCGGGCACTGCCAACAAGCAGATGATGGCCAAGGCGATCGCCACCGGCATTCCGGCGGTGGGGCTCTGTCTGGCGGATGGCGGCCTCTGTCAGGTGACCCAGCTCGACCCGGATCTCGGCGCCGTCGGCGAGTGCAAGCCGGGCAACCCGGCGCTGGTAGCAGGCATCCTCGGTCAGGGCTTCCTGCCGGTGGTGAGCTCCATCGGCATCACCGCCGAGGGGCAGCTGATGAACGTCAACGCGGATCAGGCGGCTACCGCCATTGCCGAGGCGCTCGGTGCCGATCTGGTGATGCTTTCCGATGTGAGCGGCATCCTCGATGGCAAGGGCAAGCTGGTGCCCCAGCTCGACAAACTGACCGCGCTGGATCTGATGGAGAAAGGGGTGATCACGGATGGCATGGCTGTCAAGGTAGAAGCGGCCCTGCACGCCGCCGAGACCCTCGGCAAGCCGGTCTGTGTCGCCAGCTGGCGTTACCCGGATCAGCTGCTCAAGCTGCTGGCTGGCGGCGCGGTCGGCACCCAAGTGGCCATTTGATCTCCACCGGAACAAGGAACATCCGATGCAACATCTTCTGAAAGACAGTGATCTGAACAAAGCCCAGATCGAAGCGCTGATTGCGCTGGGCAAAGCGGTCAAGGCCGACCCGAAGAAGTACAGCCAGGCGCTGGCCGGCAAGAGCGTGGTCACCCTGTTCGAGAAACCCTCCCTGCGCACCCGGGTCACTTTCGACATCGGCATCGCCAAACTGGGCGGCCACAGCGTCTATCTGGATCAGCAGAATGGCGCGCTGGGCAAGCGGGAGTCGGTGAAGGATTTCGCCGCCAACCTGTCCCGCTGGTGTGATGCCATTGTCGCCCGGGTGTTCGATCACCAGACTCTGGTCGAGCTGGCGGAGCACGGCTCTGTGCCGGTGGTGAACAGCCTGTGCAACCTCTACCACCCCTGTCAGGGGCTGGCCGACTTTATGACCATTGCCGAGCAATACGACGATCTGTCGAAGGTGAAGCTTGCCTACCTCGGTGATGGCAACAACGTCAGCCACTCTCTGCTGCTGCTGGGGGCCACCCTGGGCACCGACGTCACCCTTATCTGCCCGAAAGGCCACGGCCCGGATACCCAGATCTTCCTGCAGGCGCACGCTCTGGCGGCCAAGTCGGGGGCGACCATCCACATCAGCGATGACGTGGCAGATATCGAAGGGTTCGACGTGGCCTACACAGATACTTGGGTCTCCATGGGCGACAACACCCCGATGGAGCAGGTCAAAGACCTCTTTATGCCTTACCAGATCAACCAGGCCCTGCTCGACCGCACCGGCATCCAGCATGTGCTGCACTGCCAACCGGCGCACCGGGAGCTGGAGATCACCTCGCAGGTGATGGATAGCCCCGCCTCCCTCATCATGGACGAGGCCGAAAACCGGATGCATATCCAGAACGCCGTGTTGCTGACCCTGTTTGGACATAAATAGCCCGGGCGGCAAATAACGCGGCAATCAACCTGAATCACGACCCTTTTATTGAATCATCATCGAATCATCACGGAGAGAAGTAACATGAGCGGAATCAACAAGATCGTACTGGCTTACTCGGGTGGACTGGATACATCGGCCATCATTCCCTGGCTCAAAGAGCACTATGACGCCGACATCATCGCCTTCGTGGCCGACGTCGGTCAGGAGCGCGACGATCTGGAAGGGATCGAGCAGAAGGCGATCGCCTCCGGTGCCACCAAGTGCATCATCAAGGATCTGCGGGAAGAGTTCGTCAAAGAGTACGTCTACCCGACCCTGAAGACCGGCGCCGTCTATGAAGGCACCTATCTGCTGGGCACCTCAATGGCCCGTCCGGTGATCGCCAAGGCGATGGTCGAAGCGGCGCTGGCGGAAGGGGCCGATGCCATCTCCCACGGTTGCACCGGCAAGGGTAACGATCAGGTGCGTTTCGAAGGCGCGGTCGCCGCACTGGCGCCCCAGCTGAAAGTGATCGCCCCGTGGCGGATCTGGGACATGCGCTCCCGGGAAGATCTGCTCTCCTATCTGGAGACCCGCAACATCCCCTGCAAGGCGACACTGAAGAAGATCTACAGCCGCGACGCCAACGCCTGGCACATCTCCACCGAGGGTGGCGAGCTGGAGAGCACCTGGAACGAGCCCTCCGAAGCGGTCTGGCAGTGGACCGTACCGGCCGAACAGGCACCGGATCAGCCGGAGTACGTCAAGCTGACCGTGGCGCAGGGTGAAGTGGTGGCCGTTGACGACCAGCCGCTGAGCCCGCACCAGATCCTGATGACCCTGAACGAGCGTGCAGGCAAGCACGGCGTGGGCCGCATCGACATCACCGAAAACCGGATGGTGGGGATGAAGTCCCGCGGCTGCTACGAGACCCCGGGCGGTACCGTGATGGTCGCCGCGCTGCGTGCCGTGGAAGAGCTGGTACTGGACAGACCGACCCGCGCCTGGCGGGAGAAGCTGGGTGCCGAGTTCTCCCACCTGGTCTATGACGGTCGCTGGTTCACCCCGCTGTGCAAGGCGATCCTCGCCTCTGCCAACGCCATCGCCGAAGATCTCGACGGTGAAGTGGTGCTGAAGATGTACAAGGGGCAGGTCAGCGCGGTGCAGAAGAAGTCGCCGAACAGCCTCTACTCCGAAGACTTCGCCACCTTCGGCGCCGACGAAGTGTATGACCAGAGCCATGCTGACGGTTTTATCCGCCTCTACACCCTGGCCAGCCGGATCCGCGCCATGAAGGAGCAGCATCAGGCCATCGGTGGCGACCACACCCACGGTTAAGCCGCTGGCGTTAATCTGCTGGTACCGAAGAGGGGGCATGGCCCCCTCTTCTACGGGCAGAGGGCATAACCCCTGACCCATCAGCGGCGGGTGTGACAAGCGCGGCAGCGCCCCGGCCGCTTCTGTGAGATAACAGGGGCTGGGTGAATATGATGCTGACGTATTTTCTCCCTTCTCCCGCTTACGTGGAAAACAGGGGGAGAAGGGTTGGGGATGAGGGGGGAATTACCCTCACCCTAGCCCTCTCCCAAAGGGAGAGGGAACCGATTCGCAGTTGCTGGATGTGACGTGACCAACGGCAACAGCACTCCTCACCTCCGCACTGTTATGCAGGAAAATACAGGGCAAGATTTCTGCGCGCAGGCCAAGAGGCCGCGCGAGTACGGCAGGCGAAAACGCCTACCGACAACACATTCAAGGAGAGCAGTATGGCACTTTGGGGTGGACGCTTCAGTCAGGGAGCCGATAGCCGGTTCAAGCAGTTCAACGATTCGCTGCGGTTCGATTACCGGCTGGCGGAGCAGGATATTCAGGGCTCCATGGCCTGGGCCCGCGCGCTGGTGAAAGTGGGTGTATTGACTGCCGATGAGCAGGGCAAATTGCAACGGGCGATGGAGGTGCTGCTCACCTCGGTGCAGCAGGATCCGCAACAGATCCTGAGCTCGGATGCCGAAGATATCCACTCCTGGGTCGAGAGCCAACTCATCGCCGCCGTCGGCGATCTCGGCAAGAAACTGCACACCGGTCGCTCGCGCAACGATCAGGTCGCCACCGACCTGAAACTCTGGTGCAAGGCGCAGGGCGAGCTGCTGCTCGGCTCCATCACAGCCCTGCAGCAGGGGCTGGTCGCCTCCGCTCGCACCAATCAGGCCGCCGTGCTGCCAGGTTACACCCACCTGCAGCGGGCCCAGCCGGTCACCTACGCCCACTGGGCACTGGCCTATGTGGAGATGCTGGAGCGGGACTACTCCCGGCTGCAGGATGCCCTCAAGCGGCTCGACACCAGCCCGCTCGGCTGCGGCGCGCTGGCGGGCACCGCCTACGCCATCGACCGCGAAGCGCTGGCGCAGGACATGGGCTTTGCCGCTGCCACCCGCAACAGCCTGGATTCGGTCTCAGACCGGGATCACGTGGTGGAGCTGATGCACGTGGCGTCCCTCTCCATGACCCACCTGTCGCGCTTTGCCGAAGATCTCATCTTCTACAACACCGGCGAGGCTGGGTTTGTCGAACTCTCCGATGCGGTTACCTCCGGCTCCTCCCTGATGCCGCAGAAGAAAAACCCCGATGCGCTGGAGCTGATCCGCGGCAAGACTGGCCGTGTGGTCGGCGCCCAGATGGGCATGCTGATGAGCCTCAAGGCGCTGCCGCTGGCCTACAACAAGGACATGCAGGAAGACAAAGAGGGGCTGTTCGATGCCCTCGACACCTGGCACGACTGCCTCGATATGGCAGCGCTGGTGCTGATCGATCTGAAAGTGAATGGCGAGCGCACCATGGCGGCGGCCCAGGGCGGCTACGCCAATGCCACCGAGCTGGCAGACTATCTGGTAGCCAAGGGGATTCCGTTCCGTGAAGCGCACCATATCGTCGGCGAAACCGTGGTATTCGCCATCAGCGTGGGTAAACCGCTGGAGGAGCTCTCCATCGGCGAGTTCCAGCGCTTCAGCCCGGTGATCGCGTTCGACGTCTACCCCAATCTGGAACTGGAAGCGACCCTAGCCAAGCGGGTCGCCAAAGGCGGCGTCGCCCGCGAGCAGGTAGAGGCAGCCCTGACCGCCGCAGAGCAGTGGCTGGCCCAGCGAGCGGGTTAATCCACGCTAATCGTCATCCAGAATAGCAAGCAAAACGGCAACCTCGGTTGCCGTTTTCTCAGGCGGCGGCAAGCCCGAAGCTTACTCAACCGGTTTATTCTTGCGGCTCGCCTTGAGTTCGAGGAACTCGATGATCTTGCCGGCCACATCCTTACCGGAGGCGGCTTCCACCCCTTGCAGGCCGGGGGAGGAGTTCACCTCCAGCACCAGCGGGCCGCGGGCGCTACGCAGAATATCCACCCCGGCCACGTCCAGCCCCATGATCTTGGCGGCCTGCACGGCAGTGGCACGCTCTTCCGGCGTGATCTTGATGGCTTCGGCGGTGCCGCCCCGGTGCAGGTTGGAGCGAAACTCCCCCGGCTGGGCCTGGCGGCGCATGGCGGCCACCACCTTGCCGTTGACCACCAGGCAGCGGATGTCGGCGCCGTTGGCCTCGCGGATGTACTCCTGCACCAGAATGTTGTTGTTGGTCTGGATAAAGGCTTCGATCACGCTCTCGGCGGCTTTCTGGGTCTCGCACAGCACTACGCCAATCCCCTGGGTTCCCTCCAGCAGCTTCACCACCAGCGGCGCCCCGCCCACCATGGTGATGAGGTCGGGCACATCGTGGGTGCTGTGGGCATAGCCGGTGATGGGCAGGCCGATACCGTGGCGGGAGAGCAGTTGCATCGCCCGCAGCTTGTCGCGGGAACGACTGATGGCCACCGAGCTGTTGAGGGACATGGTATTCATCATCTCGAACTGACGCAGCACGGCGGTGCCGTAGGCGGTAATGCTGGCACCGATCCGGGGGATCACGGCGTCATAGCTTCCCAGCTCCCCACCCTCGTAGTGAATGGAGGGGTTGTGGGAAGCGATATTCATATAGCAGCGCAGGGTGTCGAGCACCTCTACCTGATGACCGCGCGCCTGTGCCACCTCGACCAGACGGCGGGTGGAGTAGTTTTTCGGCTCACGGGATAAAATGGCGATCTTCATGACAATTCCGCTAGAAGGCTGTGCCTGGGCAGGATGGGGCGGGAGAGTATAAGGTGCCACAACGCCAAGACAACGCCAATTGTTTATCCTGACAACAAGACAAACCACGCCAAACCGCACGCAACCCGGTCACTGTGACCAACAAGTTAAACGGCGGCTCTGCGCAGGTTGTTCAACCCGAGCAAGGATGCCGCCGTTTCTCGTTAAAGATCAACCGATGTCACGCGGGAGTCAGTTCAGGTTTGGCCCCAGCCAGCGCTCGGCCTCTGCCAGCGTCATCCCCTTGCGAACGGCGTAATCTTCCACCTGATCTTTCTGGATCTGCGCCACCGCGAAGTATTTGCTCTCGGGGTGGGAGAAGTACCAGCCCGACACCGCCGCCCCCGGCCACATGGCGTAGGATTCGGTGAGCTGCATGCCGATGGCCTGCTCCACCTCCAGCAGTTCCCAGATGCTCCCCTTCTCGGTGTGCTCCGGGCAGGCCGGATAACCGGGGGCCGGACGGATGCCCTGATAGTTTTCGCGGATCAGCTCCTCGTTGCTGAGGGCTTCATCGGGGGCATAACCCCAATGTACCTTGCGCACCTGCTCGTGCAGATACTCGGCAAACGCCTCGGCCAGACGGTCGCACACTGCCTGAATAAGGATGGCGTTGTAGTCGTCGTGCTCTGCCTTGTAGGCCTTGGCGATGGCCTCTTCACCGATGCCGCCGGTCACCGCGAAGGCGCCGATCCAGTCGGGCTTACCGCTCTCTTTCGGCGCCACATAATCCGCCAGACAGTAGTTGGGGAAGCCCTGCTTCTCGCTCTGCTGGCGCAGGTGGTGCAGCACCTTGATGACCTCGGTGCGCGACTCGTCGCTGTAGACCTCGATGCTGTCCCCCACCCCGTTGGCCGGGAACAGGCCGATGATGCCGGCGCAGCGCACGCTCTGATCCTTTTCCAGCTGATCCAGCATGGCGTTGGCGTCGGCAAACAGCTTGGTCGCCTCCTCGCCGATGATCTCGTCCTCAAGGATGCGCGGATACTTGCCCGCCAGCTCCCAGCTGAGGAAGAACGGCGTCCAGTCGATGTAGGGGCGCAACACCGAAATGGCCACATCTTCGAACTTCTGCACCCCGAGCTCGCGGGGCTTCGGCGGCTGGTAGCCAACCCAGTCCAACTGATGCCGGTTGGCACGGGCGTGGGCCAGACTGACCGGGCGGGAGCGCGGCTGCTTGCGGGCATGCTGATCCCGGGCGATCTCGTACTCCTTGTCGATGCGGGCGACAAATGCCTCCTTGAGATCCGGGCTGAGCAGGCTCTGGGCCACCCCCACCGCGCGGGAGGCGTTGGAGACATAGACCACAGGCTCCGAGTAGTTCTGCTCGATCTTCACCGCAGTGTGGGCCTTGGAGGTGGTAGCACCGCCGATCAGCAGCGGCAGCTTGAAGCCCTGACGCTCCATCTCCTTGGCCACGTGCACCATCTCGTCCAGGGACGGGGTGATGAGACCCGACAACCCGATGATATCGGCGCCGACCTCCCGCGCAGTCTTGAGAATGGTCTCGCAGGAGACCATGACCCCGAGGTCGACAATCTCGAAGTTGTTGCACTGCAGCACCACCCCGACGATGTTCTTGCCAATGTCGTGCACATCCCCCTTCACGGTCGCCAGCACTATCTTGCCGTTGCTGGAGCCGCCCGACTTTTCCGCCTCGATATAGGGCTGCAGATAGGCCACCGCCCGCTTCATCACCCGCGCCGATTTCACCACCTGGGGCAGGAACATCTTGCCCGCGCCGAACAGGTCGCCGACCACGTTCATACCATCCATCAGCGGCCCTTCGATGACGTGCAGCGGCTTCTCGGCGCCAGCGCGTGCCTCTTCGGTATCCTCTTCGATAAAGTCGGTGATCCCCTTGACCAGTGCGTGCTCCAGCCGCTTGCCCACCGGCCAGCTGCGCCACTCCTGATCCCGCGGATCCTCCGCCTGGGCACCGGCACCGCGATACTTCTCGGCGATGGCCAGCAGCTCCTCGGTGGCATTGTCATTGAGGTTGAGCACCACCGCCTCGACCTTCTCTTTCAGCTCGGCCGGAATGTCTTCATAGATGGCGAGCTGACCGGCGTTGACGATACCCATGTCCATGCCGTTCTTGATGGCGTGGTAGAGGAAGACAGCGTGAATGGCTTCGCGCACCGGCTCGTTGCCGCGAAACGAAAACGAGACGTTGGAGACGCCGCCGGAGATCATGGCGTGGGGCAGGTGGGTTTTGATGTCCTTCACCGCCTCGATAAAGTCCACCGCGTAGTTGTTGTGCTCGTCGATGCCGGTCGCCACTGCGAAGATGTTGGGGTCGAAGATGATGTCTTCCGGCGGGAAACCGACCTGATCCACCAGGATCCGGTAAGCCCGCTGGCAGATCTCGAACTTGCGGGCGCGGGTGTCGGCCTGGCCCGCTTCATCGAACGCCATCACGATGACGGCGGCGCCATAGCGGCGCAGCAGTTTCGCCTGCTCGATGAATTTATCTTCCCCCTCTTTCATGGAGATGGAGTTGACCACCGGCTTGCCCTGCACGCACTTGAGGCCCGCTTCCAGCACCTCCCACTTGGAGGAGTCGATCATCACCGGCACCCGGGCGATATCGGGCTCACCGGCGATAAGGTTGAGGAAGCGCACCATGGCCGCTTCGGCGTCCAGCATCCCCTCGTCCATATTGATGTCGATGATCTGGGCGCCGTTCTCTACCTGCTGCTTGGCAACATCGAGGGCCTCGTCGTAGAGCCCTTCTTTTATCAAGCGCTTGAACTTGGCCGAACCGGTAACGTTGGTGCGCTCCCCCACGTTCACGAACATGGACTCGGGAGTGATGATAAGGGGCTCGAGGCCCGACAGCCGGCAGGCCACCGGCAGTTCGGGTGGCACGCGAGGCTTGATGCCTGCCACGGCATCGGCCATGGCGCGAATATGGGTCGGGGTGGTGCCGCAGCAACCGCCCACCAGGTTGAGGAAGCCGCTTTGGGCCCACTCGCGGATATGCTCCGCCATCTCGACGGCATCGAGATCGTACTCGCCGAACGCATTGGGCAGACCGGCGTTGGGGTGGGCGCTGACGCAGGATTCGCTGATCCGGGACAGCTCCTCCACATACTGGCGCAGCTCGTCCGGCCCC
The DNA here is from genome assembly GCF_000819725.1 of Aeromonas australiensis. Taxonomy (GTDB): domain Bacteria; phylum Pseudomonadota; class Gammaproteobacteria; order Enterobacterales; family Aeromonadaceae; genus Aeromonas; species Aeromonas australiensis. The sequence goes on along the minus strand of NZ_CDDH01000100.1, from coordinate 10,195 downwards.
AACGCACAGTTGAGGCCGAACGAAACGGGTTTGACGTGGCGCAACGAATGGTAAAAGGCTTCGGTGGTCTGGCCCGAGAGGGTACGGCCGGAGGCATCGGTAATGGTGCCGGAGATCATCACCGGCAGGCTGTAACCCAGCTCCTCGAACACCCCTTCCACCGCGAAGGCGGCCGCCTTGGCGTTGAGGGTGTCGAAGATGGTCTCGATCAGGATGATGTCGGCACCGCCCTCGATCAGGGCATGGGTCGATTCGGTATAGGCGGCCACCAGCTGGTCATAGGTGACGTTGCGCTTGCCGGGATCGTTCACATCCGGCGAGATGGAGGCGGTGCGGTTGGTGGGGCCCAACACCCCTGCCACGAAGCGCGGCTTGGCGGGATCTTTTGCCGTCCACTCGTCGGCCACGGCGCGGGCCAGACGGGCGGCCTCCCGGTTGATCTCGGCCGAGAATTCTTCCATCTCGTAATCGGCCATGGCGATGCGGGTAGCGTTGAAGGTGTTGGTCTCGAGAATGTCGGCCCCGGCGGCACAATACTGCTCGTGGATCTCGCGGATCACCGCCGGACGGGTCAGCACCAGCAGATCGTTGTTGCCCTTGATGTCGGTATGCCAGTCGGCAAACCGCTCACCCCGATAATCCGCCTCCCCCAGCTTGTAGCCCTGGATCATGGTGCCCATGGCCCCGTCGATGATCAGGATCCGCTCACTGAGGCAGGCTTCCAGCTTCCTTGTTACGTCCGACTGCTTGCTCGGCTCTCTGCTCGACATTTCGTTCGACACCGCGTCTTCCTCTTACATCCATGCAACTGCGTAAACCGCATCCTAACAGCAAACCTCAAAAATGGAAATCTAGCCATCTACAAGTCCACACCACCTGCATATACTCACTTATGGGTAATGAGTAACAGGGGGCCCCAGAGTACCCTATGCCGATCCTCGAAGAAGGATACGAGCTTGCTGTCTACTAAAGAGAAAAATAACCATGAGCGTCTACTACACACTCTGCTTTCTGGCGGCGTTGGCGATCTTTATCGCCTTTGCCAACCAGTATGTGGTGAAGATCCAGACCACCATCGCCATCACTGCGGGCTCCATGCTGATCTCCGCACTCATGGTGCTGTTCGGCAAACTGGGTTGGTTCAACCTGGAACCCCTGGCCATCGAAACCATGAAGAGCATCGACTTCCAGAACTTCCTGTTGAAGGGGATCCTGGGCTTCCTGCTGTTCGCCGGCGGCCTCGGCATCAATCTAAAGGCGCTGCGTAGCCAGAAGTGGGAGATCACCATCCTGGCTATCATTGCTACCCTGCTCTCAACCTTCATGATCGGCTACGGCTTCTGGTTTATCGCCAAGCAGCTGGGTTGGGAGTTGCCGCTGGTCTACTGCATGCTGTTCGGCGCGCTGATCTCCCCCACTGACCCCATCGCCGTACTGGCCATCGTCAAGAAGATGCAGGCACCGCCCCAAATCGCCATCCAGATCGAGGGGGAATCCCTGTTCAACGACGGTGTGGGTCTGGTCATCTTCGCCACCGTGTTTGCGGTGGCCTTTGGCGGCGTCGAGCCCACCTTCGGCAGCGTGGCAGGACTGTTCCTGCACGAAGCCCTCGGTGGCATCCTGTTTGGTGCCCTGCTGGGCCTTATCGCCCACGTCATGATCAGCGCCACCGACGACGGTTCTCTCGAACTGCTGCTCACCCTCTGCATCCCGACGGCAGGGTTTGCCCTGGCCAACATCATCGGCGTCTCCGGTGCCCTGGCCATGGTGGTGTGCGGCATCATGATCGGTAACTGGACCCGTCACTCCGGCTTCTCCGAGCAGAGCAGCCATCACCTGGATCATTTCTGGGAGTTGATGGACCAGTTCCTCAACGCCCTGCTGTTCCTGCTGATCGGTCTGGCGCTGGTACTGCTGGATCTCGCCTGGCGTGACTGGATCCTGCTGGTCATTGCGGTGCCGCTCTGCCTGGGCGCCCGCTTTATCAGCGTGTCGCTGCCCTATGTGGCTTTCCGCCGATTCCGCAATTACAACACCTTCTCGGTGCGGATCCTCACCTGGGGTGGTCTGCGCGGTGGTCTGGCGATGGCGATGGCACTGGCGCTCCCCTCCGGCGTCATGATGATCCCGGAACATGGCGTCGACCTGCGTCAAGTCATCCTGGTGATGACCTACTCGGTGGTGATGTTCTCCATCGTGGTACAAGGCATGACCATCACCCCGATGATCACGGCCGCCAAGAAGGCCTGTGGCGACTACTGAGTCGGCCCACTGTGCTGATTGCAGAAATTGAGAGAGGGCGCCTGTCGGGCGTCCTCTTTTGATGGCTGATAGCTGCGGATATTTGCTACTGATAGCACCTTGATTACACAGAAAAAAAGTGTCTATTTCCCGAGAACGGCAAATTATTGTTTGCTTTTTATGCATTTCGAGGAGAGAATGCGCACCGGCTAGTTAATCAGCCCTGTTTATGTTTGCCCTGCAATGCTTCACCTCACGATGAATCCTGTCAGTACCCGCATAACCTTCTTCTGATTTACTCGCCTTGAGAACCGTCAGGCTGTCTGCCTGCGTTGCCCGGCTCTCACGGTGCAGACCCGATCTGCCCACCCAATTTGATTTATGCATCAGCATATTCCTTGAAAGTGCAGACGCCCCTTAACCGGGCTGGGTATTCCTGCGCGCTTGTCGTTCACCCAATCGACCGCGCCCATTGACCTGACATTTGCCAATACAAGGAGCAAACACCTAATTTATATAGAGAAATACCATGATGAAAGCAGTACAAACACACAAGCCCCTGCGTCGTAGCAAGCCCATCAACCTGCCTGTGCAAGAGCACGACAATGATGCGTTTCTGATCCAGTTCAGCACCCGCTTCAGCGGCGGTTTCGCCATCTCCTGTGATGGTATCGCTGGCGAGTTCTCCATCGAAGACCTCAACTGATCCTGCCTGCCCTCCGGCAGCGCCCGATGCAGACAGGCCGCAACTCACGGCGGCCTCTTTGCTTCTCTCACGCCTTTCGCCAGACCCGGCCTCTTGCTGTCACTCAGCCTGCCCTGCCACCTCGCCATTCGCTTGCCAGCTCTCTGACCTTGAGCACTACTCCAGCAGCAGACACTCCTCTTCATCTTCGCTCAACTTGACCAGACGACTGCGCACCAGCCCCAACTTGGCCAGCAGGCCGATGGATCGCTCGTTACCCGGCGTGACAATGGCGACCACCTGCCCGATCCCCAACCGGTTTTTGCCATCAACAAGGGCGGCCTGCGCCGCTTCAATGGCGTAACCCTGACCGCGATACTGCGGCAAGAAGGCATAACCGATATCGACCTGCTCCAGGGTGTCGCGCTTGATCAAACCGCAGATACCGAGGCTGGCACCATCCTCCTTGCGCTCCACCAGATAGAGGCCGTGACCATAGCGGGCATAGCTGACTGCCGGCCCCTGCTGGATATACTCCTGCGCCTGCTCCAGGGTGCGAATGCCCCGATCACCGATATAGCGATAAAAGTCGCCGTCATTGAGTAGCTCAAGAATGAAAGGGGCGTCGGTGGCGATCATTTCACGCAGGATAAGGCGGGAGGAGGTAATCATGACAAGGGCTCTCAAACGGCAAGTGAAGGACAAAGAGTGCCCCGCCAATACTGGGCTGGCAAGCCTGTGGCACCGTCAGCCATGAAAAAGGGGCCGTGTTGGCCCCTGATGAGATGGGATAAACGGGTTCAGGCAGCCAGCAATCCGGCATAGCCATTACCCTGCTCGCGCAGCGCAGTGAACTGGGTGGCACAATCGGCCCAACTCAGCCCCAACAGGTCTGCCACCTTGTGAGGCCATTCGGGGGGCGCCTCTTCCGCCACATCGGATTGCGCCGCCAGCACTATGGCCAGATGGATGAGCCCAGCCTCCGGTGAAAACGCCTTGGCCAGCATGGGGTTGTAGTGATACTCCACCGCTGTACTGATGGTGTCGGGGAACTTCCAGTAACGCGCCATGGCCGCTCCTACCTGGGCATAGTTGAAGCCAACCACCAGCTCCTCAGCCTTGGTCCGCCCCTGGTGCCGCTCCAGACCCTGAATGTGATGAACGGTATTTTCCGGCAGCCCCACATGCATCACCAGGCGGCCGAGATTGTGCAGCAGAGCGCAAGTAAAGACCTCATCCCCCTTCATTCCCTTCTGCACCGCCAGACGGCGGGCCAGCTCAGCCACATTGAAGACGCAGCCCCAGAAATGTTTGAGGTCTATGCCGGGCACAGCCTTGACCGATTCGGTGAGCCCGCAGGCCAACACCATGTTGCGCACCATGGCCAACCCCAGCCGTACCGCAGCCTCATTGACGGTGCCGATCTGGCGACTGCTGCCAAACTTGGCCGAATTGGCCAGACGCAGCAGCTTGGCGGAGATAACCGGGTCCTTGTTGATCAACTTGCTGATCTTGAGCAGATCCGGATCCTTTTCATTGAAGGTCTGAATCAAATCGCGCATCACTTCGGGGATCTGTGGCAGCAACCTGGGCTCGGCCAGCAGGGAATCTATCGTGGGCATAAGCGTGTCCATCCATGTGATCTCGGTTCCAACCTGTTTGCCTTGGCAAACTCCCGTTAATTATGGGCAATCAAAGAGCACAGCTCCGGATTGTTTGCATTGATGGTAAACGGAGGCACCTCCACTTCGGGTTATACTGCTCACCTCACTCACTGATGCGATGATCCGATGAACGACACTCAGGAATTTTTTGACGAAGAGACGCTGCTGGAGATGGTGGAGAATCAGCTCAACGATGGTCACCCGCCCCATGTGAAGGCGACCCTGATGCGGCTGGTGATGAAGGGCACCCCGCGGGAAGAGGCGCTGCAATATATCGCCTGCGCCCTCGGGGCCGAGCTGATGGCGATGGAGGCCGAGCAGGGCCCCTTCAATCTGACCCGTTACGGCGAGTTCCTCGACAGCCTGCCCGAGATGCCGTGGGCAGACGACTGACCCAAGCTGGATGACGGATACAAAAAGGGCGGGTGCCAATGGCCCCGCCCTTCACATCTATGAATGCGCCTGCAAAAGGGGACATCTGACGCCCGATAATTACTCTTCGAGTGGCAGCAGATCGGTAAAGACAAAGCCGTCACGCAGCACTGTCTCGCCGGCCCGAATGGCGAGCGGACGAGAGAACATGGGGCCATCATAGGCCAGGGTGTGAAACTCGCCGTTCTCGCCGCACGGATCGACCCCATCCGGCAACCCCGCCAGCAACATCTCGTCATAATCGTGGCCACCCAGGCTGGCATCCAGCTTGTTCGGATCGAGCACACTGATCCGCGCCTTCAACCCAGCGGCCACCATCTGCGACGCCAGTTCACGGGTATTGCTGCCCCACAGCGGGAACAGTGGTTCGATGCCGGTGCCTGCCAGCTGCTGTTCACGGTAGGCACGCACATCCTCAAGGAACAGGTCGCCAAAGGCCATATGGCGGATCCCCTGCGCCACCACATCGGCGATAAAGCCTGTCATGATGCGGCCGTAATCCTCGTTGCTGCAAGGCCAGGGCAGATCGATAGTGATGAGGGGCAACCCGACGCAGGCGGCCTGCTCGGTCAACAGCTGCTTACGCACCCCGTGCATCGCCACCCGCTCAAATGCCTGATTGAGGGTGGTAAACAGCCCCACCACCTCGATGGCGGGGTCTTGCCGCAACTGATGCAGCGCCCACGCACAATCCTTGCCACTGCTCCAGGAGAGCAGCACCCGTTTCTTTTCCATCAATTCTCCGCCAGCGGGGCGCTCTGGTTTACCAAACGCTCCGGTTTTCCCAAAAAGGTTGCCCAAAAAGATGCAAGACAGTGTTGCGAATTGCGCGATTTACACACAAGCAACGGGCAGCATACTCTCGATCACCTGCATATGCCCCCTTTAGCGGGGCGACAATAACTAAAAAAACCGATGGGAAACATACGGATATGACCACAACTGCACCACAACACGATCACGCCCGCCCGCTCAATCGACAGGATTACAAAACCCTGAGTCTGGCAGCCCTCGGCGGCGCACTGGAGTTTTACGACTTCATCATCTTCGTCTTCTTCGCCGTGGTCATCGGCGAGCTGTTCTTCCCCGCCGATATTCCCGAGTGGTTGCGCCAGTTCCAGACCTTCGGCATCTTCGCCGCTGGCTATCTGGCCCGCCCGCTTGGCGGCATCATCATGGCCCACTTTGGCGATCTCATCGGTCGCAAGCGGATGTTCACCCTCAGCATCATCATGATGGCGCTGCCCACTCTGCTCATCGGTTTACTACCCACTTATGCGGTGCTCGGTATCGCCGCCCCCCTGCTGTTGCTGCTGCTGCGGATCCTGCAAGGCGCCGCCATCGGCGGTGAAGTGCCGGGCGCCTGGGTGTTTGTCGCCGAGCACGTCCCTGCTCGCCGGATCGGCATCGCCTGCGGCACCCTCACCGCCGGATTGACAGCCGGCATCTTGCTCGGCTCGCTCGTCGCCACCGCGATTAACCGCAGCATGAGCCCACTCGAGGTGAGTGAATGGGGCTGGCGACTGGCCTTCGTGCTGGGCGGTATTTTCGGCATCCTGGCCATGTATCTGCGCCGCTGGTTGCACGAGACCCCGGTCTTCGCCGAGATGCAGGCCAACAAGACCCTGGCTGACGAGTTGCCTCTCAAGACGGTGTTGCGTAGCCACAAAGGCAGTGTGGTGCTCTCCATGCTGCTCACCTGGCTGCTATCCGCCGGTATCGTGGTGGTGATCCTGATGACCCCCACCTATCTGCAGAAGGTCTATGGCATCAGCCCGGCGGACGCCCTGACCGCCAACTCGCTGGCCATCGTCGCCCTGACCCTTGGCTGCATCCTCTACGGTCGGCTGATCGATAGCCTTGGCAGCGGCCTCACCTTTATGCTCGGCTCATTGCTGCTGGCAGGCGCCAGCTACGCCTTCTATCACGGTCTGGCAGCCGGAACGAGCCAGCTGGTGCCGCTCTACATGCTGGCGGGCTTTGCGGTCGGGATCGTCGGTGCCGTGCCTTACGTGATGGTCAACGCCTTCCCGCCGGTAGTGCGCTTCTCCGGGCTGTCGTTCTCCTACAACGTGGCCTACGCCATCTTCGGCGGCCTCACCCCCATGCTGGTCACCCTCTGGATGAAGAGCGACATGCTGGCCCCCTCCCACTATGTGGTCAGCCTGTCGGTGCTGGGTTTTGCCATCGGCCTCTGGCTCTGGTTCCAGCAACGGGCCATCCGGCAACAGCAGCCCCAACCGGCCTGAGCCCAAGCCCCGAACCCGGTTCGGGGCTTTTTTGTACTGCTGGTGTTCAGGTTGACCAGCATAAGATAGCCTCCCTCCGGGGTCAGCCAGCTGGTCGATCCCCTGATGTTCACTCTTTAGCCGAGGCTCAACATGTTCTTTCAGGTCGTCTTTCTCGCCTTGCTGGCCCTGCTGCCCATGGTCAACCCGCCCACCACGGCCACCCTGCTGCTGGGACTGAGCAAGGGAATGTCACGCGAACACGTGCGCCGTCAGGTCAACCTGGCAGCCCTCTATCTGTTCTGCACCCTCTGCATCACCTTCTTTATCGGATCCTCGATCCTGGATCTGTTCGGGATCTCCATTCCGGGCCTGCGCCTGGCCGGCGGCCTCATCATCGGCTTTATCGGCTTTCGCATGCTGTTCCCCGCTCCCAGCCAGCAAAGCGGGGTCGATATCAACCAGAGCATTGCCTTCGTACCGCTCACCATGCCCAGCATGTGCGGGCCGGGCACCATGGCGCTGGTGATAAGCGGGGCCGCCCAGATTGCCGAGCTGCCTGACGAGTACAACCGCCTCACCATCTACGGCGCCATGATCACTGCGTTCGCCCTGATGAGCCTGATCAGCTGGGGGGTGTTGAAGCTGGCAGATCCGGTCTGCAAGATCCTTGGCGCCACCGGCATCGATGCCATGACCCGCATCATGGGCTTCCTGCTGGTCTGCATGGGTATGCAGTTTTGCATCAACGGCATCAAGGAAGTGGCACAGGATCCGGTATTCCACGGCGGCCAGTCCGTGCAAACCGCACCGGCGCCACCTCAGGTTTCCGGTGCAATTGATCAACTGCCACAGAAGCCCGCCAGCTCTAATTGAAAACGGTATCAAAAAGTCCCTGACTATCTGCACTGATCTTGTTCCTGATCATGTTATTGACACAGAAATGGGTTAGTTTGTTTTTTATACAGACTACATTCAGACGGACGCTGATAGGTTTGTTGATGAATACCCACTCAACTTCAGGAGAGTATGCTGATGGACAAGATACTGACCGAAATAGGGAGCCATAGCCTGTTTCATGAGTACCTGAACGTGGTTGGGATTGCGAGCCCATCCCTCGCCAAGATTGAGCAACGCTGGGAATATAAAGAGCAAGAGCAGCTGGTTGCCAAAATCCAGATCGATAAACAGGGCAATGCCCGTTACTTCATCGACGCCCGCGCCATCTCGGTCAACTGATACCGAATAACCCGCCAGCCCCGGTCCACCGACCGGGGCTTTTTGTTATTTGCGATACCCTGAAAAGCAAAACCCCGGCGAGGGCCGGGGCTTGAATGCATCGGGTTGCACCGCGGCGCGGCTAACCCAGCCTACGACGTGCCACCCACGGTGAGCTGATCCAGTTTGAGGGTGGGCTGACCGACACCGACCGGCACGCTCTGCCCCTCCTTGCCGCAGATGCCGACCCCGCGATCCAGCGCAAGATCGCTCCCCACCATGGAGACCTGGCTCATCGCCTCGGGGCCGTTGCCGATCAGGGTCGCCCCCTTGATGGGAGCGGTGATCTTGCCATCCTCGATGAGGTAGGCCTCGGAGGCGGAGAAGACAAACTTGCCGGAGGTGATGTCCACCTGGCCGCCACCGAAGTTGGGGGCATAGATGCCCTTCTTCACCGAGGCGATGATCTCCGCCGGATCGTACTGACCCGCCAGCATGTAGGTGTTGGTCATGCGCGGCATCGGCAGGGCGGCGTAGGATTCGCGGCGCCCGTTGCCGGTGAGTGGCACACCCATCAGGCGGGCGTTCTGCTTGTCCTGCAGATAGCCCTTGAGGATACCGTTCTCGATCAGCACGTTGTAGCCCCCCGGCGTCCCCTCGTCATCAATGGAGACGGAGCCGCGTCGACCCGGCAGGGTGCCATCATCGACTATGGTGCAGTGCTTGGAGGCCACCTGCTCGCCGATGCGGCCAGCAAATGCGGAAGATCCCTTGCGGTTGAAGTCCCCCTCCAGACCGTGGCCCACCGCCTCGTGCAGCAGCACGCCGGGCCAGCCGGAGCCCAGCACCACCGGCATGGTGCCGGCTGGCGCGTCGATAGCTTCCAGATTGACCAGTGCCTGACGCACCGCTTCGCGCACATAGCCAAAAGCGCGGCTCTCCAGCCCATCCAGTTCGAGGAACCAGTCGTAACCAAAGCGCCCGCCGCCACCGGCACTGCCACGCTCGCGGCGATCGCCCTTCTCGGCGATCACGGTCACCGACAGCCGCACCAGCGGACGCACATCGGCGGCCAGGGTGCCGTCGGTCGCGGCCACCAGCACCTCTTCGTAGACGCCGCTGATGGAGGCCATCACCTGATTGATGGCGGGATCCAGACTCCTGGCGAACTTGTCCATCTGCTCCAGCAGGGCAATCTTCTGCTGCTTGTCGAGGGTCTGCAGCGGATCCATGGCTGGATAGAGCAGGTTCGCTTCGGTGCGCGCCCACGCCTTCACCTTGCCGTGCGCACCGGCTGCGGCGATGCCGCGAGCGGCGGTCACCGACTGTTGCAGCGCCAGCAGGCTCAGCTCGTCCGAGTAGGCGAAACCGGTCTTCTCACCGCTGACGGCGCGCACCCCGACCCCCTGATCGATGTTGTAGCTGCCATCCTTGACGATGCCGTCCTCCAGCATCCAGGACTCGTGCCAGCTGCGCTGGAAATAGAGATCGCCGAACTCCACCTGATGGCTCATCAGGCTGCCGAGCAGCTGCTGCAGGCGCCCTTCGTCAAGATCATTCGGGGCCAACAGGGAGGCACTAACCTGGCTCAATAGACTCAATCTTCTTCTCCACTCTCGTAACGAGATGTTTTAAATCGTCTTGCCGACGGGTTGGCAACAAGCCGCACCATCACAACAAACGGCTGCGTTTCAATTTCTCTCCACACCTTCAGAGCAAACGGGCGC
>NZ_CDDH01000099.1 GCF_000819725.1 Aeromonas australiensis | reverse complement strand
GGGTTTGTCAGCAGTCTGAACGCCGCCCTTCTGGGCGGCGTTCTCGTTTCTGCGATAGCTGAAAAATCAGTTCGGCTGGTGGTTGCGATCCAGCCAGCCTTGCAGCAGGCCGACCAGCAAGCCCACCAGATGGGCCATGTTGGCGGTGCGGGTGCCGAGCATGTCGAAGAAGCCGAGCACCATCCAGAACAGCATAAAGCCCATCAGCGCCGGTGGCAGAGTGAGGCCACAGGCCGGTTGCAACTTGCTGCGCAGCCAGCAGTAGCCGAGCAGGGCATAGACCACGCCGGAGAGGCCACCAAACAACGGGCCGCTGGCAAAGAACTCTGCGAGATTGGGCAGGGCGGCACCTACCAGCAGCAGGATCAGCAGCTTGCCGCTGCCGAGCCGCTGCTCGATCTGGCCCCCCAGATACCACCACCAGAGCAAGTTGAACACCAGATGGAGCACCGAGAAGTGGATCAGGGCGGGGCTGAAGTAGCGCCACGCCTGCCAGTCGGTGAACTGGGTCAGGGTCGGGTGGAACGCCAGCTGATCAAAAATGGGCAGGCCGATGGCCTCGATCCCGTAGATGGCGAGGCAGGCGATGATCACCACCAGGGTCAGTGGCCCCGCCTGATGGAGGAAGTCGGTGATGGGGTCGGTCATCCCCTTGCTGTAGTCGATACGGGCATTGGCACTGCCTGATTGCCAGGAGGCCTCCATATAGCGCGGATGATCCGGCTCGGCCAGGAAGCGCTTCACCTCCAGCTGGGCCTGGGCGAGGCGCCGCTCATCTGCCAGCCAGAGGGTGACCCCCAGCTCTGACTGGGTCAGCTCGCAGGAGATCCCCAGGGTCGCCAGATAGTCCACCAGCGCCTGCGCCATGCGGGCATTGTCGAGCACCAGCAACTGGATCATGCCAGATGCAGCCTGGTCTGCTCCTGTCATGCGTCGCCCGCCTGGATCGGGAACTCCCGGCGCCACGCCTCGAAGCCGCCATCCAGACTGTAGACCTCGTCATAACCCTGTTGCAGCAGGTATTGGGCGGCCCCCTGACTGCTGTTGCCGTGATAGCACATCACGATGACCGGGGTATCGAAATCCACTTCGTTCATAAAGCGCACCAGGGTGCCGTTGGTGAGGTGGAAGGCGCCGACCGCGTGGGCGGTTTCAAAGGATTGAGGGTCGCGAATATCCACGAGGCGAGCTTCACCGGCGCTGAGCTTCTGGTGGGCATCATGGGCACTGATATGGGCAAACTGGTCCATTAACATGTCCTGCGAATAGGTTGATTACGGGCCAGTGTACCGCAAGCTTGGGCGCAAACTAACCCCACAAAAGATAAGGGAGCCGGCGGCTCCCTTATGGTGACGGATGAGCATCGACACGCCGTTTTAGCCGCCGAGATAGGCCTGGCGCACTGCTGGGTTGGCCAGCAGGGCTGTGCCTGTGTCTTGCAGCACCACGTGGCCGTTCTCCAGCACATAGCCGCGGTCGGCCAGCTTGAGCGCCTGGTTGGCGTTCTGCTCCACCAGAAAGATGGTCATCCCTTTCTGCCGCAGCTGCTCTATGGTGTCGAAGATCTGCTGGATGACGATGGGGGCCAGCCCCAGCGAGGGTTCATCCAGCAGCAGCAGGCGCGGCTTGCTCATCAAGGCACGACCGATGGCCAACATCTGCTGCTCGCCGCCCGACATAGTGCCCGCCCGCTGCGCCAGCCGTTCATGCAGGCGCGGAAACAGGGTAAACACCTGATCCAGCAGCCCGTGCTGCTCGGTCTTGTCGACGAAGAAAGCCCCCATCAGCAGGTTTTCCTCCACCGTCAGGCGGGCGAAGATGCGGCGCCCCTCCGGCACCACGGCGATATCCTTGCGCATAATGTGAGCGGTGGACAGAGAGCTGATCTGTTCCCCTTCAAACCAGATAGAGCCGCTGCTGGGCTTGGGTTCACCGCAGAGGGTCATCAGCAAGGTGGTCTTGCCCGCGCCGTTGGCGCCGATCAGGGTGACGATTTCCCCCTCTTTCACCTCGACGCTGACGTCGTGCAGCGCCTGAATTTTGCCGTAGTGGGTCGATACGTTGCGAAGTTCTAACATCGTGACTCCTTGGGTCCTACGATTCGCCCAGATAGGCCTTGATCACTGCCGGGTTGCTGCGGATTTCATCCGGTTTGCCATGGGCCAGCGGCGTGCCCTGGTTGACCACGAAGATGCGGTTGGAGATCTCCATCACCAGCTTCATATCGTGCTCTATCAGCAGAACGGAGACCCCGAACTCGTCCCTCAGGTTGGTGATGAGCGCGTTCAGCTCGTCGGTCTCCTTGGGGTTGAGGCCGGCCGCCGGCTCATCCAGCATCAGCAGTTCGGGTCTGGTCGCCATGCAGCGGGCGATCTCGAGGCGGCGCTGCTGGCCATAGGCCAGATTGCCCGCCGCGCGGTTGGCCAGATCCTTGAGGCCCACCTTCTCCAGCCAGAAGGCGGCGCGTTCCAGCCCTTCCTGCTCGGCACGGCGAAAGGAGGGGGTCTTGAACAGACCGGCGAGAAAGCCGGTATTGAGGTGCCTGTGCTGGGCCACCAGCAGGTTTTCCACTACCGTCATCTCCTTGAACAGCCGCACGTGCTGAAAGGTGCGCACGATGCCCTTGCGGGCGATGAGGTGGCCGGGCAGCCCCTGGATCTCCTCACCCTGGTAGCGGATGGTGCCGCCACTGGGGCGATAGAAGCCGGTCAGACAGTTGAAGATGGTGGTTTTGCCTGCTCCGTTGGGGCCGATGATGGAGATCACTTCCCCTTTTTCGATATCCAGCGCGACCCCGTTGACTGCCAGCAGGCCCCCGAAGCGCATCGACAAATCAGAGACTTCCAATAACTTCTGATTGGCACTCATTTTTTCAGCTCCCTATTCAAGGTGGAGCGAGTCACTGCCAGCCATTCAGCCACATAGCGCATCGACAGCTCAGAGACATCTATGAACTTCTGATGTGTACTCATTTCTTCAACTCCAGATGCGGACGGGTCATCGGCAGCAATCCCTGTGGCCGCCAGATCATCATGAACACCATCAAGAGGCCGAACATCAGCATGCGGTACTCGTTGAACTCGCGGGCCAGCTCCGGCAGCACCGTCATCACGATGGCAGCCAGCACCACCCCGATCTGGGAGCCCATGCCGCCCAGCACCACAATCGCCAGCACGATGGCCGACTCGATAAAGATGAAGGACTCCGGGCTGATAAAGCCCTGACGGGAGGCGAAGAAACTCCCCGCGAAGCCCGCGAAGGTGGCGCCTATGGTGAAGGCGGTCAGCTTGATGATGGTGGGGTTGAGCCCCAGGGATTTGCAGGCGATCTCGTCTTCCCGCAGCGCTTCCCAGGCACGGCCAAGGGGCATCCGCAGCAGGCGGTTGATGACAAACAGGGTTGCCACCACCAGCACCAGCGCCATCAGATAGAGGAAGATCACCTTGTGGTTGGCGTTGTAGGCGATGCCGAAAAACTCGTGGAAGGTCTCGAAGCCGCCATCCTTGACGGTGCGGTTGAACTCCAGACCACCCAGAGTCGGTTTGGGAATGCCGGAGATCCCGTTCGGGCCGCCGGTCAGGCTGGTCATGTTGTTGAGCAGGATGCGGATGATCTCGCCAAAACCCAGGGTGACGATGGCCAGATAATCTCCCCGCAACCGCAGTACCGGGAAGCCGAGCAGGAAGCCGAACAGGGCCGCCAGACCACCGGCGATGGGCAGGCATTCCCAGAAACTCAGTCCGAAATAGCTGTTGAGCAGGGCATAGCTGTAGGCGCCGACCGCATAGAAGCCGACATAGCCGAGATCGAGCAGGCCGGCGAGGCCCACTACCACGTTCAGACCCAGACCCAGCATGATGTAGATAAGGGCCAGTGTGGCCAGATCGATGGCGCCGCGAGAGGCCATAAAGGGCCAGCTCACCGCGAACAGTAGCACCAGCACGGCGGTGAGGTTATAGAGCTTGGGGGCCTCTTCCGGGCTTGGCAGCACCAGCTTGGTGAAGCCGACCGAGAAGCCGCTGATGGAGGCCTGAAACAGTCGGGCTATCTGGCCGCGCAGCATCTGGAACCAGAATACCAGGGTGGCACCCCCCAGCAGCCAGGCCAGCGACACATCGAGGCGGCTCACCACCAGCAGGCGCGGCCCATCGGTCTCCAGCTTGAAGCCGAGCAGCCAGAAGGAGAGCACCAGCAGTACCAGACTGGCGATACAGGCGTGGATAAATTGTTGTTTCATCACACTTTCTCCACTTCCGGACGGCCGAGAATGCTGCATATGGACATAAACAGCAGCACGAGAGCATGCATAGATTGGCGTTTCATACCTTCTCGACCTCCGGACGACCCAGAATGCCGGTCGGCATAAAGAGCAGCACAAAAATGAGCAGGGCAAACGCCATCACATCCTTGTACTCGGTGCTGAGATAGCCGGCGGTGAGCGCTTCAACCACCCCCAGCAGCAGGCCGCCCAGTACGGCGCCCGGAATACTGCCGATACCACCCAATACCGCGGCAGTGAAAGCCTTCAGACCGGCCATAAAGCCGAGATAGGGATTGATGACGCCGTAATACATGCCGAGCAGCACCCCGGCCACGGCCGCCAGAGCGGCACCCAGCACGAAGGTGATGGAGATAACCACATGGGTGTCGATCCCCAGCAGGTTGGCCATCTTGATATCTTCCGAGCAGGCACGGCAGGCGCGGCCCATACGGGAGCGGTTGATGAACTGGGTCAGCGCCAGCATGGTGATAAAGGTCACCACAAAGATGATTAACTGCATGTAGGAGAGGCTGGCCTGAAAACCATCCTCACCCCCCAGGCTCCAGCCGCCGGAGATCAGGCTGGGCATGGCGATGTCACGTGAACCCTGGGCCATCCGCATCATGTTTTGCAGGAAGATCGACATGCCGATGGCGGAGATCAGGGGGATCAATCGGTTGCCGCCCCGCAGTGGCCGATAGGCGACCCGCTCGATACTCCAGCCATAGCTGCCTGTGATAACGATGCTGACCAGGAAGGCGCCCCCCAGCAGCAGAAAGGTGCTGTCGATGCCCATCATCATGAGCCCCGCCATCACCATGAAAGCGACATAGGAGCCGATCATGTAGACCTCGCCGTGGGCGAAGTTGATCATACCGATGATGCCATAGACCATGGTGTAGCCGATGGCGATCAAGGCATAGGTGCTGCCTATGGTTAACCCGTTCAGCAACTGCTGGATCAGGTAAAGAAGGTGTTCGGACATACTACGTTCCCTGTGCTTGCCCGCAAAGAAAGGAGGGGTGACTCATGTCACCCCGACCGGCAGATTATTTGACTTGGCTGGAGGTACCGTCGGCATGCCATTGGAACACGCCGAATTCAAAGCCTTTCAGATCGCCGCTGGGGGCCCAGCTCAGCGGGCCCATGACGGTATCGATGGGGGCTGCCTTGATGGCGGCCGCCACGGCGGTCGGATCATCCGCACCCGCCTTGGCAATACCGGCAGCCAGGGTTTGTACTGCGGCATAGGTAGTCCAGACGAACGGGCCTGAGGAGTCCTGGCCTTTGGCCTTGAAGGCCTCGACCAGCGGGGCGTTGGCCGGTACCAGATCATACTTGTTGGGCAGGGTGACCAGCAGCCCTTCGGAAGCCGGGCCGCCGATGGCGGAGATATCCTTGTTGCCCACCCCTTCCGGGCCCATGAATTTGGCCTTCAGCCCTTTCTCGCCAGCCTGACGCAGGATCAGCCCCAGCTCCGGGTGATAGCCGCCGTAGTAGACGAAATCGACCTTCTCTTTCTGCAACTTGGCGATCAGAGCGGAGAAATCCTTGTCACCGGAGGTGATCCCTTCAAAAGCCACCACTTTAACGCCAGCCTGGTCGAGGGCAGCTTTGACGCTGGAGGCGATCCCTTCACCGTACTGTTTCTTGTCATGGATGACGGCCACGCGCTGGGGTTTGACCTGCTCGATGATGTACTTGGCGGCGGTCGGGCCCTGATCGCTATCCAGCCCGATAGTGCGCAGGGTCAGCTGGTAACCGCGCTCGGTGATCTTGGGGTTGGTGGAGGCCGGGGTGACCATCAGCACCCCTTCATCTTCATAGATGTCGGAGGCGGGCAAGGTATTGTCGGAGCAGAGATGGCCAACCACGAACTTGACCCCGTCGTTGATCACCTTGTTGGCGATGGCTACCGCCTGTTTGGGATCGCAGGCGTCGTCATAGATGACGGCTTCGATCTGCTTGCCATTGATGCCGCCAGCCTTGTTGATCTGCTCGACCGCCATCTTGCCGCCGGTGAACTGCATGTCCCCGTACTGGGCTACCGGACCGGTGACCGGACCGGCGATGCCGATCTTGATGGTGTCTGCCGCGTGGGCGATGGTGATCGATCCAAACAGAGCCAAAGAAACCGCTGCACTAACTGTAATTTTGCTCAACTTATGCATTGATTCATCCCTTAATCAGTGGATTGTTTCATTTACGCGTGCCATTCCGGATCGACATCCCGTGCATCCGGTAATAGGTATGGTTCTATCATTCCTCACGGGGCAATAACAAGCTGTTAAAGATACTAACCAAGGTGGTTTTGATCGGGTTATTTTGAAATAAATGACCTGTTATTTTAAAATAATCAGAACTTAATCTCAAATTGTCGGCTTAACATCCTGATAACGACAGGTGGCTCTGATAAACATTAGAGGATTGGTCTGTCGATATTTTAATCTGATGCTGCTCTCATTTTGACCGCCTGCCATTTGCGCAAACAGAAATGAGCGCCTAAATTAGCCGGCATTGACAATTCCGTGGCAGAGCTCGTTAAAACCAAGCCTTTATTCGGGAAATCTGCTAATGTTCCGCCTTTGACAGTCAGGAGACAGAGATGGCCACTATCAAGGATGTCGCCTCCCGCGCAGGCGTATCCATCTCCACCGTCTCACATGTGCTCAACCACACTCGGCGGGTCAGCGAAGACGCGACCCAGAAAGTGATTGAGGCGGTGGCAGAACTCAACTACGCGCCCAACTCGGTAGCGCGCAGTCTTAAAATAAATTCGACCAAGACCATTGGCATGCTGGTCACCACCAGCGTAAACCCCTTCTTTGCAGAAGTGGTGCAAGGGGTTGAAGCGTACTGCTTCGAACAGGGTTACAGCCTGATCCTCTGCAACACCGAAAACCAGCCGCCTCGCCAACAGCATTACCTGAGAATGTTGATGGAAAAACGGGTGGATGGCCTGCTGGTATTGGGGACCGACATCGACACACCGTTGCGCGACATGCTGCGCATCCACAAGAACGTACCGCAGGTGGTACTGGATTGGGGCACGGAGTGCGATTTCGCCAACGTCATCAACGATAACGCCCGAACCGGCGCCCGCATGGCCGTCCAGCATCTGCTGGAGCTGGGGCACCGTGACATTGTCTGCATCACGGGTCAGCTCTCCAAGCCGACCACCCAGCAGCGACTGGACGGGGTGCGCGACGCCTTGGGTGAGCAGGGTCTGACCCTCAAAGATGAACAGATTTTTGAAGGTGACTACGAGAGCCAGAGCGGCTTCGATGCCATGCAGCGGATCCTGGCCCTGCAGCCTCGTCCGACAGCGGTCTTTGCCTTCGACGACCCCATGGCGATCGGCGCGATTTGCGCGGCTTGGGAGGCCGGAGTCAAGGTGCCGGACGATATCTCCATTATCGGCTATGACGACGTGGAGATGGCACGCTTCTCCAGCCCGCCGCTGACCACCATCCGTCATCCGAAGGCCGAACTGGGCCAGCTGGCGGTGAAACATCTGGTCAGCCGGATCCGCAACAAGGAGCTGGAAGTAGAGTCGATGACGGTACAGCCGGAGCTGATCGTTCGTCGCTCGGTCAAACCGCTGCGTTAATCCGCGCCCGTTGCCAACACGAAAAACCCCCTCTGTCACGAGGGGGTTTTTGTTTATGCGGGTCTGAGGGCAAGAGCTTTAGCCATGTAAGCCAGTCTCTCACTACAGGTTACTGTTGCGTGTTGTGCTTGGGTGAGTAGGGGCCGTACAGGATGCCATTGGGCTTACCAGCACTCAGCAATCTGAAACTGGTTATTCCTGCGATATCGTGGCCTTTGTCCATCACAGTGTTGGTGATCTGGTCAACAACAGCGACGACCAGCATGCCAACCAGGCTACCACCACCATTGGACTTCTGCTCTGCACTAGAAGCTCGTGCTGTGCCTTCCCAGATGGTTTTGCCGTTGCGCAGGTCCACCAGCTTTGCTTTCGCTGTCACGGCCGTTTCGCTCGAGAGCACCATATAGCTGGTACCATATTCGGTAATATCCAGATAGAGCGCGGTATCAGCACCAAAAATCTGATGCAGCTTGTTGACAGGCAGAGCCTGGATATCTTCCGCAACCGTCATGCCGTTTTGGCGGAAAGTTTCATTGGTCAGTGAGACCGGAAAAACATAATAGCCAGACTCGGCCAGAGGCATGGTGCTCTGGGAGAGCAGACTGTTACCCGCTTTAACATCCGGGCTGTGGTTGACCGGAGGCAACACCAGAATAGAAGTCGGCTGGCTTTCCCGAAAAGCGGCATAGTCATAGGCTACTTGTTGGGATGCACAACCCGCTAGTAGCAGTGAGCCCGTCAGAGCAATCAGTAACTTTTTCATTTGGCTGCTCCCGTTTTCTGGGTGAGCAGAAAATCAATGAACGTCGTTGATTCCGGGAAGAGCTGTTTCTCTTTCTCGAAATGCTCGAGCGCGAGGTCATCGCGCCCCTGCTGGGCATAAAGCATGGCCAGATGAGCATGGAATCCTGGCGGCACCTTCTCCCCTTTCCCGCTGGCTTTTTGCAGGTTTTTCTCGAGCCGATCGATCTGCTCACCATTATCCTGGTCTGTCAGGTGTTGGTAGACCGACTCTTGATACTCATCCCAGTTGTACAGCGGTTTGGGTGGTGTCGCACAGCCGTAGCTGAATAGGGCTGCAGCCAGGCAGAGTCCTTGACGCATACTGTTCATTGGACCCTCCTTAGCGAGTCGGTTGCCAGGCACCGTTCTGGATGCCTGCTACCAGATTGTTCACGGCTTCACGAATCGCCAGGTCAAGCACCTTGCCATTGAGGGTGGAGTCATAATCGGCAGTGCCACCAAAACCGATCACTTCGCGGTTTGAAAGCTCGAATTCGCCCGCACCCTGTGATGAGAACACTACTTCAGAGGTTTTGACATCAACGATATTGAGGTTGACCTTGGCATAGGCAATTTGTGATTTGCCACGGCCGAGAATGCCAAACAGTTGATGGTCTCCCACCGCTTTGCGACCAAATTCGGTGACATCACCAGTGACGACGTAATCGGCACCTTTCAATGCCTGTGCCTGTTTCTTGAGCCCTGCTTCTGCTTGCAACTCTTCCAGGTTGGCTCTGTCCAGTACGCTGAAACGGCCAGTTTGCTGCAGATGGGTGATCAGGATGGTCTTGGCCTGGCTGCCGAGGCGGTCGTTGCCATCGGAGAAGATACCGCGCATATAACTGGAACGGTTATCAAACTTGCCAACGGAGATCGGGCTGCGAGCGCCTTGATATTGGCTCTGGTAGGAGGCCACTTTGGCAACTTCCAGTGTTCGGGAGGATTCACTTGCGCAACCCGCAAGTGCCAAGCTTGCTGCGATAGTCACAGCTACAATGTGATACTTTGTCATGACAGCCTTATTAAGTTTATGATTATTAGTGCTTTTTGTGCATTTCATAGTACATCGAGAATGCCTCTGACGAAATAATCTCAATAGATTTCAGCGATAAGTACTTTGTGGCTGTGTTGAGCCCGGATCTCATCCGGGCGAAAGGGATGGGGATGGTCCACCAGTGTACTGGCGCAGACTTAGCGGCTGTTGCCAATCTCGCTGGCGGCGTGCACCAGCTGTTCCAGCTGGTGGTGGATCTGGGCGCGATCCAGCTGTTGCAGCGGCAGGCAAGCCGGAGGATCGGCTCGATGCCGGGGCGCTGCTGCGCTTTGCACCGGCCATATGCTGGCGGAGTTGGAGCGTCTCGGCGACAGTGAGGCACGGCAGGTGTCCCGGAATTTGGCTGTTATCGTAAAAAATGGCAGGTAGCTTTCGCGGTAAACGTTGGGCTTCACTTCGTTCAGCACCAACCTACGGGTTGCTCCCTTCTCCCCTTGCGGGAGAAGGG
>NZ_CDDH01000098.1 GCF_000819725.1 Aeromonas australiensis | reverse complement strand
GTAGGTGCCGGTGTTGTAGCCAGCGTAATCGCTTAATCTTTGGCTTACATAAATAAAGCAAAGCCCCTATAATAGGGGCTTTCTTGTGTAGGGGCGTAGTTCGAATTGGTAGAACAGCGGTCTCCAAAACCGATGGTTGCGGGTTCGAGTCCTGCCGCCCCTGCCATATACCTCGTCTCGTACGGGGCTTTTGTGTCTTTGGTTACGTCAGATACAGGTGGGTTGTATGAGTGTTAGTTCTGAGAGCCAGGGCGGAAGCAAGGATACCCTGCTTTGGGGCCTGGTTTTCATTATCCTGGCGGCCGCTGTAGTGGGTAATTACTTGCTGAGCGATGTTATTGCTGCCGTCCGCGCCCTGGGTGTGGTCGTTGTCATTGCTGCTGCTGGCGCAGTAGCCCTGCAAACCACCAAGGGAAAGGCAACACTGGCATTCGCCCGTGAGTCTCGCCTGGAAGTCCGCAAGGTCGTATGGCCGACCCGTCAGGAAGCCATTCAGACAACCCTGATTGTGCTGGCGGTGACCGCCGTGATGGGGCTGCTGCTGTTCGTTCTGGACGGTGCCTTGGTCTGGTTGGTTAACCTGATTACCGGTGTGTAAGGATAAGCCATGACTGAACAACGTGAACAACGTATGAGATGGTATGTCGTGCAGGCTTTTTCCGGCTATGAAGGCCGTGTAGCCAAGTCCCTGCGCGAGCATATCAAGATGCATGGCATGGAAGACATGTTCGGTGAAGTACTGGTCCCGACTGAAGAAGTGGTCGAGATGCGTGCTGGCCAGAAGCGCAAGAGTGAGCGCAAGTTTTTCCCGGGTTATGTCCTGGTCCAGATGATCATGGATGAAACCACATGGCACCTGGTGCGCAACGTACCGCGTGTAATGGGCTTCATCGGCGGTACTTCCGACCGCCCTGCACCGATCTCCGACAAAGAGGCCGATGCCATCCTGAACCGTCTGCAAGATGCTCATGACAAGCCGCGTCCGAAAACCCTGTTTGAACCGGGTGAAATGGTGCGGGTTGCCGATGGTCCGTTTGCCGACTTCAACGGTACCGTTGAAGAGGTCGATTATGAGAAGAGCCGCGTGAAGGTCTCTGTACTGATCTTCGGGCGTTCTACTCCTGTTGAACTGGATTTTGGTCAGGTCGAAAAGGGCTGATTGAATTCTGTACGTTTAACGGTTGTCAGGGGCAGCGATTATCTCTATAATTCGCTGCCCCTTTATTAGTTGGGGAGCCGTTTGCAGGAGCAAGTCTCCGAGGCGCTAGAACCCATTTTTGAGGTATTTTCCTAATGGCTAAGAAAGTCACAGCTTATATCAAGCTGCAGGTTGCTGCTGGTGCAGCCAACCCGTCTCCTCCCGTTGGTCCTGCACTGGGTCAACACGGTGTTAACATCATGGAATTCTGTAAAGCGTTCAACGCTCGTACAGAGAAGCTGGAAAAAGGCTCACCGACTCCGGTCGTGATCACCGTTTACAGTGACCGTTCCTTCACCTTCGAAACCAAGACCCCGCCTGCTTCCTTCCTGCTGAAGAAAGCTGCTGGTATCAAGTCTGGTTCTGCCAAGCCGAACAAAGACAAGGTTGGTAAGGTGACCGTAGCCCAGCTGCAAGAAATCGCCAAGACCAAAGAACCGGATATGACCGGTGCCGATCTGGATGCAAAAGTACGTTGCATCGCAGGCTCCGCTCGTTCCATGGGTCTGGTAGTGGAGGATTAAGACAATGGCTAAACTTTCCAAGCGTATGCGCGTTATTCGCGAAAAAGTTGACGGTACCAAAGAGTACTCCATCAACGAAGCCATTGCCCTGCTGAAAGAACTGGCTACCGCCAAGTTCGTTGAAAGCGTTGACGTTGCTGTCAACCTGGGTATCGACGCTCGTAAATCTGACCAGAACGTACGTGGTGCTACTGTACTGCCGCACGGTACCGGTCGTGATGTACGCGTTGCCGTATTTACTCAAGGTGCCAACGCCGAAGCAGCTAAAGCTGCCGGTGCTGACCTGGTAGGTATGGATGACCTGGCCGAACTGGTCAAGAAAGGCGAGATGAACTTCGACGTAGTTATCGCATCCCCGGATGCCATGCGCGTTGTTGGTCAGCTGGGTCAAATCCTGGGCCCGCGCGGCCTGATGCCGAACCCGAAAGTGGGTACTGTAACTCCTAACGTTGCCGAAGCTGTCAAGAACGCCAAGGCTGGTCAGGTTCGTTACCGTAACGACAAGAATGGTATCATCCATACCACTCTGGGTAAGGTTTCTTTCAACGAAGTTCAGCTGAAAGAAAACTTGGAAGCTCTGCTGGTTGCCCTGAAAAAAGGCAAGCCCTCTTCCGCCAAAGGTCAATTCATCAAGAAAGTCAGCATCTCCACCACCATGGGTGCCGGTGTTGCTGTAGACCAAGCTTCTCTGGAAGCTCAGGCCTAATTGATGGGTTTTACAAGGCGCAAAATTTAATCTATAATTTTGCGCCTTGATTGGTTGGGGGTTTCGACCTCCGTCCAAGACCGCAGGAGGCTGCAAAGCCTTAATGTTTCCTGCGTAGACGGTGCCGGAAACCCAGCGAGAAAGATTCTTTCTCTTCTGGAATCCTGCTACCGCATCGTTCCCCTCTGTTGTAAAGGTAGGGGGGATGTGTCAGTACTGGGCCAATAGGCCCGGATTCAATCCAGGAGTTAAGCCAATGGCATTGGGACTCGAAGACAAAAAGGCAATTGTTGCTGAAGTCAACGAAGCTGCCAAAGGCGCTCTTTCTGCAGTTGTTGCCGATTCTCGCGGTGTAACTGTAGACAAGATGACCGTCCTGCGTAAAACCGCTCGTGAAGCCGGTGTGTACATGCGCGTTGTGCGTAACACCCTGCTGCGTCGCGCGGTAGAGGGTACCGAATACGAGTGCCTGAACGACGCATTTACCGGTCCTACCTTGATTGCTTTCTCTAACGAACATCCGGGCGCTGCTGCTCGCCTGTTCAAAGAGTTTGCCAAAGCGAACCAAAAGTTCGAAATCAAGGCTGGCGCTTTTAACGGTGAGTTTATCGCCGCAGCACAAATTGATCGTCTGGCCACGCTGCCGACTTACGAAGAAGCAATTGCGAAGTTGATGGCTACCATGAAGGAAGCCTCTGCTGGCAAGCTGGTTCGTACTATCGCTGCTGTTCGCGACCAGAAACAAGCTGCTGCTTGATTCTCGCCTATCTAGGCTGTTTGAGTTTATTCAACATCAGGAATTTTTGTCATGTCTATCACTAAAGACCAAATCATCGAAGCCGTTGCTTCCATGTCTGTAATGGAAGTTGTTGAGCTGATCGAAGCTATGGAAGAGAAGTTCGGTGTTTCTGCCGCTGTTGCTGTTGCTGCCGGTCCGGCTGCTGAAGCAGTAGAAGAGAAAACTGAATTCGACGTAGTTCTGACTGCTGCTGGCGCCAACAAAGTTGCCGTTATCAAAGCTGTACGTGGCGCTACCGGTCTGGGCCTGAAAGAAGCCAAAGATCTGGTTGAAGCTGCCCCGGCTAACCTGAAGGAAGGCGTGTCCAAGGACGAAGCTGAAGCTCTTAAGAAAGAGCTGGAAGCTGCCGGTGCTTCTGTTGAGATCAAATAATCTGCATTTATGTAGATTAGCCTGATAAATCAGGCTAGGGCTGGTGAATTTTTGTTCACCAGCCTTTTTGCGCTGTAGACTGAGAGCATTTCACACCGTTTACGACTCTCGGTGCACCAGCAATCCGGACTGTTTCCATTGGTCCGGGCCAACACAAAACGGTGTTGAGACAGAGCTGTCCCGCGGGACAGAGTGGGTCACTTATCAGCGAGCTGAGGAACCCTATGGTTTACTCTTATACCGAAAAAAAACGCATTCGTAAGGACTTCGGTAAGCGAGACCAGGTACTGGACACGCCTTATCTGTTGTCCATTCAGCTGGACTCCTTCAAGCAGTTCATCGAGGCTGACCCGGAAGGTGAATATGGCCTAGAGGCCGCTTTCCGTAGCGTTTTCCCGATCACCAGTTACTCCGGTAGTGCTGAGCTTCAGTATGTCAGCTATCGCCTGGGTGAGCCGGTATTTGACGTAAAAGAATGCCAGATCCGTGGAGTGACCTACTCCGCGCCGCTGCGTGTCAAGCTTCGTATGGTTCTGTACGATCGTGAAGCAGCTGCCGGCACCGTCAAAGACATCAAGGAACAAGAAGTATACATGGGCGAAATTCCGCTCATGACCGAGAACGGCACCTTTGTTATCAATGGTACCGAGCGGGTTATCGTCTCCCAGCTGCACCGCAGCCCGGGCGTCTTCTTCGACCACGATAAAGGCAAAACTCATTCATCCGGTAAGGTACTGTATAACGCTCGCGTTATCCCCTACCGTGGCTCCTGGCTGGACTTCGAGTTCGATGCAAAAGACAACCTGTTTGTCCGTATCGACCGTCGTCGTAAACTGCCAGCATCCATTATTCTGCGCGCTCTGGACTTCACTTCCGAACAGATCCTGGCCACCTTCTTCGAGACCATCGGTTTTGAAGTAAAAGATGGCAAGTTGATGATGGATCTGGTGCCGGAGCGTCTGCGTGGTGAAACTGCGACCTTTGACATCGTGGCCAATGGCGCCGTGGTGGTTGAGACAGGTCGTCGTGTGACTGCGCGTCACATCCGTCAGTTGGAAAAAGACGCCGTTACCCAGATTGAGGTACCGGTTGAGTATGTTGTTGGCAAAGTTGCTGCCAAGGACTACGCACATCCGCAAACTGGCGAGATGGTCGTGACCGCCAACCAGGCGCTGAGCCTGGAAGCGATCGCCAACCTGTCCCAAGCCGGCTTCAAGCACTTCGAGGTTCTGTTCACCAACGAACTGGATCACGGTGCCTACATGTCCGAGACCCTGCGTGTCGACTCCAGCTCCAACCGTTTGGAAGCGCTGGTCGAAATCTACCGCATGATGCGTCCGGGCGAGCCGCCTACTCGCGAAGCTGCAGAACAGCTGTTCGAAAACCTGTTCTTCTCCGCCGAGCGTTACGACCTGTCTACCGTAGGTCGGATGAAGTTCAACCGCCGTCTGGGTCGTGAAGACGAGACTGGCGCGGGTGTGCTGACCAAAGACGACATCGTCGATGTGATGAAGCGCCTGATCGACATCCGTAACGGTAACGACGAAGTGGACGATATCGACCACCTGGGTAACCGTCGTATCCGTTCTGTCGGTGAAATGGCTGAAAACCAGTTCCGTGTCGGTCTGGTGCGTGTCGAGCGTGCGGTCAAGGAGCGTCTCTCCCTGGGCGACCTGGACACCCTGATGCCGCAGGATCTGATCAACGCCAAGCCGATCTCCGCCGCAGTCAAAGAGTTCTTTGGTTCCAGCCAGCTGTCCCAGTTTATGGACCAGAACAACCCGCTCTCCGAAGTGACCCACAAGCGCCGTATCTCCGCGCTGGGCCCGGGCGGTTTGACTCGTGAGCGTGCCGGCTTTGAAGTCCGAGACGTACACCCGACCCACTACGGTCGTCTGTGCCCTATCGAGACTCCTGAAGGTCCGAACATCGGTCTGATCAACTCGCTGTCTGTGTACTCTCGTACCAACGAGTACGGTTTCCTCGAGACCCCGTACCGTAAGGTCATTGACGGTGTGATCACCGACGAAGTGGACTACCTGTCTGCTATTGAAGAAGGCAAGTACGTGATCGCACAGGCTAACGCCGCGACCACCGAAGATGGCCGTCTGAAAGATGAATTGATCCCGTGCCGTCACAAAGGTGAATCCACCTTTATGAACGCCGACCAGATCCAGTATATGGACGTGAGCCCGCAGCAGATCGTATCTGTGGCAGCTGCTCTGATCCCGTTCCTGGAACACGATGACGCGAACCGCGCATTGATGGGTTCAAACATGCAACGTCAGGCTGTACCGACTCTGCGTGCTGACAAGCCGCTGGTAGGTACCGGTATGGAACGCGCAGTGGCCGTTGACTCCGGTGTAACCGTAGTGGCCAAGCGTGGCGGCGTAATCGACTATGTCGATGCCTCCCGTATCGTCCTGAAGGTCAATGAAGATGAGCTGATGCCAGGCGAAGCCGGTATCGACATCTACAACCTGACCAAATACACCCGTTCCAACCAGAATACCTGTATCAACCAGCGTCCTTGCGTGATGTTGGGTGAGCCGGTGATGGCTGGCGACGTACTGGCTGACGGCCCGTCCACCGATCTGGGTGAACTGGCGCTGGGTCAGAACATGCGCGTCGCGTTCATGCCGTGGAACGGTTACAACTTCGAAGACTCGATCCTGGTGAACGAGCGTGTTGTTCAGGAAGATCGCCTGACCACCATCCATATCCAGGAACTGGCCTGTATCTCCCGTGACACCAAGCTGGGTCCGGAAGAGATCACTGCTGACATCCCGAACGTGGGTGAAGCCGCTCTGTCCAAGCTGGACGAGTCCGGTATCGTCTACGTGGGTGCCGAAGTGAAGGGCGGCGACATTCTGGTCGGTAAGGTAACCCCGAAAGGTGAAACCCAGCTGACGCCGGAAGAGAAGCTGCTGCGCGCCATCTTCGGTGAGAAGGCGTCCGATGTGAAGGACTCCTCCCTGCGTGTACCGAACGGTGTGTACGGTACCGTGGTTGACGTGCAAGTCTTTACCCGCGATGGCGTGGAAAAAGACAAGCGCGCCAAAGAAATCGAAGAGATGCAGCTGAAGGAAGCGAAGAAGGACTTGACCGAAGAGTTCAAGATCCTGGAAGACGGCATTTTCGGCCGCTCCCGCAACCTGCTGCTGGCCGCCGGTTACAGCGAAGATCGTCTGAACAAGCTCGATCGCTCCAAGTGGTTTGAACTGGCCATCGAAGACGAAGGCAAGCAGACCGAACTGGAACAGATCGCTGAACAGCACGTTGAGCTGAAAGCCGAGTTCGACAAGAAATTCGAGAACAAGCGTCGCAAGATTATCCAGGGTGATGATCTGGCGCCGGGCGTACTGAAAATCGTCAAGGTTTATCTGGCAGTCAAGCGTCGCATCCAGCCGGGTGACAAGATGGCGGGCCGTCACGGTAACAAGGGTGTTATCTCCAAGATCTGTCCGGTCGAGGATATGCCTCATGACGAGTTCGGCCGTCCGGTCGACATCGTACTGAACCCGTTGGGCGTACCATCCCGTATGAACATCGGTCAGATCCTCGAAGTGCACCTGGGCCTTGCGGCCAAGGGTATCGGCGAGAAGATCGATCGCATGGTCAAAGAGCAGCGCGAGCTGCACGAGATGCGCAACTTCCTGCAACAGGTCTATGACCTGGGCGAGAAGGACACCCAGCAAGTGAACATCGCCGAACTGTCTGATGACGACGTACGTACCCTGGTGGGTAACCTGCGTAAGGGTCTGCCGGTTGCTACTCCGGTCTTTGATGGTGCCAAAGAGCGCGAAATCAAAGCCCTGCTGAAGCTGGCCGATCTGCCGGAATCCGGTCAGATTGATCTGTTCGATGGCCGTACCGGTAACCGCTTCGAGCGTAAAGTAACCGTTGGTTACATGTACATGCTCAAGCTGAACCACTTGGTCGACGACAAGATGCACGCGCGTTCTACCGGCTCTTACAGCCTGGTTACCCAGCAGCCGCTGGGTGGTAAGGCTCAGTTCGGTGGTCAGCGTTTCGGTGAGATGGAAGTGTGGGCCCTGGAGGCTTACGGTGCGGCATATACCCTGCAGGAAATGCTGACCGTCAAGTCTGACGATGTGAATGGCCGTACCAAGATGTATAAGAACATCGTGGATGGCGACCACCGTATGGAGCCGGGCATGCCCGAATCCTTCAACGTATTGCTGAAGGAAATCCGCTCTCTGGGTATCAACATCGAGCTGGACGAAGAGTAAGAGCTCGCTCTTATTGTTCGAGAATTGACGTGGGCGCCCCGCTGTTTTGGCAGCCGGGGCGCCGAGGTTAGACTCCTGACAGGGGAAACACGTGAAAGACTTACTCAAGTTTTTGAAGGCTCAGACCAAGACCGAAGAGTTTGACAGTATCAAGATCGGTCTGGCCTCTCCTGACATGATCCGCTCCTGGTCATTCGGTGAGGTCAAAAAGCCTGAGACCATCAACTACCGGACTTTCAAGCCGGAGCGTGATGGTCTGTTCTGCGCCCGCATCTTCGGACCGGTGAAGGACTACGAGTGTCTGTGCGGCAAGTACAAGCGCCTGAAACACCGTGGTGTGATCTGTGAGAAGTGCGGCGTTGAAGTGACCCAGACCAAGGTCCGTCGTGAGCGTATGGGCCACATCGAGCTGGCCAGCCCGACTGCCCACATCTGGTTCCTGAAGTCCCTGCCGTCCCGTATCGGTCTGCTGCTGGACATGACCCTGCGCGACATCGAGCGCGTGCTCTACTTCGAATCTTTCGTCGTAATCGAGCCGGGTATGACCAACCTCGAACGCAGCCAGATGCTCTCTGAAGAGCAGTACCTGGATGCGCTGGAAGAGTGGGGCGACGAATTTGACGCCAAGATGGGTGCCGAAGCAATCCTGGCATTGCTGCGCGCTATCGATCTGGAAGGTGAAGTCAAAACCATGCGTGAGGAGCTGGATCAAACCAACTCCGAGACCAAGCGCAAGAAGACCACCAAGCGTCTGAAGCTGATGGAAGCTTTCCTGCAGTCCGGCAACAAGCCGGAGTGGATGATCATGACAGTGCTGCCTGTGCTGCCGCCGGACCTGCGTCCGCTGGTACCGCTGGACGGCGGCCGTTTCGCGACTTCCGATCTGAACGATCTGTACCGTCGCGTGATCAACCGTAACAACCGCTTGAAGCGTCTGCTGGATCTGGCTGCTCCGGACATCATCGTGCGCAACGAAAAGCGTATGCTGCAAGAGTCCGTCGATGCGCTGCTGGATAACGGCCGTCGCGGTCGTGCCATCACCGGTTCCAACAAGCGCCCGCTGAAATCCCTGGCCGACATGATCAAGGGTAAACAGGGTCGTTTCCGTCAGAACCTGCTCGGTAAGCGTGTCGACTACTCCGGTCGTTCCGTTATCACCGTAGGCCCGACTCTGCGTCTGCATCAGTGCGGTCTGCCGAAGAAGATGGCGCTGGAACTGTTCAAGCCGTTCATCTATGGCAAGCTGGAAACCCGCGGTCTGGCGACCACTATCAAGGCCGCCAAGAAGATGGTGGAGCGCGAGGAAGCTGTCGTTTGGGATATCCTGGACGAAGTGATCCGCGAACACCCGGTTCTGCTGAACCGTGCACCGACTCTGCACCGTCTGGGTATCCAGGCATTCGAACCGACTCTGGTCGAAGGCAAGGCAATCCAGCTGCACCCGCTGGTTTGTGCTGCGTATAACGCGGACTTCGATGGTGACCAGATGGCTGTTCACGTACCGCTGACCCTGGAAGCCCAGCTGGAAGCGCGTGCGCTGATGATGTCTACCAACAACATCCTGTCGCCTGCCTCCGGTGAGCCGATCATCGTTCCTTCTCAGGACGTGGTCTTGGGTCTGTACTACATGACCCGTGCCCGTATCAACGCCAAAGGCGAAG
The DNA here is from genome assembly GCF_000819725.1 of Aeromonas australiensis. Taxonomy (GTDB): domain Bacteria; phylum Pseudomonadota; class Gammaproteobacteria; order Enterobacterales; family Aeromonadaceae; genus Aeromonas; species Aeromonas australiensis. The sequence continues at coordinate 8,660 of NZ_CDDH01000098.1, read as the reverse complement.
GTATGGTGCTGGCCGGCCCGAAAGAAGCCGAGAAAGTATATCGTGCCGGTCTGGCCGATCTGCATGCTCGTGTGAAAGTACGCATTACCGAATACCTGCGTCAGGAAGACGGTTCTCTGCGTGAACACACCGAGATGAAGAACACCACCGTTGGTCGTGCGATCCTGAGCCTGATCCTGCCGAAAGGCATGGAATACGCCCTGATCGACGAGCCGAAGGTGCTGACTGCTGCCGAGCAGGCTGATCTGGATGCCAATCCGCAGAACTGGATCAAGTGCGTATCCAACAAGGCGCTGGGCAAAAAGCTCATCTCTCGTCTGCTGAACACCTGCTATCGCAAGCAGGGCCTGAAGGACACCGTTATCTTCGCTGACCAGCTGATGTATACCGGTTTCCACTACGCGGCCCTGTCCGGTGCTTCCGTTGGTATCGATGACATGGTCATCCCGGATGCCAAGAAAGACATCATTGCAGCAGCCGAAGCCGAAGTTGCCGAGATCCAGGACCAGTTCCTGTCAGGTCTGGTAACTGCGGGCGAGCGTTACAACAAGGTTATCGATATCTGGGCCAGCGCCAACGAGCGCGTCTCCAAGGCCATGATGGAGAACTTGTCCAAAGAGCGTAACGTCAACTCCCTGGGTGATGAAGAAGAGCAGGCCTCGTTCAACAGCATCTTTATGATGGCCGACTCTGGTGCGCGTGGTTCCGCCGCCCAGATCCGTCAGCTGGCCGGTATGCGTGGCCTGATGGCCAAGCCGGATGGCTCCATCATCGAGACCCCGATCATCGCGAACTTCCGCGAAGGTCTGAACGTACTGCAGTACTTTATCTCTACCCACGGTGCTCGTAAGGGTCTGGCGGATACCGCACTGAAGACTGCGAACTCCGGTTACCTGACTCGTCGTCTGGTAGACGTGGCGCAGGACATGGTGATCACCGAGGACGATTGCGGCACTACTGACGGTCTGTGGATGACTCCGCTGATCGAGGGTGGCGACGTGGTCGAGCCGCTGCGTGAGCGCGTGCTGGGTCGTGTGGTGGCAGAAGATGTCATCAAGCCGGGTACCGAGGACGAGATCCTGGTTGCTCGCAACACCCTGCTCGATGAGCAGCTGTGTGACCTGCTGGAGCGTAACTCCGTTGACCGTGTGAAGGTACGTTCTGCCATCACCTGTGAAACTGACTTCGGTAACTGTGCTCACTGCTACGGCCGTGATCTGGCCCGTGGTCACCTGGTTAACAAGGGTGAGGCTGTCGGTGTTATCGCCGCCCAGTCCATCGGTGAACCGGGTACCCAGCTGACGATGCGTACTTTCCACATCGGTGGTGCTGCATCTCGTGCCGCTGCTGAAAGCAGCATTCAGGTCAAGAACACCGGTAGCATCAAGCTGCAGAACGCCAAGTTCGTTCACAACAACGATGACAAACTGGTTATCACCTCCCGTTCTACCGAACTGACCATCATGGACGAGATGGGCCGTACCAAGGAAAGCCACAAGCTGCCTTACGGTTCCGTGCTGGAAGTGAAAGACGGTCAGGCGGTAACCGCTGGCGAGACCGTTGCCAACTGGGATCCGCACACCCACCCGATCATTACCGAAGTGGCAGGTCGCCTGCAGTTCGAACACATGATCGATGGCGTGACCATCACTCGTCAGACTGACGAGTTGACCGGTCTCTCTTCTATCGTTGTTCTGGACGTCAACGAGCGTCCGAGCGCCGGTAAAGAGATGCGTCCGACCGTTAAACTGGTCGACCTGAACGGCAAAGACGTGATGATCCCGGGTACCGATGTTGCCGCCCAGTACTTCCTGCCGGGCAAGGCGATCGTGAACCTGGAAGATGGTGCCAACGTGGGCGTGGGTGACGCGGTAGCGCGTATCCCGCAAGAGTCCGGCGGTACCAAGGACATCACCGGTGGTCTGCCGCGCGTTGCGGATCTGTTCGAAGCACGTCAACCGAAGGAACCGGCAATTCTGGCCGAGATCTCCGGTACCATCTCCTTCGGGAAAGAGACCAAAGGCAAACGCCGTCTGGTCATCACCCCGACTGATGGTGGCAACGTCTACGAAGAGATGATTCCGAAGTGGCGTAACCTGAACGTGTTCGAAGGTGAAAAAGTTGAGAAGGGTGAAGTACTGGCGGACGGTCCTGAGTCTGCTCACGACATCCTGCGTCTGCGCGGTATCAGCCCGGTCGCCAACTACATCGCCAACGAAGTGCAGGACGTTTACCGTCTGCAAGGCGTTAAGATCAACGACAAGCACATCGAAGTCATCGTTCGTCAGATGCTGCGCAAGTGCGAGATCTTGAGCGCTGGCGATACCGATCTGATCGAAGGCGAACAGGTTGAAGTTGCTCGTGTGAAGATTGCCAACCGTAAGCTGGTTGCCGAGGGCAAGACCCCTGCGACCTACCGTCATGTTCTGATGGGTATTACCAAGGCATCTCTGAGCACCGAGTCCTTCATCTCCGCGGCTTCCTTCCAGGAAACCACTCGCGTTCTGACCGAAGCCGCCGTAGGTGGCAAGCGTGATGAACTGCGTGGCCTGAAAGAGAACGTCATCGTGGGTCGTCTGATCCCGGCTGGTACCGGCTTTGCCTACCACCACAGCCGGATCAACCAGCGTGCTGCCGCAGCTCGTGCTGTTGGTACCCCGCAGGTGACCGCTGATGAAGCGGAGCAGAACCTGGCGGATCTGCTGAACGCAGCCGGTAGCTTCGACGAAGAGTAACTCGTCATCCGTGATTAAAAAGGGCTCCTTCAAGGAGCCCTTTTTGTTGACCAATTACTCGGCAAAGGTAGACTCCGCGCGGATTTCAGGATGATCCAGAGCAAAGTTGTAGAGTAAAAAATCAAAAAAAGTTGACTTTACTCCCCTGCAATTTAAAACTCGGGAAAGTTGAATGGTTATTACAGGGGTAGAACATGACTGTCGGTATCGAGGAAGCCATGCTTCCCGCAGAACAGCTGATCAGCCGCACTTTTACAGATGAAGACAGGGAATTGTTGCGCTCATACGATGGGCTCATCGATGGTTTGGCCGAGCTGTTCGGCAAGCATTGCGAAGTGGTACTTCACTCCCTGGAAAATCTGCATGAGTCGGTGATCAAGATCGCCAACGGCTTCAATACTGGTCGCACCCTCGGAGCGCCCATCACCGATCTTGCCCTGCGCATGCTCAAGGATATCGAGAGCACCGGCCAGGATTACACCCAGAGCTATTTCGCTCGCAGTCGCACCGGCGCGCTGATGAAGTCGAGTACCATCGCCATTCGCAACAGCAAGCGACAAGTGGTGGGGCTTATTTGCATTAATCTGCACATCAATGCGCCGTTCCATGAGTTCGTGGCCGAATTCTTCCCGACCCCCCAGCAAGCGGCGCGCCAGTCACCAGAGACTTTCGCCAACAGCGTGGAAGAGCTGGTTGCCCAGACGGTGGATAACACCATCGACGAGATCAACCGCGATCCCACCGTGGCCAATAATGCCAAGAACCGCTTCATCGTGACCCAGCTGTTCGAGAAGGGTATTTTTGACATCAAGGATTCGATCAATCTGGTGGCGGATAAACTCAATATTTCAAAACATACTGTTTATCTTTACATCCGACAGCGCAAGCAGGGTGAAGACGAGCACGAATAAATCATTCTAGAAGGGGATAGATGAATGGCTAAAGAAGTAATTGCGACCGACAAGGCGCCTGCCGCGATTGGTCCGTATGTTCAGGCTACCAAGGTGGGCGAGATGATCTTCACCTCCGGGCAGATCCCGCTCGATCCAGCCACCATGGAAATCGTGGCTGGCGGCATCGAAGAGCAGGCCGAGCGGGTGATGCAGAATCTGGTTGCCGTGTTGCACGCTGCCGGTGCCGATGCTAGCAAAGTGGTCAAAACCACCTGCTTCCTGAGCGATATGAACAACTTCGTTGCCTTCAACCAGGTCTATGCCCGCTACTTTGGTGATGCAGCGCCAGCCCGCTCCTGCGTGGAAGTGGCTCGTCTGCCGAAAGATGTGTTGGTTGAGGTCGAGGCGATTGCCCATCTCTGATCAACAGATTGAATCAAGCCCCTCCTGGCAGGGGCTTTTTTGTTTTTGGCGTAAAATGGACCGGGTCAGTACAGGAGTCCTGCTATGAGTCTGAGTTTTGCCATCTTGGTCACAGGGCCTGCCTATGGCACCCAATCGGCCAGCACAGCCTATCGTTTTGCCTGCAGCCTATTGGCGCAGGGGCATACCTTGTCCCACCTGTTCCTCTATCAGGATGGGGTCTGCAATAGTAACGGTCTGCATTTGCCTGCATCCGACGAGGCGGATCTGGTGCGTCTGTGGCGAGAGTTGGCAGAAGAGCAGGGGATCCGTATCGATGTCTGCGTCGCTGCCGCCATGCGGCGTGGTGTAGTCGATGAGCAGGAGGCCAAGGGGGCAGGGCTGGCGCACTTCAATCTGCAAGCGCCCTTTCGCCTGAGTGGTCTGGGCCAGTTGGCCGAGGCGGCGCTTACTGCCGATCGGCTGGTTCAATTCTAGGGGGAGTCATGAGCAAGAAAATCGCCTTTATCTGCAGTCGTGGCCCCCATGGCCATGCCGCCGGGCGGGAAGGGTTGGATGCCCTGCTGGCCACCTCGGCCATGACCGATGAGCTGGCCCTCTTCCTGATTGGGGACGGCGTGCTGCAACTGCTCAAGGATCAGCAACCTGCCGCCATTTTGCAGCGCCACTACGCGCCCACCTTCAAAATGCTGGAACTCTACGATATCGAAGAGGTCTATGTTTGTGCTGACTCGCTGGCAGAGCGTGGTGTGACAGTGGATGATCTGCTGATCCCCGTCGAGAGTCTGCCGCGCCAGGAAATGGCTCGGCGCTGGGTACAATGTTCGACTCACATCAGCTTTTGAGGTCTCCATGTTGCATCTGATATTGAACTCTCCCTTTCAGAGTCAGGCTCTGGCAGAGGCGCTCTCATACCTTCAGCCCGAGGATGAGCTGGTACTGATGCAGGATGCCGTGATTGCGGCATCGGCTCCCCAGTGGATCGAGCGGTTGACGGGTATCCCGCTTTATGTGATGCAGGAAGATTTGCAAGCGCGTGGTTTGCAGCATCGGGTGGGTATCGCGCTCGATATGACGGCTCTGGTGACGCTGATTGCGCAGAAAGGTTCACCGCGCACTTGGGGCGGATGAAGAGCAAATTTTCAATAAAATTCAAGGTTATGCTGTGAAATCAAACGGATCTGGATTGTCCTTTTGTGACACGAATTGTATAAATCTTGACTCCCCAGAGAACAGGGCATAAAATTTCGCGTCCCCGTATCTGCGGGGAGGATTTTCCACACGTTTATGAAGTCATTATCAGGAGCCTTTTGATGGCAACTATTAACCAGTTGGTTCGCAAGCCACGCATCAAGCTCGTTGTGAAAAGCAACGTGCCGGCGCTGGAAGCGTGCCCTCAGAAGCGTGGCGTATGCACCCGTGTATATACCACCACCCCGAAGAAGCCTAACTCTGCACTGCGTAAAGTATGCCGTGTACGTCTGACCAACGGCTTCGAAGTCACCTCCTACATCGGTGGTGAAGGTCACAACCTGCAAGAGCACTCTGTTGTTCTGATCCGTGGCGGTCGTGTAAAAGACTTGCCAGGTGTTCGTTATCACACCGTTCGTGGTGCGTTGGACTGTGCCGGTGTTAAAGACCGTAAGCAGGCTCGCTCCAAGTATGGTGTGAAGCGTCCTAAAGCTTAATGGTTCTCCGTTAAGTAAGGCCAAACGTTAATTCGTTTCTAGTTAGATAGCTTTCTAGTTTTGGGTAATCCCTGAAGTTACGGAGAATTTGAAATGCCAAGACGTCGTGTTGTTGGTCAGCGTAAAATCCTGCCAGATCCCAAGTTCGGATCAGAGCTGCTGGCTAAATTTGTCAACGTAGTAATGGTTGACGGTAAGAAATCTGTTGCAGAAGCCATCGTATACGGTGCCCTGGACATCATTGCCACCAAATCTGGCAAAGAGCACCTGGCCCTGTTCGAAGTTGCTCTGGATAACATTCGTCCGGCGGTCGAGGTTAAATCTCGTCGCGTCGGTGGTGCAACCTATCAGGTGCCGGTAGAAGTTCGTCCGGTACGTCGCAATGCCCTGGCAATGCGCTGGTTGGTTGATGCCGCTCGTAAACGTGGTGAAAAATCAATGGCTCAGCGTCTGGCTGGCGAGCTGCTGGATGCCGCTGACAATAAGGGTTCGTCTGTCAAGAAACGTGAAGACGTTCACCGTATGGCTGAAGCGAACAAAGCCTTCGCTCACTTCCGCTGGTAATCCGCTTGCGCAGGGTCTTTTGGCTCTGCGCACCTTTAATTATCTAGGGACAAGCGCCTTAGTAAGAGGATGACAATGGCTCGTACAACCCCCATTGAGCGTTATCGTAACATCGGTATCTCCGCTCACATTGACGCCGGTAAGACTACTACTACCGAGCGCGTACTGTTTTACACCGGTGTAAGCCACAAGATCGGTGAAGTTCACGATGGCGCTGCCACCATGGACTGGATGGAACAGGAACAAGAGCGTGGTATCACCATCACCTCCGCCGCGACCACCGCTTTCTGGTCCGGTATGGCTAAACAGTTCCAACCGCACCGTATCAACATCATCGATACCCCGGGCCACGTTGACTTTACTATCGAAGTAGAGCGTTCAATGCGTGTTCTGGACGGTGCCGTGATGGTGTACTGTGCCGTAGGTGGCGTACAGCCACAGTCTGAAACCGTATGGCGTCAGGCTAACAAGTACAAAGTTCCTCGTATCGCGTTCGTCAACAAGATGGACCGTACCGGCGCTAACTTCCTGCGTTGTGTTGAGCACATCAAGACCCGTCTGAAAGGCGTTCCGGTTCCCCTTCAGCTGAACATCGGCGCCGAAGAGAACTTCAAGGGCGTAGTTGATCTGGTCAAGATGAAGGCCATCAACTGGAACGAAGCTGACCAAGGCGTCACCTTCGACTACGAAGATGTGCCGGCTGAACTGCTGGAACAGGCGCAAGAAATGCGCATGAATCTGGTTGAAGCCGCTGCAGAAGCGTCTGAAGACCTGATGGAAAAATACCTGGGCGGCGAAGAGCTGACCGAGGAAGAGATCAAGACTGCTCTGCGTCAGCGCGTGCTGAACAACGAAATCATCCTGGTAACCTGTGGCTCCGCGTTCAAGAACAAGGGCGTACAGGCAATGCTGGATGCCGTTGTTGACTATCTGCCGGCTCCGACCGACGTAGCTGCTATCGACGGCCTGAAAATGGACGGCGAGACCAAAGACGAGCGTCATGCTTCTGATGACGAGCCGTTCTCTGCACTGGCGTTCAAGATTGCTACCGACCCCTTCGTTGGTAACCTGACCTTCTTCCGCGTTTACTCCGGTGTTGTTAACTCTGGTGATACCGTGCTGAACTCCGTCAAGGATAAGCGCGAGCGTTTTGGCCGTATCGTTCAGATGCATGCCAACAAGCGTGAAGAGATCAAAGAAGTACGCGCTGGTGACATCGCGGCTGCTATCGGTCTGAAAGACGTGACCACTGGTGACACCCTGTGTGACCCGAACGCGCCGATCATCCTCGAGCGTATGGAATTCCCGGAGCCGGTAATTTCTATCGCGGTTGAGCCGAAAACCAAGGCTGACCAAGAGAAGATGGGTCTGGCACTGGGCCGTCTGGCTCAGGAAGATCCGTCCTTCCGCGTATGGACTGACGAAGAGTCAGGTCAAACCATCATCGCCGGTATGGGTGAGCTGCACCTGGACATCATCGTTGACCGTATGCGTCGCGAGTTCAAGGTTGAAGCGAACGTAGGTAAGCCGCAGGTTGCCTACCGTGAAACCATCCGTACCACCGTTAAAGACATCGAAGGCAAGCATGCCAAGCAGTCTGGTGGTCGCGGTCAGTACGGTCATGTTGTGATCGACATGTACCCGCTGGAAGAAGGCAAAGCCTACGAATTCGTCAACGACATCAAAGGTGGTGTCATTCCTGGTGAATTCATCCCGGGTGTTGATAAAGGTATCCGTGAGCAGCTCAAATCTGGTCCGCTGGCTGGTTACCCGGTTATGGATCTGGGTGTGCGTCTGCACTTCGGTTCTTACCACGATGTCGACTCTTCCGAACTGGCGTTCAAGATCGCTGCTTCCATGGCCTTTAAGGCTGGCTTCATGAAAGCCAATCCGGTTCTGCTTGAACCGATCATGAAAGTAGAAGTTGAAACTCCGGAAGATTACATGGGCGACGTTATCGGTGACCTGAACCGTCGTCGCGGTCTGATCGAAGGTATGGAAGATGGCCCGTCCGGCAAGATCGTACGTGCTCTGGTGCCGCTGGCCGAAATGTTCGGTTATGCAACTGCACTGCGTTCCGCTACCCAGGGTCGCGCTTCCTATGCCATGGAATTCGCCAAGTATCACGATGCCCCGACCAACGTCGCCCAGGCCGTGATCGAAGAGCGCAAATCCAAGTAATTTAAGATTCCCCGCCTACGACGGTAGGCGGGTTTAACCTAGAAGGACTACGTCGTGTCTAAAGAAAAATTTGAGCGTAATAAACCGCACGTAAACGTCGGCACCATCGGCCACGTTGACCACGGTAAAACCACCCTGACTGCAGCTATCACCAACGTGCTGGCCAAGCACTTCGG
>NZ_CDDH01000097.1 GCF_000819725.1 Aeromonas australiensis | reverse complement strand
AATTTTTCTTGACCACTACAGTTGGCGCTGAGCGTAGCGAAGCCCAACATACGAGATACTTCCCTAATTTATGTTTCTCTTCAGTCTTGCGACGAAAACTGGGACACCCACCTTTTTGACAGCGGCTCAGTTCTCTTCTTGACTTGAGAGGTCACAGCAGAGGGATTCGTTATGACCATCGCCCGTTCTCGTCAGATCAGCTTGCAAGATACGCCCTACTACCATGTGGTCAGCCGCTGCGTGCGGCGGGCCTTTCTGTGCGGTGAAGATGCCCACTCGGGGCAGAGTTACGAGCATCGCCGTCAGTGGGTCGTCGACAAGTTGGGCCTGCTGTCGCGCCTGTTTGCCATCGGCATCTGCGCCTATGCCGTGATGAGCAACCACTACCATCTGGTGTTGAAAGTCGATGAGCAGCAGGCTCAAGGTTGGAGTGAACGGGAGGTTGCCGAGCGCTGGGCAGCGTTGTTTCAGTGGCCACCATTGGTGTGGCGTTGGTATCAGGGGGATGCCCTGATTGAACCCGAACTTGCCGTCGTGCAAGGGCTAATAGAGACATGGCGCGAGCGGCTCTACTCAATTAGCTGGTTGGTGCGCTTGCTTAACGAAGGGTTAGCTCGCCAAGCGAATCAAGAAGATAGCTGCAAAGGGCACTTCTGGGAGGGGCGATTCAAGAGTCAGGCACTGCTGACCGAATCGGCGTTGCTTGCCTGTATGGCTTATGTGGAGCTCAATCCCATTCGCGCCAAGCTGGCCGATAGACCCGAGGAGAGCGACTACACCAGCATCAGCCAGCGTCTGAACCATGCTCAACCTACCGAGTTGCCCCCCTTGCTACTGCCGTTTGCCCCGCACAATGGGCCAGCGCCGCTGCCTTATACCTTTGGCGATTACCTGGCTCTGGTGGACTGGACCGGTCGTGCCATACGTGACGACAAACGAGGGCATATTCCCGATACGCTCTCCCCCATCTTGCAGCGGTTAGGGCTCGCTGGTAACGACTGGCTCAAGCAGGTGAGGTTGTTTAAGCGAAGGGGTATTCGGGCGATTGGCGACAGCGAGGCCAGAGAGCGCTATGCCCACCACTGCGGGCGGCAACGATGTTATCAACCTGATTGCTAAATATGATGTAAATCAAGCGCTTACCTTAGGTCTGCCATGACTTCAGCGAGAGCCTGTGGATGTCAGAACATCGGTTAACCTTTTACAGCGTTGAAGCCAAATCGTTTGATGATTTTTACCTCCATTTTAACGATGACGGAGTGATCTAAGGTCGCTTGCGAAGATGGTGACCCTGACTTTATCAGATAGGCTGCTATCAAAAGATGTGTGTCCGAAGTGTCCCCCTCATCGCACTAATAAGATGGGTGTCCTAATGCACTCCCTTCCTAATGCACTCCCTATGTCGGATCGCCAGCTGGCCCAGCTTATCTGTGCCTGGCGCCTCTTCTCGCCGACGCTGGATTTGTCCCTCTCCACCCGCGAGTCGGCCACCTTTCGCAACGGCGCGGTGCGCCTTGGCATCACCCAGATGTCGGCCGAGTCGCGCACCCAGCCGGGGGGCTATGCCGAGGGGGATGCAGAGGATCTGGAACAGTTTGCCATCCACGACGACCGCCCGGTGGGGGAAGTGGCCGCCGCCGTGCGGCAGGCCGGGTTGCAGCCGGTGTTTAAGGATTGGGAGCCGTTTTTGGGGAGATAGAAGGTGCTCTCCCTTTGCCATACACAGATCGGGGAGAGTGATGCCGGAACACAATAGCTATTCGCGGTAAACGTTGGGCTTCGCAAGCTCAGCCGCAACCTACATCTGTGGTAGGTTGGCGCTGAGCGTAGCGAAGCCCAACATACGAGATGGTTATATCAGGATACAGAGAATTTCATTCATGTATCCTGATATTCTTTGTTATCTATCCGGATTCTTAAATAGTTGATACCATTATTCATTATTGAGTGGATTATTAAAGTGTTTCTTTGAGCTTTACTTTGGCAAACTCCAAAAATTTGCTTATTTTACGAGCGCGGGCACTCTCACCTGTTGCCATAAGTGCGACAATGTCTACTTGTGGTAAGCAATATTCTGGAAGTAACTCCACCAAAGTGCCAGCATTGAGCTCTGTAATTATATCCCATTCTGAACGATTGATTATACCCAACCCATCTAGAGCCCACTGCTTCACAACATCGGCAATATTACTGGTAAGTGAAGGTGTAACTCTAAGACGATATTCTTTTCCTGATTCGATATGCTGGAAACGCCAGAGTGAAACATCTTCATTATTTTCTCTCAATACAATGCAGTTATGTCGTTCAGTCATTAGTTGTTCTGGCGTTGTCAAGGCTGGCATGGTGGCAATATAGTCTGGCGATGCACAGAGGACACGACGAGTAGGTGATATAACCATTCTATAAAGATGTGCTTGGGTTAATTCACCAATATAAAACATGATGTCTGGTTGGAGAGGCGCGTCTGTCCAGGAAGGACGATCAGATAGGGTAAGATCAATAGATACTGCAGGATGTTGTTGCTTGAATTGACCAATAATGGGAGAGAGTTTTTTCTCACCGAAACCAATGGGTGCAAGTATATTTATATGGCCGCAAAGATCATCTTTGGCTGACCTCATTCTCTCCTCAATTGAGGCCATCTGCCTAATGACCTCTGGTCCCATGTCGATCAATATTTGGCCATGCTCAGTGACTTTTAGCTGGCGACCTTGTCGTTCAATTAGGATAAGACCAAGTTTTTCCTCGAGGGATCTGAGCTTCTGCGTAACATAAGGCGCTGAAACATGCAGCTGTTTTGCTGCGGTGGAGAAATTTTTGCAAGCTGCAATGGTAATGAAAAATTTTATATCATTTATAGCCAGCATTAATATTGCCATTAAGTGAGGATTAACAGAATTATAAATGTGAGAGATATGCTATCACATGCTATGTTCCTACCGCAACGAAAGCGCATTACTCTAACAGAGGTTAATATATTCATGGATGTTACAGTCAACAATCAATCTACCTGTATAGAATACGATAAGCTGAGACCGTTAGGGTGGCTTGCTGATGGCACGAAGGCTGAAAATGGTCGCATCATATCATTTCCAATAATTCCACAGCTCAATGATGCTATTAGTTATTCTGATGAGATAATTGAAAACGGCTATTTTTATGAGAGAGAGTTATGCTCACCGGTACACATAGGTAATGATATTGACTGGCATTCATTTAAGGCACATTGGGATCGTCTAACAGTCGATAAATACATGGCGGATGGAGGGACTTATCGTTTGAGACGATACTCGACTCTCTTTTTTGAATCACATGGTATGGCAATTTTAAAAATGCCATACATGCCACTTTTTAAGTCCAGTAGTTATAATTCTTTTGCGGGAGATATTTTTAGGGAGTTTCAAGAGACTGAGTCTTCATTATTTTTTAATCCGTATTTTCTACGTCTTTTAAATGAATCGCTGCGAGTTTTCATCGCCTGTGAGAATCAATGTGGAAGAACAAAGCAGAAATGGTTTATTGAGGTAGATCAGTATCGGATTACTGCTGATAAAAAACAGATAGGAAAGCCTACACCAGAGGGTATACATAGTGATGGTACAAATTATTTTTCGCTGATGTTGGTAAATCGAGAAGGGATCAGTGGTGGGGTAAGCTCTTTATATGACAATGATCTTAATTTAAAAAGAGAAGTCACATTGGAGTATCCGGGGGATGTTATTATGTTAGATGATGCATCAATGATGCATCAATGATGCATCAATGATGCATGGTGTGACCAGTCTTGAGCCTCTCGAGGATCATGGCGTGAGAGATATTCTCCATATATCCTTTACTAATTTATTGAGGCCTGGTTCAGTCAATCGACGCTTTGGATTCGGCTCTGCAGATATGCTGACCATCTAAATTTTATTTCATGGGTTTAGCAAGGGCTATTTGGCGAAGTGTTAGTCGATGGGTCGATGGGTCGATGGATAGCCCTTCAAAGGAAGTAATATGACATTAAGTATGATGCTGGTATTTTTTTTAAGCTGTGTTGCCTTTAGTTTTTCTCCTGGAGCTGGGGCAATTGCAACCATGTCAAGATCGATAGAAGATGGAATTGTTCAGGCTAGGTATAATATTATTGGTTTACAGTTGGCACTATTGGTTCATCTCATCATTGTCAGTGTCGGGTTGGGAGCATTTATCGCGTCATCAGAAATTGCGTTCGATAGTATAAAGTATATAGGTGGAAGCTACCTTATCTACTTGGGGGTGATGAAAATAAAGAACTCAGGGAATAGTGTTTTGCGTAATGCTGAGATGCAAAGCGGAAAGTTAAAGAGTTTGGTGGATGGCTTTGTTGTTAATATAACAAATCCAAAATCCATTGTGTTTTTAGTCGCATTTCTTCCGCAATTTGTTGATAGTTCAGATAGTACTTATCAATACTTAAAACTGGGTCTATTCATTATTCTGGTGGACTGCATTGCGATGCTATCATATGCATCTCTTGCGAGTATTTTATTGAGGCATCTATCTGAATCATTGCATTTAAAACGTCTGAATTTAATGTTTGGTGCAGTATTTATCATACTAGCAGTGATGTTGTTAATATCTGGCAGACATTGAGTTAATGGTGGATATGGAACATTCATCTCTTCGAACGTGATGTGGTAGCCAGTGATGGTAAATTAGTTTTTTAGATATAGCAGAGTTCAACCTGAGGGAATAATGGAATAAATAAGTGCATCAAGAGGCTGACTGTGGAGAAAGATGCGATTTCTTGCCCGGCACTCGAAGGTGGCGCCTGCGGCGATGGCAACCGCTTCGCTGGCGTTGTTGCCAACCCCCATCACGATCTCCAGCCGAAATAGACCCAACTGCTGAAAACCAAAGTCACGGAGCAGGGCGACCGCCTGTCGGGCGATGCTTTGTCCTTGGCTGGATTGGCGTACCCAATAGCCGATATTGCCGTAGCGATGATGGGGCGACAGCTGGTTGATTCCTGCGCCACCCAGCAGTTGGCCGGTGGTAGCGCAGAAGATGCCCATGTCAAAGGCGCGTCCCACCGCACGGTCCTGATCGCAGCTGGCAAACCACGCCAGTGCGCTCTCCCGGGTAAATGAAGGAGAGCACCAGCTCATCCATTTGCCGACCGTCTCGATGGATTCGTGGACCGCGCGGACAAACTCGTCAGCATCGCTCGGCTCGAATGGGCGGATCACGAGCTGAGCGTTGGCAAGGCGCGGGATTGCCATCACTTATCCTGCTTTTTCAGAAAGTAACTGATATGCCCCGGCGGCATATCGGGCAGCTGGCCAAAGACCTCGTAACCCTGCTTCTGGTAGAAGGGCAGGGCCTGAAAGCTGGTGGTTTCCAGGTGGTAATTGGTGATGCCCTTGCTTTGGGCGTACTGCTCCATGGCGCCGAGCAGGCGGCCGCCCCAGCCATCGCGGCGGATGCTTTCGTCGATCCAGAGCCAGTCGACGTGCAGCCAGCCCCACTTGATGTCGGCGATGATGCCGCCATGTACCTTGCCCTCTTTATCCTTGATAAAGCTGGCGATCCGCTCGCGCAGATGGGTGCCGGCGTGACCTGTGTTGAAGCCCGAGAGACCAAGGCGCAGCGCTTCGATCTCATCGTCCTGAGGCGGTTGGGGTGGGGTGAGTTGCATAGTGCTTCCTGCTTGATGGTGGTTGTCTCTAACGGGTTACCGCTTCCAGCGCGGCTATCTCACCGCCGCTGATAAGCGGCAGGTTGCGGCTGATCTGCTCTACCGGCCAGTCCCACCAGGCGATGGCGTTGAGACGGGCGATGGTATCGTCGTCGAAGCGGTAGCGGATCACTTTCGCCGGGTTGCCGCCGACCACGGCATAGGCGGGCACGTCACCGGTAACCACGGAGCGGGCGGCGATGATGGCGCCGTTGCCGACTTTTACTCCCGGCATGATCAGGGTGTCATAGCCAATCCAGACATCGTTGCCGATGATGGTATCCCCCTTGTAGGGGAGGCTGCCCGGGGCGGGGGCGGCGCTTTCCCAGCCGTTGCCGAAGATAAAGAAGGGGTAGGTGGAGAAGCCGGAGGTCTGGTGGTTGGCGCCATTCATGATGAACTTCACCCCGCGGGCGATGGCGCAGAACTTGCCGATGATGAGTTTGTCGCCGACGAAGGGGAAGTGGTAGAGGACGTTGCGCTCGAAGCCCGCCGAATCCTCCGGGTCGTCGTAATAGGTGTAGTCACCCACCTCGATGTTGGGCCCCTTGATGGTGTTCTTGATAAAGCACACCTGGGGGAAGCCATTCATGGGGTGGGGATTGGCGGGATCGGGTCCGTGCATCTGGTCTCCTTGGATGGGCCGGGCTAGAGCGCCGGGAAGTAGCAGGCGCTCATGTCGATGGGGTGATCGGGGCAGCCGGGCAGATAGAACTGCCAGCCCGCATCGGAGAAGGCGCGCAGCTCGGTTTCGACAAACTTGATGGCGAGGCTCAGGGCCTGCAGGCTGTCGATGCCGTAGATAAAGGTCTTGTCGCTCAGCCCCGCCAGCTTTACCTGGCAGCGCCAGTCACCGCCAGCCGAGCGTGGATCCGGCTCGGGGGCCTTGATGGCGATCTTGAGAGTGAGCTGTTCCCCTTCGAGGCTGACCGCCTCGAACCGGGCTTTGACGATGGCGTTTTTCATCTGGTGATTCCTGTTCCGTGGTACTGCCCCTGCGGTTGCGGGTGGCTGGCGTTCCTGATGGGCGATGAGGTTACAGCTGATCTCAGAACGGTCAGCGTAAATGAAGTAATGTGTTGAAACAATGGGATATCCGTTGTTAACCCAGGGGGCAATAAACAGAGTGCACTGCATCGCGTTCGTGTCGATGATGATAGATATGCCACTCACATCGGTCATTACAGCTCCGGGTAATGGATATGCCGTCCTGAGTGAAGGATGATGAATTGTCCCTCTCGCTTGCATCCCCCCGGCCTGAAGCGCAGACTGTTTGGCCTTGTTTTTATGTGATTCGATTCAAGGCAACCATCATGACTCCTGCCATCAACCTGCTGAAGAAGCTCAACATTCCCCACACACTCTACCCCTACGAGTGCGAAGCCCATGACGATTTCGGCAAACATGCCGCGACCCAGCTTGGGCTGCCCGAGGCCCAGGTGTTCAAGACCCTGGTCGCCCATCACGACAAGCAGGCAGTGGTAGCCATAGTGCCCTCATCCGGTATGTGCAGCCTGAAACAGCTGGCCAAGGCGACCGGCCTCAAGAAGGTGGAGATGATGAAACCGGCGGAAGCGGAGAAGCTGACCGGCTACAAGGT
Source organism: Aeromonas australiensis (assembly GCF_000819725.1). Classification (GTDB taxonomy): domain Bacteria; phylum Pseudomonadota; class Gammaproteobacteria; order Enterobacterales; family Aeromonadaceae; genus Aeromonas; species Aeromonas australiensis. Next base: position 16,559 of record NZ_CDDH01000097.1, on the reverse strand, counting down.
GGGTGGTATCAGCCCGCTGGCCCAAAAGAAATTGTTGCCTACCGTGCTCGACGAGTCGGCACTGCAGTTTGACGAGATCCTGGTGAGCGGCGGCAAGCGCGGTCTCTCGGTTGGGGTAGCCCCGCAGGATATGCTGACGCTGATGAAGTGGATTGCGGCTCCCATCGGCGAGGAGTAATTCAGGTAGGTAATCACGACAGCTCGGTTTGGTTGTGTCAGCCGGAGCCGTCAGTTCGGTTGCTGACGTGCTCTGCAGAGCTCAAGCCAGGCCTCTGCGGTGCGCGACAGATAGCGCTCGCTCGGCCAGATCACCCCGAGTCGCCAGCTCAGTTCGGGCTCCAGCGGTCGCAGCACCAGACCATCCGGGGTCAGCCTGTTGCAGACCGGCTCCGGCAAGAAGGCGACTCCCATGCCGCTGCGCACCATGGCGGTGAGAAAATCCCACTGGCTGCTGCGCGCCGCCACCTGCGGCACAAAGCCCGCCTCCTGACACGCCTGCTCCAACCGCTCGCTCAGGGTAAACGCCTGGGTATAGAGCAGGAAGGGCTCTTCCTGCAGGGACTCCAGCCGCAGCGGTGCCTCGCCATGCCAGCGGGGTTGATCAGGCAGCACTACCCGGATCGGGTATTGATCCAGCTCCAGCGCGCTGAGGGCGCCACCCTCTTTGGTCGGCAGCATGGTGATGGCGAGATCCAGCTCCCCCTCCAGCACCGCTTGTTCGATGCGGCGGCCGCCGTACTCCACCAGGGTCAGCTCCACCTTGGGATAGCGGGTGCGGTAGGCGCGGATCAGATCCGCATAGACGTGACCCACCATGGGGGGAATGCCGAGGGTGAGGCGACCGTGTTGCAGGCTCTGCAGATCCGCCAGTTCGGCCTCCAGTTGCTGCATCTCCGCCAAGATGGTCTGGGCCCGGTTGAACAGCACCTGGCCGCAGTCGGTCAGGGTAAAGCGACGCCCCTCCCGGTTGAGCAGGGGCTGGCCCAACTCCTCTTCGATATGGCGGATCATCTTGCTGATGGTGGGCTGGGTGACGAACAGCTTTTCAGAGGCGCGGGTGAAGCTTTTTTCCCGCACCAGTTCGACAAAGTAGCGCAGGGCGCGAATATCCATGGGTACTCCCGGGATAACAGGGCTCTAATCATGCCAATATGGCATGAAATGACTCATTCTAATTCATTTCATGAAGGATCTGAGCCCCTCAGCGGGGTGAGGCGTGCTGCGGGCAGGGGATAAACAAGCTGGCCGATCGGATGGCAGGAAAAACGTGGGGCGGCCAAGGTGGTCGCCCGTATGCAGTCAGTGGCCGCGCAGGGCGGCGGTGAGGGCCGAGAGGGAGAGGTGCTGGCGTCCGCCCTGGTCGAAGTTGGCATCGTCCAGCCAGCGGGCAAGGGTCGCCTGCAGGGCGGGCCACTCGCTGTCGATCACCGAGAACCAGGCGGTATCGCGCGAGCGCTCCTTGTCGACCCGGGCCTGCCGGAAGATCCCCTCGAAGGTGAAACCGAGCCGCAGCGCCGCCTGCCGGGAGGGAAGGTTGAGGGCGTTGCACTTCCACTCGTAGCGGCGATAACCGAGTTCGAAGGCATAGGCCATCAACAGCGTCATGGCGGCAGTGGCGAGTCGGGTGCGACGCATCGCCGGGGCGAAGTGGAGCCAGCCCACCTCGATGCTGCCCGCCATCGGGTCGATGCGCAGTAAGCTGGCGAGCCCCAGGGCGCGCCCGCTGGCGACATCGACGATGGCGTAGAACTGGGGATCCCGCCCCGCCGCCATGCGTGCCAGCCATCTCTGCCACTCGGCGCGGCTCGGGAAGGGGCCGCTGGTGAGATAGGTCCAGAGTTGCCCGTCATCCTCGCCAAAGGCCTGCCAGAGGCTCGCCTCATGACGGGCCGGGTCGAGCGGCTCGCAGCGACAGCCCCACCCCTCAAGCAGTTGCGCTTCGGGGAAACGGGCGCCGTCCCAGCTGGCGACCAGCGGCCCGACCGGTTGGCCAAATTCGTTGATCTCAGCAGCCACAGCGCACCTCCTTGTTTGCCAGCTGGCCCGGCTCGTCGCCGAGCGCGACCGCAAAGCCATCCCGCTGCCACCAGTGGAGGCCGCCGATCAGCTCCTTGACCCGAAAACCGAGGCGCGCCAGCTTGTAGGCTCCCTGAGTCGAACCGTTGCAACCGATGCCATCGCAGTAGCAGACGTAGATGGCATCGCGATCGAGCTCGGCCACCCGCTCGGGCACCATCTCCCGGTGCGGCAGGGAGATGGCCCCGGGAATGTGGCCGGCGGCGTAGTGCGCTGGTGAGCGGGTGTCGATGACGACGATGCCGGCCGTTGCCGCCATCAGGTCGGCGGCCAGATCGGCGGCATCGGTGCGGCAGGCAAGCTGGGCTTCGAAGAAGAGGGTGGCCTGCTCGGGTGAGAGCAGACCGGTGGAACGAACGTGACTCATGATTAACTCCTTGTCTGATGGCAGAGCTCCACTCTAACGGCATAATGGTTCACACGGATGTACCAATTATGCTGGATGGAGTAGACCAATGAGCGCCTTGCCGACCCTGTTTGCCGAGAACGATGCCAGCCTGCCGGTGCAGGAGCGGCTGGTGCGCACGGTGCGCGATGCCATCCTCGCCGGTCACCTGTCGCAGGGCAGCCGCCTGCCGCCGAGCCGGGTGCTGGCGCGGGATCTCTCCTTGTCACGCGGCACGGTCGAACAGGCTTATGGCCGACTGGAGGCGGAGGGCTACCTGACCCGCCGGGTCGGCGTGGGCAGCTTCGTAGCGCTGGCGGTGGTGCCCGCACCGCGCAGCAGCCAGCGCGGTGGCGCCCCCCTGTCCAGGCGCGGGGCGGCGATCCTCGCCAGCGGCGCCTGTCAGGAGGAGACGGGCACCCCGCACAGTTTTGCCAGCGGTCAGGGCGATACGCTCGCCTTTCCCCGCGAGCTGTGGGGGCGGTTGTTGCAGCAGCAGTGGCGCCGGCACGGGCCGCGCCTGATGCAGTATGGCGATCCGGCCGGTCTGCCCGCCCTGCGTCAGGCTATCGCCGCCTATCTGGTGCAGTCGCGCGGACTGGTCTGCCACCCGGAGCAGGTGCTCCTGCTCACCAGCTCCCAGCAGGGGATCCAGCTCGCCGCCCAGCTGCTGTTCGACCCCGGTGATACGGTCTGGCTGGAGGAGCCGGGTTACCTCGGTGCGCGCAATGCGATGCAGGCCGCCGGGGCGCACCTCCACCCGGTGCCGGTGGATGAGGAGGGGTTCAACCCGGCGGGCGATCATCCGGCGCCGCGCCTCATCTACACCACCCCTTCCCATCAATATCCCCTCGGTATGGCGATGAGCCTGCCCCGGCGCATGGCGTTGCTTGACCTCGCCGAGCGGGAGCAGGCCTGGATCCTGGAGGATGACTACGACGGCGAGTTTCAGTACGACCAGCGGCCGCTCCCCTCGTTGCAGGGGCTGGATCGCAGCGGCCGGGTCATCTATGTGGGTACCTTCAGCAAGGTGTTGTTCGGTTCGCTGCGCCTCGCCTATCTGGTGCTGCCACCGGCGCTGCTGGAGCCCTTTGCCCGCGCGCGCGCCGCGTTCGACGGCCACAGCAACCAGCTGTTGCAGGCGGTGACTGCCGAGTTTCTGCAGGGGGGCTACTTTGCCAGCCATCTGCGCCAGATGCGGCTGCTCTACCGCAGCCGGCGGGATCTGCTGCTGGCTCAGCTGGCCGAACACTGCCCGCAGCTGACCCCGCTCCACACTGGTGCCGGGTTGCAGTGTGTCGCCCTGCTCCCCCCGGGTGGCGAGGCTCGCTGGACAAACGTGGCCAACCGGCAGGGGTTGGGATTGCGACCTCTGCGTCCCTTCTATCTGGGAGAGGCGGATCGGGAGGGGTGGCTGCTCGGCTATGCCGGTCTCGACAACGGTACCCTGCGCCAACTTTGTCGCGATCTGGGTCGCGTGTTGCGGGAGGTCTAATTCATTCCATTACGGCATAAATTTGATAATTTAAATTCATTTCTGGCAGGTTTTGCTCAACTCTATACTGTGAGCCGGTTCACAGAAAGACCCTTAATCATGAAATCCCTTGCCCTGCGCTGGTTACAGACTCCCTTCCAGATTGTGTTGCTGGCAGCCATCTGGCTGCTGGCTGATACCGCGGTTCGAACCCTCCATCTGCCGTTGCCCGCCAACCTCACCGGCATGTTACTGCTGCTAGTCTGCATCATGCTCGGCGTGGTGAAGGCCCAATGGTTTGCGGCCGGTGCTCGCTGGTTGTTGGCCGAGATGCTGCTCTTCTTCGTGCCCGCTGTGGTGGCGGTGGTCAACTATCAGGATCTGCTGCTGCAGGAGGGGTGGCGCATCATGGTGGTGCTGCTGGTGAGCACCACACTAGTGCTCGGCACTACTGCGTTGGTGGTGGACCGGGTTTACCGCCTCGAACTGAAACTGGCCCGCCGGAGTCGCCGTCATGTCTGATACCCTGCTCGGGCTGATCTGCTTCGCCCTCACCTTGATCTTCTACTACGCCAGCAAGTGGCTCTACGGCAAAAAGCGGATCCTGCCGCTGATGCCCCTGTTGCTGGCGCCGACCCTGCTGGTGGCCGTGGTGCTGCTGTTTCACATCCCCTATCAGGACTACATGGCGGAATCTCACTGGCTGCTCTGGTTGCTGGGCCCCGCCACCGTCGCCTTCGCGGTGCCGGTCTACGAGAATCGCCAGCTCATTCGCCGCCACTGGCTGTCGCTGTCGGTTGGGGTGGTTGCTTCGGTCATCATGGCGGTAGGCAGTACCGTGTTGCTGGCCCGATGGCTCGATCTCTCCGACATGCTGCAGCGCAGTCTGGCGATGCGCTCCATCACCACGCCGTTTGCGGTGGAGGCGACCCGCGCCATCGGTGGTCAGAGCGATCTCACTGCGCTGTTTGTGGTGCTGACCGGCGTCATCGGCATGGCGGTGGGGGAGAGCGTGCTCACCCTGCTGGCCATTCGCAGTCGTCTCGGCAAGGGGGCGGGGTTTGGCGCCTCGGCCCACGGCGCTGGTACTGCCAAGGCTTATCAGATGGGTAATGAGGAGGGAGTGGTCTCCAGCATGGTGATGATGATCGCCGGCATGGTGACCGTGCTGCTGGCCCCCCTGCTGGGCCAGCTGTTCTGGTAGGCTGAACCGCCGTTACAGCTCTGCCGATCCCGGCGCTACACTTTAATGAACCTGTATTTCCGGGATGAGCAGTATGACCTTTCATCGCCTTGCCTCCTGCTTGCTGCTGTGCTGCCTCGCTCTTCTGGCACTCCCCTTGCGGGCGAGCGACGTTTTTACCCATATCAGCCCCGAGAGTGAACGGGACTTGCGTACCCTCTATTTTCGCGATTTGTTGCAGCTGGCGCTGGAGAAGACCCGCGACAGCTTCGGTGATTACGAGTTGCGGGCAGCATCGCCAATGAACCGGGTGCGGATGCGGCAGGTCGTGCAGACTCAGCATTATCCCAATCTGTTTGTTGCAGACAGTCAGCGCCCGGCTGCGGAGAGCGGGGAGCTGGATTATGTTCGTTTTCCGGTAGAGCTTGGCATCCTCGGTTATCGCATCTGCTTTGTTAGCCCGCAGCAGGCTGAAGCGGTGGCAAGAGTCACGACCCAGGCCGAGTTGCAGCAGTTTGTGCATGGACAGGGGCGCGGTTGGCAGGATGTGGAGATTTTGCGCCATGCCGGATTCAAGGTGCAGGAGATCGGTAACTACGAGCAGCTATTCAGGCTGGTGGCTCGTGGCCGCATCGATCTGTTTTGCCGCGGTGCCAACGAGCTCTTTATCGAACTGGAGCAGCACCGGGATCTGCCCGGCCTTGCCGTGGATCGACGGATAGCACTGCACTACCCCTTCCTTCACCTCTTTTACACCCACAAGGATAATCAGGCTGCCATCCGCCGCCTGTCTGTCGGGCTCAAGTTGGCGTGGCAGGATGGCTCGCTGCAACAGCTCTGGTTACGCCACTTCAAATCTGCTCTCGATCAAGCGCAGCTCCCCACTCGTCTGTTATTCGAGCTCGACAATCCGCTCTTGAGGGCGGTTGATTTTGACTATCGTGCTTATCACTACGATCCGGTAACTGGCCGTTTCGGCCCTGGTTTGCCCTGAGGCCTGCCTTTCACTCGGTCGACTATGCCAAGTTGGTGTTTATTTTTGTTATTTAAATTCAATATCTTAAGGCTTATGTGCTGCATACACCCTGGTTTCGTACGGTTTCAGGGTATTTCCTGCCTGGTTATCTGCAGGGCTACTGGCAGGGGCGCCAGAGTCTGCTGCGGGCCCGTGGAGAGGCGCGAGCGGTGGCCTGACTGGTTTGCCGGGTGCTGAATATAGAAAGGGGAACCTCGCGGTTCCCCTTTTGCATGCTTGCGCTGTAGTCGCTGGTTACAGCATCTGCTTGAGGCGATAGAGCAGATCGAGGGCCTGACGGGGGGTCAATTCGTCCGGGCGCACTGCTTCCAGCTCTTCCACCACCGGATGAGGCTGCGGGGCGAGGGCCACCGGAGCCGGGTGGCTTTCACCGGCGGCCACCGGGGTGGCGCTTTCAAGCTCGTGCAGCTTGTGGCGGGCCTGCTGGATCACCGATTTCGGCACCCCCGCCAACGCTGCTACCTGCAGACCGTAGGAGCGGCTGGCCGCCCCCTCCTGCACCGCGTGCATAAAGGCGATGGTGTCGCCGTGCTCCACCGCATCGAGGTGGACGTTGGCCAGCCCGCTCATCAGCTCGGGCAAGCGGGTCAGCTCGAAGTAGTGGGTGGCGAACAGGGTGTAGGCGCCAATCTTGCTCGCCAGCTGCTCGGCACAGGCCCACGCCAGCGAGAGGCCGTCGTAGGTGCTGGTGCCGCGGCCAATCTCGTCCATCAGCACCAGACTGCGGGCGGTGGCGTTGTTGAGGATATTGGCGGTCTCGGTCATCTCCACCATAAAGGTGGAGCGGCCGGAGGCGAGATCGTCTGACGCCCCGATGCGGGTGAAGATGCGGTCGATGGGGCCGATGCGGGCACTGCCTGCCGGCACATAGGCACCGATATGGGCCAGCAGCACGATCAGCGCGGTCTGACGCATATAGGTGGATTTACCGCCCATGTTGGGGCCTGTGATGATCAGCATCCGCCGCTCCCGCTCCAGCCGGATGGGGTTGGCGATAAAGGGATCTGTCATCACCTGCTCCACCACCGGATGGCGACCCGCTTCGATCAGGATCTGATCCTCATCGATGAGGGTCGGGCAGCGGTAGTCGAGGGTCTCGGCCCGCTCGGCCAGGTTGGCCAGCACGTCCAGCTCCGCCAGTGCGGCTGCGGAATCCTGCAGATCGCCGAGGTGGGGCAGCAGGGCATCGAGCAGCTCTTCGTAGAGCCGTTTCTCCAGCGCCAGCGCCTGGGACTGGGCGGTGAGTACCTTGTCCTCGTACTTCTTCAGCTCATCGATGATGTAGCGTTCGTTGTTCTTGAGGGTCTGGCGGCGGATGTAGTGGGCCGGCACCAGATGGCTGTTGGCGCGGCTCACCTCTATATAGAAGCCGTGCACCTTGTTGTAACCCACCTTGAGGGTGTTGATGCCGGTCAGCAGCTTCTCCCGCTCCTCGATGCGAGCGAGGCTGGCGGTGGCGCCGTTGGCCAGATCCCGCAGCTCGTCCAGCTCCTGATTGAAGCCGTCACGGATCACGCCACCATCGCGGATCAGCACCGGTGGCACCTCCATCACCGCGCGCTCCAGCAGGTCGAGCAGCTCGGGGAAGGTGCTGGCCCGCTCGGCCAGCTGTTGCACCGCTTCGTGTTCGTTGTCCGCCAGCAGGCGCTGCAATTCGGGCAACTGGGCGAAAGCCTGACGCAGCCGGGTGAGGTCGCGCGGGCGGGCCGAGCGCAGGGCGAGACGGGCCAGCACCCGCTCCACATCCCCCACCTGACGCAGCAAGCTGCCCAGCTCGTCATAGAGGTTCTGCTCGATCAATTCCTTGATGGTGCTCTGGCGACCTTTCAGGATCACCCGGTCGCGGATCGGCTGGTGGATCCAGCGCTTGAGCAGGCGGCTGCCCATGGGGGTGGCGGTGCAGTCCAGCACGGCGGAGAGTGTGTTGTCGTGACCACCGGCCAGATTCTGGGTCAGCTCCAGATTGCGGCGGGTGGCGGCATCCATGATGACGGCGTGATCCGGCTGTTCGAGGCGCACGTTGCGGATGTGGGGCAGGGCGGTGCGCTGGGTGTCCTTGACGTACTGCATCAGGCAACCGGCGGCGCACAGGGCGGTCTCGCTCTGCTCAACGCCAAAGCCCACCAGATCCTGGGTGCCGAATTGCTGGCACAAGAGCTTGCGGGCTGTGCCCAGCTCGAACTCCCACTCCGGGCGTCGGCGCAGGCCGCGGCGACCCTCTATATGGTGCAGGAACTCGAACGATTCGGGATAGAGCAGCTCGGCCGGATTGGTGCGCTGCAGCTCAGCCAGCAGGGTCTCTTCCTTCTCGAACTGGTTGATGAAGAAGCGACCAGAGCCGATATCCATGGTGCCATAGCCGAAGCGGCGGCCATCGTGGTAGACGGCGGCGATCAGGTTGTCCTGCCGCTCGCTGAGCAGCGCCTCGTCGGAGACGGTACCCGGGGTGATGATGCGAATGACCTTGCGCTCCACCGGCCCCTTGCTGGTGGCGGGATCCCCCACCTGTTCGCAGATGGCGGCGGATTCGCCGAGCTGCACCAGCTTGGCTAGATAACCCTCGATGGCGTGATAGGGCACCCCCGCCATCGGGATAGGGCTGCCAGCCGACTGGCCACGTTTGGTGAGGGAGATGTCGAGCAGCTGGGAGGCCTTGCGGGCATCGTCATAGAACAGCTCGTAGAAGTCGCCCATCCGGTAGAACAGCAGGATCTCCGGGTTCTCGGCCTTGAGGCCAAGGTACTGCTGCATCATGGGCGTGTGGGCGCTCAGATTGGCGCCGGGAGCGGCGCTTGTGGCGCCGCTGGCTTGGTGTTGTGCGGTCATGTTCTGTTCCAGAAGGGGCCTCTGCGGGCCAGTGTCTGCAGTGATGAGCCTTGAGCTTGATGGCGCCATTCTACACATAAGCGCCGCGCCGGGGGAGCGGGTGTTCCGGACGTGGTTGCTCTGCACTATTGAAAGCATGACACAGGTGCGGCACCGCACATTGCGGCAGGCAAGGGCGGTCTGCCGTGGTTGCAGGCGGCGCTAGCGGGATCGCATAATGTGCCTCTTGAGCGGATCAGAAGGAGTCATGATGAAACTGGATGCAGAGATAGAGCACCTTGCCATCGAGCTGGGGCAGGCCCTCGGTCAGCGGGGCTGGCTGGCGGCGACCGCCGAATCCTGTACCGGCGGCGGGGTGGCCACGGCCATCACCGACATCGCGGGCAGCTCCGGCTGGTTCGATCGTGGGTTTGTCACCTACACCAACGAAGCCAAGCAGCAGATGTTGGGGGTGAGCAGCGAGAGCCTTGAACAGCACGGTGCAGTGAGCGAAGCCGTGGTGCTGGAGATGGCCCGCGGCGCGCTGGCGCACTCGTCTGCCTCCATCAGCGTTGCTATCAGTGGCATCGCCGGCCCCGGCGGCGCCACCGAGGGCAAGCCGGTCGGCACCGTCTGGTTCGCCTGGGCTGACAGCAATGGCCGCCACCACTCCCTGCTCGCCCGCTTCGACGGTGATCGCCGACAGGTACGCCAGCAGGCGGTGAGACAGGCCTTGTCGGGTCTGTTGGCCCTGCTCAGATAAATTGGGCTTGATACTGTATGAATAGACAGTATACTTAGCCCAACTTCACTTCTTACTCACGATTTCCAGCGGAGATTGGCATGGATCAGAACAAACAGAAGGCACTGGCGGCTGCGCTGGGTCAGATTGAAAAGCAGTTCGGCAAAGGTTCCATCATGCGTCTGGGCGACAGCAAGACCATGGATATCGAAGCCATCTCTACCGGTTCCCTCTCGCTGGACGTGGCGCTGGGCATTGGCGGTCTGCCGTGTGGCCGTATCGTCGAGATCTACGGCCCGGAATCTTCCGGTAAAACCACGCTGACCCTGCAGGTGATCGCGGAAGCTCAGAAGAAAGGCAAAACCTGTGCCTTCGTCGATGCGGAGCACGCGCTGGATCCTATCTACGCTGCCAAGCTGGGCGTCAATGTCGACGACCTGCTCATCTCCCAGCCGGATACCGGCGAACAGGCGCTGGAGATCTGCGACATGCTGGTTCGCTCCAACGCGGTTGACGTTATCATCGTCGACTCCGTGGCAGCCCTGACCCCGAAAGCGGAAATCGAAGGGGAGATGGGTGACTCCCACGTTGGCCTGCAGGCCCGTCTGATGTCCCAGGCGCTGCGCAAGCTGACCGCCAACATCAAGAACGCCAACTGCCTGTGCATCTTCATCAACCAGATCCGGATGAAGATCGGCGTCATGTTCGGTAGCCCGGAGACCACCACAGGTGGTAACGCGCTCAAGTTCTACGCCTCCGTGCGTCTGGATATCCGTCGTATCGGCGCCATCAAGGAAGGTGACGAAGTGGTCGGTAACGAGACCCGCGTCAAAGTGGTCAAGAACAAGGTGGCCCCGCCCTTCAAGCAGGCCGAATTCCAGATCTTCTACGGCGCTGGTATCTCCAAAGAGGGCGAGCTGGTGGATCTCGGCGTCAAGCACAAGCTGATCGACAAGGCCGGTGCCTGGTACAGCTACAACGGCGAGAAGATCGGTCAGGGCAAGGCCAACGTTATGAAGCTGTTCGCCGAGAACAAGGTGATGGCTGGCGAAGTGGAAGCCCGCCTGCGCGAGCTGCTGCTCTCCGGTGCCGTGCCAGTCGATGACAAGGCTGCACCGGTTGAGGCAGAAGAGTTCGATGCCGAAAGCGAACAAGAGTTCGAGTAAGAGCGAAAGGAAGGCCGGGTTGATACCCGGCCTTGTTATTTATGATGGTTGATCAATCCGTTATCGAACAGGTCGAGCCTTCTGAGCCTACCTTTGCCGAGCAGCTGGCCGCTGCCCGTGCTTATGCCATGCGCAGTCTGGCCCGCCGCGAGAGCGCCGAGTCCGAGTTGGCTAGCCGTCTGCGCCGGCAGGGCTATCAGGAAGAGGTGATTGAGGCGGTGCTCGACTACTGCCGCGGTTACAACTGGGTCAATGACGAACGTTACGGCGGTATGGCGGTACGGGCCGGTGCCGCCAAGGGCCATGGCCCCATCAAGATCCGCTTCGATCTGCGCCGCAAGGGACTCGACGATATGCAGATTGATGCCGCATTCGAGCAACCCGAGCTGGACTGGTTCGAACTGGCGTTTGCCCTGCTCGAACGGCGCGCCCGGGTGGCCGAACTGGCTGATTTCAAGTTGCGAATGAAGTGGCTCAAATATCTGCTGGGGCGCGGCTTTACCCAGGATCAGGCCCGTTATGCCATCTCTGCCCTGCAGGAGCGGGAGGAGTAACGCCACTGCGTGGCAAACGTCGTTTCACCTCCCTTGTGGCAGGTTTTTCCTGCCCGCTCAGTAGCTTGCGCAAGCAATTCCGAAAAAGCAGCCTTTTGTTCATCTTATCTCTCTTTATGCGCTGCTTTTTTGCCTCTCGACAGTGGAAAAAGCCACTGTGGGCAGCGGCGCTCTTTTCTGGCCCGTTTATGTGCGCTTTTTCGCCCGTGGCGGCCCTGTCCGTTTTACTTTACTCCGCAGAAAACTTACATTAATGCGGTTAAAAGTCCGTATTCGAATCAAGCAGGATTTTCCATGTATATGTCCACGTCAGAGATTCGCGCTGCGTTTCTCGAGTATTTCCGTTCCCAGGGGCACCAGGTTGTCTCCTCCAGCTCGCTGGTACCGCATAACGACCCGACCCTGTTGTTTACCAACGCGGGTATGAACCAGTTCAAGGATGTGTTCCTTGGCGCAGACAAGCGTGCCTACAATCGCGCGACGACTTCCCAGCGTTGCGTGCGTGCCGGTGGTAAGCACAACGATCTGGAAAACGTCGGCTATACCGCTCGTCACCACACCTTCTTCGAAATGCTGGGCAACTTCAGCTTCGGTGACTACTTCAAACAGGATGCCATCAAGTTTGCATGGGGCTTCCTGACCGAGGTGCTGCAGCTGCCGAAAGATCGCCTGCTGGTGACCGTCTACGCGACTGATGATGAAGCTTTCGACATCTGGGAAAAAGAGGTCGGTGTCCCGGCCGATCGCATCGTGCGCATCGGTGACAACAAGGGTGCCCCTTACGCCTCCGACAACTTCTGGGCGATGGGCGATACCGGCCCGTGCGGTCCCTGCACCGAGATCTTCTATGACCACGGCGATCACATCTGGGGTGGCCGTCCCGGCTCACCGGAAGAGGATGGCGACCGTTTCATCGAGATCTGGAACGTGGTCTTCATGCAGTTCAACCGTCAGGCTGACGGCACCATGGAGCCGCTGCCCCGTCCGTCCGTGGATACCGGCATGGGTCTGGAGCGTATCTCCGCCATCATGCAGGGTGTCCACTCCAACTACGAAATCGACATCTTCCAGGCGCTGATCAAGAAAGCGGCCGAGATTGTCGGCACCACCGATCTGAGCAACCAGTCCCTGCGCGTCATCGCTGACCACATCCGCTCCTGCGCCTTCCTGGTGGCAGATGGCGTGATGCCGTCCAACGAGGGTCGTGGCTATGTGCTGCGTCGCATCATCCGCCGCGCCGTGCGTCACGGTCGCAAACTGGGTGCGACCGATGTCTTCTTCTACAAACTGGCTGCCGAGCTGGCCGTGCAGATGAAAGACGTCGCTGCCGAGCTGATCGCCCAGCTGCCGCTGGTCGAGCGCGTGCTGCGCATCGAAGAGGAGCAGTTCGTCCGCACTCTGGATCGCGGTCTGCTGCTGCTGGAAGACGCTCTGGCCAACCTGGGTGATGCCAAGGTTATTCCGGGCGAAGTGGTGTTCAAGCTCTACGACACTTACGGCTTCCCGGCCGACCTGACTGCCGACGTGGTGCGCGAGCGCGAGATCGGCATCGACGAAGAGGGCTTCAAGGCCGAGATGGAGAAGCAGCGTGCTCGTGCCAAAGAGGCCTCCAGCTTCGGCGTGAACTACAACGAGATGCTCAAGCTTGATATCGAGACCCCCTTCACCGGTTACAAGACTCTGACCGAGCGTACCCGCGTGGTCGGTATCTACAAGGGTGTGGAAGAGGTGAGCGGTCTTATCGCCGGTGATGAAGCGGTCATCGTGCTGGAAGAGACCCCCTTCTACGCCGAATCCGGCGGCCAGATTGGCGACAGCGGTACCCTGAAAGTGGACGACGGCATCTTTGCCGTAACCGACACCCTGAAAGCGGGCAAGGCGATCATCCACAAGGGCTACATGGAGCTGGGCACTCTGGAGAAGGGCGCCGAAGTGGAAGCCGTGGTTGATGGCGATCGTCGTCAGGCCATCGCCCTGAACCACTCCGTGACCCACCTGCTGCACGCTGCCCTGCGTCAGGCGCTGGGCGAGCATGTCACCCAGAAAGGTTCTCTGGTTGGGGCCGAGCGCATGCGCTTTGACTTCTCCCACTTCGAGGGGCTGACCATGGCGACCATTCGCCGGGTCGAGGAGCTGGTCAACAACCAGATCCGCGCCAACCACGAAATCACCACCCAGCTGATGGATCTGGAAGCGGCCAAGTCCGCCGGTGCCATGGCGCTGTTTGGTGAAAAATATGAAGACGACGTGCGCGTGGTGCGCATGGGCGACTACTCCACCGAGCTGTGTGGCGGTACTCACGCCAAGCGCACCGGTGATATCGGCTTCTTCAAGATCATCGCCGAGAGCGGTATCGCAGCTGGCGTGCGCCGTATCGAAGCGGTCACCGGCAAAGCGGCCATCGACTTCATGCATCAGGTTGGCGAGCAGATCGAAGAGGCTGCCGCTCTGGTGAAAGGTGACCAGTTCTGCATCGCCGACAAGGTTCGCCAGATGCTGGACAAGGCCAAGATGATGGAGCGCGAGCTGGAGCAGCTCAAGGCCAAGCTGGCCGCTCAGGCCGGTAACGACCTGCTGGGCCAGGTAATCGAGATCAACGGTCAGAAGGTGCTGGTTGCAGCGCTGGAAGGGGCCGATCCGAAATCCCTGCGCGGCATGCTGGACGAACTGAAGAACCAGATGAAGTCCGGTGTTGTGCTGCTGGCCACCTGTGCCGATGGCAAGGTCAACTTGATCGCGGGCGTCACCAACGACCTGACCGGCAAGGTCAAGGCCGGTGAGCTGGTCAATCTGGTTGCCCAGCAGGTGGGTGGCAAGGGCGGTGGCCGTCCGGACATGGCGCAGGCGGGTGGTACCCAGCCTGAGGCGGTACCGGCAGCGCTGCAATCCGTTCACTCCTGGCTGGAAGAGCGCCTGTAATCGGGCGAGGTGATCTGTGGCACTCTATGTACAGAAGTACGGCGGCACCTCGGTCGGCACACTGGAGCGGATCGAGGCGGTAGCTGAGCGGGTCGAGCATACCCGCGCCCAGGGACACGACGTGGTGGTGGTGGTCTCCGCCATGTCGGGCGAAACCAACCGGCTGCTGGGCATGGCCCAGCAGCTGGATCCTGATGCCAACCGGCGGGAGATGGATGTACTGGTCTCCACCGGTGAGCAGGTCACCATAGCGCTGCTGGCCATCGCGTTGAACAAACGCGGTTGTCCTGCGGTCTCAATGACCGGTGATCAGGTGCGGATTCACACCGATTCCGCCTATGGCAAGGCGCGCATCACCCACATCGACACCGAACTGGTTCATGCCGAACTGGCTGCGGGCAAGGTGGTGGTGATCGCCGGTTTCCAGGGCCGTGACGAGCATAACGCCATCACAACCCTGGGCCGCGGCGGTTCGGATACTACGGCGGTTGCCGTGGCGGCGGCCATCAAGGCCGATGAGTGCCAGATCTTTACCGATGTGGATGGGGTATACACCACGGATCCGCGCATCGAGCCCAAGGCGCGTCGTCTCGACACCATCACCTTCGAGGAGATGCTGGAGATGGCCAGTCTCGGCGCCAAGGTGTTGCAGATCCGCTCGGTAGAGTTTGCGGGCAAGTACCGCGTCCCGCTGCGGGTGCTGTCGAGCTTTATCGATGGAGAGGGAACCTTAATCACATATGGAGGTGATAGGATGGAAGCTCCCCTGGTATCCGGGATCGCTTTTAACCGCAACGAGGCCAGCCTGACCATTCTGGGCGTGCCGGACAGACCAACCGTTGCCGCGCAGATCCTCAATCCGATCAGCGACGCCAACATTGATGTCGACATGATTGTGCAGAACACCCTGGGAGATGGCACCGCCGACTTCACCTTCACGGTGAATCGTGACGACTATCGCCGCGCCCGGGCACTGCTGGAGGAGACCGCCACCGAACTTGGCGCCTCCTGCGTGCAGGGAAATGGCGAGATTGCCAAGGTCTCCATTGTCGGTGTCGGCATGTGGAACCATCCCGGTGTTGCGCGCACCATGTTCAAGGTATTGGGCGAGGAGGGGATCAACATGCAGTTGATCTCGACCTCTGAAATCAAAATCTCTGTGGTAATTGACGAGAAGTATCTGGAGCTGGCGGTGCGGGCCCTGCACGCGGCTTTCGGGTTGGATCAGGCACCGCAAGAGCAGCCCTTGGGCTAACAATCTCTGATTGATTTAGTTTCAACCATTTACCATATCGGTATCTTTGTTAGATAATGTCGCATATCGATATAAAAACAAAACAGGATACAGGAGCAAGCGAATGCTTATTTTGACTCGTCGTGTTGGGGAAACCCTGATGATTGGTGATGAAGTGACTGTCACCGTACTGGGTGTTAAAGGCAACCAGGTCCGTATCGGTGTGAACGCGCCGAAAGAGGTCTCCGTACACCGCGAAGAGATCTACCAGCGCATCCAAGCCGAGAAAGTTCCGGGCCAACCGGGCTTCTAAGCCACTTTCATGGCTGTGACAAGGCGACACCTTATGTGTCGCCTTTTGTTTTTTCTGGCCCTTTGAAATTGCCCTGCAGGGCGCAAAACTGCGGGATAAGTGTCGATATTGTTTGAATATTCCACGCTTTGACCAAATGCTGAGCGAACGCACTTTTTTCTCCAAAAAAGTGTTTGACTAAAAATCCATGTGAAGTATTATCAGCCCCGCAAACGGAGAGGTGGCCGAGAGGCTGAAGGCGCTCCCCTGCTAAGGGAGTATGCGGCTTATACCCGCATCGGGGGTTCGAATCCCCCCTTCTCCGCCATTTGCGCCCGTAGCTCAGCTGGATAGAGTACCTGGCTACGAACCAGGTGGTCAGAGGTTCGAATCCTCTCGGGCGCACCATATTACGACTCAAGCAAGAGTCATGTGTTGACCGTCAGCAAGTCGACACTTTGGAAAAGGCTTACTGATAAGTAAGCTTTTTTTATCGTTTTAAAACAGGGCGCCCGTAGCTCAGCTGGATAGAGTACCTGGCTACGAACCAGGTGGTCAGAGGTTCGAATCCTCTCGGGCGCACCATTTTTCACGGTACAAAAATTTATGAGCGCCCGTAGCTCAGCTGGATAGAGTACCTGGCTACGAACCAGGTGGTCAGAGGTTCGAATCCTCTCGGGCGCACCATTTTTC
>NZ_CDDH01000096.1 GCF_000819725.1 Aeromonas australiensis | reverse complement strand
TTAGCGAAGCGTAATCGGACAGCGGTAACGGCATTGTTCCCTTCTCCCGTTTATTAAAAAAGAGGAGAAGGGCTGGGGATGAGGGGGAGGAAAAAAGAGATGACGCGGTAAACGTTGGGCTTCGCTACGCTCAGCCACAACCTACACAATCGGTAGGTTGGTGCTGAGCCTGCGAAGCCCAACATACGAGATGGGGCTGCGCGTCAGCGAAGAGGAAGAGCTGATGGGCGTGGATGTCCACGAGTGCGGCATCGACGCCTACCCCGAGTTCGTCACCGTCAAATCCAGCATCTGACGCAGCACCATCAACAAGCGCGGGGCCGAAGGTTTACCTTCGGCCCCGCTCTTTTTCCGGGTGCGGGGTACTTTACGGGCAGGGTGACGGATCCCCCGCCAGTGCCAGCCGATAAAAATCGGTCTGCGGATGTTTCGGATTGGGGCGCAGAAATACCCAGCCGAAGCGCCGGTAATGGTTCAGCGCCCGCAAATTGGTTCGACTCACGGAGAGCATCGCCCATTTGCAGCCAGCCCCCAGCAACTGCTGGCGGATATAGGCCTGCAACACGTCAGCCAAACCGGTGCCACGATATTCGGGGAACAGATAAATCAGCTGCACATAGCCGGTCTCGGGCTCATCGGAAAAGCTGCGAAATTCCAGCTGGCCCACAAGTTGTTCACCCGCCCAGACATGGAGGTAGTGCCATTGCGCTTGCCCCAGCCTTTCGCGGATCCGCTCCCGATAGCCGTCGATAAAGTCGGCAAAACCGTCATGAGTATGAAAGCTGCAAAAATAGGCATCCCTGCGCGCCAGCACACAGAGCTCGTAATCGCGATCCAGAACGATGGGGTTAAATTCAAGTCTCAAGCAATGACATCCTGTCATGTATGGGTTGGATGTAGGGTGTAATAAGCGCAGCGCATTACACCTTTTGGCAGATAAATAGCAGCGGTGCAATTCACTTCGTTGATTGCACCCTACCGGATTTCACGAAGCGGGCAAAATGGGCATTGTGCCAACCTGCACCCCTCACCCTAGCCCTCTCCCGGAGGGAGAGGGAATAAATCAGCATCGGGGATATGAGATTGGCAATCGCGTGTATATCCACGAAGCCGAATCTCCCTTCTCCCCTTGCGGGAGAAGGGTCGGGGATGAGGGGAAGGAAAAAAGAGAGCACGCGGTAGACGTTGGGCTTTACTACGCTCAGCCACAACCTACACAATCCGTAGGTTGTGTGCTGAGCCTGCGAAGCCCAACATACAAGATATATATAATGCGCAAGTTATTATGTTGACCGCATGTAAGAGAAGGAAAGTTTACATTTCCATCTAAATACGCATTGACTCACTAAGCGTTTTTTGGTGATACTGCCTTATAAATCAATCATAAAAAACCACTATATGGCCAAGAGTTTTAAAATATGGATTTCAGTTCGGAGCTACTAGAGTTATTGAGGCAATTATTACCTGGATTTTTAACTGCTTGGGTTTTCCACGCATTAACTGCATACCCCAAACAGTCTCAGTTCGAAAGAGTAATACAAGCTTTGATTTTCACACTATTGGTTAAGGTTCTTTCAGATTTATTCAAAGAGATAACAATCTACATTGGTGGATTTTATAAATTTTTTGAATGGTCTGCTGGGAAAGAGCTGGCAACATCTATCATCATTGCATTTCTGTTGGGCTTGGTTCTCTCTTATTACACAAACAACTCTAAATTTCATGGACTCCTACAAAAATTAAAGATAACCAACCAGTCATCATTTAATAGTGAGTGGGAAGACATATTTAATAGCGTAACATCTTTTGTAATATTAGATCTAAGGGATGGGCGAAGAATTTTTGGTTGGCCTAGTGTATGGCCATCAGATCCATCCAAAGGTCATATTGTTTTACAAAATCCAGAGTGGATATCAGAACAAGGTGAATATATACCTATGTTGAGCGCACAATACATAGTAATCAAAGCCGAAGAAATAGAATTCGTTGAATTTTTGAAGGAGGGTAATTCTGATGAGCAATGAGAATAAAAAGCCTATTGAAAAGTCCGGAAAAAACCCACCACCACCATTAAATTACGTAAAACCTAAACCAACACCAACCCCTCCAACTCCAACCAAAAAGTGATGGTGATTTATGTCTGATAAGAGAACATATCCAGGCCCAGATACACAAAAGAACAGTAGAAATCCACCACCCCCAACAAGATATGAAAAACCATCGCCAACCCCACCGCCACCACCTAAAAAAAATTAACTTCAATTATGTGTTTAGCAGGCAATTATGCCTGCTAAACACAATCACTCCCCCAACCTCTCAGCCAATCCGGAATAACGCTCGGTCTTTTTCCGCACCGCTTGTGCCAGCAGGGCGCGATCGCCGTAGAGATCGAGGCGGGCCTTGGCGCGGGTGATGCCGGTATAGACCAGCTCGCGGGTGAGCAGCGGGCTGGGGCTGTCGGGCAGCACCAGCACGGTATGGGCAAACTCCGAACCCTGGGATTTGTGGATGGTCATGGCGTAGACCGTCTCGTGAGGTGGCAAGCGGCTGGGCAACAGGGCGCGCAGGGTGCCGTCCGGCTGCTCAAACCATACCTTTAACCGGCCAGTTTCGTCGGGCAGGCAGAGCCCCATATCGCCGTTATAGAGGCCGACCCCGTGGTCATTGCGCACCACCATCACCGGACGACCGGCATACCAGTCGCCATCGCGGGCAATCAGGCCAGCCCGTGACAGGGCCAGTTCGAGCCGCTCGTTTAGCCCCAGCACCCCGAACGGGCCATCGCGCAGGGCGCAGAGGATCTGGAAGCTGTTGAATGCCTTGAATACGGCGGCGGGCGCCTCCCCCGCGCGGGCCGCCTGCAGATAGCTGCCGTAACCGGCCACCCCCTGGGCAATCAGGGCATCGTAGGCCTCCCCCGCCCAGGGGTGCAGGCTGATATCGGCGAATCCTGCGCCCCAGACTGATTCCACCGCCGTGGCATCGCCGCTGTTGCAGGCGCGCGCCAGCTGGCCGATGCCCGAATGCTGATCAAAGCGCCAGCTCTTGGCCAGCAAGCAGAGGCTGTCGCGCACCGGCGCCCCTGCGGGCGAACCCTGCAAGCGGTAGCCGGTCTGGCGGGAGAGCCACTCCGCCTGCGCCGGGCTGA
Source organism: Aeromonas australiensis (assembly GCF_000819725.1). Taxonomy (GTDB): domain Bacteria; phylum Pseudomonadota; class Gammaproteobacteria; order Enterobacterales; family Aeromonadaceae; genus Aeromonas; species Aeromonas australiensis. The sequence continues at coordinate 37,267 of NZ_CDDH01000096.1, read as the reverse complement.
TGCCCTGTTCGATAAAGCTGCAGATATCGCCGAGCACGGCCCCCGCCTCCACCGAGGCGAGCTGATCCTTGTCGCCGAGCAGGATCAAGCGGGCGTGGCTCGGCAGCGCATCGAGCAGCCGCGCCATCATCGGCAGGTCGACCATGGAGGCCTCATCCACCACCAGCAAGTCGAGGTGTAGCGGGTTGCCCGCATGGTGGCGGAACTGGCTGCGCCCCGGAATGACCCCGAGCAGCCGGTGCAGGGTGCCCGCTTCGGTGGGGATCGCTTCCACCCACTCGGGGGGCAGATCGAGGGCCTGCAGGGCAGAGCCGATACTCTCGGTGAGGCGCGCCGCCGCCTTGCCGGTGGGGGCCACCAGCCGGATCGCCGGGGCCTTGCCCGCTTGCAGGCCGGTCTCCACCAGAATGGCGAGCAGTTTGGCGACCGTGGTGGTCTTGCCGGTGCCGGGGCCGCCGGAGATCACCGCAAAGGGGCGTGCCGCCGCGGTGGCCGCCGCCAGCTTCTGGCCGTTGCAGCAGAGCGCCTCGGGCACCAGCGTATCCAGCTTGCTCAAATCACTCGCCGCCTGGGCGCTGGCCAGCAGCGCCTCGATGGCGGGCCAATCCACTTCATTGGGGTACACCAGATCGAGATACTTCTCGATAAAGTGGCGGGCCGAGAAGTCGGGGGCGAGGCGGGCCTTGAGCAGCGCAGCGAACACCAACCCGTAGTCGCGGGCAAACAGCCGCGACAGGGCCGGGGCTATCTCCGGCCATTCGGCTCTTTCACTCAAGGCGCGCAGATGGCGGGCCACCCCCAGCTCAAAATCGTGGTAGCGGGTGAGATAGAGCCGCCCGTGCCACAGCCGCAGCGGCCAGCGCGGGGTTAGCCCGTCATCCTGTTCCGTACCCACGAGCGGGCTTGCCGCAAACAGGGCGGGCCAGCGGGCAGGATCCGCCAGATCCAGCAACAGATCCCGGCTCTGCTGGGGATCCAGCCCGAACGGCCGCAGGGATCCGGCAGCGAGCATCTCCAGCGGCAGACAGACATGGCCGCGGCCCAACTCGAAGCAGGTGAGCGCAGCCCCCAGCACCAGCTCGGGGCTACCGCCAAGGTCGGCCACCAGCCTGGCAAATTGCAGATCCAGCTGGCGGATGCGGCCAGCCAGCGCCAGTGTTTTGAGCCGTTCAACCATCATTGCGCTGGTCGCGGTGCTGATCATGGTGCCGCTCATGCTTCTACCTCGTTCAATGCTTGGGATCCCGCTGCGGGCGACTCACTGCCTTCGCGAAACAACTTATCCAGCCCCAGCACCAGTTCACGGCTCGGGCGGGTATGGAAAATGCCCCCCTGCGGCATACCGCGCAGGAACAGATAGAAAACGCCGCCAAAGTGCTGCTCGAAGTCGTAACCCGGCAGGCGCAGGGTGAGCAGCCGGTGCAACGCCAGCGAGTAGAGCTGGTATTGCAGGTCGTAGCGGTGCTCGGCCATCGCCCGCTCCAGCGCCGGGCGGCTGTAATCGGCGGGGCTCATGCCGAGGTGATTCGATTTGTAGTCGAGCAGATACCAGCGCCCCTGCCACTCGAACACCAGGTCGATAAAGCCCTTGAGCATCCCCTGCACGGTGGCAAAGCTGAGGGGCTTGTTGCCCCGCGACAGCGGGTCGTGCTGCTGGCAGAGGGCCGTCAGCGCCGGTGCCGTCACCCGTCCCATGGGTAGGAAGAACTCCAGCTCCACCTGCTTGCGCTCGGGGGCCAGATCCCGCAGCCGCACCGGCTCGCCAAAGCCCGTTTCAAGGGGAGTATCGAGCACCGCCTCCACCTGCTGTTGCAACACAGGGGCCCAGCTCTCGTCGAAGCCGTCTTGCAGCAACAGACTGGCGATATGCTCGGCCAGCGGCTCGCCACCAGCGCTCTGAAAGTCGATAGTCTCGAACAGGCTGTGCAGCAGGGTGCCGGGGCGCGCCCCTTTCGGGAAGGTGAAGATGGAGGGCTGGGGTGCCTCCTCCGGTTGCTCGCCAGCCAGCGCGGCTGCCTCGGTTACCACCTCGTCATCGAAGCCGGGGTTGGCCAAGACACCCTTGCTGTGACCGTGGCCCTGCGCCGCCAGACCAGAGTAGGAGCTGATCCACCAGTCCCGCTCAAGGGAACCGCTAAAGTGGCGCACCTGCGGCTCGCCCAACTGCTCCTCCTCTGGCGGCAGCGGGGCCGGACGGGTGAGCGAGGGCTCACCGACAGCCACCCCGGGCAGCGCCTGCGCCAGCTCGGTCAGAGCTGTCGCCAGTGTCTGCGCATCCCCCTCTTCGCCCTTTTGCAGCAGGTAGCCGATGGCGGTGTGGTGCAGGTCGGTCTTCTCCGACTTGCCCGCCCCCGCCCGCACCGGCGCCAGCCCCAGCCAGGTGGCGTAAACGCCCCGGGTCAGCGCCACATAGAGCAGCCGCAAATCTTCCGCAAGGCGCTCCCGGTCCGCTTCCGCCAAAGACCCTTCGGCGCCGGTCAGATCGAGAATGGTGCGATTACCCGCCTCGTCCGCCTCGTGATAGAGCGGGGTCTCGGCGGTTCTGTGGCTGCAGATAAAGGGCAGGAACACCAGCGGGTACTCCAGCCCCTTGGATTTGTGGATGGTGACGATCTGCACCAGTTTGCGCTCGGATTCGAGGCGCAGTACCTGCTCCGCATCTTGCCCGTTGGGGCGGCTCACCGCCTCCCCCAACCAGCGTAGCAGGGCATACTCCCCGTCCAGCTCGCTGCTCACCTGTTGCAGCAGCTCGCCAAGATGGAGGAAGTTGGTCAGCCGCCGCTCGCCATAGGGGCTCGCCAAAAGCGAAGAGGCGAGATTGCGCCGGTGCAGCAGGGCCCGCAACATCGCCAGCACGCCGCTGCGATGCCAGATCGATCGGTACTCCATAAACTCCTGCACCGCGCTCTCCCACGCTCGCTCGTCGCTGGCCAGCCCATCGAGCGCCTTGGCGTCGAGGTCAAACAGGCCGGTGGCCAGCGCCGCCCGCAGGCTGCGCTCTTCGCTCGGGTTCTGGCAGGCGTGCAAAATCAGCAAAATCTCCCGCGCCTCCGTCTGCTCCAGCACGCTCTCGCGATTCGACAGATAGACGGAGGCGATGGCGAGACGCGCCAGCTCCTGCTGCACCAGCTTGCCCTCGGCGCCGGTGCGCACCAGCACGGCGATATCCCCGGCCTTGACCGCCTTGTCGCCGATCAGCGCCTTGCCCTCGCGGGCCAGCGTCAGCAGACGATGGATCTCGGCGGCGGTGGCGCGCGCCATCTTGCTCTGGTAATCCCCCCGATTGAAGGTGGGTTGGCCGGTCAGCTGCCAGCAGTGGAGCACGGGTGCAGTGGCGCCATCGAGCAGCAGAGCCTTGCTCTTGCCCTGCGCCTCCACCGGCAGAAAGGGGATATCCGCTTCGTAGATAAAGGGATCCTTGGCCCGCTCGAACAGGCCGTTGACCGCCCCCACCAGCGCACTGCTGGAGCGCCAGTTGCGCCCGAGGGTGTAGTGGGCGCTCACATTTCGCCGCGCCTGAATGTAGGTAAAGATGTCGGCGCCGCGAAAGCCGTAGATGGCCTGCTTGGGGTCACCGATCATCAAAAGCGCCGTGTCGCTATGGCCGCCGTAGAGGCGATGGAAGATGCGGTACTGCTGGGGATCGGTATCCTGAAATTCGTCGATCATCGCCACCCGGTAGGTGGCGCGAATGCGCTCGCAGAGCCGCTCACCAAGGCTTGAGCCAAGCGCTCCGTCGAGATCTTTGAGCAGGTCATCGAACGAGAGCTGATGGGCCTGCCGCTTGCTGGCCTGCATCCGGCTGCGCACTACTTTGGCCGCCCGCTGCAGGATCAGATCCCGAATACCGGGGCGACTCGCCAGCAGTTCATCGATCTGACTGAACAGTGGCAGGGTCGGCACTGCGCCCCCCTTCTTGAGGTTCTCCTCCAGCACCCTCTGGCCGAAGCGCTCCAGCTCCTTCGGGATGGCGTAGCCGCTGCTCTCGTCCTGTGCCCAGTCAGCTATCTTGGCAAGCCACCCTTCGTAGTTCTTGCCGGTGTAGCGGCTGATCTGGCCGTCAGTCTGGCGGCGGATCTCGTCCATCTGCGCCAGCCATTCGCCCTTCACCGCCGCGATGCGACTCATGGCAGCCTGATGGCGAGCGGCGAGGGTCTCGTCCCCCAGCGCGGGGTGGATCTCCAGCTCGCTGTTGTCGAGCCAGCTACCCATCTCCCGCAGCAGGGCGGCGGGGCTCGGCCAGAGCGCGCGCACCGCACTGGCGAGGGCTTTATCCACCGGATAGAACTCGGCGCGCCAGTAGTCGCTCACCGCCTGCAACCTGAGCTGGCTGTCGTCGGTAAGAAATTCGGTTTCAAAGAGGGCGCCCGACTCGAAGGCGTTCTGCTTGAGCATCCGCTGGCAGAAGCCGTGGATGGTAAAGACCGCCGCCTCGTCCATCTGGCGCTCGGCGGCCAGCAGGCGGCGGGCCGCCAATTCGTGATCCTCTACCTCTTCCAGCAGTTGGGCCAGCAGGGTGTCACTGCTATGGCCGCGCATAAAGGCGAGCCGTGCCTCGTGGATGCGACCGCGGATCCGCCCGCGCAGCTCGGCGGTGGCCGCTTCGGTAAAGGTCACCACCAGAATTTCGGTCACCGAGAGCGGCCGCTCGTGTGCACTCGGCTGACCGGCATCGGCCCCCTCCTCAATAAGCAGGCCGTGACCCAGCAGCAGGCGCAGGTAGAGACCGGCTATGGTGTAGGTCTTGCCGGTACCGGCAGAGGCTTCGATCAGTCGTTCACCATGGAGGGGAAAACGCAATGTATTGAGCGGGTTAGCCATTATTTCAGCTCCTCCAGGGTGTTGAGCAGCGGGGTCAGGTGTTCGCGGGCCAGCGCCTGCAACTGCCCCAGCACCTCGTCATCGAGTTCGGGGAAGCAGCGGGCAACGTAAGGGTCTGCCCCTTCCCCATTGATCATCCAGCCGCCGTTGAAACGGGTGAGAGCCGCCTTGTCGGCCGCCTCCGGCTTGTCGGGATCCTTCTCGATCGCCTTGAGCCAATCCCAGGCAGTGTTGGGGAAAAACGGCAGCGGCCGCTTCATCCCCTGCGCCCAGCACGCCACCAGCGCCGCCAGCTTGGGCCGCGCCTCGTCGGCAGCGAGCTTGGCTAACCGCAGGCTCTGTTTGGCATCGAACAGCAGGGTGTCGCCGGGGGCGCCGCTCAATGAGAAGCAGAGGTGCTGGATCCAGCCCAGCAGCAGATCCTTGCCGTTGAAGCTGCCGGGTTTGACCACCAGCAAGCGCCCCTTCTGGGTGTCGATCCACCCTTGCAGCTGGCCCTGAGTGAGGGAGATATCGATCTCCACCGCCTGTTTTTCTGACTCATTGGCCGCAACCCATGGCCGTAGCCGATCCGCCAGCTTGCCCATCTCGGCATCCAGATCGTCCAGCAGCAGGCTGCCGAACCACCCTTGGGGCAGCAGGCCGGTGAGCTGCAACCGCTCGCGCCGCTCGGTACTATCCCCCTCTGCCAGATGGGCATCGAGCAGCAGATCTTTCAGCTGATAATGTTGCAGGCCATCCAGCTCGAACGGCTCGCTGTCCTCGATGTTGGCCTCGTTCAGTTCAAACCACACCTTGAGGCGGCGGTTGAGGAAATATTTGGTGGGCTGGCGATAGAAGCGCAGCAGCTCCGCCAGCTCCAGCCCCTGCTCCTTGCCCCATTCGGGAGGGAGCGGCAGCTCGCCGCTCTGGAAGTTGGCCGCACCGCGCTCTGGCTTGAGGGCGGGCAGCCAGTCTGCGGCATAGGTAAAGAGGCGTGAACCTGCCGCCGGGTAGAAGTAGTCGCGACTGTAGGGGGTGAGCGGGTGCGCCACCATCAGGTGGTTGAGCAGCCGCTTGCCGGAGGTTTCGTCGTCGAGGCTCTCATCCCCCGCCAGCACAAAGCCCTGCCGCACATAGTCGATCAACTCTGCCAGCAGCACCGAGGGCACCTTGTCGCTGTTGTCCTGCGCACTGAAACCCTGATAGCTGATATAGAGCCCCTGCTGGGCGCTGAGCAGTGCCTCGAGGAAGAGGTAGCGGTCATCATCACGACGGGAGCGATCCCCCCGCCGCGACGCCACCGCCATCAAGTCGAACCCCATGGGGGCCAGGGTACGCGGGTAGACGCCGTCGTTCATGCCAAGCAGGCAGACCTGCTTGAAGGGGATGGAGCGCATCGGCATCAGGGTACAGAAGTTGACCTGACCGGCGAGGAAGCGCTGGCTGGAGCGGGACTCCCCCAGCACGCTGCCGAGGTAGTCCTGCAACAGATCGGCGGTGATGGGCTGCTCGAAACGGGCTTCGCCAAGCCGGGTCTGCCACTCGGCCAGCTGGCTGCGAATAAGCTGAAGCTGACGCTCTTCATCCTCGTCGGCCAGATAGAAGCGCTCCAGCAGCGCCAGCAGGCAGGCGTTCCACTCGGCCAGCGGCTGGGCCTGTTGCAGACGGGGCAAAAACTCGGCCAGCGAATCGACAAACCAGGCGAGCTTGCCAAGTGCCAGCCCCTGCTGACCCTCGATATCGGCATAGGGCAAGATGCCCGCCACCGGCTCGCCATCCCCCATGGCAAAGCCGAGCAGCATGCGGCGCAGGCCGAACAGCCAGCTGTTGCCGGACATGGGCGGCAGATCGAAACGGACGGGGTAGCCGTCGTCCAGACCCCAGCGGATGCCGCTCTCCTGCACCCAGACCCGCAGCTGGTTGAACTCGTCGTCATCCAGCTCGAAGCGGCGCAGCACGGCGGGCACCTCGAGAATGGCGAGCAGCTCCCCTGCCCCGAAGCGGGCGTTGGGCAGCCTGAGCAGGGCGAGGAAGCTTTGCAGCAGCGGGCTCTCCTGACTCGCCGCCCGATCCGATACCGCAAACGGGATCTGGCCGCGCGCCCCACTCTTTTCTTTACCAAACACGGCCTGAATGTAGGGGCCGTAGCTGTTCACGTCCGGCATCATCACCACCACATCTTTCGGGGTGAGGGTCGGGTCCTGCTCGAACAGCGCCAGCAGCCGATCGTGCAGCACCTCGAGCTCGCGCATCGGGCCGTGACAGGCGTGGATCTGCAAGGATCCATCCGCCGGGCTGATGGGGCTCTTGTGATGGCTGCTGTCGAGATCGAACTGACCGGCGCCCCGTTCTGCCAGCTCCAGCACATCCTTCTGGATGGCGCGCAGCAGGCTGACATTGCCCTTGCCATCCACCTCGTCTATATCGACGAAGGCCTCGATTTGCGGCACCTCCAGCTCCATCAGCTGATGCAGGTAGTCGCGCCCCAGCTTGCCCATGGAGGCGAGCAGCGGGTTGGCGGGGCCCTGCAACGTCTCGATATCGGTACCGGGTTTAAGCTTGTTTTCGAGGCGCGCCAACGTCTTGCGATCCAGCAGATCCCCCCAGTAGTAGCGGCAGGGGTTGGTAACGAACAGGTGCACCTCTACCTCCGGCCGGCTGCCGAGGGCCAACAGCGCCTCCACATAGCGCGGCGGCAGCGCCGAGATGCCGAACACGAAGACCCGCTGCGGCAGCTTGCCCGGCAGCGTGGCGGTACGCGCCAGCTCGTGGATAAACTCCTCGTAGAGGTTGGCGCGGTGGTAGCCGCTCGGAGAGAGCGCCAACGTGCGGGCCACCAGCTCGCGCCACAGCTCGGGCTGCCAATCCTGACCGCTCACCCCAGCCAGCTCCTGACTCAATCCTTCCCCCTCTTCCCAACGGGCGATCCAGTCCGGCCGGTAAACCAGATACTGGTCAAAGAGATCCGCCACCTTCTGGCAGAGCTGCCACAGCCGAACTTGCTCGGGCGCCTGCGCAAGTTCACGGGCAGGATCCTCGCCACCCCCACCGCCCAGATAGGCGGCCAGCGGGGCAAAGGCGGGCCTGCCCAACATCTCGGGAAGAATGGTCATCAGCTGCCAACTCATGGAGCCCTTGTTGTAGGGGCTCTGGCGCGGCACATCCGCCAGCACCCGGGTGAACATCTCCCAGATAAAGCTGGCGGGCAGCGGAAAGTCGATATTGGCGGCGATGCCGAAGGCCTTGGCCAGCTCCAGCTTGAGCCACTGGGCCATGCCCGGACTCTGCACCAGGATCTGCTCCCGATCGAAGGGGTGAGAGAGAGGGGCCTGCCGGATGCGGCTCACCAGCAGCTCTTTGAGCAGATCCAGCTGATTGGAGTGGTAGAGGGTAAACATGAGCAATTCCCGCCTGTGGATGAGAGGGGGCGAGGGAAAAGGCGAGCCATTTCCGTCACTTCACAAGAGAGGGAATTGTCGGGGATCGGGGGATAAGATGCAAAAGGCACTTGTGGCCAGCAGGCGGGCAAACCGCCGAACCATGAGGGGGACCGCAGATTTGTGCCGCCGCCTCACCTATCCGGAAAATACAGACATAAAAAAGCCGGTGCAGTTGCACCGGCCAAAAGGCTTGGAAAACTCAAACTGACTGGCTGTTACCAGTTTTTGCCGAGACGGGCATCCACACTGAAAGCCCCTGCTCCGGCCGCCGCCAGCGCCAGGAAACCACCGGCGATGGAGATATTCTTCATCAACATCAGCATCTGCATCTGGTCGGCAGGCTGATAGTGGAAAATAAAGGCAGCCATCAGGGTGAAGCCAGCCAGCAGCACGGAGAGGCTGCGGGTAAAGAGACCCAGCACGACGGCAAGGCCACCACCCAGCTCAAGCAGGATCACCAGCGGCAACATAAAGCCCGGTACTCCCATCGCTTCCATATAGCCCTGGGTTCCGGCATAGCCGCCGATCTTGGCCCAACCCGCCTTTACGAACATCAGCGCCAGCAGTACACGACCCGCCAGCAGCGCTACATCTTTCATCTTGTCCATTTCATCTTCCTCGTTTGTGTCACATCACCGCTGACGGCTTCAGGGTAGGTCAAATAACAGGGCTTGGCTGGCACTGGTCGCAACCAGCTCCCACCGGTATTCATCACGACTGAGTACCCCGTCGCCGGGTCGGGCAGCCAGACCGTTGGCGGCAAGCGAACCTGAAATCATCTGCAGGTAACCGTGTCGGCCAGCCAGTGCCCATTCGAGCGTCTCGCCCGGGGCCAGTTCCAGCCGCCATACGCGGGCCTGTTGGCGGATCTGCAGCGATCCATCCTCGCCATCCGGTGACGCCACCAGCGTCATGCCCGGTCTGGACTCGATCTTCTTCTGCTGATATCCGGGTGGCGTGCCGAACTCGTTCGGCTCGATCCATATCTGCAACAGGGAGAGAGGCTCCGTCTGCGAGGGGTTGTACTCGCTGTGGCGGATCCCGCTGCCTGCACTCATCAGCTGGAAATCCCCTGCCGGGATCTGCTCGGCATGGCCGAGACTGTCCTTGTGCTCTATGGAGCCTTGCAGCACGCAGGTGAGGATCTCCATATTGGCGTGAGGATGGGTGGCGAATCCGCCACCCGGCGCAACCAGATCCTGATTGATCACCCGCAGTACCGAGTGTCCCATCCACTGTGGGTCATAGTAGTGACCGAAGGAGAAACTGTGGCGCGCGTCCAGCCAGCCAAAGTTGGCCTTGCCCCGCGCTTCTGCGGCTCTCAATTGCATCATGGTCTGCTCCTCATCTAACCGGGGTTCGACTTAGCGTTGGTTGCCACCACCGATGCCGAACGGAATACGGTATTCGCTGCTCTGGCCAGCCAGGCTGACGGTCACTGTACCTTGCGTGCGCAGCGGCATACGCACTTGCTGTGTGCCAGTCAGGTCGGCATGAGCGGAGGTGATCAGGTCACCGGCCTCATCGCGCACTTCCAGCATCGGATTGGCTTTGCCATCCATTGCGGCAGTGGCGTTCCACTTAACAAACAGCACGCCGGGCATGGCATTGAAGTCTGCTGGCACAGAAGCCTGGGCGAAACCTGTGGTCATCAGGGCTGCAACAGCCAGCATCTTGATTACGTTTTTCATGTTCATTCACTCTCTTGTTTTATATGTCATTGCCAAGGCCTTTTCGGCCAGAATCAATGCATCCATGCAAGAGGTTATTCAAATAGTGTGTTGTTCTTTCACCGACGTCAGACAGACCGATTTGGTCTGTCACAGTGCGGAACTTCCCGCATATTTGGCCGCTCGACGTTCCTGCCTAAGCGTTGATTGAATATTAAAGTGACATGACCTAACTTGTTAGCGAGATAAACTGGCAAACATATTCAAAAAAATTGAAGGTGAGCAATGGCCAAGGAATCGAACAGGGAACGGGCGCTGACCCTGGAGGCAATCCGGGTGCTGGACGCCATCGACCGCCGCGGCAGCTTTGCGGCGGCGGCCGACGAGCTGGGCAAGGTGCCCTCGGCATTGAGCTATACGGTGCAGAAGCTGGAAGACGAACTGGATGCCATGCTGTTTGACCGCAGCGGCCACCGCACCAAGTTCACCCCGGCGGGACGCATGCTGCTGGAGCGCGGCCGGGTGCTGCTGGAGGCAGCCGAGCACCTGGTAGGCGAAACCCGGGCGCTGGCCCGCGGCTGGGAGACCGACATCACAATAGCCGTTGATGCCCTGGTGCCGGCACAAACCCTCTACCCCTTGGTGGAGCGGCTAGCCGAGCAGACCGATACCCGGCTGCGACTGCGGGCCGAGGTGCTGGCAGGGAGTTGGGAGTGTCTGGAAGATGGTCGTGCCGATCTGCTGATCTCCTCCATCAACCCGGACATCATGATGACCGGCATCAAGCATCAGGTGCTCAAAGAGGAGGTAATGCTCTACGTTGCCCATCCCGACCACCCTCTCCACCAGGAACCAGAACCCCTGGCAGATGAAACCCTGCGCCGCTATCGCGCCATCGCCGTCGCCGATACCGCCCTGCGCAAGCCGGTGCTCACCTATCGCCTGCTGGACAAGCAGCCGCGCCTCACCGTCAGCACCATGGCGGAGAAACGGGATGCCCTGCTGGCAGGGATTGGGGTCGGCACCATGCCACAGAGCTGGATTGAGGAGGACATCCGCGCCGGGCGGCTCAAGGTGATCAGCCCCGAATATCGTCATCAATTGCAGGTGGTGCTCGCCTGGCGGCGAGACACCATGGGCAAGGCCAAAAGCTGGCTGGTGCGGGAGATCCCCAAACTGTTTGCGGCAGGTGAAAAATGAGATCCAGTTAACAGAAATGTTAATTACGTGCCTCGCTTGACACCTAATATCTTTGCTGATTTCATAGCCAGCTCATTTGCATACCTACCAATGGAATCTGTAAAAAATGAAAAAAAGTTTGCTGGTTGCCCTCACCACCCTGCCCCTGTTTGCCAATGCTGGCCTGATGGATTCGCTGACTAACAGCGTCACCAGCAGCGTCAAGGAAGCGGCCAACACCGCCGTGTCTGGCGCCATTGACAGCGCATCCAACGAAGCCATCAAGCAGGCGCTGGATATCAAGGAAGGCGGCTCCAACAAGCAGGCTATCAAAGAGAAGCTGGGTGCTCCGGCCTCTACCAAGACCGAAGCCGGTCTGGAAGTGTGGACCTATGACCTGGATGCCCTTAACAAGGCGTCTCCCATGCTGGCAGAGACCACCAAGACCCTGCTGAAAGATACCGACGCAGCCAAGAAGAACGTCGTTATCAAGTTCGAAGGCGAAACCGTCAAGAAAGTAGACCTGACCGACAAGGCTCAGGGCTAAGTTCGCTCGTCCGGTGGCGTGGACTGAACGCCCGCACCGGCACAGATAGCAAGAGGGGGGAGCATCAGGCTCCCCCCTCTTTTATTGGACAATCGTCTGCATTCAGCCCAGCGCAACATCGTCAGTGTAGCAAGGGTAACCCCTGCCACCCTTGGGTTTATCACTGTGCCATGCAACCGCCATCGTACTCACTGGTTCGCTTCGGCGAACTGCTTCATCGCGTCAGCATGCTTGGTCATGCCATCCGCCCGCTCGTTGAGCTTTTTGATAAATTCCGCCTTCTTGGCAGGATCCTCGATGCGGTCATAACGTGTTTGCAGGTGGGCCTGGATCTGCTCCGGGGTCATGTTGTGCATCCGGGCCATCTTGTCGTGGCGACCACCGTGGTGCTTGCCACCTTTCATACCACTACCATCCATCGGGCAATCCATCATGGTGCCAGGCTTACCAGTCGGGGCCGCTTCACTGGCTGCATAGGCGCCCAGCGGCAGGCCAAGGATCAGGGTGGCGGTCAGCAGGGTTTTGGTCAGTTTTTTCATGGTTTGTCTCCTGTAGGGATGATGCTGGTTCGGCGCTCTTGCCTTGCCCTCAAGTAAACACCCTATCGGTGTCCGAACTTTGCCAGCATCGCCCTTTTTTGTAGCAGAGTGTGGCATCGTGCGGATCTGGCACACTTTGACACAAACCGCCGGGCGGATTTTCGTATACTCGGGCCAATGCCAAGCAGGGGAGGTATTCATGAACCAGGGCAACACCCACATTCTGGTGGTCGACGACCACAGCGAGATCCGCGATCTCTTGAAACGCTTTCTGGAACAACACGGCCTGCGGGTCAGTTGCGCCCGGGATGGCAAGGAGATGAAGCGACTGCTGGAGGAGCGGGAGTTCGACCTGCTGGTGCTGGATCTGATGATGCCGGGTGAAGATGGCCTGACCCTCTGTCGCGAGCTGCGGGTCAAATCGAACCTGCCCATCATCATGCTCACTGCCATGGGGGAAGAGACCGACCGCATTATAGGGCTGGAGATGGGGGCCGACGACTATCTGGCCAAGCCCTTCAACCCGCGCGAGCTGCTGGCGCGCATCAAGGCGGTGATGCGCCGTACCCAGGCCGACACCCAACCCGCCGCCGAGACTCTGACCCGGGATCTGCGCTTCGATCGCTGGTTGCTCGATATCAACCGCCGCGAGCTGGTCGATGAGGATGGAGTGGGGCTGAGCCTCTCCACCGCCGAATTCGATCTGCTCAAGGTGTTCCTCGAGCGCCCGCAGCGGGTGCTGAGCCGGGATCAACTGCTGGATCTGGCCCGCGGCCGCGAGGCGGTGGCCTTCGATCGCGCCATCGATACCCTGGTGAGCCGCCTGCGTCGCAAGCTGGAGCGGGACCCCAAGAATCCGGAGCTGATCAAGACCATCTGGGGTGGTGGCTATATGTTCTCCGCCGACGTGACGCAGGTTTAAACAGTGGGTGCCTTGCGACGACTGTGGGCACGGATGTGGCCCAAGGGGCTGACCGGCCAGATCATTCTGGTGGCGCTGGCGGGGCTGATCCTGATCCAGCTGCTCAGTATCCAGATTTACCGCTCGGATCGGGAGGAGGCGCTCGGCTTCGTCAACAGCCGCAACGCCATGCAGCGGATCATCTCTGTGGTCAGGCTGCTCTCCCTCTCCCCCCCGTCCCTCTATGACGAGATCCTCAAGGCGAGCCGCAGCGAGACCCTGCTGCTCAGGCTCTCCGACGAGCCAATGCAACCAGACAACCGCAGTCACCGCTTCGAGCAGCTGGTGCGCTCACGCCTCAACTATCCCCCCGGCCTCACCATCGAGATCAGCGCAGAACTCAAGGAGGATGCCCAACGCAGCAAGGCGTGGGAGCATCACGCCCGCATGATGCGGGATCGCAAGGGGCCACCCCCGCCGCGGGATATGCGGCTCTACGGCTCCATCGAACTGCCTCAGGGGGGCTGGCTGCAGTTCAGCTCGCTGGTCGACAAGGAGGCGGGCAGCTGGTCGTGGCAGACCACCCTCAACCTGATGCTGGTCGCCAGTCTGGTGATCGGGCTGATGGTGCTGCTGTTTCGCCGTGCCACCCGCCCGCTCAAGCAGCTGGCAGGCAATGCAGAACGGCTCGGACGGGGCGAGGATATCGAACCCTTGCAAGAAGTGGGGCCGACCGAGATCCGCGAATCGATTCAGGCCTTCAACCGGATGCACACCCGGCTCGACCGCTTCGTGCAAGACAGAACCCGGATGCTGGCGGCTATCTCCCACGATCTGCGCACCCCCATCACCAGCCTGCGGCTGCGCACCGAGTTTCTGGCCGATGGCGAGGACAAGGAGCGGATCCAGCAGACCCTGCAACAGATGGAACAGATGCTGGCGGCAACCCTCAGCTTTGCCCGCGAGGAGGGGCAGCAGGAGGCCACTCGCGAGCTGGATCTGGTCAGCCTGCTGGTCAGCCTGTGCGATGACTATGCCGATACCGGCCAGCCCGTCACCTGTCTGGCGGAGGGCAAAGAGGTCTACGCCTGCCGGGCCAACACCCTGCGTCGGGTGCTGCAAAACCTGATCGGCAACGCCATCAAATATGCCGGCAGCGCCGAAGTGTCGCTGGAGCGACGCAAGGAGGAGCTGTTGATCCGGGTCTGCGACAACGGGCCGGGGATCGATCCGGCGCGGCTGGAGGATGTATTCAAACCCTTCGTGCGGCTCGACGAGGCGCGCAACACCGAGTCGGGCAGCGTGGGGCTGGGGCTCTCCATCGCTCGCACTCTGGTGCATCAGCACGGTGGCGAGCTGACCCTGCTCAATCGGCCACAAGGGGGACTGGAGGCGCGGCTCAGCCTGCCACTGTAAGTAGTCACTCTATCCATAAACCTTGCCATCGCACCATTTGTATCATGCTAACTTCATCATTTGAGCGCTTGTTCTTCGATACGAAAGACAGTGATAATCGGTGGACACAGGACGCTATACGGCAACGGAGTGGAGCAAGGATGGCCTCTTCCAGGACAGGAGTCATAGTCAGTATCGGATGGGGGCTCCTGCTGCTCGCCCTTGCTCTGCCTGCCTGGGCCAAAGCCCCGGAAGAGCCGATCATCATTACCAACTCCAAAGCCTGGCAGCCCTTCTCCTATATCAATGAGTCGGGCCAGCCGGATGGCCTGCTGATCGATTTGTGGCGTGAATATGCCCGGGTGACCGGCCAGAAGATCGAGTTCAGGCTGGTCGACTGGCAAGGCTCCCTCGACCTGCTCCATGAGGGGAAAGCGGACGTTCACGCCGGACTACTCTGGTCACCGGAGCGAAACAAGCTGTTTGACTATGGTCAGCCCCTCACCCAGCTCGACTCCCAGCTCTTCTTCTCTAGCGAACTACGCGGCACCGATGTGCAACATTACTTGCGCCATGAAACCGTCGGGGTAGTAGCCGGTGGCTACGAGGAGTATTACGCCAGACGCTACTTTCCGGGTACCAAACTGCAGACCTTCGATGACAATGACACCCTGCTGGCGGCAGCCTTCAAGGGGAGACTAAAAGCATTTATCGCCGATCTGCAAGTTGCCAACTTCTACATTTATACCTCGGCTGACCCCACTCGCTTTATTCCGGTGCGCCATCTCTATACCAATCAGGTTCGCTTTGCCGTCAAGAAGGGCGATCAGGCCTTGCTGACACAGCTGAAAGAGGGATTCGCCCAAATAAAGGAGAGCGATCGAGAGCGGATCATCCGCAAATGGATGCATGTCGAGACCGTCTACCCTGTCCACCTTGGCCGCTGGCTGTTGTTGGGTGTGGCGCTAATCATGATGGCCTACATAGTGCAGCTGCGCCGCGCCGTTGCCAGCCGTACTGCCGAGCTGATCCGCGCCAACGCCAGACTGGAGAAACTGGCCCATACTGACCCCCTGACCGGCATGCTCAACCGACGGGCATTCATGCCCGCCATGGAGCAACGGCTGGCAAACGGGGAGCCTTGCGCCCTGTTGCTGTTCGACGTGGATCACTTCAAGAAGATCAACGACCGCTTTGGTCATGGCATCGGGGATCTGTTGCTGGAAAAGCTGGCTACCACTGTGACCAGCATGTTGCCCGAGAGTGCCCTGCTGGCCCGCATCGGCGGGGAGGAATTTTGCCTGCTGCTGCCACTGGCCACATTGGCAGAGACAGAACAGTGGGCCGAGCGCATTTGCCTGGAGAGCAACCGGCAAACCCTGCACACCAGCGATGGCGAGGTGACCCTCTCCATCAGTACCGGGGCAGTCTGGGTCGCCGCAGAGAGAGAGACCGATGCCGACCAGCTACTGCGGCAAGCTGACGCCCTCATGTATCAGGCCAAGAGACTGGGGCGCAATACCTGGCAAGCCGCCCCTTATCAGGCATAGCCCCCTGACCGACACGCAATAAAAACGGCCACCATCGGAAGATGGCGGCCCCATGACAGGTTCCCTATCAGAAGTTGTAGGTCACCCCCAGGTTGTAGCGGCGACCATCCAGCACAGTGCCATAGCTGCTGTAATCCACCGTCTTGTCGAACAGGTTGTAGACCCCGGCGGTCAGATCCAGATGCTTGTTGGCCTTGTAGACCAGGCCCATGTCAAAGAAGGTGTAGGAGGGGGTCCCTTCCGCCATCTTGACCCGGCTCAGGTACTCGGAGGTCTCGCCACGGAAGTTGACCCGTGACCAGAGGCTCAGCTGCTCGGTGGTCTGCCACTCTACGCTGCCGTTGAACATGTGGCGGGGCATCTGGTTGAGGGCATGACCCGCCAGCGGGCCACTTTTCTGTTCGGACTGGGTAAAGGTGTAGCTGGAGCTGACCGACCAATCCTCATTGATGGCCCAATCCATCATGCTCTCGACGCCGCGCATGTTCGCCTTGTCGACGTTGACCCGATCACTGATGAAGTCATAACTGTGACCGTTGAGGGTGCAGGCGGGATCACTCTTGCTGGTACAACGACGTACTTCGGAGATCTTGTTCTTGAAGTCGGTGTTGAACAGGGTCACCCCGGCGTTAAAGCCCTGATGACTATTCCACAGCAGGCCGATCTCTTCACTCACGCTGGTCTCGGGTTTGAGGTCCGGGTTACCGACCAGCATGCCATCCAGGCTGCCACCACCGGTGACCTGGCCCCAGTTGGCCGCCGACATCCGCAAGTCAGGGGAGCGGTAACCGGTTGATACGCCCCCTTTCAGGGTCCAGCTCTCATCCAGATGCCAGACGCCATAGAGTCGTGGGCTCCAGTGAGAGCCGTAATTCTGATCCCGATTCATGCGAGCGCCACTGTGGCGCACTATAACCATTGCCCACACTTGCCGCCTTCCACCGACTCTCCCCCTCTATTTTTTCAGCGGAGATCAGAATGGGTCGCCATCGCAATCTGAAAAGGGAGAGCAGGTCAGCAGGTCAGCAGGTCAAGGGGAGGGTGTGACGGAAAGCAAATGCAAAAAGGCCGCTCTGTTGAGCGGCCTTTTTTAAATCTGGTCGGTGTGAGAGGATTCGAACCTCCGACCCCTTCGTCCCGAACGAAGTGCGCTACCAAGCTGCGCTACACACCGATGTCTGCGGGACGGGAATTTACCGAAAGCCCAGACCCGACACAAGCCTTTTTTGCATTTGCCAGGAAAAAAACTTCCGTTCGCTCAACTATTCAACATTATTTTCAGTTATTTACCGAGATGCAGCCAGCGGGTGACATTCCGGTAACCCAGCGTCAGGCCAGGCGCAGGGATGCCGGCCCCAGCAGACGGCGCTGCCAGTCAGCCACAGTGCCATGCTCCAGCCAGTCGGCTGCATGCTGGCGCCAGTTGGGGGAGAGGGCCGGATTTTCCAGCAACAGCAGCAGATCTGCTTCATTGCGCACCTGATTGAACAGGATATCGGCAGTACGCTTCACCGTTAGCTCGGGATAAGGCCGATCCACCAGCTCCATGGTCCGCTCCGGCGACACTATCCCCTCCTCCAGCACCCGCAGCAGCCAGCCACAACGGCCATTTAGCTGCATTACCTGGGACATCTGGCCATAGCCAAAGCGCTGGTTGAGCTTGAAGCAGGGGGATCTCGGCTGGCTGATCTGGATCAGTGCCTCACCGAGTCGATAGACATCGCCGATGCAGGCTTGCGCCTCGGTCAGCCCGATACCGGAGAGGTTCTCACCAAAGGCGGCAGGTTGCCAGGGAGTACGTGGTGCAGGAAGATCCAGCGCGGTTTGCCAGGTCTGCCACCAGAGATAGTGATCGGCAGGATAGTAGTGGAGTGCCCGATCCGGGCCACCATGGTGGCGCTGATCACACTGCTCATCCCCTTCCAGACCGGCAAAGGTACAACGAACTGGCGCAGCGATCGGTTGCTTGTGAATGGCGCTGGTGAGGCCGGGCACCAGCTCGGTGCCACGGCCGCTAAAAAGGGAGATCCGCATACTCATCCTCCAGATTGACGAGAGAATGCGGATCTTATCATGCCGTCAAACGACAGCCTGCATCTGGTTGCTCATGGCGATTTCGGCGCGACGGCGCTTCTCCGCCCTGGCCATCAGATACCAGCTGCCGAAGGTAAAGAGCGATACCGACAGCAGGATCAGGCTGGCCACCGCGTTGATCTCGGGTTTCACGCCGAGCCGCACCGCCGAGAAGACCTCCATCGGCAGGGTGGTGGAGCCCGGGCCGGAGACGAAGCTCGCCAGCACCAGATCATCGAGCGACAGGGCGAACGACATCATGCCGCCAGCCGCCAGCGAGGGGGCGATCATCGGGATGGTGATCAGGAAGAACACCTTCCACGGCTTGGCGCCGAGATCCATTGCCGCCTCCTCGATGGAGAGATCCAGCTCCCGCAACCGCGCCGACACCACGATCGCCACGTAGGCGGTACAGAAGGTAGTGTGGGCGATCCAGATGGTCAGCATGCCCCGCTCGGCGGGCCAGCCCACCAGCTGGGCCATCGCCACGAACAGCAGCAGCAGCGACAGACCGGTGATCACCTCGGGCATCACCAGCGGCGCCGTCACCATGCCGCCGAACAAGGTGCGACCACGGAAGTGGGGAATTCGGGTCAGCACGAAGGCTGCCACCGTCCCCAGCGCCACCGCGGCGATCGCGGTGTAGAAGGCGATCTCCAGCGAGCGGAACACAGACCCGATCAGCTGTTTGTTGTCGAGCAGGCCGAAATACCACTTGAGCGACCAACCACCCCACACCGTCACCAGCTTGGAGGCGTTGAAGGAGTAGATCACCATGATGATCATGGGCAGGTAGATAAACAGCAGCCCCAGCCAGAGCATCAGTTTGGCAAAACCGAAACGCTTTATCATGCCTTACCCTCCAGCGCTCTGAACTGGTTACGGTTGCAGCGGCTGGATACGGGATTGAACAACGCTGTTTTCATCATGCTTTACCCTCCAGCTCTTTGGCCTGGTTACGGTTGAAGAGGATGATCGGAATGATCAGCACCGCCAGCATCACCACCGCCAGCGCAGAGGCGACCGGCCAGTCGCGGTTGTTGAAGAACTCCTGCCACAACACCTTACCGATCATCAGGGTCTCCGGGCCGCCCAGCATTTCCGGGATGACGAACTCCCCCACCACCGGAATGAACACCAGCATGCAGCCGGCGATGATGCCGTTCTTGGAGAGCGGCACCGTGATCTGCCAGAAGCGGGTCAGGTTGCGGGCACCCAGGTCGGAGGCCGCCTCCAGCAGACTCTGATCGTGTTTGACCAGATTGGCGTAGAGCGGCAGCACCATGAAGGGCAGGTAGGAGTAAACGATACCGATATAGACCGCCAGGTTGGTGTTGAGGATCTGCAGCGGTTCGTCGATCAGCCCGATCCCCAGCAAGACGCTGTTGAGCAGGCCGTTGTTGCTGAGGATCCCCATCCATGCATAGACCCGGATCAGAATGGCAGTCCAGGTCGGCATCATGATCAGCAGCAGCAGAACGGTCTGGGTCTCCTTGTTGGCCCGGGCGATGGAGTAGGCCATGGGATAACCGATCAGCAAACAGAGCAGGGTACTGATGAATGCAATCTTGAGGGAACCCAGATAGGCAGCGATATAGAGCTCATCCTCCTGCAGCAGGAGGTAGTTGCCCATGTTAAGCAGGATGGTGAGCTGATTGTCGGCCCAGCTCACCACGTCGGTGTAGGGCGGGATCGCCACATCCGCTTCCGCAAAACTGATCTTCACCACGATGACGAAGGGCAGCAGGAAGAAGAGGAACAGCCAGAAGAAGGGGATGCCAATCACCAGTCGGCGCCCCCCGACCCGCTTCACGTGTTGCAGGAACGTCATGATTGCAGCACCACGCCGCTGTCATCTTCCCAGTAGAGGAACACCTGGTCATCCCAGGTTGGCCGCTTGCCGTGGCGTTCGGCATTGGCGATGAAGGCCTGAACGATTTTGCCCGAGGGCAGCTGGATGTGGTAAACCGAGTGCCCACCCAGATAGGCGATGTCATAGACCTCACCCTTGGTCCAGTTGAAGTCCGGGTGCTCGATCTCCTCCGGTTTTTGCAGACTCATCAGCAGTTTTTCCGGCCGCAGGGCATAGGTCACCTTCTTGTTCTCGGCGCGGGAGCTGATGCCGTGGCCCACATAGATGGGCTGCTCCAGATCGGCGCAGGCGATGGTGGCGTGGTCCTGCTCATCCTCCACCAGCAGGCCGTCGAACAGGTTGACGTTGCCGATAAACTCGCACACCAGCCGGCTGGCCGGGGTTTCGTAAATGTCCATAGGGCTACCGATCTGTTCGATGCAGCCCAGATGCATGATGGCGATCCGCTCCGCCATGGTCATGGCCTCTTCCTGATCGTGAGTCACCATGACGCAGGTCACCCCGACCCGCTCGATGATCTCAACCAGCTCCAACTGCATCTTGGAACGCAACTTCTTGTCGAGCGCCCCCATGGGTTCGTCCAGCAGCAGCAACTTGGGACGCTTGGCCAGGGAACGGGCCAGCGCCACCCGCTGGCGCTGGCCACCGGAGAGCTGATGCGGTTTGCGGCGGGCATACTGGGTCATCTGCACCAGCTTGAGCATCTCTTCGACCCGGGCATCGATCTCGGCCTTGGGTAGCCCATCCTGCTTGAGACCGAAGGCGATATTCTGCGCCACCGTCATATGGGGGAACAGGGCGTAGGACTGGAACATCATGTTGATGGGGCGTTCATAGGGGGGCATATCTGTGATGTCGACCCCGTCGAGGAACAGCCGCCCCTCGGTCGGGCGCTCAAAGCCCGCCAGCATCCGCAGCAGAGTCGATTTGCCGGAACCTGACCCGCCGAGCAGGGCGAAAATCTCCCCCTTGTGAATATTCAGGGAAACATTGTCTACCGCCAGGGTCTCATCGAACTGCTTGCTGACCCTGTCAATTTTTACCAGCACTTCTTTGCGTTGCTGGCTGCCCTCAAGGGCTTTCTTATAGGCACTGGAGGCTATCGCCATTACCAAACTCCCGAACGTGATACCGGCCTCACGGCCAATCCATTAAAGCGATTTGGCGCCCCCGAACGGGCACCAAGGTTAGGTACCGGACTTGATCTTGGTCCAACTCCGGGTGATTTGACGCTGCACTGCACGGGGGTGTGCTTCCTGCACATAGAGCCGCTCCAGCACAGCTTGAGGTGGATAAACTCCCTCATCGTTACGTACTGCCTCATCCATAAACTCGCCCGCCTTGGCGTTGGGATTGGCATAGCCCACATAGTTGCTGACCTTGGCGATCACTTCAGGCTGCAGAACATAGTTGATGAGGGCGTGCGCCTCTTTGACATTGGTGGCATCGGACGGGATGGCCATCATGTCGAACCAGAGGTTGCCCCCCTCTTTCGGAATGCTGTAGGCGATATGCACTCCCTTACCCGCTTCATCGGCGCGAGCTGCTGCTTGCAAGATGTCACCAGAGAATCCTGCCGCCACACAGATGTCGCCATTGGCCAGATCGCCGATGTACTTGGACGAATGGAAATAGGTGACATAGGGGCGCACCTTGAGTAACTGCTCTTCGGCACGCTTGATGTCGTCAGCCTTATGGCTGTTGGGGTCGAGCCCCAAATAATTGAGTACGGCGGGGATCATCTCATCGGCAGAGTCGAGGAAGGCGACGCCGCAGCGAGAGAGTTTTGCCATGTTTTCCGGTTCGAAGATGGTGGCCCAGGAGTCAATCTTGTCGACCCCCAGCACCGCCTTGATCTTGTCGACGTTGTAGCCGATGCCGTTGGTCCCCCACAGATAGGGCACTGCGTACTGGTGACCCGGATCCACCTTGTCGAGCTGCTTGAGCAGCACAGGATCCAGATTGGCCAGATTGGGCAGCAGGCTCTTGTCCAGCTTCTGGAAGGCCCCCGCCTTGATCTGTTTGGAGAGGAAGTTGTTTGAGGGCACCACCAGATCGTAACCGGTACGGCCGGTCAGCAGCTTGCCTTCAAGGGTCTCGTTAGAGTCAAACACGTCATAGACAGTCTTGATTCCGGTCGCCTGCTGGAAATCGCTGAGGGTGGTCTCGCCGATATAGTCAGACCAGTTGTAGAAGTGCAGCACAGGGGCTGCCTGAACTGTATTCGACAATCCAATGGTCAGGGCAATGGCTGCCAGTCTGGTTGTATGCACGGTGTCAGTTCTCCTGTTCAGTGGTTGACCGTCTGCGCATCCTGTCGCGCGGCCCATCCGGATGGATGGCATCACTCACCTCCCGGCCGAACTGCGGACCGGGAGGGGCATTCGTTACTTACTTGCCGGACTTGATCTTGGTCCAGCTACGGGTCATCACTCGCTGCACCTTGGCCGGCAGATCCGGGAAGGTGTAGATCTTCTGCAAGGTCGCGGAGTCCGGATAAACACCCGGATCGGTACGGATCGCTTCGTCAACCAGCGGGGTGGCCGCCTTGTTGCCGTTGGGAGCGTGTACCTGGTTGGTGATATTGGCGATCACCTCGGGCTTCATCAGATAGTTGATAAAGGTGTGGGCGGCCTCGACGTTCTTGGCGTCCGCCGGAATGGCGATCATGTCAAAGAAGCTGCCCGCCCCCTCTTGCGGAATGATGTAGGTCAGTGCCACGCCATTTTTGGCTTCCTCCGCCCGCGCTTTGGACTGTTGCAAATCCATGGAGTAACCGACCGCCACGCAGATGTTGCCGTTGGCCAGATCCGAGATGTACTTGGAGGAGTGGAAATAAGCGGTATAGGGGCGGATGGAGAGGAACAGCTCCTCAGCCTTCTTCAGCTCGTCCGGCTTCTGGCTATCCGGTTTGAAGCCCAGATATTGCAGGGCGGCCGGCAGCATTTCGGTCGGCGAGTCGAGGAAAGAGACGCCGCACTCTTTCAGCTTGGCCATGTTCTCCGGCTTGAATACCAGATCCCAGGAGTTGACCGGCGCATCGGCCCCCAGTACAGCCTTTACCTTATCGATGTTGTAGGCATAACCGATGGTGCCCCACAGGTAAGGGATAGAGTACTGGTTACCCGGATCACTCTGGTCGAGCGCCTTGAGCAGGTCGGTATCCATGTTTTGCCAGTTGGAGAGTTTGGACTTGTCCAGCTTCTGGAACACACCCGCCCGGATCTGTTTGGCCAGGAAGGGGTTGGACGGCACCACGATGTCGTAGCCAGACTTGCCCGCCAGCAGCTTGGCTTCCAGCACCTCGTTGCTGTCGAACACGTCATACACCACCTTGATGCCCGTCTCTTTCTGGAAGTTATCCAGAGTATCCGGGGCGATATAGTCGCTCCAGTTGTAGACGTGCAGCACCTTATCGTCAGCCATTGCTCCGGCACTTGCCATGACCAGCGCCACAGAGGCAGCGATCACTCCTGTTTTGAAAGACATCATCCTTGTCTCCTAAGCAAATTGTATGCGCATGCCAACCTGCCCGACCCACCTTAACCCTTCAGCTTTTCGGCTGTCAGATCCAGACTGAGCCTGGCGAGCTTGACCAATTCATCAACCTGTTCCTCGGTGATGACCAAGGGGGGCGATATGATCATGGTATCGCCTACCGCCCTCATCACCAAGCCATTGTTAAAGCAGAACTCCCGGCACGTCATCCCGGCATTTGCCTCGGCCGGAAAACGCCGGTTGGTCTGCTTGTCCTCAACGATTTCCAGCGCGGCGACCAATCCTTTGCCTCGGGTTTCTCCCACCAGCGGGTGATCGGCCAGCTCGGCCCAGCGGCGCTGCAAATAGGGGCCGATGTTATCATGGACGCGCTTAACTATGCTCTGCTTTTGCATAAGCTGGATATTGGCAACCGCCACCGCACAGGAGACCGGGTGACCCGAATAGGTGAAGCCATGGTTGAACTCGCCCCCCTCCTCCACCAGCCCTTTGGCAACCCGGTCACTGACCATCACTGCGCCGAGCGGCAAATAGCCGGAGGTGATCCCCTTGGCCAGACACATCAGGTCCGGCTTGATGCCAAACCCTTCGCTGGCAAACCAGTGGCCGGTGCGACCAAAGCCGCAGATCACCTCGTCAGCGATGAGCAGGATGCCGTATTGATCGCAGATGCGCTGGATCTCCGGCCAGTAGCTGTCAGGCGGAATAATGACGCCGCCCGCCCCCTGGATCGGCTCGCCGATAAAGGCGGCCACCTTGTCCACCCCCAGCGCCAGAATCTTCTGCTCCAGCTGACGGGCCCGCTCCAGCCCGAACTCGTGGGCGCTCATCCCTTGCCCTTCACCGAAGTGATAGGGCTGGTCGATGTGCACTATGCCGGGAATGGGCAGGCCACCCTGGGCATGCATCCCCTTCATGCCGCCCAGGCTCGCCCCCGCCACGGTAGAGCCGTGGTAGGCGTTGTGGCGGCTGATGATCACCTGTTTGTCGGGCTGCCCCTTGCTGGCCCAGTAGTGGCGCACCATCCGCAACACGGTATCGTTGCACTCGGAGCCGGAGCCGGTGAAGAAGACGTGGTTAAGATGGGCGGGTGTCACCTCGGCCAGCAGGGTAGCCAGCTCGATCACCGGCGGGTGAGCGGTCTGGAAGAAGAGGTTGTAGTAGGGCAACTGCTGCATCTGGCGGGTAGCGGCATCCACCAGCTCTTGTCGGCCATAGCCCATATTGACGCACCAAAGCCCCGCCATACCGTCGAGAATACGGTGGCCGTCGGAATCTTCCAGATAGACGCCGCTGGCGTTGGTAATGATGCGCGAGCCCTTCTTGTTCAGGGCCTGAAAGTCGGTAAAGGGGTGCAGGTGGTGGCTGGCATCCAGCTGTTGCCACTCACGGGTTGTCTGCTGCATGTGTTGCTCCTCGGTTCCTTCGATTTAGCAGGATTATTTTCTCAATTCATCAGGAGGGCTGGCACATTCGCAGCCACTCCCCCCACGGGCAGCCATCTGCATTCGTTGCTCCCCTGTGCCTTCGATTTTCGTCAAATAGTCAGGCGGGCTGGCATACTCGCAGCCACAACCACTCACAGGTGACTGCCGCCACCTGACTCGCGTTCCGGTCTCTTCGATACAGGAAGCGGAGAGGCCGACTCCGGCCTCTCCGTTACAGAGGGGGTCAGACGTTAAGCAGCAGGAACTCCCGCTCCCAGCGACTGATCACCCCGAAGTAGGTCTCGTACTCTTTGCGCTTGACCGCGACGAAGGCGCGGGTGAAGCGCTCCCCCAGCATCTCTTTGATGGGTTCGCACTGCTCCAGATGGCTGAGGGCCTCCTCCAGCGAACGGGGCAAACTGTAGGGCAGGTCATAGGCGCTCGATTTCATCTCCTGCATGGGATCCAGCTTCTCCATCATGCCGAGGTAGCCACAGGCCAGGGTGGCGGCCAGCGCCAGATAGGGGTTGGCATCAGCACCGGCGAAGCGGTTCTCCACCCGGCGCGCACCCGGCTCGGAAAAGGGGACACGCAAGCCACAGGTGCGGTTCTCGACCCCCCACTGCACGTTACGCGGCGCGCTATCACCAAACGCAAGACGACGGTATGAGTTGACATTGGGGGCCAGCAGGGCGGTCACCGCCGGGGTGTATTTTTGCAAGCCGGCGATAAAGTGCATAAACAGCTCGGAGTTGCCCCCTTCCGCAGTGCCGAACAGGTTGTGGCCATTCATGTCTTCCAGACTCTGGTGGATATGCATGGCTGAGCCCGGTTCATTACTCATCGGCTTGGCCATAAAGGTGGCATAGATACCGTGCTTGTGGGCCGCTTCACGCATGGTGCGCTTGAACAGGAACACCTGATCCGCCAGATCGATGGCATCACCATGCAGGAAGTTGATCTCCATCTGGGCGGCACCCGACTCGTGGATCAGGGTATCGACCTCCAGCTCCTGCGCCTCGCAGTAGTCATACATATCTTCGAAAATGGGGTCGAATTCGTTGACCGCATCGATACTGAACGACTGGCGGGCGGTCTCAGGGCGCCCGTTGCGCCCCACTGGCGGCATCAGCGGATAGTCGGGATCTTCGTTGCGGGTAACCAGATAGAACTCCAGCTCGGGAGCGACTACCGGCTTCCAGCCCTGCTTCTCGTAAAATGACAGAACCCGACGCAGCACGGAGCGCGGCGCGATGTCGATCAGCTTGCCATTGACGTCATAGCAGTCATGGATTACCTGAGCAGTGGGCTCCAGTGCCCAGGGGACAAAACGGATGGTATTGGGGTCGGGATAGAGCTGCATGTCCCGCTCCAGCGGGTCGATCATGCTGTCATCGTCCGGATAGTCGCCGGTCACCGTCTGGGTGAAAATCACCTCGGGCAGACGCATGCCCCCTTCGCGCAAAAACTTGTTGGCTGGAATGATCTTGCCCCGGGCGTTGCCGGTGAAATCCGGGAACAGACACTCCACTTCCGTGATGCGATTGCTCTCCATCCAGCCTTTGATACTGTCCATGTTAAACCCCGACTTTACGGTTGCCGTTGACAAGGGTGTCTAATATATGGAACACCCTTGTTATAAAATTGTAATCAACACCACCATAAAAGCCCGCTATCAAGGGCAATGTCAAGCGGGTGTGTTTAAAAAATTATAAATAACGGCGCATATAATGACCAACCCGACACCAAATACTAAACACTCAAATCCGGACTAAGAGCACTGCAAAGGCGATGCCAACAGAGGGGGATGCGGGCGCCAGATCCCGACCAATCCCCCGCAGGAACGGGCCATTTTTTTGCAAAGGCGCACAATCCTTATCCTATTTGCTTTGCTTGGCTGCATTTTTTTGGTACAAGGCCCGCCCTGATTTGCACTCTCTTGCATGAAACTGGTGCAAATCTGGATACAAGGGCTTGGTCTGTAGGCAGACAGCCCCCATAAACAGGGATAATTGGGTTAGTAAACTGACTGGTAGTTAATCGTATGTGTGATTTCATGACTGAAGACCAACTGGCCTTTTACAAGGGGCAGATCGAGCGACAGATCGTCGAGCTCGAAGAGCGCCTGAACTCCCAGGCCAGCCAGGCCATCGCCACCGACACCAACGAGATGGCTGATGAAATTGACCGTGCCAGTATCGAGGAGGCCCGCCGTCTGGAGCTGAACCGCATCGAGCACGACAAGCTGCATCTGCGCAAGCTGCGGGGCGCATTGAAGCGCATCAGCGAAGGGGATTTTGGTTACTGCGAATCCTGTGGTGACGAGATCTCCCTCAAGCGGCTACATGCCCGTCCAGAGTCCCGTTTCTGCGTCGAATGCCAGAGCACCAAGGAATTTAACGATACCCACGTGTTCCGGCGCGTCGCCTGACGCTTCGAAGAACCGTCACCATTCTGGTGCAACAGGTGCCAGCAAGGCAGGGCCCCGCGCTCAAACCTTGTACAACACCTCGCAGCAAGATGGTGACAACTTCTGTTAGACTCCGGACACCTTGCGGAATCTACAGGAGAACAGAGAGTGAAATGGCTCATCAAGCTGTGCTTGTGCCTGCCGCTGCTGGCACAAGCACAGGTTTTGACGGTCAAGGTTCCCAGCCGACCCGTCAACAATCTTGACCAGGAGTACCAGTACAAGCTGCTGGAACTGGCCCTGACCCGATCCGGGCAACCCTTTCGTATCCAGCCTGTCGAACTCGACCTCAACCAGTTCACCCTCCAGCAGCAGCTGAGCAAGGGCAAGACCATCAACGTCTTCTGGATGGGTACCTCCAGCGCCCTCGAATCCTCCCTGATTGCCATCCCCATTCCGCTGTTTCGCGGGCTGGAAGGATTACGGCTGTCGTTCATCCACGGGAATGATCAGGAGAAGTTCAATCAGATCAATACCCTGGCTGACCTAAAACAGCTGAAGGCGGCGCAAGGGGTGGGATGGGCTGACAACAAGATCCTGGAAAATGCCGGCATCCCGACCTATTCAGGCCGCTACAGCAGTCTGTTTCGCCTTATCAACGATGGCGACAAGCTGGACTTCTTTCCCCGTGGTCTGGTGGAGATCTTCGCCGAGCGCAGTGAGCTGGTGGCACAATATCCCAACCTCGCCATCGAGCAGCATCTGCTGATCCGCTACCCCTTCGCCCAGTTCTTCTTCGTCAGCCCCGAATACCCCAAGCTGGCCAAAGCGCTCCAGACCGGGCTGGAGCGGGCCTATGCCGATGGCAGTTTTATGACGTTTTTCAACGAAAACCCCAAGATCCGCGAGGCCCTTGCCAGCGCCAACCTCGATCAGCGGGTCACCATCAATCTGCCCAATCCTGACACGACCCCATTGCTAAAGAGCATTCCGGCCCAATATTGGCAATATCCGCCCCAATAAGCGCCAGCTTGGTGGCCAGAGAGGGTTGCCCATCGGATAGCCCTGCGCCAGATTGCGCATCTCGGGGTATAACAAGGAACCGATATGAAAACACAGAACACGGCACTGCTGCTGGCAACCTCACTGCTGGCCATGCCGGTACTGGCCGACAAAGCAGACAATGTTGGTGAGGTAAGCACCGCCTTCAAGCTGTTTGGCCCCAACCACAAAATCCTGGTGGAGGCGTTCGACGACCCGCGCATCGACGGCGTCGCCTGCTATCTGGCGCGCCCCAAGACCGGTGGTGTAAAAGGCGGGCTGGGGCTGGCGGAAGATCCCTCTCACGCCTCCCTGTCGTGCCACCAGATCGGCCCCATCACCCTGCCCGAAAAGCTGAAGGCGGGGGAAGAGGTGTTCGATGTCAGCACCTCGCTGGTGTTCAAGGAGCAGAAGGTGGTGCGCTTTTACGACCAGAAGCGCAACGCGCTGGTTTACCTGACCTACAGCACCAAGTTGGTAGATGGTTCGTACAAGAGTGCAGTCAGCGCGGTGCCCATCATGCCATGGGGACAATAACCAGCCGGTTTGTCCGGTGATAGTTAACAAGCTTTGTTGTAATTTAACGACAAATTATCTGCGGAGAGCACACCATGAAAGTCGCCGTATTCAGCACCAAGAGCTATGACAAAGAGCATTTCAGCCAGACCAACAGCCAGTACGGCTTCGATCTGGAGTTTTTCGATGTGCGGCTGGAGGCCAAGACAGCCCGGCTGGCTCATGGCTTCCCGGTGGTCTGTCTGTTCGTCAATGACGATGCCGACCGCGAGGTATTGACCGAGCTGGCTGCCAACGGCACCCAGATCATCGCCCTGCGCTGCGCCGGTTACAACAACGTGGATCTGGTTGCCGCCAAAGAGCTGGGGCTGAAGGTGGTGCGAGTGCCCGCCTACTCCCCCGAGGCGACGGCCGAACATGCGGTGGGCATGATGATGTGCCTCAACCGCCGCATCCATAAGGCTTATCAGCGCACTCGCGACGCCAACTTCTCGCTGGAAGGGCTGGTCGGCTTCAACATGCATGGCAAGACGGTCGGCGTCATCGGCACCGGCAAGATCGGTCTGGCAGCCCTGCGCATTCTCAAGGGCTTCGGGGTTCGCCTGCTGGTGAACGATCCTTACCAGAATCCGGCCGCCATCGAGCTGGGGGCCGAGTATGTGGATCTCGATACCCTGTTCCGCCAGTCCGATATCATCAGCCTGCACTGCCCGCTGTTCAAAGAGAACTACCACCTGTTGAACAAGGAGGCATTCGCCAAGATGAAGGATGGGGTGATGATCATCAACACCAGCCGTGGCGGCCTGCTCGACTCCAACGCCGCCATCGAGGCGCTCAAGAGCTCCCGCATCGGCGCACTGGGGCTGGATGTCTACGAGGAGGAAGAGGATCTCTTCTTCTCTGACAAGTCCAACGAGGTGATCACCGATGACGTGTTCCGCCGCCTGTCCGCCTGCCACAACGTGCTGTTTACCGGGCATCAGGCGTTCCTGACCCGCGAGGCACTGCACGCCATCGCCGATACCACCCTCGGCAATATCCAGGCCATCACCAACCAGGGTCGCTGCGATAACGAAGTGGAGTAATCCTCTCGCACCCGTAGCCATGAACGACAGAGGGAGCCATTCCCTCTGTTTTCCACACCAATATGCTCCCCCTGTGTATTTTCCCCTGCGCCCTCAATATCCGGGGTGCCGGGTTGTGAGACCCGGCGCCTTCGGGTAGGCTAGCACCCCTTTTTATTCAGGAGTCTGGCGCCCATGTTTATCGGATTTGATTACGGCACCTCCAACTGTGCCGTGGCCGTGATGGAACAAGGTAGCCCCAGGCTGCTCAATCTCGGCGCATCCCGCTATCTCCCCTCCACCCTGCACGCCCCCCACCGGGATGCTATCGCCGGTCTGTTGGCCGAAGGGCTGGCCCCCACCCAGCAGGCGGAGTACCTCAAGCTGCGTGGCCCCGTGGTCACCCGCGCCCAAGCCGTTCGCCGCCAGATGCGCGAAGAGGGGCTGATCGACGAGCTGAGCTTTGGCGCTGCCGCGCTGGAGCGCTATCTGGAAGAGCCGGACGACGGCTACTACATCAAATCGCCGAAATCCTTCCTCGGCGCCTATGGCCTCAAGGCCCCCCAGATCGCCCTGTTTGAAGATATCGTCTGCGCCATGATGCTCCACGTTCGCCAGCAGGCGGAGCAGCAGCTCGGCGCCCCGATCCGCCAGGCGGTGATCGGCCGGCCGGTCAACTTCCAGGGGCTGGCGGGGGAGGAGAGCAACCAGCAAGCTATCGCCATCCTGACCGAGGCAGCCCGTCTGGCCGGTTTCGAGCAGGTGGAGTTCCTCTATGAGCCGGTAGCTGCCGGGTTTGAATTCGAGGCGCGCCTGACCGAAGACGCCGTGGTACTGGTGGTGGATATCGGCGGCGGTACCACCGACTGCTCCATGCTGCGGATGGGCCCCAGCTACCGCGATCAGCTGGATCGCAGCGGCGATCTGCTCGGCCACAGCGGCCAGCGGATCGGCGGCAACGACTTCGATATCCGCCTGACGGTGGAGGGGATGATGCCGCTGCTCGGCATGCACGAGACCCTCAAGACCGGCAAGCCGCTGCCCCACCCGCTGTTCTGGGATGCGGCCGCCATCAACGACGTCAGCGCCCAGAGCCGCTTCTACAGCCTCGACACCGCCCGCCAGCTGCAGGATCTTCAGCTCGACAGCCAACCCGGCAGCAAGCTGGGTCGTCTGGCCAGCCTGCGGGCCCACAAGCTGAGCCACCAGCTGGTATGGCGTGCCGAGCAGGGCAAGATCGCCCTCTCGGAGCAGGATCTCACTCGCCAGTCGCTGGCCGAGCTGGAAAAAGGGCTGGAAGCTGAGCTGACCCGCGAACAGCTGGCCAACGCCTCGGCTCTGCTGCTGGAGAAGATTGGCGAGCTGATGGACGAAGCGATCGCCGCTGCCGGTGTGCAGCCGGACCGCATCTTCGTCACCGGCGGTAGCGCCCGCTCGCCGCTGATCGCCAGTTTTATCCGCCAGAAGCTCCCCTCCATCCCGCTTGAGGGTGGCGATGACTTCGGCTCGGTGGCTGCCGGCCTTGCCCGTTATGCCGAACGGTTGTTCTTTTCGGTAAATCAGGCCGAAATAGCCGCTTCAGGCACAGGCACACTAGGAGCCCCTTCCACGGAGCCCTAAAACAACAGGGAGGCCATCGGCCTCCCTGTTGTTGATCCTGCGCCCTCAGCGCGAAGCAGTTATGTCGAGCCCATCGACACAAAGCAATTTGGCTGGCGGCATAGTAATACCTGAGTCGAAACAGTAATCGACTATCTTGTCCTCGAACTGGCCGTATACCACCTCAAGATGCTGAGGCTGCCACATGCGCGCAGTCCAGATACGCCCCGAACTGATGGGCACTATGCCTGATACCGGTTGCTCATGAGCCAGCAGGGTTCCCAGCACTGTGGGCAACGTGTCACAAAACTCCCTTACGGCCCGACAGGCTAGATCATGCAGCCGATCACCACGTCGTGGTGTAACTGCCGTCTGGTAGAGCACATTACCGCCATCGATGGCCTCGGTCGTTTCGTGCAGCGTCATCCCCGTCATCTGGGGTTCAAGCATGTAACTGGGCCAGAAGTGAGTGATGCAGCCACGGTACCAGGGCGAAAGGCCACCGTGTACGTTCCACGCCATACCGCCAAAACAGCGCAGCAGCTCAGGGGAAAGTTTGTGGCAGCCATAAGATAGCAGCAGAGTAGGCTGTAACTGACTAATCCGACAAATCATCTCGGGGCTGTTCAGCTCGCTCGGCCCGATGCTGATGGCCATATCCAGCGGCGCACCCTGAGTCGCAAAGTAGTGCTGTTCGCACTCGTCACGCAAATTGAAATGGTGTTGCCACAGCGTGGTCAGACGGCCATTGAGTTGAGCCGGTGGCGTCGGGGTAAAGTGTTCCCGCCGTTCGGCAAACCAGGTCACCGGCAAACCGCAAGCCATCACCTGACGCGCCAGATAACGGTGGCGGGGATGATCTCCGGTAATCAGAACTATCGACATATTTTCTCCTGTCAGCGGCACTGCGGGGCCGTAAATCGGATCAATTCAGCCTCTTCTAGTAAGGGAATGACGGCCAACAAGGTCGCCAGTGGCATCCGGGCACGACGAGCCATCTCCAGTAGCGTGTGCTGGCCGTCAGCCAGATTCAGGATCCACTGCATCGCCATCAACTGGGTACGCCCATCCAGCAGTTGATCACTTGACTTGCCATAGCTCGTGGGCGAATTCAGATTTGGGTAAAGGCCCCGCTTGCCTAGCTGAGGTTCTCCATAGGGGTTGGTACGTTCGAAGACGCCGGCATTTTCGTGCTGTAACAATAACTGTTCGAGCTGATCAATGGCTTCGATCAGGCGTGATATCTGCATAAATGCCTTGGTGTCACCGCTGGTATGGTATTCGGCAAAGTTGCCATAGACGGTGCGAGCCGCCTGTGCCACCGGCAGGTTAAAACCCGGCGAGCAGTACTGGCGCTCGTCAGAGCCATTACAGGGGGTAAACTCACGGATTGCCCAACGCTCCGGCTGCTCGTTGGCCAGCTGACGGACCAACTGGTTGAGCAGACACTCTTCCTGCCTAGCCAACTTGATGGAGAGGGCACTGGCCGGCCCCCCCAGACAAGTCAACACCAGACCACCGATACAGTGAGACTTCAGATATTCACCATAACGATGCAAGTAACAGAGGCTCCCTATGGTCTCGGGTGCCAGCACAAAACGGTAACTAAAGCGACGCTTCGGCCAACGAGCCAACCTGTGATACAAGCCAAGTAGCACCAGCGGACCGCTCAACTCGTTATTCGCCATGCTGGGATGACACAGATAGCTCGAGAGCAAAAACTCCTGCCGACTTTCACCCTCCAGTAAGGCCGTACCGTAATTTATCTCGCCAGCCTGAAAGCGGCTATCAATGCGCACCTGATAGTCACCCGGGAGCAACTGCGCCAGCTCATTGTGGCTCAGACAGAACCCCCAATTGGACTGATAATAAGAGGTAACGTAGGGGATCAAATCTGGCAGATGCGGCAGGGTATGAAGCCTGGAGCGTAATGCTTCAAGCGAATAGACACCTTCAACAGGAGCCGAATAATTGACCACCCTCAGATTGTGCTCGGCAAAATCGGCTACCACGTGGCCATCAGGCGCGGTCAGGGTGGCCGAATCGATATGCCACTCGTGCGGGACAGTCCAATCAAAAACCTGAGTGCCGGACGGTGTCCCTTCCAGCAGCAGAGGCATATGTTCGGCGAAGATGGCCAGACTTTCACGCAATCCGGCCCCCGAGATACTGCGACAAATGGGGTACAGACGGTCAAACAGTGAGTCCAGCTGCTCGGTGGTCATTTTATGCTTTTCATCCAGGGGTCAATCGGTGCTGCATTTTATCACACTCAACATTGATGACACCAAGCGGGCAGCGAGACAGCCTTTCGACTTGCCGAACCCAAGGTTGCTTGACTGACACATCACCGGCGCCAAAACTCCACGTCGCGTTTTAGCGACACAGGGTGCCGGTCAAGGGCGACAGAAGCGGTCGGTCGCCCCCTCTCGCGCCCTGCTCCGGGATGCCCAAACAGGGTATTCTTGCTGCTCCCCCAACCGGAGCCCCCTCATGCCCAGATTGCCCTTGCTGCTGATCCCCCTGTTACTGCTCGCTGGCTGTAGTTCAACCACCTTTGTTCAGCAAGATCTGCAACACCACCACTGGGTACTGAGCAAACTGGATGGCCAACCGATCAAGGCTCCCCGCGACAATCCCCCCGATTTCGAGATCGGCGAGCACTTCACCGTCAACGGCATCGCCGGCTGTAACCGTTACTTCGGTCAGGGCCATATGAAAGGGGACAGGTTCTGGGTCACCAGCCTTGGTAGTACCGAAATGGCCTGCATGCCGCCACTGGACACCATCGAACAGGCCGTGTTGACCACCCTTGCCGAAGGGGCAACCTTGAGCGGCACCCGCCAGAGCCTGATCCTGCAGGGCAAACAGCACCGTTTGGAATACACCTTGCGCGACTGGGTGTTCTAGCACCCGCAATTCCCATCACAAAGCCACATCACAGACAGGAACATGTTGTCTGGCTGTGGCACAATATGAAGCAGAGTTCGCAACGGAGGCTGCCTCAGCCATGTCGATGGATCGCCTGTTTGACAAGATCAAACAACTCCCCACTATTCCCAAGCTGCTGCACGAGTTGATGCAGAGCTTTAACGACGAGAATGCCCGCATCGACGAGATTGCGGCCAAGATCGCCATGGATCAGGTGATCAGCGTCAAGGTGCTGCGGATGGCCAACTCGGCCGCCCTGCGTCGGGGCAACGAAGTGACCTCCATCGACCAGGCGGTGATCCGGCTCGGCTTCAACCGGCTGCGCTCCGTAGTGGTCGCCTCCGGCATCATCGGCACCTTCAAGGCCCCGCCCAGCTTCGACAAAAACAAGTTCTGGACCGAGACCTTCCAGGTCGCCACCATCGCCAAAACCCTGGCCCAGGAGGCCAAGGTGATGGATCCCGAGACCGCCTTCACCTGCGCCCTGATCCACAACATCGGCGAGCTGCTTATTCAAAGCACCTTGCCGGAAGAGGCCGAGCTCATCAACATGGCGATCCAGAACGGCAGCAGCCGGGTCGAGGCCCAGCGGGAGATGCTGGGCTACGACTATGCCCAGCTCGGCGCCGAGCTGGCACGGCGCTGGAACCTCTCCGAGGCCTTCGTCGATGCCATCTCCCAGCAGCTCGACCCGCTCTCCCACGATCCGGTCAGCAAGGAGGCGGTGCTGATCCGCCTCGCCGTCTTTATCTCTTTCGCCTGGAATGCGGGCGTACCTGCCCAGGCCATCATCGCCCGTTTCCCCAAACCGCTCGCCGATCAGTTGGGACTGGATCCCAAGTCGCTGGCAGGCCAGCTTGAAACACTGCATGAACAGGGCAATGCCCTCGCCGACCTTCTGACTCAATAAGCATCATGACCTATCCGTTTCTGTTTCATCCCCAGGTGGCGCCCTGGTTCAAAGAGAGCGCCGATGCCCTGCAACTGACCCTGTTTACCGAGCTGGCGGCCCCCATCCGCGAGGTGTGGTTGCGCCACGAGCCGGATAACGAGGAGTACCTGATCCCGATGACGGCGGTCTCTACCCGTGACCGGTTGCAGGTGTGGCAAGGAACCCTGCCACTGCTCAAGGGGCAGGATATTCACCTCTACTGCTTCAAATGCTTGACCGATGAAGAGCAGTGGTGGTTGCACGGCGCCGGTGTCAGCGCGTCCATGCCGCCACGGGAGCAGCATTTTCGCTTCAACAGCCTGCACCAGCCGCCTGCCTGGGTGCAGGATCAGGTGTTCTATCAGATCTTCCCCGACCGCTTCTGCAACGGCGATCCCTCGCTGAGCGTCAAGCATCACGAGTACGAGTACCGCGGCAAGGCGGTGATCAGTAAGGCGTGGGGCGAACCGGTCAGTCGTCACGAAGAGGGTCACGGCGCCTGCGAATTTTATGGTGGGGACCTGGCGGGCATCGATGCCAAGCTGCACTACCTGCAATCTCTCGGGGTGACGGCGCTCTACCTCAACCCCATCTTCGATTCGCCGAGCAACCACAAGTACGACACCCAGGACTACTTCAAGGTGGATGCCCATCTCGGCAACAACGAGCAGTTCGCCGAGCTGACCCGCAACCTGCACCAGCGCGGCATGAAGATTATCCTCGATGCGGTGGTCAACCACACCTCGACCGAGCACCCCTGGTTCTGCCCGCCGCTGGGGGCCAACAGCAACCCGGACTCCCCGTGGCGCAGCTTTTACACCTTTGATAACGAAGGGGATTACGTCAGCTGGAAGGGCATTCGCAGCCTGCCCAAGCTCGACTTCTCCTGCGAGAAGGTGCAGGACGCCGTCTATCGGGCCGACGACGCCATCCTCCGTTACTGGATGCGCGCCCCCTATCAGATCGACGGCTGGCGCTTTGACGTCATCCACATGCTGGGTGAGCGCGGCACCGCCGAGGGCAACCGTAGCCATGTGCGCGCCATTCGCGGGGCAGTGAAGCAGGAGAATCCGGACGCCTACGTGCTCGGCGAGCACTTCTTCGAGGCGAGCCAGTGGCTGCAAGGGGATCAGGAGGATGGTGCCATGAACTACTACGGCTTCGCCCACCCGATCCGCGCCTTCCTGGCAGGGCAGGATATCGCCTACCACCCTATCAAGATCAGCGCCGAAGAGCTGGATCGCTGGCTCAAGCTGGCACGTGCCCACATCCCGTTCAAGAACCAGCTGGCCCAGTTCAACCTGCTGGACAGCCACGATA
The DNA here is from genome assembly GCF_000819725.1 of Aeromonas australiensis. GTDB lineage: Bacteria > Pseudomonadota > Gammaproteobacteria > Enterobacterales > Aeromonadaceae > Aeromonas > Aeromonas australiensis. The sequence goes on along the minus strand of NZ_CDDH01000096.1, from coordinate 560 downwards.
CCGCCCGCTTCCTCCATCTGCTGGGTGAAGACAAGCAGCGGATGCAGCTGGCCGCCACCCTGCTGCTCACCTATATCGGCGCCCCCTCCATCTACTACGGTGATGAAGTGGGGCTCTCTGGCGGCAACGATCCGGACTGCCGCCGCTGCTTCCCGTGGGATACCACAGACTGGGATCATGTGCTGCACGACCACTATCGCCGGCTGATCCAGATCCGCCGCCAGCGCCCCTCCCTGCGCCGCGGTGATATCCAGACCCTCTATGCCGGGCCACACAGCTATGTGTTCGCCCGCACCCTGCAAAGCGATCAGGTGGTAGTGGCCTGCAACCGCCATCCGAGCGAGCCGCGCACCATCAGCCTGCCCCTGTGGCAGACCGCCAGCCCCGCCAGCCGTTTCACCGATGCCTTCAACGGCGAGAAGTTTGAAGTGGTGCAGGGCGAGGTGCAGCTGACCATCCCCGCCAACTCGGCCAGAGTGCTGCTCTCCAGCTGAGCGCGCCGTTCGCGGACGAAAATGCAAAACCGGAGCCCCAGGCTCCGCAGACTGCTGACAAACCCC
>NZ_CDDH01000095.1 GCF_000819725.1 Aeromonas australiensis | reverse complement strand
ACCGTTACCGGCGGGGCATTGCCGGCGGAGTTCGGGCTGGTGTTCCCGGCGGACTATTCGACTGCAGGCGTGGCGGGCAGTACCAACAACAATGGCGCGCCCATCAACTACACGGTAGCGGCGACCACCAATGAAGGCAGTGCGAACAGCACAGGCAGCATCACCATCAATGTGGAAGGGGACATCAGCGTCAGTGCGACCAGTCTGGTGCTGGCTGAAACAGACGACCCGATAGTGGTGTCGCTGGCGGCGCAGCTGAGCGTGAGTGCGACCGACGCGGACGGCTCGGAAGAGGTGACCGGTGTCACGGTGACCCTGAGCGGGGTACCGGCAGGTGCAGTGATGGGGGCTGGCTGGGTGGCTGGCGCGGCAGGCAGCTACAGCTGGAGCGGAGCGAGCACCGCGGATGTGCCGACCTTCACCCTGCCGGCGGACTGGAGCGGGGTAGTGAGTGGCAACGTGGCGGGGACCACGGATGAGGGCGGTGCGGCCAATCAGGCCTTCACCGTGACC
>NZ_CDDH01000094.1 GCF_000819725.1 Aeromonas australiensis | reverse complement strand
CCTGTTTTTGGTTCAGTTGGGAAGTTGGAAAATTATCCACTAATAAAAATTGAAATAAATGTAGCTCATGAACATGTAAAACCAGTGGTACAAAGGCTTAAAGCATGTTTGGGTTGGGAAGAGCCGTTGGTAAATATTGTCAAGCTATACAATAGTGACTTTGAACTTTGAGTTTGGAGCATACAGCTAACAAACGCCTCAAGAGGGACTGTCAACGCGCGGCGTTTCCAGTCCCATTGGGCCGCGGTGGTTGCAGTTGTTGTGATTGAGTTTAGTGGTCGTGCGTTGCCAGCCCCTTAGGCGGGCGTTAGGTTTCACACGGAGGTAGTGTTTGGAAGTGATAAAGTTGCCAAACAATGGCATATGCGAATGGGCTGGAATGGAAGATTATCAGCTTCTTTCTCCAAGCAGTACCATTAGTGCGATACTCACCTATATTGGAGAGCCTCCTCATGGCGACTCCTATCATAGCCTAAGTATTAATGGTAAAAAGTTCCCAGGCTATGCTTGGGGTTGCCTGTTTGCATTTTCATCTGATTCTAGGTTTTTAGTTTGTAGCTGGATGGAAAAGCTCATTGAGCGAAAAACTGTAGTTATAGACTGCATAGAAGAAAAGTACTTTATTCTCCCTACTTACATCTACATGTTTTCAGTTGAGTGGCCCCATGTGTCGGGAGTGGGAAGTCAATGGGAGAGCTTAGGCTATACGTTCACAGGGGATGAGAACTGGCTGAACTACTGAAACCTAACAAGGCCATCAAACATCGCCCCCTTCGGGGGCTGGACTCGCAAAACACGCTCGCCGTTTATGGCAAGCGTTAGCTGTTAAAAGTATCTTACCTGTAAAATTATTGGAGGATTTATGAAAGGTCATGCTAAATGTTTATGTGGCTCCGTCGCACTAGAAGTTGAATATGCTAGTAATGAGGTGGCAGCTTGTCACTGTAGCATATGTCGCAACTGGGGTGGCGGTCCAATGCTAGCCATCGATTGTGCTGATTCAGTAAAAATATCAGGTGAAGAAAGCGTCACAAGATACTCATCCTCAGATTGGGCAGACAGAGGGTTTTGCAATAAGTGTGGAACACATTTGTTCTATTACCTTAAGCCTGCAAATCAGTATCACCTACCTGTTGGCTTGCTTCAAGGTGATGACAATTTTCAGTTTACTCATCAAATATTTGTTGATGAAAAGCCCGAATATTATGATTTCAAAAACGAAACTCAGAATATGACTGGTGCTGAAGTGTTTGCTCATTTTGAAGCCGAAGGGTAAACAGCTAACAAACGCTTCAAGAGGGACAGCCAACGCGTAGCATTTTTATCATGCGTTGGTTTTCTGTGGTTTCGGTGTTATGCGGAAAGTTAGTAGTAGCGTCGTCTGCCCCTTAAGCGGGCGTTAGGTGTCTGTTCATGTTCAACATAATCCATTTGATGTAAACTTCTGTATATCATAAAAAATAGTGTCGACGGGAATTTTATGGACTACGAAGAGTACGAATTGTTAGTTGAACAACAAAGGGTTAAGAACAATCAACTGCTAGATCAATTTGAATCACATTTAAAAGGTGAAAAGCTGTCCGAAAAAACTGTGTCTAAGCACCTTAATAATCTTGATTTCTATGTAAACCACTACCTTTTGCATGAAGAAATTATTGAGCCTAAAAATGGTGGTGCCGAGGAAATTGGATATTTCTTTGAGGGTTGGTTTCCTCGAAAAGCAATGTGGTCGAGTCCAGAATCAGTAAAGGCGACAATTACAGTTCTTAAAAAGTTCTACCAATACCTTTTATCTCAAGGACTTGTTTCTGCCTCTCAATACTCGGAACTTCTTGAAATCATAAAAGAAAGTAAAGATGAGTGGGTAAGTTATTATCAACCAATGGAGTCTGGGTGGTAACACCTAACAAACAATTCAAGCAGACCCTCAACGCGTGGCATTTTTGTTGTGCGTTGAGTTTAGTGATCACGGCAAATCTGGGACACCCACCTTTTTGAGCAAGGCGTAGCATACCCCGAACCCAAAAGATGGGTGTCCAAAGTCTCTCTGACAATATGGGCTTGGGGCTGACGTAGCACCTATGGCACTCTGGTGACTTTCAAACACCATTGGGCGGTGGTCTCCTATCGCTTACCTGCTCGACTGAACAACATGGAGTGTGTTCTCATGCCTTTATTCACCAAAACCCTGACAACTCGCGCTGCTGGGCGCCATGGCGGGGGCACACGCCCAGCCTCTTCCCGCGACCAACCACGACGCCCCGACAGGCAATGGCACCAACAATCTATTGATCGCGGCAGTGGCCTGGAAACAAACGGCAGCCGAATATCAAGCCCTCTACCATGAGGGATATAATCTGGCCCGGATGCAGCTGGAAAAAGCCCTCGAGAAAACAAATCTGGGACACCCACCTTTCTGAGCAAGGCGCAGCATAGCCAGAACCCAAAGGATGGGTGCCCAAGGTCTTCTTGTTCATGGGCAAGTGTGAAGAAGCTGTACTTTATCGCCTTGGTTGCGATTGGCAACCGCTGAACCACACCGGCCACTCGCCCGTTGATAGGTTCTCTCTATCCCGGCAATAGATGAGAATAGTTTTCATTTAATCTCATTTTGGCGGATACTCTCATCATCAACAGAGGGAGCCGCCATCATGAAAAAAACCATCAGCTTTGCCATTCTGCACTTCGGTGTCGCCTTTACCGTGGCCTACCTGCTGACCGGTGAGCTGCTGACCGCCAGCCTGATCGCCCTGATCGAGCCCGCCGTCAACACGGTCGCCTTCTACTTTCATGACCTTGGCTGGCACAAACTCAAGCCAAATCACAGCCTGCAGGCCAAGACCAGCAGCTTCGCGGTGGTCCACTTCTCGGTGGCCTTCGGGGTGGCCTTCCTGCTGAGCGGCGAGTTGCTCACCGGCGGTGTGATGGCGATGATCGAACCGGCCATCAATACCCTGGTGTTCTTCTTCCACGAGCGGCTGTGGCGCGCCCGCAGTCAGCAACTGGCGCTGGCCTGATCAACCGGGCAACCCGCCTCCCCCTTTATCGCGGCCACAAAAAACCCGACACTCCGGCGAGGAGTGTCGGGTTTTTACGCTTGGCTGCCCCAACGCCATCGGTCAATCTAAACCCTGCACTGCAAGAGCCTCTATCCCAGGGCAATTGCGGCATCCGTGATAAAGGGCAACACCTCACCTTCTTCACCAAGGGGGACGACGCCACGCTGGAGCGTTACGGCCAGCCAACCCTCACCTGCCTGGAAAATCCGACCAAGGGCTGAGGCTGACAGGGGCGGCTCATCTTGCCGCCCCACCTTGACTAGATGGCGATATCCAGCGGTTTTCCTTCCCGCACAATTCGCAACTTGAGCGACCCCGGCTTACTGGTGTTGAGCAGCTCACGCACCTTGTCGATCTCGAGGGGACGATAAGCCACCCCGTTGATCTGCTCCAGAATGTCGCCATTGGCCAGACCATAGGGGGCCAGATCCCGTTCGTCGCTGTAGTAGACCTGCAGATGCTCGCCATAAAAACGCACCCCGATATGGCGCAGGGTTGGCGGCACTTTGCGCGCCAGGCTGTCGGCGTCGTAGCAGAGCATCATCCGCCCGGGGATGATCGCAAAGCGATTGAAGCGGTGAACAAAATCCAGCCCAAGACCATACTGCTCATTGCTGTTTTCCGACACGCGCAGCTCACCGAGCTGGCGCTCATCAAAGTGCAGGCCGGTGAGGATATGTTCACGCCCCTCCACCATACCGCTGGCATCCACCCCTTTACGTGGCATTGCATCTTCACCAGAGAGCGCCTTCTGATTGACCATAAAGTCGATAAAGGCACGGTCGACATAGCTCTGATCGGCCCCGGTATCCAAAGACATGCGCACGCTGCTCTCGCCGTGGGTCAGATACACTGCCGGGGAGCGGTTGTAGCTGTCTTCATAGCCGATGCAACGCTCGAAGGTGGCTGCCGAGGGTGCCGTCAACGAGGCTGTGAGCTGATGCCTGTCGCGATCAAACACCCAGTTGAAGCGACGGATGGTGTCGATCCCGAGGATGCCATCGATACGGCTACCAAGAGACTGGGAAAAGAGCTCGAAATCAACGGTTGCCCACAGATCGCTGTCATCAATGGTGACCGACCCCAGCGAGAAGGGCTGCGGCTCAACAAAGCCAAGCTGCTCACTGCCCAGTTGACCCGAAACGCTGCTCACACTGGCAAAATCAGCCTGATAGGCCCTGGGCAATTCGCTTAAGGTCAGCGCCTTAAAGCGGCTGGCCAGACGATGGTCGATAACTGTGATACTGGCCCCGGTATCGAGCAAAAACTGGTACTGCTCACCGGCGATGGTAACGGGGATCAGGGGGGCACTTTCGTAATGCACTGTCAGCACCGGGCCGGGTGCATTGCGTTTGGTGGATGAATCCGGGGCTGTGCAGCCTTGGACGACGAACAGGGCCAACATGGCCAGCGCCACTTTGAACTGCGACTTCATAACTCTCCTTCCCGATAGCAGATGCCCCCCGCGACGCCACCGCATAATACTATCTTGTTGATTTATAGATAAATAAGCTATTTCAGCAGGGGGCGTGGACAATAACAAAGAGTTTTATGCTGGTTCAAGCCAGATGTGACCATGAATATTCTATGGTGATAGATCAAGAATGGTTGTTCACGCTATCTCGGCGTGTCATCAATCGTGGGTGACATTTGATTAATTTATTGATCTTGCACAGAAATTCTCAATATTGAACTTTCTCTCCACAGCGCCATGGTTAATATTGCCATTTGGCAACACTTGCCTCGTCGGAGTCTCCCATGAGCCATGCCAACCCCATCCCGTTGGTGAACCGCAGCAGACTGGAGGCTGAAATTCAGGGGCGGTAGCCATGCCGGATGGAATAGATAAGCGAACGCTGCCCACAATGACCCACCCAACATGGCGACGGCCTCCTCTTTATTTCTGACCTGCTCGTGCAGGCGTGATTTGGCGACACTTACCAACATAGCTCTGGGTAGTTTTTGGTGGTGACTGTTGTTTACGGAAAGCTGGTTTAGGCGGCTCTCACCCCTTTACACTGCGTTAAATTTCCTAAAACTGTGAGGGAACATATGGAAGAGAATAAACACCTTATAGCATTTGCTTTGCATTCAAATAGCTGGGTTTATGGTATAGGTTCAAAAAAACAACTAGAAGCACAGTCTATACAAGTGGTGCCAGAGGATTTTACGGCAGAAATGAAGGGGAAAGTATATTGTCCAGTTTGTACAACGCCGTTATCTAGAACTCCTGACCTAAAAAATATAACGACCAATGCTGTAACTGCTCATTACAAACACAAGCCGTCATTTTCTCACATTAATTGCCGCCTCAAAATACAAAAAAAACAGGGGCAACTGTTTAAGAATGAAGAGGAAGCTAAAAAAGCTATTGAAAATGAAGAGTTAGTTGTTGTTTCTAGTTGGCAGCTTGCCCCTCCAGAAATCTCAGATGAAGACGAGGAGCTAAAGGAATATGAACGTACACCTATCGAAGATGAAAATGGCCCGGAAACGGAGGTTGCAATAGGTCGTCACAATGGAGAGGAATTTAAACTGCCAAGTAAAATAAAGAATATCGGTGCACTGTGTAGGGATTTCGATAAAAACATTCATCGAGCATATATTCTACCCAGTTCGAGACATATGAAAGTTCTAAGGGATGCTCTTAATCCAACAAGTATCGTCGTTGATGGCTTTGATAAGTTGCCTCGATTATTTTTTGCAAAAATATTAAATTACAAAAGATTGACATATCGTAATATCATTTACGTCGAAACTCCTAACTTTCAAGAGTTCAAATTATATACTTACCCAAACTTTGATGAAAGAAAGCACATTGATTCTACAAAAATTGGGCGGTACATACTGTTCCACTCAGACATAGGATGGGAAGGTAATGATATTCCTAAAAGCTTCTTGAATGCATGGGGGCAGTATGGGTTGCTTCCAGAGAAATATGAAAAGTACCTTCCTAAAAAAGAAATTTAACAAACATTTCAAGAGGTACAGCCAACGCATGGCATTTTTATTGTACGTTGGTTTTAGTGGTTTCAAGGTTGCGCGGAAACTTGGTAGTAGCGTTGGCGCCCCCTTAAGCGGGTGTTAAGCAACAAGAGGATACAATGGAAATTACTTTATATCACGGCACAGATAGTAATGTTGTACAGGACCTAAAGAACTGTAAGGTTGATGTTAGTAAAGGTGGTGGTGAGTTTGGTAAAGGGTTTTATTTAGGAAACAGTCGACGCCTAGCTAAACGGCGAGCTTACCATAAGACTAAAGGAATTTATGGGACTGCTGACAATGCAATGTACTATCTTAATAACACGCTGGAAGTAAAGATAAACATTATCCAACTAGAGAAGTTTTACAAAAAGAATGAACTGAATAGAAAGCAAGGGCGATGCTTATTTTATAAATTATCTAAAAAACCTAAAACTACAGGTTCTTATAGTGTTTCTCCAGACTATGATTATATAGTTGATCCGATTGTCGGTCGAAAAGGCAGATACCTCTGTGTTACTCAATATAAGTTTGATTCGAAGCAATCAGAAAATGTTATGAATAAACAATGCTTAAACGTCAGCATAGAAACAAGGATAGTTTAATGTGTCCGCTAGTTTACTATATGGAAAGAGATTTAGAGGATAAAAAATACAAACCCATCTCCCAGTTGTCTAACAGTACCGAAGAATATGTTCTTGGGGAGTTGTTTTTAGTTTCTAATTCAGAGGAGCTACCTAAAAAAGCTAAGGTAAAGGTAATATCCGGCGAAAGAATAATCTATGATAATCTAATACATGTGGAGGACAGAAATCTATACTCTGAGTTTAAACTTGAATTTTCAGAATCTGGTTTAGTGGTAAAAGATGATGTTATAATTCGTGCCTACAAGTTGAACCATGTTGAGAGCGATTTTCCTCATGCTTGGATTCTGTTTGAAGAGATCGATGCGGCTAAAATATTAGATAGTTTAGAAGAGAATGATAATTATAACCTACTAGGTGAGTCGGAGGTTATTGTTTAACACTCTGCTTAAGAGTGATTTCAACGCTTGGTTTTTTTCCTATGCGTTGTTTTAGCCCGTAGGTTCGATTAGCGAAGCGTATCGGACGTTCGCGATCAAACCGACATTCCGCACCTGA
>NZ_CDDH01000093.1 GCF_000819725.1 Aeromonas australiensis | reverse complement strand
GGGTTTGTCAGCAGTCTGAAGGGAGCCGCTGGCTCCCTTGTTGTTTCAGGCTCAACCTGCGGCTTATCGTTTGCCATCGGTGATATGGACAAAGCGGTTGTCACTGCCCTCGTTGAGGCGACTGTGCCAGAATTTTTCGTTCGAAGAGCTCTTGGTGACAAGAGGAGCGCTATATCACCCTTCATGATCGATCAGCCCTTTATTAACAAAGAGATAATTAGAACGAATTACCTGCGTGTTCACAGTCTCCCCCCCTGCATTATCGATAGAATGCACCACGCTGGCATACCCATAACAAGAGAATCCAACAATGAAAACCACCCTCAAACTGAGCGCGGTGGCAGTTATCTTTTTGCTGTCCGGCTGTAACGACAACAACTCTCAGGCCCCCGGTGATCTCACCCTGCGGCTGATCGAAACCTCTGATATCCACTCCAACCTGCTCGGTTATGACTACTACCAGAACAAGCCGGATGCCTCGCTGGGTTTTTCCCGCACCGCAGTGCTGATCCGCAAGGCCCGCGAAGAGAACGCCAACAACTTGCTGATCGACAACGGCGACCTGATCCAGGGCACCCCGCTGGCCGACTATATCCACGACCAGCAGGTCAAACAGCAGTGGCTGAGCAAGCAGACCCACCCTGCCATCAAGGCGCTCAACACCATGAGCTATGATGTCGGCAACCTGGGCAACCACGAATTCAACTTCGGTCTCGACTTCCTCGCAGAGACCCTGAAAGGGGCCAACTACCCCTACATCAACGCCAACGTCTTCCAAGCCGATGCCTTCAGCCGTGATGGCAAAGGCACCATCGACTGGAACAAGCAGAAGTTCAAACCCTACGTGGTGCTGGATCGTCAGGTGAAGGATGCCAACGGCAATACCCAGACCATCAAGGTCGGGGTGCTGGGGCTGACTCCACCCCAGATCACCCTGTGGGACAAACGTAATCTGGAAGGCAAGGTGGTGGTGGCCGATATGGTCGAGACCGCCGAGCACTATGTACCCGAAATCCGCGCCAAGGGCGCTGACATCGTCGTGGTCGTGGCCCACACCGGCATCATAGGTGACCCGCGCGAACCCATGATGGAGAACGCCGCCCTGCCGCTGGCCAAGGTGAAAGGGATCGATGCCCTGCTGCTGGGCCACGCCCACCGCACCTTCCCGGGCGACTACCCCAACATGACCGATGTGGACAACGAGAAAGGCACCCTGGCGGGTGTACCGACCGTGATGCCGGGCGTCTGGGGCAATCACCTCGGCATCATCGACCTGCACATGACCTGGAAAGAGGGTCGCTGGGAAGTGGCCTCCAGTCAGTCCCAGCTGCGCAAAATCGACAGCAGCGCCAGCAGCACCGAAGATCAGGCGGTGGTCGATCAGGTCATTGCCGAGCACGAGCAGGCAAACCAGTGGCTGGACGAGCCCCTCAGCAAGATCACCAAGCCAATCCACAGCTTCTTCGCGCTGGTGCAGGATGACCCCTCCATCCAGATCGTCAGCGACGCCCAGCTGTGGCACGCCCAGAAACTGCAACAGGATGGTCAGCTCAAGGAGAAATGGCCCATCCTCTCCGCCGCCGCGCCATTCCGTGGCGGTCGCAACGGTCCGACCGACTTCACCTATGTACCGGCTGGCGATATCTCCCTGCGCAACGTGGCCGACCTCTATGTCTACCCCAATACCCTGCAGGTGGTCGCCATCAATGGCGCGACCGTACAGGAGTGGCTGGAGAAGAGCGCCGTCCAGTTCAACAAGATCGATGCCGCCAGCACCGCTACCCAGTGGCTGGTGAACGAGAAGTACCGCACCTACAACTTCGACGTGATCGACGGTGTGAACTATCAGGTCGATGTGACCAAACCCGCCCGTTACGATGTGGATGGCAACAAGGTGAGCGACAGCTATCGCATCACCAACCTCACCTATCAGGGCAAGGCAATCGACCCGGCCCAGATGTTCTACGTGGTGACCAACAACTACCGCGCCAGCGGTGGTGGCAACTTCCCGGGCATCAACGCCAAGGTGATCGTCCATGAAGATCAGTTCGAAACCCGCGAAGTGCTCTCCGAATACCTCAAGGATCTGGCAGAGAAGAATCCGGCCGGTTTCGAGCCCCCGGCAGACAACAACTGGCAGCTGGCCCCCCTGCCTGCCAATCTGGATCTGCGCATCTACAGCTCGCCACGCAGCGAGGCGCAAGCCCTGACCGGTGGCAAGCTGAACTATGTAGAGACCCTGCCACCCACCGATGCCAAACACCCCGGCTTTGGCGTCTACAAGCTGGTGCTGGCACCCTGATCCTCAGGACTAATCTGGCAATCACCTCTGCAACCCCCTCCCGATACGAGGGGGTTTTTGATGCTTCTGGCAGAGGGGGCAGCTCTTGTACGCCAGCCGCTACCCGCAGCAACTCGCGCAGCCCCTTTATCCCTTCACGCCATCGCCTCCCTCTATCACACCATCCAGATCCCGGCAGGTCTGCCCCATCCCGCTCATAAAAAACAGGCCCACCGAAGTGGACCTGCTGTTATCTGTGTGATCGAGAATATCGCAATAAAAGGCGCTACTCCCGTTCCTTCACATAGGGTGTACCAAGCGCCTTGGGCGCCACCGCACGGCCGATAAAACCGGCCAGCAGGAACACGGTCAGGATGTAGGGCAGTGCCTCGATGGCTTGCACCGGGATCGGGAAGTCACCAATGCTGACCCCCTGCAACCGGATGGCGACCGCATCGAGGAAGCCGAACAGCAGGCAGGCTGCCATGGCACTCCAGGGACGCCACTTGCCAAACACCAGCGCCGCCAGCGCCATAAAGCCCTTGCCCGCACTCATGTTGGGGATGAACTGGGCCGTTTGGGCCACCGCCAGATAGGTACCGCCGATACCGGCCAGCAGGCCGCCGATGATGAGAGCGGTGTAGCGCATCCGTACCACTGAGATACCGGCGGTATCGACTGCTGCCGGTGCCTCACCCACCGCCCGCAAGCGCAGACCAAAGCGGGTGCGGAACAATACCCACCAGGCCAGCGGCACGGCGGCAAACGCCACATACTCCAGCAGGGAGTGACCGCTCAACAGCTCGCTGTAGAGCTGGCCAATCACCGGCACATCCCACAGCTCCTTGGCATAGGGCAGATCGATGGGGGCAAACCGTGCCGCGCCGGAGAGTGCCGGTGTCTGGCCCCCCTGATCGAACCAGTAACGGCCCAGCGTCACGGTCAGACCGGCCGCCAGAATGTTGATGGCCATGCCGCTCACCACCTGATCACCGCGGTGGGTGATGGTGGCAAAGCCGTGCATCAGGGCGAACAGGATGGAGACACCCACCCCGGCACCCAGACCTATCCAGGCAGAACCGGAGACCGCCGCCGCCGCACCACTGGCGAACGCCGCCGCCAGCAGTTTGCCTTCCAGCGCGATGTTGACCACCCCGGAGCGCTCGCAAAACATGCCCGCCATGGCAGCCAGAATAAGCGGCGGTGCGGTACGGATGGTCGCATCCAGCATCAGGATCAGAATTTCAAACATGATCAGACTCCTTTAGCTTGCGCGGCTGAGCGGTTGGCAAACGCCAGATAGAGCTGCTCGATGCGCGGACGCATCATGTGCTCAAGGGCGCCACAGAACAGGATCACCAGACCCTGCAACACCACCACGATGTTGCGGTCGACACCGAACTCGAAGCTGAGCTCGGCGCCCCCCTGATAGAGGAAGCCGAACAGCAGGCTGGCGATGATGACACCGACCGGGTGGTTGCGCCCCATCAGCGCCACCGCGATACCGGTGAAGCCGAACCCTTCCACGAAGTTGAGCTTGATTTGGTGCAGCTCCCCCTGCAGCACGTTGAGGGCAAAGAAGCCCGACAACATGCCGGAGATGACCATGGCCAGGATCACCACCTTGGGATAGGAGATACCGGCGTAGGCGGAGGCGCTCTGGCTGGCGCCGACCGAGCGGATCTCGTAACCCCAGCGGGTGTGCCAGATAAAGACCCACACCAGCGCCGCACAGATCAGCGCCCAGAAGAAGCTGATATTGAGCGGGCTGTTGGGGATCTCCATCCCGAACAGGCTCGCCAGCCCGCTCATCTTGGGCAGCCAGCTTGCCTCGGCAAACACCTTGCTCTCGGTCGCCATCGAGCCGGGCGGCTTGAACACCTCCACCAGCAGATAGGCCATCAGGGAGGCGGCGATAAAGTTGAACATGATGGTGGTGATCACGATATGGCTGCCGCGCTTGGCTTGCAGCCAGGCAGGAATAAAGGCCCAGGCCGCGCCGAACAGACCACCGGCAATGATGGAGAGCGGCAACAGCAGGGCAAACGGCAGCACATCACCCAGGGTCAGACAGACTAGCCCCACCCCCAGACCACCGATATAGGCCTGACCTTCCCCACCGATATTGAACAGCCCGGCGTGAAAGGCGACCGCCACCGCCAGACCGGTGAAGATAAAGCCGGTGGCGTAGTAGAGGGTGAACCCTATCCCCTCACCGGTACCGAACGCGCCGTACCACATGATCTTGGCGGCATCGACCGGGTTGATGTCGAGGTAGTAGAACAGAATGGCCGACACCAGGAAGGCCAGCAGGATGTTGACCGCAGACAAGACGCCCACGGAGACCCAGGCAGGAATACGTACTTGACTCATCAGTGGGCCTCCTTGGCAACTTCGTCCGGCACTATGTTCGCCATCATCAGACCGATAGTGCGCTCATCCGCCTTGGCACCATCCAGCTCGCCGACGATGCGACCGTCGGCAATCACCAGAATCCGGTCTGCGAGGCTCATGATCTCGTCCAGCTCCACCGAGACCAGCAGCACCGCCTTGCCCTTGTCGCGCATGGCGATGATCTGCTGATGGATATACTCGATGGCGCCGATGTCGACCCCGCGGGTCGGCTGGCCGATCAACAGCACATCCGGGTCCTGCTCCACTTCACGGGCGATCACCAGCTTCTGCTGGTTGCCACCGGAGAAGTTGGCGGTCTTGTGATCGGGATGGGGCGGGCGCACGTCCCACTTCTCCATCTTGGCCTGACAATCCTGCTGGATCGCCCCCTTGTTCTGCAGCCACCCCTTGTTGTATTGCGGGCGGCGGTGATAGCCGAGAATAAAGGCCTCTTTCGCCTCGAAGCGGTTGATCAGCCCCATCTTGTGGCGATCTTCCGGCACATGGCCGAGGCCGTAGTTGCGCACCAGCTCGGGATCGGCCGGGTGCTCAGCGCTCACTTTGTGCACGCCGCTGCGGCTGCTGATGGTGAAGCTGCCCTTGCTCGGCTTGAGAATGCCGCCAAGCAGACTGAGCAGTTCGGACTGACCGTTGCCGGAGACCCCGGCGATGCCGACCACTTCACCGGCCCGCACCTCGAAGCTGACCGATTTGACCCGCTCCACCTTGCTGGCGTCGACGTAGCTGAGCCCTTCGATCTTCAACTTGGCGTCACCGGGCTGGGTTGGCCCCTTGTCGACCTTGAGCCGCACCTTGCGACCCACCATCAGCTCGGCCAGCTGCTCCTTGTCGGTATCCTTGGTAGCGACATGGGCCACCATCTCGCCACGACGCATGATGGAGACCTGATCGGTAATGGCCAGGATCTCCCGCAGCTTGTGGGTGATCAAGATGATGGTCGCCCCCTGGTCCCGCAGCTGTCTCAATACGGTGAACAGGTGATCCGCCTCTTGCGGAGTCAGTACCCCGGTCGGCTCATCGAGGATCAGGATGCGGGCACCGCGATAGAGCGCCTTGAGAATTTCGACCCGCTGTTGCAAGCCAACCGGCAGATCTTCGACCTTCTCGTGCAGCGGCACCTCGAGGCCATAATCCCGCGCCAACTCCCCCAGCAGCTTCTCTGCGGCCGCCACGCTCTGGCGCAGGTGCCAGCCGTTCTCGGCACCGAGGATGACGTTCTCCAATACGGTAAAGTTGTTCACCAGCATGAAATGCTGGTGAACCATGCCCACCCCTGCGGCAATCGCATCTTGTGAGCCATGGGGTTTGAAAGGATTCCCGTCGATCAGCATCTCGCCTTTATCGGCGTGGTAGAAACCATAAATGATGCTCATCAGGGTAGATTTTCCGGCGCCGTTTTCGCCGACAATGCCGTGGATACTGCCTTTACGAACCTTAAGGTCGATTCGCTTGTTGGCGTACACTTCGCCAAAGCGCTTATCGATACCCCTCAATTCGATGGCATAACGATCTGTCTGGTCCATGATGCAGCCCTGCGTGTCATGACATAAGACTAAAAACCGGCCCGTGCGGGCCGGTGGTGCGTTGAGAGTCGTAGCAGCAACTTTCTAATTAGTATTTGCAGGTGTTGTCGCTCATGTAGTCATGAACCTGAACCTTGCCTGCAATAATGTCAGCCTTGATGGCATCTACCTTGGCTTTCATTTCCGGGGTGATCAGCTTCTCGTTGTCCTTGTCGAGCGCCCAATCCACACCGCCTTCGGCCAGCCCCAGGTTCTTGATACCCGGCTTCCACTCACCTTTGGCAGCGTCATCCCAGGTCTGGTAAGCGGCCAGACCCACAGACTTGACCATGGAGGTCAGCATGGTGCCCGGTTGCAGGTGGTTCTGGTTGGAGTCCACACCGATGGCGAACTTGCCGCTGTCCTTGGCGGCCTGATAGACACCGATACCGGTACCGCCAGCTGCGGCATAAACCACGTCAGCACCCTTGGCGAACTGGGACTTGGCCAGCTCGGCACCCTTGGCCGGGTCAGCAAACGCCGCCGGGGTAGAGCCCGCCATGTTCTGGTACACCTCGATCTTCGGATTGACGTACTTGGCACCCTGCTCGTAACCGCACTGGAATTTGCGGATCAGCGGGATATCCATGCCGCCCACGAAGCCGACTTTGCCACTCTGGGAGGCGATGGCCGCCAGTGCCCCCACCAGGAAGGAACCTTCATGCTCCTTGAAGATGACGGACTGGACGTTCGGCTTGTCGACCACCATGTCGATGATGGTGAACTGGGTGTTGGGGAATTCGGTCGCCACCTTCTCTACTGCCGAGCCCATGTTGAAGCCGACCGCCACGATCGGGCCATTGCCACGGCTGGCCAGACGACGCAGCCCCTGCTCGCGCTGGGCTTCGTTCTGGGGTTCGAACTCCCTGACCTTAACCCCCTTGTCCTTGTTGTAGAGCTCGACGCCATTACGGAACACGGCTTCGTTGAATGATTTGTCATACTTGCCCGCGGTGTCATAGATCACAGCCGGCTCGGAAGCGGCCTGAGCAGAGAGAGCAGCGAGAGTGAGGGAGGCCAGGGTGGCCAGCTTGAGCACTTTAGTCACGATCGTATCCTTGATTGTTATTAAGTGAGGGAACTTGCTTGCCTGTCACAACAGGTCATTTAGCACGCAGGCTTACTCTAAGTCAGCCCAGATGCGGGTCAAGCAGATGATAAGGGAAAAACGTTTGCGCTAACGATTTGAATGACAGTGAAAAAACCATATAAGCATCTGTTTTTTAGATCTTTTTTGGATTTTTACGCTAAAAAACCCAGACTCAAAATGACATTTTCCATATTATTCATGAAGTTAGCGTAAAACGTTTTCCCTCAGTATCACCTCAAGCTTTAGGTAAGCCCGTGATCCGGCTCGCAAAACTACGCTGACCTGTTTTGCAGTTAAGGCCCCTCCTCACTCTGGTCGTCATAACAAAACGTCATACATCTGAAACTTCGGCTATCTCACAATTCATCAATAGGCGGGATCCAGATCAATATGAAAACCATATGAGCCCCTGTATGATGCTTACCGCACGGGCTCAAACGCAACTAACAATAATGTCAATTGAGTACTGCATATCAATCCATGCCACTCTCTCCTATCTGGCTTCCTCAGCTTGGTACAGATGGCATATGTATCGTTGTTTCAGGGAAATAAAAATGAAAAAAAATGTTCTGGCTTTATCGGTTGTGGCAGCGTTATCCAGCTTGGCACTGGCAGGTTGTGGCGGTGGTGGCGATGGTGCCAGCACAGATAATGGCAATAACAGTGGCAATGGTGGAAACGCCACCAAACCTGCGTTGAGCGCCACCTTTATTGATAGTGCAGTAGCAGGTTTGAACTACACCTGCGGTAGCTACAGTGCGCTGACCGATGAGAAAGGCGAGTTCTTCTTTAATGATGGCGATACCTGTGCCTTTAAACTCGGCTCAATCCTGCTTGGGGAAACTCAGGTTAAAAAAGGTCAGACCCTGGTGACCCCCTACACCATCGCCGAGAAGGGTGACAAGGCTCGCGCCATTCGTATCGCCGCCCTACTGCAAACCATGGATGACGACAACGATCCTGCGAACGGCATCAAGCTGAAGCCTGATGTCATCGCCAAGCTGGGCAATACCATCCGTTTTGACAGCGATGACGCTTTTAATACCAGCCTGAATGAAGCACTGAAACAGGCACAGCTCGACAAAAAAGTGGTTGATACCAAAGCTGCTGAAGCACATATGAATGCCTCGCTGGCAGTGATTAATGGTCAATCAGTTGCCGTCAACAAGGTACTCACCGATCTGCTGACGCTGACCGATCTGAAAACCTTGCATGTGGAAGATAAGCTCAAGGAGTACAAGAGCACGCTGCAGGCCGAGACCACAGACACAGGCAAAACCGATCGCCAGATCGTGCTGGCCATGCTGGCCATGCTCGAAGTAACCAACGACCCTGTTGTTGCAGAACGCTTGGGCTTTGCCTCTTCTGAGATGGGCGTTAATTACAGCACCAACCTGGCTAAAGTGATCGATGTCATTATCCACACACCATACTCCGCCTCCATGGCCTTTAGTCTCAAGGGTGGCAAAGGATATACCCATGACGTAGCCAAGCTGATGGGGGCCTATGCCGATAGTATGGACAAGGTCGCCGCCACCCTGGCCGATATCCAGGACCCGGGTTACAGCGCAATCTATGGTGACAACGATGCGATTACCCTCAATTTCGACAGCGCCAAGGCCCTACGCGCCTCAGCGATGGCGATAGCATCGGCACTCAATATTGCCGCCTCCTACCAATACGGCCCGGATAATGCGTATGCAACCCAGCAAGAAGAGGTGACCTTGCCTCGCATGCATATCAAGCAAAGCTGGGGGCAGCAATTCCATACCACTTATGAAGAGAGCGCCAGCACCTTCAAGACCCAGTTCAGCCAGATGGATATCGAGCCAGATGTGCTAGTGGCACATACGGACTTCTTCCGTCTGACCAATGAGGCCAAGGCTCGGTTGGCCAAGGCCAAGGCACAGTTAAAGGATGCGGTAGACATTGCACTGACCATCGATCAGAGCAAGCTGGACGAATCGCTGACCCAAGATGAGATCGATTCCAATGCCGCAACCCTGAAGCAGTTTGCCGACCATTTCTCGGGCAAGGCGCCCACTATCCAGTGGGAAAGTATTGAGACTAAGTACGTAGACACCGGCATGGGCTGGGAGCCCAAAGAGGTGGGCGTCAAATTCAACATCAACGTTATCCCATTCTTTGACGAGATGCTGGATCGCAGCGATTTAACCATCAAGGTATCTGGCAACTGTGCTGTGGGTGTGCGGGATGCCGATCTCTCCAAGGCAATGGGAGAGCCCATGTGCCTGATCTCGAGCAATGAATTCAAGGCGCTTCATGCCCAAAACGATTACGGTGCACTCAAGTACATCGGCTGGATGCAGGAAGATCAAGACAGCCACACTAGCATCTACGCCAAGGGAGTTGGCTATGACTGGTCAACCCAAATGACACCGGTAGCTGGGTCGACCTTTGACAAAGTCTTTGTATCTTGTACCGATCTGGATGGAAACAAGGTCAGCTGTGCCGATCAGCTGTAAACAATGCAGAGCGCTCCTGCTGGGGGCGCTCTTTTTGCTGATACCGACGGCACAAGCTGCCGGTATGTTGGCACGCTACAAGGATTATCGGGAGCGTGTCTTCGATCGTCAGGGTCAATTGCAATATCAATTAACCACCCGTGAATATGTACAGCGGATGCCCGATGGGCGTCCGTCACTGTCCAGTCTCTTTGCGTTGCGAGAGATGCAACGCGAGTCACTGCAGCTCAAGCTGGGTACCTTGATGGTGAATGATGTCATCGTGCACTTCCAGCATGGGTATTATCAAGATGGCCAACTCATGATGGGCGACACGGAAGTGACCTTACCTGAAGGCCGTTTGCACGCAGCAGTACTTCGTTTTGATCCCGTCCATCGGGCGCTGGATTCCCCACGCGCCATGTTATTGAGCTTTTCGGGTAATGTATTGGGCCAATATCGAGATTATCATCGCTCCCTTCGTTGATCCTGCTGGTTGGTCTCTGGCGGCTCAGGCCGTATAATCCCCGCCTGTATAAATAAACAGGAGTGGTGATGGACGTTTCAACCCTGCTCGACGGGCTCAACGACAAGCAAAGAGATGCAGTTGCGGCGCCCCGCAGCAACCTGCTGGTGCTGGCCGGTGCCGGTTCGGGCAAGACCCGGGTACTGGTGCACCGTATCGCCTGGCTGATGCAGGTGGAACGCTGTTCACCCTTCTCCATCATCGCGGTCACCTTTACCAACAAGGCGGCGGCCGAGATGCGCGGCCGGGTCGAAAAGGTGATCGGCGACGGCGTGCGCGGCATGTGGATCGGCACCTTTCACGGTATCGCCCACCGATTGCTGCGGGCCCACCATCTGGATGCTGGCTTGCCGCAGGATTTCCAGATCCTCGACTCCGACGACCAGTACCGGCTGATCCGCCGGGTGCTCAAGGCGCTCAACCTCGACGAGAAGCACTGGGCCCCGCGCGCCGTGATGGGCTACATCAACGGCAAGAAGGACGAAGGCCTGCGCCCCGGCGACATCGACCTCTACGGCGACCCCGTCACCCGCACCTATCAGCAGATCTACAAGACCTATCAGGAGACCTGCGATCGCTCCGGTCTGGTGGACTTCGCCGAGCTGCTGCTGCGCGCCCACGAACTGTGGCTCAACAAGCCGCACATCCTCGAGCACTACCGCGACCGCTTCCAGAACATCCTGGTGGACGAATTTCAGGATACCAACGGCATCCAGTACGCCTGGCTGCGGATGCTGGCGGGCAACAGCGGCAAGGTGATGACCGTCGGCGACGATGACCAGTCCATCTACGGCTGGCGCGGCGCCAAGATCGAGAACATCCAGCGCTTCCTGACCGACTATCAGGGCGCCGAGACCATCCGCCTCGAACAGAACTACCGCTCCACCGCCAATATCCTCAAGGCCGCCAACAGCGTCATCGCCAACAACGCCGAACGCCTTGGCAAGGAGCTGTGGACCGAGGGGGCCGAGGGCGACCCGATCTCCCTCTACGCCGCCTTCAACGAGGTGGACGAAGCCCGCTTCGTGGTCGGCCGCCTCAAGGATTGGAAGGAAAAAGGGGGCCTGTTGGCCGACTGCGCCATCCTCTATCGCTCCAACGCCCAGTCGCGGGTGCTGGAAGAGGCGCTGATGCAGGACGCCATGCCGTATCGCATCTACGGTGGCCTGCGCTTCTTCGAGCGGCAAGAGATCAAGGACGCCATGGCCTACCTGCGGCTTATCAACAACCGTGGCGACGACGCCAGCTTCGAGCGGGTGGTCAACACCCCGACCCGCGGCATCGGCGATCGCACCCTCGAGATCCTGCGCGGCAACGCCCGCGATCAGGGGCTCAACCTGTGGCAATCGGCCAAGGCGCTGCTCAATGACAAGGTGCTGACCGGTCGCGCCGGCAATGCGGTGCGCGGCTTTGTCGAGCTGATCGACGCGCTGGAGGAGCAGGTCTCCATGCTGCCGCTGCACCAGCAGGCGGATATCGCCATCCAGAACTCCGGCCTCAAGACGATGTATCTGGCGGAAAAAGGCGAGAAATCCCAGGCGCGGGTAGAGAACCTGGACGAACTGGTCACCGCCTGCCGCCAGTACCAGCGCCCGGACGAGCTGGAGGATATGAGCGATCTCTCCGCCTTCCTCGCCCATGCGGCGCTGGAATCCGGCGAGAATCAGGCGGACGAATATGCCGACGCGGTGCAGCTGATGACACTGCACAGCGCCAAGGGGCTGGAGTTCCCGCTGGTGCTGCTGGTCGGCGTCGAAGAGGGGATGTTCCCCAGCCAGCAATCCACCGAGGAGTCGGGCCGGCTGGAAGAGGAGCGCCGCCTCTGTTACGTCGGCATGACCCGCGCCATGGAGAAGCTCTACATCTGTTATGCCGAGAGCCGCCGCATCTACGGCCGCGAGATGTTCCACAAGCCGAGCCGCTTTATCCGCGAAATGCCCGCCGAGTGTCTGGAAGAGATCCGGCTGCGCACTCAGGTCAGCCGCCCCACCCAGTACGGCCGCTTCAGCCAGAACGAGGTGCAGCAAAGCTTCGACGCCAGCGGCATCAAGCTTGGCCAACGGGTGCTCCATCCGAAATTCGGCGAAGGGGTGGTACTCAACTTCGAAGGGGTCGGCCAGCAGAGTCGGGTGCAGATCCAGTTCGACGACGTCGGCGCCAAGTGGTTGGTGACGGCATATGCCAGATTGGAAGCGCTTTGATTTTTCCCGCCTTTTGATACAACCAACCCGGCTTAGGCCGGGTTGATTGTTTACAATAACAACAGTTATGGAATAATATTTACCAATTAAAAAATGGAAAAATCTGTGGTTCTAGATTAAACATAACTTCACCAATAAATAACTCACAAATCCATTATGATTTTCTTTGACAGACTACTTATGAAAAAGTGTTTAAAAAAAATCTTTGAATGCCCAATAAAGTCTACAACATGTATATTTTTTATATTATTGATTGTCATTGTAGGTATATCACTTGGTTGGAATCACCTTAACAAATTGATCTTCCCTAATACTGTTATTGGTCTTTATGATAAAGATATGTGGAAGGATCTATTGATTTCTCTTCATGGCTCTTTGCTGGATCTTTCAGTTGTTGGTATTCTTATATTCTGGTTAGATTCCCGTAGAAACAAAATGTCTGAAATTAGGAAGCTTGAAGAAGAAATAAGTGACTATGCTACTTTAGATAACCCGGAGATAAACATTAAAAAGCAGGGTAATATTAAGCGACTTCATGGCCTTGGCATTCACTCTATCAATGTTCAAAATCTCACACTTAATAATTTAAATATAAAAAATGTAACATTTAAAAAATCAAATATAATCGACCTAAAATTAAAAAATGGGGTTTTATCTGATTCAAAATTCTTTGAAAATGAAATGAGATCTTCCAGCTTCGAAAATTCCAAGCTAAAGGCCATAGTTTTCAATAATTGTAGCATGTATAAATCTATTTTTATTGACGCGGTGTGCAAAGGCGCAATTTTCGAAAAAACTAATCTAAGCGAAGTTAATTTCGAACGCTGTGATTTGCAAAGCGCAAATTTTCATGAAAGTAAGATTTATAACGCGAACTTCACAGGTGCAAACCTTCGACAGTGTTCTTTCAAAAAGACTGAAGGTATCAATGTTTCAGAAATAGCTAAAGCAAAATGTGTTGACTATATACACATGTCACCAGAATTATTGAAGAAGCTCTATATGCTTAGGCCAGATATGAAGCACCAAGCAAAAGTGCTGGATGGCTTTCGGACTGAGGGAATTGAACCCTCTGACACCCACTAGAAGTAGGTGCTGACCCGCATCTGTCCCATCGAACTTTAAGGTCCCAATGGTAAACTAATGTTTAGTATCACTCAATAGGATTGTAGGTTCGATTCATGTACAGGACCTTAAGCGTTGAGCCTCTTTAAAACGCCTTCCAAGGTCCTATTTTGTATCGATCTTCTCTGCTTGGTTCGGCAGGCGTTCTTGGCCAAATAATCAAGGCCGTAGGTTCGATTAGCGAAGCGTAATCGGACGATCGCGTAAGACGTTCGCGTAATCGGACGCTTACAACAGAACAATCATGTTAGGGGTTTACTCCAATCCCCCCTGCACCCCATCTACCGACCCGCACCAATCCGATGGATAGACGCCGCTCGCCACGTAACGATGGAAGGTGGAATACGGCCAATCGGCCACCCGCGTGACATGACCATGTTTGAGCGGGTTTATATGGACGTAATCCATATGGTGGCGGTAATCCTGCTCATCCCGGATCAGATGCTCCCAATAATGGCGTTGCCAGATGCCCCGCTCCCCGTGGCGTAACCGGGTCTGGCTGCGCCGCTCATTGACCGGCAAGGCGCGGGAAAAGTGGCTTTTGATCAGCCGCCAACGCAGGGGGAAATCGGTGTCCCCCTCCGGCAAAGAGAGAATGCCGAAAAATCTGGGACAACCACCTTTTTGATGGGCATTTCAAAAGAAATCTGGGACACCCAAAAGAAATCTGGAGAAATCTGGGACACCCACCTTTCTGACAAGGGCAAATCTGGGACACCGGCAAATCTGCAAATCTGGGACACCCACCTTTTCGACAAAGACGTAGCAGGGATTGTCAGACCATGGAGGCTTGCCCCAGCATCCACAGCTCGACCTGATATCAATGCAA
>NZ_CDDH01000092.1 GCF_000819725.1 Aeromonas australiensis | reverse complement strand
GCATCTGTGTTGGAGCCGTTGGCTGACTGCTCGGCCAGCACCCGCATCCGCTGGAACATACCGGTGATCTCTTCCATCGCCCCTTCAGCGGTTTGTGCCAGGGAGATACCGTCATTGGCGTTACGGTTACCCTGGTTCAAACCGTTGATCTGGGAGGTCAAACGGTTGGAGATCTGCAGACCGGCCGCATCATCTTTGGCACTGTTGATCCGCAAGCCAGAGGAGAGGCGTTGGTAGGCGGTATCCAGCGCCTTGTTGGTATTCATCAGGTTCCGCTGAGAGTTCAGCGAGGACACATTGGTATTAATAAACATCGACATGATATCTCTCCTATCGATAAGGGATCCACGGCATACCGCACGCTTTCCCCTCGTGTGATAAGGTGAACCGCCTCATCACACTCTCTTGGCAGAGAGTTTGCCCCCCTCTGCCATCTCGTCATATCAGGAGTCCCGAACACCCAATATATGTGCTAACCGATGAACGGCCTTACTGGCCGCCCTCCCTTAACGCAGCAGTGAGAGCGCACCGTTAGGGCGCTGGTTTGCCTGCGCCAA
>NZ_CDDH01000091.1 GCF_000819725.1 Aeromonas australiensis | reverse complement strand
GTTTGTCAGCAGTCTGAGACCGCCTAGCGGCGGCCTGTCGGTTTATTTCAGCAGAGCCTCCAGCTCGGCTTCTGCCCTGGCGCGGGCTTCCGCTTCTGCGGCTCTGGCGGCATCGGCGACGCTCTCTCCGGCTGTATGAGAGGCGGCACTGACGGCCTGTTTGGCCGGAGCGGAAGCAGCCTTGGTTGCCTCTTGCGTCACGGTGGCAGCGGTGCTGCTGACGGCCTGTTTGGCAGGAACGGCAACAGCCTTGGTGGCCTCTTGCGTCACGGTGGCAGTAGTGCTGCTGACTGCTTGTTTGGCAGGAGCGGCAACAGCCTTGGTTGCCTCTTGCGTCACGGTGGCAGTGGCACTGCTGACAGCCTGTTTGGCAGGCGCGGCAACGGCTTTGGTCGCTTCTTGCGTCACGGTGGCAGCAGTGCTGCTGACGGCTTGCTTGGCCGGAGCGGCAACGGCCTTGGTGGCCTCTTGTGTCACGGTGGCAGCGGTGCTGCTTACTGCTTGCTTGGCAGGAGTGGCAACGGCCTTGGTGGCCTCTTGTGTCACGGTGGCAGCGGTGTTGCTGACGGCTTGCTTGGCCGGAGCGGCAACGGCCTTGGTGGCCTCTTGTGTCACGGTGGCAGCGGTGCTGCTGACGGCCTGTTTGACAGGAACGACAACTGCTTTGGTCGCTTCTTGCGTCACGGTGGCAGCAGTGCTGCTTACTGCTTGCTTGGCAGGAGTGGCAACGGCCTTGGTGGCCTCTTGTGTCACGGTCGCAGCGGCACTGCTGGCGGCCTGTTTGGCTGGCGCTGTGACTGCGGTGGTTGCAGAGCGGGTAAGAGCGGTCGTGCTTTGGCTCACCGCTTGGGTGGCCTGTCCGGTGGCCTGTCTGGTGGCGTGGGCGGCTGCGCCGCTGATGGCCTGACTGGCGCTGTTGGTCAGCGAGCCGGTGACGCCACGGGTCACTGTGCCCAGCGCGCTGCCAAGGGAAAAGGGGGAGGCGCCACTCTGACTAGTCGCCGCGCCGCTCAGGGTATTGGCCGCAGGGAGGAGCCGGCTGGCGGGGTGTTGCCAGCCCTGCATGGCGGTAGGCCAAACCGGTGCTGCGTCAGCCAGGTTTTCACCAAAGGTCTGGGTGGTGCCATCCCCTTTTTGCAGCAAAACCGACATCTGGTTGGTTTGCGAGTTCCATACCATCCCTGCCTGCTTGGCGATATCCGGCACCGGCGCATACTCGGAGACCACATAAAACAGCGGCCCCTCCTGCTGTAACTTGTCGGCGGTCTTGAGCAGCTGCATGGTGCTGTCGTAGTGGGGGCCGAGGATGGCGGTCATCCGATCCTTGATCAGGGGTTGTTCGAACAGATTGACCTCGTTCGGGTCAAAGCCGACCAGTGGCTTGAGCAGGGCCCACATCAGCTGGCTGGTGGGGCTCATCAGCAGCAAGGGGGCAACGCAGGCGGATAACATCAGGCTCAGGCAGGCCGCCTTGAGCAACGGCATGATACGCATCGGGAGTGCATCCAGTAAATGTTTGATATATAAGGTTATGTTTTGTCTTGGTCGACAGAGTCACCTGGGGTGGCCGCAGCAAGCATCCTGCTGTTGGGTGCGGGCGCAGGCAGGCTACCATATTGGTTCCACAATGCCAGCAGGCTGTATGATTGCCAGTCAAGTAAACCCCTCTGCTGGTCGCTTCTTCGAACATGCCTCGCATCGAAACTGGATCCCTCTCATGAGAAATTTACTGCTCTGCCTGCTGCCCTCTCTCTGGCTTGTCCCCGCGTTGGCCGCGCCCAAAACCACAGTGGTGGGCGACTCTGCCAGCCCCGAGCTGCTACTGCCGCTGGGGTCGTTGCCCGAGCGGGTCTGCTGGTTTGCGGATCAGAAATATTCCGAAGGGGCCCGGATTCTGCAGGGGGATATCTGGCTGGTGTGCGGCCCGCTGAACGACCTCGAGAGCAATGGCCCGCTGGCCTGGCGCTCTCCTGCGGTGGTGCTGCCTGCCACCCGGGGCGCAAAAGATCAGAAGACGATTTCCGTGGGTCAGTGAGGCTTTTCTTGATCCAGCTAAAGACATGGACGTGATCCCTGTCGCATAATGCAGCTCCTTTCTTCTCTTGACT
The DNA here is from genome assembly GCF_000819725.1 of Aeromonas australiensis. GTDB lineage: Bacteria > Pseudomonadota > Gammaproteobacteria > Enterobacterales > Aeromonadaceae > Aeromonas > Aeromonas australiensis. Next base: position 3,767 of record NZ_CDDH01000091.1, on the reverse strand, counting down.
GGAACCCAAGAAATGGCTCGTCGCTCTTCCAATGCACAACGTCGTCGCAGTAGTTGGTGGTACAAACGCTTGTTGGCAAGGGAGCGGGAAGAGCGTGAAGCACGTTCCGTAAGAGATTGATACCACATTGAAAAACGGAGCCTCGGGTTCCGTTTTGCATTTATCACCAGCTCGGCGTTACTCTTCCAATGCACAGCCTGGTTGCAGTAACGGGTGGTTCAAACCCTTGTTGGCAAGGGAGCGGGAAGAGCGTGAAGCACGTTCCGTAAGAGATTGACACCAAATTGAAAAACGGAGCTTCGGGCTCCGTTTTGCATTTATCACCAGCTCGGCGTTACTCTTCCAATGCACAGCCTGGTTGCAGTAACGGGTGGTACAAACGCTTGTTGGCAAGGGAGCGGGAAGAGCGTGAAGCACGTTCCGTAAGAGATTGATACCACATTGAAAAACGGAGCCTCGGGCTCCGTTTTCTATTTCTCACCGTCAATAGCACGATAACGGGGGCCATCAGGCCCCCGTTTTGCTTTTGCAGATTTTTTGCTGCTTGCGGCTTAGCGCTGCAAGGCGGCCAGTGCCAGTTCGACCCGTTTGGCGTACTCGGGGTCGGCCTGCTCGAAGTGTTTGAGCTGGGCCGCGACGATGGCGTCATCCTCCACGTTGATCAGGGAGCGGGCCAGGTTGGCGGCGAGCCGTGAACGCTGCCCCTCGTCCATGATGCGGAACAGGTTGCCCGGCTGGCTGTAGTAGTCGCTGTCGTAGTCACGGAAGTCATAGTGCAGGGCCGCCCCTTCCAGACTCAGCGCCGGTTCGTGCTGCTCGCTCGGTTGTTGGGTACCGAAACGGTTCGGTTGATAGTTGGGGCTGGCGCCGCCATTGCTGTCTGCCCGCATGGCACCGTCGCGGTGGGCGCCGTGATGGAACGGGCAGCGCGGGGCGTTGACCGGCAGCAGACCGTGGTTGACGCCAAGGCGATAGCGCTGGGTGTCGCCATAGGAGAAGAGCCGCCCTTGCAGCATACGATCCGGCGAGAAGCCGATACCGGGCACCACGTTAGCCGGGGTAAAGGCGGCCTGCTCCACATGGGCGAAGTAGTTGTCGGGGTTCTGGTTAAGCTCCAGCACGCCCACCGGGATCAGCGGGTAGTCGCTGTGGGGCCACACCTTGGTGAGGTCGAACGGGTGGATGTTGTAAGTCTGGGCGTCAGCCTCCGGCATCACCTGCACATAGACCTTCCAGCGCGGGAAGTCGCCTCGCTCGATGGCGTTGAACAGGTCGGCCTGACTGGTCTCCCGATCCTGCCCGACGGCGGTGGTGGCCTCTTCATCGGTGTAGAAGCTGTGGCCCTGTTCGGTCTTGAAGTGGAACTTGACCCAGAAGCGCTCATCGGCCGAGTTGATAAAGCTGAAGGTGTGGCTGCCGTAGCCGTTCATCTCCCGCAGGCTCTTGGGAATGCCGCGATCGCTGAACAGTATGGTGACCTGATGCAGGGATTCCGGATGGCGTGACCAGAAGTCCCAGGCGGCGGTGGCGCTGCGCAGGTTGGTGCGCGGATCCCGCTTCTGGGTGTGAATGAAGTCAGGGAATTTCAGCGGGTCGCGGATGAAAAAGACCGGGGTGTTGTTGCCCACCAGATCCCAGTTGCCCTGCTCGGTGTAGAACTTGAGGGCGAAGCCGCGCACGTCGCGCTCGGCATCGGCGGCGCCCTTCTCACCGGCCACGGTGGAGAAGCGCAGGAATACCGGCGTCTGCTTGCCGATGGCGCTGAACAGATCGGCCTTGCTGAACGCGCTGATGTCATGGGTCACGGTAAAGGTGCCGTAGGCGCCCGAGCCCTTAGCGTGAACCACCCGCTCGGGAATGCGCTCGCGGTCGAAGTGGGCGAGTTTCTCCATCAACCAGATATCTTGCATCAATACGGGGCCGCGCGGGCCGGCGGTGAGGCTGTTGTTGTTGTCGACGACGGGGGCGCCGTTGGCGCTGTGCAGGGTCTTGTCAGTCATGGCTTCTCTCCTTGTTGATATGGGGTCAGCCTACGGATCTGCGCAGAGATGGGCCAATGGGCCTTTCCTCGCCCTTTGATAGGCAAGACAAATGGGTGCGGGTGGGGGATGTGTAACCGCGCTGGATATTGCATGATGGAGGTTTCGAGAAGGAGCCTCATATGCAGATTACCATCCGTCATGCCGAACCCGCCGATGCCCCCGCCTTGCGGGATCTCTATGCCATGCCCAATGCCCAGGCGGGCACCTTGCAACTGCCTTTTCCGACCCTGGGCGTGTGGCAACAGCGGCTGGAACAGAGTGGTGTGGTAGCGCTGATCGCCGAGGTAGAGGGGAAGTTGGTAGGCCAGATCGCATTACATGTAGAGCCCAATCCGAGACGTAAGCATGTGGCCAGTATCGGTATGGGAGTGCGGGATGACTGGGCTGGCAAGGGGGTTGGTTCGGCCTTGCTGGGGGCCGTGCTGGAGATGGCAGATAACTGGCTCAACCTGCACCGGATTGAGCTGACCGTCTATACCGACAATGAGGCCGCACAGGCGCTCTATCGCAAGTTCGGTTTTACCGAGGAGGGGCGAGCCCGCGACTATGCCTTCCGCCAGGGGCGCTATGTGGATGCACTCTATATGGCCAGAGTCCCGGGAGGCGCCAGTCGCTAACGTTATGGTCGATTATCATGCCAGATTGCGCCCGGTGATCCGGGCGCTGGAGCAGAATCCCGATCTCTCCATCGAAACGCTGGCAAGCAATGCCTGCTTGTCTTTCTACCATTTTCACCGGGTGTTTACGGCTGTGGCGGGGGAGACGCCCGGGGAGATGTGTCGTCGTCTGCGCATCCAGCGGGCTGCTTGGCGGCTCTGCTATACCGATGCCAGTGTCACGGCCATTGCGTTGGGGGCGGGGCTCGCCAGTTCTCAGGCGTTTGCCAAGGTATTTCGCCGTTACTATGGTTGCTCGCCGGGAGAGTTTCGCCGCGACAAGAGCAAGAATGGACACTTGATGAGCAAGGATGGACACGCACTTGTGCAGCCGAATCCTTATGCTGAGGGTCACTCATCAGCAAGGAGCAATACCATGAAAACCATCGAGATGGACGCCCGCACTCTGGCCTATATGCGTGTCACCGGCCCCTATGGCGAGGGGTATGACCCCGTCTGCAGCCAGCTGCATCAGTGGGCCAGCGCCCGCGGTCTGGAAGGTGGGGAGTGGATCTTCATCTATCACGATAACCCCGAGGTGACTCCGCCAGCCCAGTGTCGCACTGACATCGGGGTAACGGTACCTGCGGGGACGGTGGGGATGGGAGCGGTCGAGATCCAGCTTATTCCCGCCGGTCGTTACGCCCAGTCCCGTTATCTTATTACCGACCGCAGTCAGTATGGCCCGCGTTGGCAGGAGCATATCGGCGACATCGTTGCTGCCGGGCTGGAGTTTGGCAATGGTCCCTGTTTCGAGCTCTATCACAGTATGAGTGATGATCCGGTGCAGGACGATGTCAGCTTCTGCTCCAGCCTCAAGGGGTAGGGCACATCCAGGCAAAGAGCTGTGCGCAGCACATCGCGCAGCAACGAGAGAGCCGGACAGTGTCCGGCTCTCAGATTGCTGAAGAACCCCCCACTTTTTCAAAGAGGGGGGTTCTTTTTTCGCTCGGCTCCATGGGGCTGCTCACTGGCTGACAAGTCGGCCTATCGGCCATCTTCGCCATGAAAAAGGCATCAAAGACCATGCTATCGCCCTAACAAGACCATCTGCCGGGGAATTCGGCGG